>JAZRAC010000032.1:0-153302 GCA_045634365.1 Bacteroidaceae bacterium | reverse complement strand
CTTCTTGGTAACTTTGATGGTCGCAAATAGATTGCTGTCGGCAATATGCTTGTTATGTATGCCAAATGTGAAAAAGGTCTTTGCTATCACCCATTGGTTAGCAAAGGTAGATTCTTGCAATGTGCTTCGCATTTCAGTGGCAAGACTTTTCATATCGGCATTAGTGATATTCTTGCACTCTTTATTTTGAAGGTGGTCGATGGCACGTTGCATTACACGCTCATATTTCTTAAATACACCCTCAGTCAAGTCCACGCCTACACGTTTGCGTAGAATCTTTATATAATCATCACGTAGGTCAGATATTCTATATGAGCAAGAAGAGTAACCGTTTTTAAGAACTTTCTTAACTGCCTCAGTTGTTACCTCTCTTCCCATTGCTTGAAGTTGGGTTACTGTGCGATATACCTTCACACGCTCGTGTTCGCAATAGGTGTTGATGTAATTTGCTCTCTTTGACGCTCTCAACCTCTCGAACTCTGAGGGTTGAATCTTCATAGGCAACTGTAAGGTTGAACGCTCTCTGTTGATATTGATTGTCAGTTCAATCGGAGCAAGTCCGTTACGGTCAATTTTTTGTTTTCGAACCCTGAATGTAAAATTCCACATAACTTGTTGTAATTAAATGTTTAACAAATTATTGGAACTCGAAAACCTCTAAAATTTTTGGTAACAAGGATGGTAACAAGGTTGGTAACAATCCTACTGCAAAATACCCCTTTTTACCCTTTTTGCTTTATTCGCTCCTTTGCCTTATTATATGGAATTATATTGACAGGAGAGCATTGAAATGCATTGTTATTCGATTTATTCTCAATGCTTTATGCGAGCGCAATACCTTCACGGATATACACAAACAAAAAAGCCTCTCAGTGTAACTGAAAGGCTTTCTGCGGTGCGTACGGGACTCGAACCCGTGACCCCATGCGTGACAGGCATGTATTCTAACCAACTGAACTAACGCACCATTTTTTATGTCTGCTTTGTGTCTCAAAGCGAGTGCAAAGGTATGCATTATTTTTTAATCTGCAAACAATTTGGGGATTTTTTTACAGATTTTTTTTGAAAACCGTCAAATCTATATATTCCCCGTTGCTGAAATACCACTCGGGGAGGGTGGCGACGGGAATATATTTGCAGGCGAGAAACAGATTTTTCCCTGCCGAAGTGCTGTCGGCCGAGGTGTATGCATAGAGCATACGCATATTCAGGTGCGCCTTTGCATATTGCTCAATCTCCTTTATGGCAGCCTGTCCGTATCCCTTTCCTCTTTCGCTTTTCAGAAGGGATATTCCAATTTCGGCACTGCGGTTGGTTGCCGAGTAATTTGTGAGGTCTATGACTCCTATGGCCTTCTTGCTGTCGCGGTCGGTTATTACAAGGCGCACCTCTCCTGCCACGGCAATCTCTTGGGGTTGCTCGGCAAGGTATTTCTTTATAGCGAATTTGGAGTAGTTTACTCTCGATGAGCTCACCTCCCACACTTCTGTGTCGTTCTCTATGGTGTAGAGCAGTTCGAGGTCTTCGGGTTCTAATGCTCGCAGTGTTACTTTATTCATCGCAGGGGAGTGTGAAGGTGTCTGTTTCTGTTATTATAAGGTCGCTGTCGGGGTAGAATGTGCCTATTTTGGTCTTGTGGTCCGACTCCTTGAAGCGGTGTATTATGTGGCCGTAACTGAAATTCTCGCTATCGTATATAATATAGTCGGCTTTTTTGTCAATTTGTGCAGCGTGGGTTGCTCCTGTTGTTTCGTCACCGTCTATGTATATAATGTCGAGGCACCATTTTTCGGCAATGGTCTTTATTTTTTCGCTGTTCTTGCCAATGTATATGTATTTATAGTCCTGTATATCCTTTGCGGGGATTATGAAGTTGTGTGCACGATAGATGTATTGTGCAATAACGGCGATTATGGCTTTTATGAGTATGGATGCTTTTATGGGCAGTGTGAGCAGTATGCCGTATTTGCCATAATGCTTCCTGAAAAATATGAGCATTGCCGTGTAGAAGATGTGCACATAGCGGAATGTGCTTTTGTGAGTGCTCTCTCCCTTGTAGTGTATAATGGGCGAGGGAAGATAGTGGTTTTTATATCCCTGTTGCAACAAGCGGTAGGAGAGGTCTATATCCTCGCCGTACATAAAGAAGGCCTCGTCGAAGAATCCTGCCTTGTCGAGTGCTTCGCGACGGGCAAGGAAGAAGGCTCCCGATATTATCTCAATTTCGGCGGGCTTGTTCCTGTTGAGATACTCCATATAGTAGTTGCCAAAGATTTTGCTTTTGGGGAAGAGGGAGCGCAGGCCGCTCATTTTGCAGAATGCGGTCCAGGGGGTGGGGAGCCCTCGGCGCGACTCTTTGGCAAATTTTCCGTTGCTGTAAAGCATCATTGTGCCAAGGCCTCCCATTTGCGGGTTCGCGTCGGCATATTTTATTGTGTCGGCGAGTGTCTGCTCGGTGAGTATTGTGTCGGGGTTCAGGAACAGTATATATTCGCCTGTGGCTTTTCTTATCGCTTGGTTATTGGCCTTGCCGAATCCTATGTTGCGCGCATTTTTTATTATGTGCAGATTGGGATATTCTGTTTGTGGGAATATATGTTCAACGTATGTTGCCGAATTGTCGGGGCTCGCATTGTCGACAACAAACACCTCCATTGGGATTTTGTCGTCGCCGGCCTTGAATACCGAGCGCAGACACTGTTCCAAATAGAACTTTACATTGTAGCTTACTATGATTACCGATAGTTTCATTCTTCTTCGTTGTTTTCTTGTGTATAGCTGTCGAGCAGTCTTTTTGTGGGGTAACTATATATGGTTGCGGCAATTCCAAGCAGTGCGCAGTAGAATGCGCTGTTGTTGCCGGTGCCGTAATATAGGGCAATGTTCATAATGGTAACAGCAAAGAGGATGCTCAAACGGGCGTTGCTCTTTGTGTAGAAATATTCGTTGAAAAGGGGATTTTTTCTCTCTATTGCACGCTGCATAAGGGAGGAGAATCCCTTTATTGCAAGGGGTATAAAGGCTATGGTGAGCAGCACACTTGCAACGCTCACCGTGTATTGCATTGTGGGGGTAAGGGATATTGTGTTTTTTGCAATAAATCCTGCTTCGAACAGTGCAATTATGGCAATGGTCATTGCTGCTTGCATCCAGAATGTGAGGCGTGCTTTTTTAAGGGCTTCTCTTTTTTCCATAGTATATTATATGGTTTTTCCGGTGAATGGCGTGCGGTTTATTATGGAGCGGCCGAGGGTTACCTCGTCGGCATATTCAAGCTCGTCGCCCACCGATATTCCGCGGGCTATAACCGATAGCTTTATATTATATTGTGTGAGCTTGCGGTATATGTAGAAGTTTGTCGTGTCGCCCTCCATTGTGGAGCTTAACGCGAGGATAACCTCCTTAACCTCCCCGTTGGCGACACGCTCAATGAGGCTCTCTATGTGAAGGTCGCCGGGGGCCACTCCGTCCATAGGCGATATTACTCCGCCAAGCACGTGGTACACTCCGCGATACTGCATTGTATTCTCCACTGCCATCACATCCTGAATGTTCTCTACAACGCATATTACGCTGTGGTCGCGCAGGGGGTTGGAGCAGATGGGGCATACGTCATTGTCGGATATACTGTGGCACTCCTTGCAATATTTTACCTCTTTTTTCAGCCTTACAATAGCCTCGGCAAAAGCGGTTACCTCCTCCTCTTTTCTGCGCAACATATTAAGCACGAGGCGGGTGGCGGTCTTGCGCCCTATTCCGGGCAGCTTGCCAAATTCGCTGACTGCCTTTTCGAGCAATGCCGATGGGTATTCTTGGTTCATTTATTCTGCTTTTAATCCTTTTATGGTGCGAAGATAGTGTTTTTTTATCAATTTCTGCGCTTTATTTGCTGCCGAGCTTCTATCTTATTTCAATATCCACCGCTGCGGGGAACACTCTCTCGGGGTCGAAGAAGAGGGCGCAGCTCTCCACCATACTTTTCAGCGTGGGGGTAACCGTTCCTTTATAGGCCAATCGGCCGTTTACTATAATGGTTATAGGTTTTTTAAGGTCGAAGAGTCTCTCGGTGAGGAATATTGTGACGTTTCCTTTCGTGGCTTTTGTGTAGCTCTTCTCGAATAACATTGCAATCCCCTGTATCTCTTTGGTGGTGCGGTAGGTTACGTTCCTAACGGTGAGGAAGATTGTGTTCTCTTTTATGCTCATTTCGTAACAGGTGCGCTCCTCGTCGTTGTTGCGCGATGTTTCGTTCACCCTTATGTTGCAGAATCCTTTTCGGTGGCGGCCATACATTTCGTAATCCTCCCAATAGAAATATGAGGGGTGGGGTGTGCGGGTGAATTGTGCCAGCCACGGGGTGGTGGGGCGGTAGTCGATGCTGTGTCCCATATTGGGGATTAGCTCCACTTTGTGTGTGTAGTACCCGGGGCGAACAGTTTGCAGGCTGTCGAGGATTTTTCCTGCCGTGTGGGTGAGGAAATAACGCCCGAATCCATAGTCTCTTTGTCCGGTGCGCAACGAGAAGGCTGTGTTGGCAAGATTTTCGGCAGGGGCATTCTTTAATGGCTCGCCTCCGGCCATAGGGCCTGCTCCGGCAAGATAATCGGCGTAGAAGGATGCGAGGCGTTGGCTGCCGTATCCTCCCTCGGATATTCCGAAGAAGTATATCTTGTTGGCGTTTATGTCGCTCGACAGGAGTGCCAGACGCAGCAGTTTCTCCCAAGCAAGCTGTTGCGGTTGAACGGCCCAACGATAGAGCTGTTCGCTGGGTATTTGCGGAATAAAATAGGCCGAGGGTGTGTCGTTGAACATTTGGCACAGTTGAAAACCTGTGTCCCACTCCTGTGCTTTTGGGCCGGAGCCGTGCATATAGAGGAACAGCGGGTAGCCCTCTTGCGGCTTTTCTCCTTTGTATATATAATGGAAGGGCATTGTGGCACCCGGCTCGGGGTGTGTGGGTATGCGCCAGAATAGGGTGTCGCGTTCCCCGTTCCTTGCGGCCTGTGGCAGCGGCTCTTTCTCAAAAGCGTTTACGGCGTTGCGCCAGCACTCCCACACTTCGTCGGTGGCAAGCGCGATATTCTTTACTCTCTTCTTGTTGTTGAATTGTGCATCTTCTCCGTTGAGGCTTTTGCCGAAAAAGGCCTCAATCTCCTTTTTGGTACTCTTCTTGATGCACTGCGCGGTGGTGCCTGTGGCAAATATGGTTGCGGCGAGCAGTGCGAATATTATCTTTCCTCTCATAGTGTGTCTGTTTACAGGTTACGAATATACTGTTTTTTCGCAATATGTTCCATCGGTAATTTGTGCTATTAACTATTTTTGGTTAAAAATGATTATGAAAAATGGGCAGAATGGCAAAAAAATGTGATTGTGGGGCTTCTGTTTTTATAGGAATTTTGCAATCGTCAATAATGGCATTGTCAAAAAAAATAATTAGAAATATTATAAAAATGAAACTAGTAGATTTAAAAGAGGGTGAAAAGGGATTTATTTCGGTCGTAGGCGGGTCTGCGGCTTTCCGTCTCCGTTTGGAGGAGATGGGCTTTATCCCCGGGCAGGAGATTACGATGCGCTATGCCTCTCCTTGCTCCTCGACCATTGTTTTTTCAATGTTGGGGCAATCGGTCGCGCTGCGTAGCTCCGAGGCGGAATTTATAAGCATAGAGTCTTCCGAGGCAGAGGCTCTTAAATTGGCTGTGAACACATCTGTTCCTGTCATTGAGGAGAATGTGAATGTGGTTCCTCAACGGGCGGCTACTTGTGATAAAAGTGCCTGTGCGGGGTGCCCCGGTTGCGGTGGCGGCGGTAAAATAACTCCGGCCGAGAAGGATGAAATAACAATAATTCTTGTGGGTAACCCCAATTGTGGCAAGACTGCGTTTTTCAATTATGCTTCGGGCGGGCATGAGCGTACGGGTAATTATGCCGGCGTTACTGTTTCGAGCGTAGTGGGGCGCACTCAATTTGAAGGCAAGAAATTGCGTATAATTGATATGCCCGGTACATATTCTTTGCGAGCATTCAGCCCCGAGGAGGCTTTTGTAGCCAATGAGCTTGGAAAGGGAGAGGCCGATGTTATTGTGAATGTGCTTGACGTGAATAATCTTGAACGTAACCTGTTGCTTACTTTGCAACTGATGCGTTTCGGTATTCCCGTGGTGGGCGTGCTTAATATTTATGATGAATTTGAGAGTAACGGCAGCGAAGTAAATATAGAGCAGTTGCAAGAGAGGCTCGGAATACCTTTGATACCCACGGTTGCTTGCAAGGGTAAGGGAGTCGATGAGGTGCTTCGTCGGGCGATTGCTTGTGCGGAGCATAAAGAGGATTGTGTAACCTCTTTGCCTGTCGATGATGTTACAATGCAGAACCAGCATACGGCTGTGCATCGTATTCTCGATGGTGTTTATAAATTGCGCGAGGGGCGTTCTTCGCGAGTAACGGCACTAATCGACCGTTGGGTGGCCTCTTCGGCTTTGGGGTATTTTGCTTTTTTTGCATTGATGTATCTTATATTTTATGCAACCTTTGAAATTGGTGCCTATCCTATGGAGTGGATGGATGCCGGTGTTGCGTGGGTGTCGGAAATTCTTGGTGCCAATCTTGCTGATGGATGGTTCAAGGACCTTCTTGTCGATGGCATTGTGGGGGGAATAGGCAGTGTGATTATTTTCCTTCCCAATATTTTGATACTGTATTTCTTTATATCCATTTTGGAGGATACGGGTTATTTGGCTCGTGCGGCTATGTTGGCCGACCCGTTGCTTCGTCGCGTGGGGTTGCACGGAAAATCTTTTATCCCTATTATAATGGGATTCGGATGCAGCGTGCCGGCGGTAATGGCTACGCGCACCATCGAGAGCCGCAAGAGCAGGATTATTACTATGATTACCTTGCCGTTTATGTCTTGTTCGGCTCGTTTGCCGGTGTACACGGTTCTTGCCGGTGCTTTTTTCCCCGAGAATGCGTCATTGGTTATGATGGGGCTTTATTTTGGCGGGGTGATAATAGCAATAATGTCGGCGATGCTTTTGAATGTGGCTTTTCGCAGAAAAGAGGAGAGTCACTTTGTAATGGAAATGCCGCCCTATCGTATGCCTGTGATGCGCAGTGTTACCCGTCACACTTGGGAAAAGGGTCGTCAATATATCCGCAAGATGGGTGGAATTATTCTTGTTGCCAGCATTGTTATATGGGCTTTGGGTTATTTCCCCGTGAGTGGTTCGGCCGAGGAAATTACTTCGTCGCAGCAACAGGAACAATCCTATCTTGGGCAGATTGGGCACGCAATAGAGCCTGTAATATCTCCTTTGGGCTACGATTGGCGTATGGGAGTAGGTATTCTTGCGGGATTGGGAGCAAAGGAACTTATGGTGAGCACATTGGGCGTGCTGTATGATTTACCCGATGATTGTGCCGAGGATGAGACTATGTTGCAGCAAGCTATCGGACTATCGGGAGTGACAGCCGCAGCTGCTTTAAGTTATATGGTCTTTGCTCTGCTCTATTTCCCTTGTTTGGCTACGATTGCTGCAATAAAGGGTGAGAGCGGCCGATGGAAATATGCTCTCTTTACGGCTCTTTACACTACTTTGGTGGCATATATTGCAGCGTGGATAGTTTATCGCGTGGCGATGTTATTTTGATATTTAATTACATAAAAAATATAAAACCGGATATAATTATGAAAAAACATTTTATTCTTTTTGTTGCATTGTTTTTAACAATCTCACTGTCGGCACAGGAAAAAAGGTTCTCTTGGAACGTGGGTGTTATCAGTGAGGGGCAGTGGAATATGTCCAATGGTAAGGACAGATGGGCCAATCTTATAAATGCCGATTTTGGCGTGAGGCTGTGGAAGGGTTCGTTGTTCGATGTGTCGCTTTTGTCGACATACGGCGCAGGTTCGCCTGTGGCCGACGACCGTCAGGGATTTTCCAATATAGATGCTGAAAATCGCGGTCTCAGGCTTTTTCACGCGGGCTTGTCGCAGAATTTCTTTGATGGTGCATTGACCGCCTTTATAGGATTAAAGGCTGCCGACGAGGATTATTTTAACACCGATCTTGCAGGGCTTTTCACAGGTTCGTCATACGGCTGTGTGCCCACTTGTACCGAAAATCATAATATAGCCGTATATCCCGAGGCTGCACTTGCCGTGCATCTTGAATTTAACAAGGGTGGCTGGACTTTGCGTGAAACGCTCTACAATGGAGCCCCATCCGACAGGGTCGATGAGCAATTCCGTTTCCGTCCCGGGCGCGACGGTCTTTTCAATATTGGTAGCGTGATGTACTCTTGGGGCGACGAGGATTTTGCCCCCGCTTCCTACACGCTCGGGTATGCCGTTACAACCAAAGAGGCGCACGGACGTAGCGAGTTTAGTATGTGGGGTAGTGTGGAACAGCCGCTCCTGCGCATAGGAGGTTCGCGATTAAGCCTTTTGGCGCAAGGCTCCAAGCATTTTAACGACGAGGCTCCGTGCAAAGGATTTTGGGCCGGCGGGCTTGTTGTTGAGAATTTCATAAAAGAGGGTGTGCGGATAGGAGCGGCGGTGAATCGCATATACTGCCTCGATGGGAGCGAAACGGATATTGAGGTTACATTTAATTGCCCTATTGCTTGGGGTTTCTCCATTCAACCGGCCATTCATTTTATACGCACCGATGGGCAGAGTACCACTGTGGGGCAGTTGAGGCTGTGCTACGAGATTGGTAATTGAAAAGAGTGTACGAGTCTGTGTTTTATCACGCCACAAGGAATTTCCTTGTGGCGTGATATTGCTTTTTGCGTAGCAGGCTTTTTCTTGTTTGTATTTTTTTCTATCTTCGCATCGAAATAGTTTTTACAATGAAGAAGATACCTGTTATAAAATCGGCACGCTTCGTGATAAGCAACAGCGATATTAGAAAATGTCCGCAAGATAATAAGCCAGAATATGCTTTCATAGGGCGTTCGAATGTGGGAAAATCGAGTCTCATAAATATGCTCACTCGTCACAATAAGTTGGCAATGACCTCCTCAATGCCGGGAAAAACCTTGCTGATAAACCATTTTATCGTGAACGACGAGTGGTACCTTGTCGACCTTCCCGGTTACGGATACGCCAAGCGCAGCAAGGCGCAGAATGAGCAATTGGAGCATATAATCTCCTCCTATATTCTCGACCGCGAGCAGATGACCAATCTCTTTGTGCTCATCGACAGCCGCCACGCCCCACAGAAAATAGACCTTGAATTTTTCGAGTGGTTGGGCGAAAATGGCGTTCCCTTCTCCATTGTGTTCACCAAGGCCGATAAACTCACAAAAACAGCTCTTGCAAGCAATGTGGAGGCCTACAAACAGCGTCTGCTCGAAGAGTGGGAGGAACTGCCTCCGGTTTTTGTAACCTCGTCGGAGAGTGCGATGGGGCGCGACGAACTTCTGGAATATATTTATGATATAAATAATTCAATAAATTCTTGATTTTTTTCTTTTATGAGCAGACTGTTTACCGCGCTTGCTGCGCTCCTTCTGTTGGCCTCGTGCGAAAATAACGGATACACCATAAAAGGCTCGTTTCCATCGGCTCCCGATGGAACGACAGTCTATATGACTGCCGCCGATGAGTTTTTTACAATCATAGACTCGGCAAAGGTGGATAATGGACATTTTGAATTTACCGGTGGTTATCACGACCGCATTGTGCGTATGCTGCTTGTCCCGAGCAAGGCCATTGGCGGCCCTGTGGTTGTGGAGAGTGGTGTTGTGAATGTGAATATAGGAAACACCGTGGAGCGTGGCGGTACCGAGGGAAATGCCATCCTGCAACGCTTTATGGATGCAAAGGAGCATCTTGAAGGGCTCGAAGGGGTAACCTCTCCTGCCTATCTGAAAGCTATGCCTATGGATAAGAATGTGTGCGACAGCCTGATTGCCGAGCGTGAAAAAGCCCGTGCAACGCTTGCTGCCTATGCCTATCTTGCCATCGAGAATAATATAGATAATAATCTGGGGCTTTTTCTCGTAACAAAATCCTATAAAATGATAGACGCCGAGAGGCTGTTCCCCCTTTTGGGAAAAGTACCCTCCTATTTGCGCGATGCTCGTTATAGTTTTGTAAACGACTATGTATCGACAATCGTTGCCAACAACAGAAACAGGAGCGAAACAGCTGTCGGTAAACAATATTTAAATTTTGAATTGCCCGATATTAACGATGAAAAAGTGCTTTTTTCTTCTATTGTGAATAAAAACCGTTACACACTGTTGCAATTTTGGGCCGGATGGTGCGCTCCCTGCCGAATGGAGTTGCCCGAAATAACGAAACTGTATGTGAAGTATGGCAAGCGTGGCTTTGCAGCTGTGGGCCTCTCTCTCGATTCCGATGCTGCCGAGTGGCGCAACGCCGTCTCTTCGCTTGCTCTTTCGTGGAAGCAATTGTGCGGGCCGACGGGTGGCAGCAGCGAGGTTGCCGCCGCTTATGGAGTAACTGCCATTCCTTCCAATGTTCTTATAAACAACAAGGGTACTATAATAGCTCGCGACCTTGCAGCCGCGGAGCTCGATTCGCTTCTGGCTGCCTCTCTCAAATAGGTCGCGGCTCCCGCGATTCTTGCTTTTTCTTACAGGCACTTCAATCGGGGTGCCTGTTTTTATATACAAATTTTATGCTAAAACTCCGTTTTTTAACAAATTTGCAAGAAAATACCTTTCAATTTTGTTAAATTTTTATTTATTTATCAAGTTTTAAAAAAAAAGTAGTAGCGCATAGGGATTATTTTCATAAATTTGCACCGCTTTATGGATATAAATGAATATTGTTTGCATAGATATTCAAAAAAATGAGTGTCCGGCACTTCGTTCAATTTAAAAAAGATTGATGGATGTGCTGCCATTCCTTATTATATATAGGCGATAATTATTAAACATTATAAAACACAAGATGAAAAAAAGAGGAATTCTTTTGTTCGTGCTATTCAGTTTGCTGCTTGTGCCGGGCACTTTCGCACAGATGTTTGTGGTGAAAGGAACGGTAACCACCAACGAGGATGGCTCTCCGCTCATACAGGCAGGAGTTATGCAAAAAGGCACGACAAATGGCGTTGTTACCGATTTTGACGGTAACTATGCAATTGAAATCAGAGAAGCGAAGGAGGCTACATTGGTCTTTACCTATGTGGGGCACGAAACACAGGAATTTGTGGTTAATGCCGACACAAAAGTATTGAACGTGGAACTCCCTTGTGAAACACAGTTGATAGACGATGTTGTGGTTGTCGCCTATGGTGTGCGCAAAAAGGGAACAATTGCCGGCTCGGTGTCAACCGTTAAGGCCGACAAAATTGAGAATGTGCCCACAGCCGGCTTTGACCAGGCTTTGCAGGGACAAACACCGGGTATGACAGTGCTTTCAAATTCGGGAGAGCCCAGCAAGCCCGCAACCTTCCAGATTCGTGGTACAAACTCCATAAATTCGGGAACGGCGCCTTTGTTCATTCTCGACGGAGTGCCCATCACCAGCGCCGATTTTAACGCAATAAGCCCCAGCGACATTGAGTCGATAAACATTCTTAAAGATGCTTCTTCAACATCTATCTACGGTGCGCGTGCGGCAAACGGCGTGGTTGTTATCACCACCAAACGCGGAACAAGCACCGACAGAGTGAATGTAACATTCCGTTCACAGCTTGGATATTCGAACCTTGCTCACGATAATTGGAACCTGATGAACACCACCGAGCGTATAATGTTCGAGAAAGAGCTTGGGCTCGACGAGGGGCAGGACTACAATCGCTTGGCAATGGTCGATGTAAATTGGATGGACGCTGTGTTCAACGACAAGGCCAATTTGCAGAGCTACGACCTATCGGTGAACCACGCGACCGACAAAAGCAACTATTTTGTGTCGGCAAGCTACTTCGACCAAGAGGGTATTGCACAGGGCTCTACATTTACCCGCTACAATATGCGTGCCAATGCCGATGTTAAGACCAGCGATTGGTTGAAGGTGGGTACCAATTCTATGCTTGCCTATGAGGAGGTGCAGCAGGCCGATGATGGCGAGTATGCCCTCTACACTCCAATTTCGGCGTGTCGCTTTATGTTGCCCTATTGGTCACCCTACGTAGAGGGTGGCAAGGTTGCTTCGTCGAAGGATGGCAGCTGGACCGGTCGTGGTTACAATCCCGTGGAGTGGATGAACTACAATCCTATGGAGCTTAAAAAGTACAAGGCTATCAGTGTGTTGTATGCCGAGCTTACTCCCATAAAGAACCTTACCATACGTTCACAGTTTGGCGTAGACTTCACACACAGTGCAACGGATATGAAATCTTACCCCAGCTTCGTGGGTAACAACAATCAGGGTGCAGCCGGTCGTGCATCGAGCACAGCGGTGAATCTCACAATCACCAACACTGCGAACTATCTGTTCGATATTAAGAAGAAGCACAACTTCAACCTTATGATTGGTCAGGAGGGTGTGGATTATCGCTCCGAGGGCTTTCAGGTGGTTACACGCGGACAGAGCAACGACTCTTTCACACTGCTCTCTTCGGGTACACGTGCAACATCTTGGGCCGACAGTTCATCGAGCCACTCGTTCCTTTCGTTCTTCGGCCGTGCCGAGTATAACTACAACGACCGCTATTATGCCGACTTTTCGTTGCGTACCGACGCTTCGTCGCGCTTCGGCGAGAATGGCCGTTGGGCTAGATTCTGGTCGCTTGGTTTTATGTGGAACGTGAAAAGAGAGAAATTCCTGCAAAATGTAAAATGGTTGTCCAATGCGCAGATTGCAGTGAGCACCGGTACATCGGGTAACTCTTCAATCCCCGACTACGACCATTTGGCACTTGTAGGCGGTGGTAACAACTATATGGACAGCCCGGGTATTGCTCCCGTGTCGCAAGGAAACGAGGACCTCAGCTGGGAGAAGTTGTGGACATCGAACCTTGCCTTCCATTTGGGATTCTTCAATCGTGTGAACCTCGATGCGGAATTCTACTACAAGAAGACAACAGATATGCTTATGGCTGTTCCCCAATCGTACGTGAACAACGGCTTTGGTTCACGTTGGGACAATGTGGGTACAATGCTTAACAAGGGCTTTGAGATTTCTCTTAATGCCGATATTATCCGCACCGAGGATTTTGTGTGGAATGTGAACGCCAATGCTTCGTACAACAAGAACGAGATTACAGAATTGTACAACGGCGTGCAAGAGTATGTAGTGGGTACCACTGCAACAAAATTGGTAGTAGGCCACTCGGTGGGCGAATTCTATTTGAATCGTTACGCCGGCGTTAACCCCGCGAATGGCGACGCTCTCTGGTACGATAAATATGGCAATATAACAAACGAATATAATGAGGCCGACAAGGTGATGCTCGATAAAAACTATATAGCTCCTTGGCAGGGTGGCTTTGGTACCACCATCAGCTATAAGGGGTTGTCGTTGAGTGCTCATTTCAGTTGGGTTGAGGACCGTTGGATGTTTAACAACGACCGCTTCTTCGAGGAGAGCAACGGCCTTTATTCGGTGTATAACCAATCGAAGCGTCTGCTTTATAACCGTTGGAGAAAGCCCGGTGATATAGCCGATATTCCCCGTTACGGCGTGACACCACAAATGGATTCACGCTTCTTGGAGGATGCATCGTTCTTGCGTCTTAAAAACATTATGTTGAGCTACGATCTTCCCGCCTCTTTGCTTAAAAAGTCGAGAATGTTCAGTCGTGTGCGTATGTACGTTCAAGCGCAGAACCTATTTACAATAACAAAATTCAGCGGTATAGACCCCGAGTCTTCAAGCAATCTTTATGCTGCACAGTACCCGATGTCGCGTCAGTATACCTGCGGTGTAGAAATTTCGTTCTAATATTTGTGGAAAATGAGAAAGATTAAAATATTTATAGTAGTAATGTTGGCCGCCTTGGGTGTAACATCCTGTCTGGATAAACACCCCGAAGATGCGGTTCTTGCCGACAGAGCGATATTGGATATAAATCAGGCCGATGAGGCTGTAATTGGTATCTACTCTTCGTTTATGAGCTCGGCACTTTATAGTGGTTATCTCACTTTGCTACCCGATTTACAGACCGACCTTGCATACGCAATAAATGGTTATTCAAATACATACGGTAGTATATGGCGTTGGGATATTCTCCCCACCAGCACCGAGGTTGAGGCAGTGTATGGCTCCTTGTACGAGGTTATCGGAAACTGTAACTTCTTCCTCGACAATGCACAGTCGCTGCAAGCTACATTGACTAATGACGATGATATTGATTATCTGGAACGTCTCCGCGGTGAGGCCTATTTTGCCCGTGCGCTTGCATATTCGGAACTGATAAAACTTTATTGTGTCGATTATAAATCGGACGAGGATGCAAAAGAGCAGCTCGGTGTTGTAATAACCGACTCCTATTATGGCGAGAAGACAATTGTGCGCTCATCGCTCTACGACTCCTATCAGTTTGTGATAGAGGACCTTGAACGTGCAGCGAAGCTACTCTCGCTTGGCGATGATTATGACCCCTTGGTCGATGGTGAGCTATACAATGCTGCACAATACTTTAACGAGTATACAGCCTATGCGTTGCTTGCTCGTGTATCGTTGTATATGCGCAAATGGGACGATGCGATAAAATACTCTTCGAAACTTATCGATTGCGATTATTATCAATTGTCGAGCGCATCGACAGAATATACATCGGGTGTAAGCTACTATCAATATATGTGGGAGTGCGACAAGGCTACCGAAATTATCTGGAAGGTGGGCTTTACCTCCACAAACTACGGCGGTTCGCTCGGTTCCATCTTCTGGAACTACGACTACACCAGCTACTACCCCGATTATGTGCCGGCTTTGTGGGTACTCGAACTATATGCAAGCAGCGACCTTCGCGACGACTGCTTCTTCTATACTGCAACAACCGGTCACAGTCACGGGCTCACTTGGCCTTTGCTCTATAAATATTTCGGTAATTCGGAATTGTATGAACAGGCTCAGCTGCTGCATAAATCTATGCCCAAGGTGTTCCGCCTGTCGGAGCAGTATCTCATTCGTGCCGAGGCCTATTGCCAGAAGGAGAACCCCGACTACAACAAGGCTGCAAAGGATATATCGGCCCTGCGTCTGAAACGCTACGACACATCCTATGGTGGCGGTGTATCTATGAATGCCGACAATGCAATGACTGTAATAGAAGAGGAGCGTGTGAAAGAACTCTATATGGAGGGCTTCCGTTTGCAAGACCTTAAACGCTGGGGCAAAGGCTTCGAGCGTAAGCCGCAGGAGCAGTCGCTCTCACACGGCAGCAGCTTGAAGGTTACCCCCGAGAATCCCCTCTTCGTATGGCCGATACCGCAGCACGAGCTCGATGCTCCCGGCTCTCAAATTCAACCCAATGCAAGTAACAAATAATATAGGAGGACAGAAATATGAAGAATATACTTAAATATACCTATTTGCTTCTTGTTACGTTGGTATCTTTCTCTTCTTGTGATACCGATGCAGAATATATAACATACGAAGGGCCCAATTACATAATGTTCTCGGACACCCTTTACGAACTTCCCGTGCAGGACAACGAGGAGTATTTCCAACTTCCTGTTGTTGCAACAAGAGCTTGCGACTACGACCGTATATTGGCGGTTGAGATTGTCGACAGCATCAGCAACGCTCGCGAGGGTCGTCACTACTCTTTAAAGTCCAATAACGTAATTATCCCCGCCGGTCAATTGGTGGGCAATGTCGAGGTTCGCGGCTATCATTCAAATATAGCCGTTGGCGACTCTCTCGGCTTCTCGCTGCGCTTAATTTCAAAGGAGGATACACAGTGGAGCCTCTACGGCATTGAAACAAAAGTATTTTTGCAGAAGGCCTGCAAGTTCGATGTTTATGCCTTTGAAGGTTATTGCTCAATTACTTCCACCTTCTTGCAGAATTACACAAATTACAGCAATCGTCTGGTATATGCCGAGATTGACCCCGAGGAGGAGAATACCGTCATAATGAAGGACTACTTCTACGATGGTTACGATGTTAAGATAAAATTCACAACCAACGATATTCTGAACCCTCTTATCAAGTTCAAGGACCAAGAGTTTGGCCCCACCGACGAGGCTTTTGGTACAAAATATGGCGAGGAGGGTATAATAAACCTTTATCAGCCCACAATGTACGTTTCATATTACAGCAGTTGCGAAACATTCATCTGGCAGTATATGTCGCTTTACATTCCCAGTATGTCGGGCTATAATGTCGTGGGTACTTTTGTGAACGCAGTTGAATGGATTAGTGCCGATGAGGCCAAGAAAATGTATAACGAAGGTGCTTATACAGGAAAAACAGCTGCCGAAAAATTGTGCAAGTGATTAACCGATAGAGAATGATAAAAAGTATGGAAAAGATGAAAAATATATTTCTTGCAGCTATGTTGGTTGTTGCTTGTGCGTCGTTCACAGCCTGTTCGAGCGACGACGACAATGCCGCAATGCTAGTGCAAACTCCCACTTTCGAATTGATAAAAATGGCTCCTTACGACCTTGAAGAATTGGATAGTGAGGACTATATAATAGTACCCATCGACTTTTCGTCGTCAACTGCTTGGCAGTTAACTTCTGATAAAATATGGGTTCTCTTCTCAACCACCGAGGAGGGAGAGTATTACAACGATATAATTGGTGCTGCCGGCGTTCACAAAGTCTATATGAAGATTACAAACGAGGCTCGCACATTCGAGCCTGCCGGAGCAAATGTGGTATTCAATTATGGTGGCTGTCAATATAATTTAGGAACCATATATCGTCACGCCAAGCAGTATGATACAGGCATTTCAGACGAAGAGGGCAATACTCTTTCGAGCGTGGAGATTGACGGCGAAGCATCGGCAACATTTGCCATAAACAGCTATTGCGGTATAAAATCGTACCCTGAATGGCTGTCGGAACCATCTATAAACGATGGTCTTTATACTTTTAATGTAAAAGAGGAGTATACTGCTTATGAGATGACCGGTAACATTGTTATTGTCAGCGAGGATGGCTCTTCGGAGCAGGAGTTCCCTGTGAACTATTCGGGAATGAGACGCGACATTATAAGTATGTCGGGCGACTATAATGCTTGGGGCTGGTTCGTTTCTCTCGATGGCAAGATTTTCTTGAAGGAGGGTTCAACCTCTTCTGTGGAGAGTGACGCCGAGGATACATTTGTGGAAAATGCCCTGCCGTTTACCATTAAGTGCTTTAACTACGATTGCCAATTCCTTTTCATAGAGGAGGATGAAAATGGAGCAATCTCAATACCCGCAGAGCCTTGGTTAGTTGCCGAGCAGAGCGATTCCGACCCCTCGTTGGTTACAGTCTCGGCAAAATCGTTTGTTGCAACAACTGCCAAACGCTCGCGCAAGGGTTATATTTTGGCTGTTCCTTCGGGTGTTTATGAGGATGTTGCCGCTACCTTGTCTGCCGGTGCCGATGCTGCCGAATTTATCGACAACAATGTCAACTATGTTCTTGCAGAGGTTACACAGAAGGATATTTTTGCGATAGAAGGATTCAGCGTGACAGGTAGCGACGGCTCGTCGTTCATTACCGAGGAAGAGCCTGCCGGCGACCTATACGACTGGGTTAGCAGCGAGCTCTCTATTACCGATGTTTATACTATGAACGGAGTTAACGGTGTCAAGTACACAATCAATACACTTTATACAGAAGCCGATTGGAACGGAGGTTATTCAATCTACGATAAGAGCGGTAATTCATACACCAACGCACGTGTTTGGGGATTGAGTCGCAAAATTGTCGATGGATACTATGTATTTACCCTCACTGTTCCTGCCGCAGCCAGATTTACCGAACCGGTAATCATTCGTCTGCATTCGAGCAACGTAAACAAAAAGGCGTTGATTATTAAACCTGTTAATAATTGATTAAATAAGATAAAGGATAATGAATAAGAAGTATTTATATCTATTACCAATGCTCTTTGCCTTTATGGCATTGGGCTTGGTTGGTTGTTCCGACGATGATGATGCGGCACAACCGCAATTGGACCTGTATGGATATGTGCAGTTCAAATTGTACAAGAATGCATCGGCCGAGGGTGGCGCCGTGGGTAGTACACGTGCGGTGAATCGTTTGGATAAATTGTCCGATGCTTATAAAATAAAGGTTGTGATGCAGAGTGCCGGGCAGACAATGTCGCACACTATGCTGCTTCACTCTTTCGATGAAGAGAATGCCGAATTTGGCGTGCGCAGCGAGAAACTGAAAATGCTTGCCGGCTCTTATAATGTCATTGGTTTTGTATTGTACGACGATGCAGACAATGAGCTTCTCTCTTCCGACGTAAACAATGTATCGTTCACCGTCGTTGCCGCCGGATTGGTTAATTGCGACCTGTCGGTGGAAACAGCGCCGAGAGGGCAGGTTTCCTTCAAGATTGTAAAGAATATCTCTTCTCTCACCCGTGCCGAGGACGATGAATCGGTCTACCCCATAAGCAACATTGCTTGTGTGGATATTACCGTGCAGAATACCTTTACCCTTGCAAAAACCACAATTGAGAAAATCCCCGCAAAGCATATAGAGGATTTTCACACCGATGCGGCTCCCGGCAGTAACAAGGAGACCTCCTATGTTGAGTGTGATACAATAGTGTGGCTGCCAGCCGGCAATTACAGAGTGTATAGCTTTGTCGGTTATTCCGACAAGAAGGCTACACGGGTGCTTGGCGAGGGTGAGGTGCTGAACACCGTTCAGAATGAGTTTAAGGTGGCAGACAATGAGCTCACAAAGGAGGTTGAAGTTCCTTTTGATATTAAAGGTACCGAGGAGTATATTAAGGACTATATTGCTCTTAAAGAAATTTGGGAGGCTATGGACGGTCCCAATTGGAAATATGCCGGTATTGCCGAAGCAAAGGGCTGCAACTGGAACTTCAATAAGGATATTGATATGTGGGGTGACCAACCTGGCGTACAGCTCTTCGACAATGGTCGTGTGGCAAGCCTTTCGCTCGAAGGCTTTGGTGCCAAGGGCGTGGTTCCCTCGGCTATCGGTCAGTTGACCGAGCTTGCCATCCTCTATCTGGGAAGCCACTCCGAGGAGCTTGGCGGTCACTTGTTCCCCAATATGAGCGAGGAGCAGAGGTTGGCGGTTCGTATGGACTACCACGATAAATTCCTCGAAAAGGATTTTCGCACCAATTTCTCGAAAGAGTGGCAAAAGACCATAGAATTAGAGGATGGTGCAAAGCCCATTAAAAAAGCTATTCAGCTCAAAGGTATTCAGTTTGGTGACATTACCAACCAGATTACCGGTATTTCAAAGGCTATAATGCGTTGTACAAAGCTCGAACAATTATATATTGCAAACTCCCCCATCACATACGAGAGCTTCTTTGTCGATGATATTGACGAGAATCACAAGTATGCTGCCGAGGAGGATAGTTGGAGCTGGGAAAATATGAAGTCTCTCTTGGATATGGAGATTTACAACTGCCCCAACCTCACAGCCCTCCCTATGGAGATGCTTGCAAATATCCCCGAATTGCAGATGATTAACCTTGCTTGTTTGAAGGGTATTTCGGGTGAGCAGTTCCTCAAAGACTGGACTGCTATGATAAATGGTAACAGCGGTGCCAAAATACAGGGTATGTACCTTGGTTACAACAACCTTGAAGAGACTCCTGAATATGAGGACCTTTGCAAGATGGTGAAGCTTGGCTTGCTCGATTTAAGCAGCAATAAGCTCAAAACCATTCATCCGTTTGGAAAGGGTGTTAATTTTGCCAAAATATATTTCGACAATAATCAGATTGAGGAGGTTCCCAATGTCGATGGTTACTTCTGCGGTTATTCGCAGCTCGAAAATTTCTCTATCAGCAATAACAAACTTACTGTGTTCCCCGATATTTTCAACGCTCGTGCCGTTTCGGTGGCCGCTTCCATCGACTTTTCGAACAATAAGATTGCCTCTTTTGAGAATGGCGATGATTTTCGCGGAATAAATGCCGGCCAGATTAATTTGTCGAATAACTGTCTCGAAACTTTCCCCGGCATACTCTTTAAGAAACATTCTCCTATGAATTATCTTGTTCTGTCGGGTAACGGAATGACAGAATTCCCCGAGGGTTCGTTGAAGGGTAATAATACATTCTTGCTCGAAGCATTGGATTTGAGTTACAACAAACTCACCGAACTACCGATAGATGTTTCGGCGCAGAGTTTGCCCTATCTTACGGCCATAGATTTAAGTTACAATCGCTTCGAGGAGTTCCCCACTAGTCCTTTGAGTATATCGGGCCTTAGTCGTTTCTTCATACGTTATCAGAGTGACGAGAATGGTGACCGTTGCTTGCGTGAGTTGCCCGACGGATTCTGGCAGCATCTTGGTCTAAGATATTTGCTCGTGGGTGGTAACGATTTAAGAAAGATTGATGATGATACAATGTGGCAGTGCAGCCTTTTCTATTTTGAAATTTGCGACAACCCCAATATCACTATCAACGTTGCGCCTATCTGCGATTATATATATAGTATGATGTATTACTATGGCATTCCTATGCTTGTGTACGACAAGACACAGGATATTCGCGGCTGTGATTATCTCGAACTGGAAAACTAACCTTTGATAATTGTAATTGTGATGATAAAATATATTTTTAGAATAACATTGGCATTGTTTGTTGCTGCGGCAGTGTTTACCGGATGCAGCGACAGCGATAAGGGTACAATGCCTAATATGGTATTTTCTTTGAATAAGGAAAATATCACGATGGGTGCCGAGGGCGGTAGCGATAATTTTGTTGTACAGGCATACGGCTCTTGGAACATTGTGTCGGCCCCCGATTGGGTAACCGTTTCGCCTGCGAATGGCTTTGGGGCGGCTACCTGCGAGGTGAAAGTGCAGTCTTCGTCGCAGAATGACCTGCGAAGCGGCAACATCAGAGTGAGATGCGGAGCCGAGGAGCGCATTATCTCCATAAATCAAACAGGTTTTGACAAGGCTATCACTCCCAAAGAGACAGAATTCTCGGTAAAATCGTCCGACGACTACGAGGAGCGTTTTTTCGAGGTTGAGGTTGTTACCAATGTGGAGTTTGCAGTCTCTTTTAACTATGTTACTCCTGCCGATGAGTGGTTGAGCCTCAATAAGGATAATGAAATTGATTTTGGCAAGGGCGCACGCCCCCGCACCGTCAAACTGCGTTTCGATTGGAAGATGAATGCCGAGCCCGAGGAGCGTGTGGCCGAGATTATTCTCTCTCCCGTGAACGTAGAGGATAATACTGCCGAGCCGGCTGTAATAACCGTGACACAGAAGGCTGCCGTTAAAATAGAGGATAATCGTGCAGGCGATTCTATTGCAATGCTCACCATATACGACCTTATCGGTTGTTGGAGCGATAATTGGGATACCAGCGAGCGTATTAATAACTGGGAGGGTGTAACCTTGTGGGAGGCAACCGACAAAGACCTTCCTTGTCCCGAGGCTGTCGGTCGTGTACGTTCGGTGAGCTACTCTTTCTTCAAGACCAAGGAGGCCTTCCCCTCGCAGATTAAACATTTGAAATATTTGGAGGCAATCTCTATTATGTCGAACGAGAATACTATGCTTCTCAATCTGGAACTTTGTCCCGAGATGTGCGAATTGGAGTATTTGAAGGACCTGTATATATTCTCATACGGCCTTGTATCGTTGCCCGAGGAGTTTGTGAAGCTGGGTAAGTCGCTCGAATATCTCGACCTCAGCGCCAATAACTTCGACCAAATTCCTTCGATGCTCACCAAGGAGAACTTCCCCAAATTGAAGACGCTCTATCTTGTGGGTACACGCCGTTGGCTCATTTCCGACCTTACCAAGAAGAGCAACTACGACAGCAAGGATGGAATTGGTCTTAACATAAAGAGTGAGGTCTCGGCACCTGGTCAATTGCGCGACCTGTTGCTGTGGGAAAATCTCGAAGTTATAGGCTTGTCGAACTGTTATTTGGAGGGCCAAATTCCCGACTTTAAAGTGGGCGAGGATGGCGTGGTTGCATATACACAGGAGGATGTCGATGCGTTTGGCGGTGACACTATCCAGTGGTTGGCCGACAATAATATGCCTAAAATTCTTCCCAAAATAAGAGAGTTGCGATTGAACCTTAACTTCTTTACAGGTAAATTGCCCGATTGGTTGCTCTATCACCCGCGTCTTTTGGAGTGGACACCCGAATTGCTTGTATTCAACCAGCAGGAGCAGGGTAAAGACTCGGACGGCAATATTGTAGGCTTTGAGAATGCTCCCACCGATTTTGAGTACTATTACAACGTGTTCCCCAAGATGCGTGCGAAGTACGAAATGAAGGAGGAGTGGGACGAAACAGAGGAATAAACGGAGTATAATTAAAATTTAGGATATAAACAGATTATGAAAAGAATATTCTTATATGCGGCGCTGTCGTTTGTGTTGATACTGCCCTCTTGTACCGACAAGGATATTGTCGATACAACAGCTCTTTCAACAGAAAAACCTCTCATTGAGGTTCCCGAAGAGGCTGCTGCCGGCGAGGTTCTTGTTAAATTTTCGCCCGAAATGACCGAGATTCTCGACCAGCTTCCCGCGACACGTGCGGCAGGCGGGTTAAAGACTCGTGCGGGCATTCCCTCGGTCGACGAAGTGCTGGACATTCTTGGCACTTATAAATTGGAGCGTATCTTTCCTGTTGACAAAAGAAACGAGGAGCGCACCCGCAAGGCGCAGATGCATTTGTGGTACAAGGTCTCTTTCGACGAGAAGGTAGATGTTAAGGAGGCGTTGGAGCGTCTTTCGCAGCTGGGCGAGGTATCCAAGGTTCAGTGCAACCGCAAGATTTATCGTGTGGATACACGTAACTCCGCTTCGAGAGCTATTGATGTTGCAAGCAGAGTTACACGCGCTTCGTCCGATTTTAAATTTAACGACCCTGCGTTGCCTTTGCAGTGGCACTATATTAACCGTGGCGTGCTGTACGATTTTGAAGAGGATGGCGAAATTTCGGATATTGCCATAAACAACGGCAACTACTCTTTTGGCATTCTCGACACGGAGAATGTGGAGGCAGGTTGCGACGTTGGTTGCGAGGCTGCTTGGGAGAAGTGTACAGGCGACCCTTCCATCATTGTGGCAGTGCTCGACGAGGGTGTAATGTGGAACCACGAAGACCTCATAGACAATATGTGGGTGAACGATAGTGAGGTGTACGCTTCGGAGGAAGATGCCGATGGAAATGGTTACAAAGGTGACCGTTACGGCTACAATTTCGCTACCGACCGTCCCTATATTTCGGTGACAGGCTCCTATGGTACCGGCCACGGTACACACGTTGCCGGCACAATTGCAGCAGTAAACAATAATGGAAAAGGTGGTTGCGGTATTGCCGGTGGCGATGCTGCTGCCGGACAGCCGGGTGTGAGAATTATGACCTGCCAGCTTTTTGACGATGAATACCAATCGACACTCGTTAACGAGGCAAAGGCAATGAAATATGCTGCCGATAATGGCGCGGTTATTATGCAGTGCAGCTGGGGATATCTTTCGCCCGAGGTTAACCCCATCGACTATCCTGCCGGCCCTGCAACCGAGGAGGAGTGGGAATCTCTTTATCCCCTTGAAAAAGAGGCAATAGACTACTTTATTGCCAATGCCGGCTCGCCCAATGGTGTAATTGATGGCGGTGTTATTGTCTATGCTTCGGGTAACGAGTATGCGGCTGCTGCATCCTTCCCCGGTGCCTACTCAAAATGTATTGCGGTAACCTCGCTTGCTGCCGATTATACTCCTGCTTCTTACACCAACTATGGCCCCGGAAACGATATTGCGGCTCCCGGTGGCGATGGTGACTATTATGGTACGCCCGGCTCGGCTGCCGACAATGGCGGAATGATTTTCTCCACTCTTGTGCAGGAGGGAAAAGGCACATACGCATTCTACGAGGGTACCTCGATGGCCTGTCCCCACGTATCTGGTGTTGTGGCACTCGGCCTCTCCTATGCGGCACAGTTGCGTCGCCACTTTACACAGGCGGAGTTTGTTGCTCTTGTAAAAGAGACCTCCGATGATATTGATTCTAAATTCACAGGTGTAAAGAAGTACTACAAGAACCACACGTTAACATCGAATCTTGTTTCGGTGAATCTTGGAAAATATAAGGGTAAGATGGGTAGAATGATTAACGCTGCTGCTCTCCTCAATGCAATTGAGGGTGCCGGCCACGATATGAAATTGCCCGATTTTTATCTTGCGCCTGAAAAGATACAGACAACCGACCTTGCCCGTTTCTTTGTAGACGGCGAGAATAAACAATATTCCTGCACCGTGGCCGATACAAATATTGCCACAGCTGTGATTGAGGGTACAACCTTGAAGTTGCAGGGTGTTGCTACCGGTGTTACCACCATCACTATTGTTGTCGATGGCGTTGAGCACGTACTCACAATCACTGTTCGCAACAATGCAAACAATAACGGTTGGATGTAAAAAGTGAGTAATATGAGAAACTGTCGACCTTTGTTCCTTTTGCCGGCCTTGTTGCTGTCAGTATTTTCGCTGTTGGCCGAGGCGCAGGTGACGGTGCGCTCTTCGCGCATAAAGGTCGACTCCATTCTCAACCCCGCCTTGCATAGTGGGGCCGATGAAATTCTTGCTTTTGATAAAAAGAGTGCGGATATTGGCACTCTCCACGAGAGTGATACTGTGCGCGTTGTAAAGTTTGCGTTTCGCAATGTGAGTGACACTGCCGTTACAATAACAAAGGTAACCACTCATTGCGGTTGCACTGCCGCCGAATTTAGCAAAGAGCCGATTGCAGCCGGAGCAAGCTCGGAGATTGTAATAAGATACAACCCCAAAGGGCGTTACGGTACCATAAATACCGGAGCGTTGGTGTACACCGATTTTTCGGCCCGTCGTCCGCTGGTTAAGCTCACATTGCTTGGTAATGTCATTGACGACGATGAGTGGAGCCATCTGCCCTATACGATGGGCGACCTTAAACTCAAACGCAAGCAGACGACCTTTAAAAATGGGCGCACCGTATCGCGTATTCCTTGTGCCAATGTAGGAATAAAGCCGTTGAAGTTGTCGGCCGAGCTATTGCCATCTTATGCAACCTTTGCCACCGAGCCGCAGGTGTTGCAACCGGGCGACGAGGGAGATATTGTGCTCGCCATAGACTCGGCGTTGCTGCAAAGGGAAAATGCCGATGCTGTGCGTTTTTCGGTAATTGTGAATGGCGTGCAAGGCACCCCCTCTTCGCGTACAATAACAGCCATAATAGAATAGAAACGAATAAAATAATAAATAATATGAAAAATATTTTTAAACTAATGATGCTCGCCTTGTTGGTTGTTCCTTTTCAGGGCTGTTCCGATGATGATGATGCATCAATGCCCATAATAATGGGGCAGGGTGTCGATTTTTCAACCCCCGTGGAAGTTACTCCCAATAATATTGCGGGAGTATGGAAATTGCAAAAATGGAGCGGAAGCAGCGACTATACCCCCATTGTGTATCTTGAACTTATCCGTCGCGACTGCAAGTACAATATTTACGAGAATTATAGCAGTATGTATCCCCGCCTTATCACCGGTACATACACGATAGACAATAGCGATTATTACAAAGGAACAATCCTTAAAGGCAAATACGACAATGCAAGCGGCAATTGGAACAACGATTATATTGTAGCCCTTTATGCCAATTCTATGGTGCTCACCGTTGATGGTGATGCAGACGATGTGCAGATTTTTGTGCGCGTAAATGAGGTTCCTGCCGAAATAAAGGATGCGGCTCTTTCTCCCGTAGGCTCGGTCGAATAATTGTAGAAAGAAAATATATGTTTATACAGGCTGTCTGCATAAAAATGCGGGCAGCCTGTGCTATAATACCGCTAAAATGGGCTAAAATCGATATTTTTCTAAAATTATGCTTGTGAATTGCACGCTTTTTGAACAAAAAGCCTTATATTTGCATTATAAAAGTGAAACAAATATCGCAGAGGCGTTTCACAATCAATAAAACAAGAATCTAAAACTTTTATTTTCATAAATATGGAATTAACCCATCGGTTCGGGTTATATCCCATTCGTATAATTTATGTATCATATTGAACAATTAAGAAGCAAGGAGATTGCCGAATTGCAAGCTATTGCTCAGGAGTTAGGAATCAAAGGTGTAAAATCCCTCGACCGCGATTCGATTATATATCGCATTCTCGATGGTCAGGCATTGCAGAATAGCCAGACGGGTGCACCCGCTGTTGTAAAGGAGGAGACAAGAATGCACCGCCGTGAGCATCGTCGCAACAGAATACACTCCGATGGGGCAAGCAAGGTATATACAGCCACAGGCGACAAAGCCCAGAAATTAGACACTGACGAGCCTATAAAGGCAAAAAAACAGGAAGAACAGATAAAACCCTTGGAGCCTGTTAAAGAGGTTGCGGCACCAATCGTTGCAGTGCCCGCAGCCGAGGCATCCGCCGAGCCTGTTGGTCCCAAAAAGCGCGGCCGTAAGTCCAAGAAGCAGGCCGAAGAGCAACAACCCATTGTCGATGCTGCACAGCCTGTGGAGGGTGCCACAGAGGTCGTTGCAGAGCCCGCAACCGAAACTCCCGCGGCTGAGCCTGCTGCTCCCAAAAAGCGCGGCCGCAAGCCCAAGAAACAGGCCGAAGCACAGTCTGTCGAGGCGTCACAGCCAGCGGAGAGTACCGAAGAGGGCTTTATTCCCATTGAAGAGCTCCCCGTCGAGAATAAAGAGGTTCCGGCCGAGCTTGTAGAGAAATTCGACAAGAACCGTCAGGAGCAGCAGAATACAAAGGGCGACAAGCATCAGCGTCAGCAACAACGCAACGACAAGAACCGTCAGGAGCAGCCCGAGCAGCAAGCGCAGCCGCAATACGATTTTGCCGATGTACTGCGCGTAGAGGGTGTCCTTGAAACAATGCCCGACAATTACGGCTTTCTCCGCTCGTCCGATTATAACTATCTCTCCTCGCCCGACGATGTTTATGTGTCGCAGTCGCAAATAAAGCTCTACGGCCTAAAAACCGGCGATGTTGTCGAGGGTATAATACGTCCGGCAAGCGCGGGCGAAAAATACTTCCCCCTTGTAAAGGTAAACAAGATAAACGGCCTTGCTCCCGAGCTTGTGCGCGACCGTGTATCGTTCGACAATCTTGTACCTCTCTTCCCCGAAGAAAAATTCACTCTTTGTGCCGGTAATTACGACAATATGTCGGCTCGTGTGGTCGACCTCTTCTCGCCCATAGGCAAGGGACAGCGTGCGCTCATAGTGGCACAGCCAAAGACCGGTAAAACAATGTTGCTCAAAGATATAGCAAATGCCATTGCCGCCAATCACCCCGAGGCTTATATGATAATGCTGCTCATCGACGAGCGTCCCGAGGAGGTAACGGATATGGCTCGCAGCGTGAATGCCGAGGTTATTGCATCAACCTTCGACGAGCCCGCCGAGCGTCACGTTAAAATCGCAGGAATTGTGCTTGAACGCGCCAAGCGAATGGTTGAGTGCGGGCACGATGTTGTAATATTCCTCGACTCTATTACCCGCCTTGCCCGCGCCTATAATACAGTCTCTCCTGCGTCGGGTAAAGTGCTGTCGGGTGGTGTCGACGCCAATGCGCTCCACAAGCCCAAACGCTTCTTCGGCGCGGCCCGCAATATTGAAAATGGCGGCTCGCTCACCATTATTGCCACAGCCCTCATCGATACAGGCTCCAAGATGGACGAGGTTATATTCGAGGAGTTTAAGGGAACGGGTAATATGGAGTTGCAGCTCGACCGCTCGTTGAGTAACAAGCGTGTATTCCCTGCGGTGAATATCATTGCTTCGAGCACCCGTCGCGACGATCTTTTGCTCGACAAGCAGACTCTCGACCGTATGTGGATTCTTCGCAAATATCTTGCAGATATGACACCTATGGAGGCTATGGAGTTTGTGAAGGACCGCTTGGAAAAGACAAAGGACAATGGCGAGTTTCTTATGAGTATGAATTCGTAAGGATACTTTGTTTCATAAAAAAAAGAAGATGACTAAAAAGTGTAATTTCTGCGTTACGCTTGCCTTCAAAATCCTCATTTACGCTTAGTAAACTCCGGTTTTTCAGGCTACGCAAGCCTTGAACTACATCTTTTTATTCATCTCCTACACAAAAAGAGACCGACTAAAAAATATTTTTTAGTCGGTCTCTTTTTGTCTGTAATTCTTTCGCTGTTTTTAGAAGGGAAGATCGTCGGGGTTGTTGTCGTTGCTGAAATCCTCCATTTTTACCTTGGGGGCGTCTATTGCAGGCGCACCGGCAGCAGCCTCGGCGGGAGCTGCTCCACGCTCCACACGCCAAGCGCGTATGTCGTTGAACCAGCGTCCGTTATATTCGCGGGCGTTAATGTCGAAAGATACTGTCATTTCGTCGCCTGCCTGAATGTTGAATTGTGCTATTTTGTCGGCACCGAATACGTTGAAACAAACTTTTTTGGGGTATTGCTCGTGTGTTTCAATTACATACTCCTGCATCTTCCACTCGTTTCCTGTTTTAGATATACCGCCTCTCTCGGGCAGTACTGCAATGATTTTTCCTGTTATTTCCATAATGCTTTTCAAATACTTTGCGAAAGTAATTATTTTCCGCTCGAAATGCAATTTTTTTTCTATATTTTGCAAGCTATATGATATTTAGTTTTATCTTTGTAGCTATGCAACGTGCGCACGTGCGCATAGTATTTTGTTAATAATTAAATATAATATATTATGAATTTTACAGTATCAAGTTCTCAATTATCTTCTCGTTTGCAGGTAATAAGCCGAGTTTTGAACTCCAAGAACCCCGTTTATATTCTGGATTGCATTTTGTTTGAGTTGCAGGGCAATACTCTTACGCTCACTGCTTCGGACCCCGATAATACCTTCAATACCTCTTTCGAGGTTGTGGAGTGTTCCGAGGATTTTACATTTGCAATTTCGGCAAAAATTCTTATCGACTCTTTGAAGGAAATTTCGGAACAGCCTGTGCGTTTCGAGGTGAACAAGGATACTCTCGAAGTTACAATATACTATCTTAACGGAAAGTACAGCCTTGTTGCTCACAATGGCGATGAATACCCTGCGCCCGCGGTTTTGGGCGAGAATGCCGTGAAAATATCGGCAGCGGCCTCAGTGCTCTCGGGCGGAATTTCCCGCTCGTTGTTTGCTTCGGCAGCCGACGATGATGTTCGTCGTATGATGAGCGGTGTATATTTCGATTTTACCCCCGAGTCTATCACTCTTGTAGCCTCGGATGGTCACAAGCTGGTGCGTTTTCGCGACTATTCGGTTGTTGGTGCCGAAAAATCGGCATTCATTCTCCCCAAAAAGCCTGCCACACTGCTGAAAAATATTCTTGGCAAGGACGAGCAGGAGGAGGTGAGCATCGAATTTGACGGCCGTTTCGTTATATTTACTCTTGGCGAGTATAAATTGGTGTCGCGTCTCTACGATGGTCGTTACCCTAACTATAATTCGGTTATTCCCCAGAATAACCCCCACAAACTCACCGTGGACCGTGCGGCATTTATCAGTGCATTACGTCGCGTGGCAATCTTCTCGTCGCAAGCGAGCTTGATTAAACTGCATTTGGAGAGCAACAAAATAGTAATTTCGGCACAAGATACAGACTTTTCAACATCGGCCGAGGAGAATATCACTTGCAGCTACGAGGGCGCATCGATGAATATAGGCTTCCGTGCATCGTTCCTCATTGATATTTTGAACAATCTTCCCGGGCAGGATGCTGTGATTGAGCTTGCCGACCCCTCGCGCGCCGGAGTTATTGTTCCCGCCGAGCAGGAGGATAAGCAGGAGCTTCTTATGTTGTTAATGCCGATGATGCTCACCGAATAAAAGACGCAATGGAACTTAATCTTAAAAATCCGCTCATATTTTTCGACCTTGAAACTACCGGCGTAGATGTTTCAAAGGATAGAATTGTGGAAATATGCTACATAAAGGTTTTCCCCGACGGTAGCGAGAAGGAGTATACAAGGCGCATAAATCCGGGAATGCACATTCCCGAGGGAGCTTCGGCCGTGCACGGAATATACGACGAGGATGTAAAGGATTGCCCTCGTTTCAAGGAGGTGGCAAAAGAGATTGCCTCCGACTTTGAGGGGTGCGACCTTGCAGGGTTTAACTCCAACCGCTTCGACCTTCCTATGCTTGCCGAGGAGTTCCTGCGTGCACAGGTTGATATTGACCTCACCCGTCACCACGCGATAGATGTGCAAGTGCTTTATCACAAGCGTGAGCCCCGAACATTGTCGGCCGCTCATAAATTCTATTGCGGTACCGAGTTTGACAATGCTCACAGTGCACTTGCCGACACTCGTGCCACATACGAAGTTCTAAAAGCGCAGCTCGACCACTACGAAGATATGGAGAATGATATTGAGGCTCTTGCCAAAGAGTCGTCGTTCACCCGTAACGTGGATTTTGCCGGTCGTTTCGTGTACGACGATGCGGGGTGCGAGGTCTTTAACTTCGGTAAATACAAGGGCGAGAGTGTTGCGGCGGTGCTGCATCGCGACCCGGGCTATTATGGTTGGATGATGAACGGAGATTTTCCCCTGAATACCAAACAGGCTCTGACGCGCATAAAAATTCGCGAATTTAAGAAATGAGAAGAATGCTCAAAGGTAAAAAGATAGTTTTAGGAGTTACGGGAAGTATTGCTGCTTATAAGGCGGCAATACTTGTTCGTCTATTGGTGAAAGAGGGTGCCGAAGTGCAGGTGGTGATGACTCCTTCGAGCCGTGAGTTTATAACTCCGCTCACGCTATCCACACTCTCGGGCCGCCCTGTGCTGTGCGAGTTTTTCAACAGCAACAGCGGTGAGTGGCACAGTCACGTGGAACTTGGCTTGTGGGCCGATGCGATGATTGTGGCTCCTGCAACAGCTTCCACGCTTGGAAAGATGGCCTCCGGCATTGCCGATAATATGCTAGTTACCACCTACCTTTCGATGAAGTCTCCTGTGTTCATCGCTCCGGCAATGGACCTTGATATGTTTGCTCACCCCTCTACACAGCATAATCTTAAAGTGCTCGAAGGTTACGGCAACCACATTATAGAGCCGGGAACAGGCGAGCTTGCCAGCCACCTGTCGGGTAAAGGGCGTATGGAAGAGCCCGAAAAGATAGTGGAGGCATTGAAGTCTTTTTTTTTTGAGGGCACTCTCTTGAAGGGTAAGAAGGTGCTTATTACCGCCGGCCCTACCTATGAAAAAATAGACCCGGTGCGTTTCATCGGTAACTATTCGTCGGGTAAAATGGGCTTTGCCCTTGCTGCCGAATGTGCCGCCCGCGGTGCTGATGTGGTTCTTGTGTCGGGCCCTGTGTCGCTCCCCACGCCCAATGGCTCGATAGAGCGCATAAATGTGGAGTCGGCTGCCGAAATGTACGATGCGGCTGTCGAGGCCTTCCCGGCCTGCGATGCTGCAATACTTTGCGCCGCCGTGGCCGATTATCGCCCTGCCGTCTGTGCCGATAAGAAAATTAAACGTACGGGCGAGGGAATGGTGATAGAGCTTGAACCCAACAAGGATATTGCCGCCGAGCTTGGCAAGGCAAAGGGTGAAAATCAACGCCTTGTGGGCTTTGCTCTCGAAACTAACGATGGCGAGGTAAACGCCCGAGAAAAACTCGCAAAGAAGAATCTCGATTTTATTGTCCTTAACTCTCTTGCCGACAAAGGGGCAGGCTTTGCTCACGACACCAACAAGGTTACCATAATTGAGAAAGACGGAGTAACCGATTATCCGTTAAAGAGCAAGCACGAGGTTGCCCGCGATATTGTTTCGCACCTCTCGAAACTGTTGCTTGTCGCCTTGATACTCCTGTTGCCGCTTAACACATTTGCCGTGGGCGAGGAGCTTAATGCAAAGGTAAATGTCAATTACTCAAAGGTGCAGGGTGCAAATACCGAGGTTTTTAAAGTGCTCGAAGAGGCAATTACGCAGTTTCTCAACGATAGAAAGTGGACAAACAACACATACGAGGATTATGAGCGTATAGATTGCAGTTTCAATTTTGTGGTGGATCAATATTCCCCCGACGGAACATTTACCTGCTCTCTCATCGTTCAGGGTACACGCCCTGTGTATGCATCGAGCTACACAACCACGCTGTTCAAATACGAGGATAAAACCATTACATTCTCCTACCAACCATACGACCGCATGGACTTTAACGAGGATAATATCGACAATAATCTCATAGCCGTCCTTGCCTATTATGCCTATCTGATAATAGGCTTTGATATGGATTCTTTGGGAGAATTAGGGGGTAACGAGTGGCTGAACAAGGCACAGAATATCGCCAATAACTCCCAGACATTGGGCGATGCAGGCTGGCGTGCAATGAGCAGCGACAATAACCGCTGTTCGATAATCAACGACTATATGAGCGGAACCTTGGAACCTATGCGCAAGCTGATGTATAAATACCACCGCTTGGGGCTCGATACAATGTATAAGAATGCATCGGGCGGCCGCAAGGTTATTACAGAGTGCCTGAATTTGTTGCAGGAGGCATACGAAACTCGCACAATGGCCTATTTCCCCCGTCTGTGGGTGGAGTATAAGAACGACGAATTGCTGAATGTCTATTCTGTCGGTTCGACAAAAGAGAGGCAGGATGCAAAAAAGATAATCACCAATATAGACCCTTCCCTTTCGGCAAAATGGGAGGAACTTATATCAAAACCCGAAGAACAACTATAAATGCTAAAATCGATTATAATACGAAATTTTGCTCTTGTGGAGAGTGTGGAGGTTGACTTTGCCTCGGGCTTTTCTGTTATTACAGGAGAGACGGGTGCGGGAAAGTCGGTCTTTCTTGGAGCCATAGCCATTATGCTGGGGCAACGCTCCGATGCAAAGTCGATACGCGAGGGGGCCGACCGCTGTGTGATAGAGGGCTGTTTCGATATTTCTGCATTCTCGTTGCAGGGCTTCTTCGAGGAGAATGACCTTGACTATTGTGCCGAGGAGTGCATAATACGTCGCGAGCTATCCTCGTCGGGCCGCAGCAGAGCTTTTATAAACGATACTCCCGTGTCGGCAGCATTGCTTAAAGAGCTTGGCAGCCGCCTTATAGATATTCACTCGCAGCATCAGAATCTGCTGTTGGGCAACAAGAATTTCCAACTGAATGTGCTTGATATTCTGGCACACGACAGTGAACTGCTCGCCTCTTACAGCCAAAAATATGCCGCTTATGTGGCGGTGCAGAAGGAGGCAGAGGCCTTGCGTGCCGACATTGAGAAGAGTCGTCGCGACGAGGAGTGGCTGCGCTTCCAATTTGAAGAACTTGATGGCGCGGCACTTAACGAGAGTGAACAGGAGGAATTGGAGCAGGAGCAGCAGGAACTGTCGCACGCCGAGGATATTCGTGCCGCCCTCCACACTGCATACAGCGCTCTTGACGGCGAGAATGTGAGCCTCCTGCAATCTATCCGCGAGGGGGTGGCCGCATTATCGCGAGTGGCCCCTCATTATGCCCCCGCAGGCGAGCTTGCCAGCCGCTTGGACAGTAATTTCATAGAGCTTAAAGATTGTTGCGACGAACTTTGCCGTCGTGCCGAAGGGGTGCAATCGTCGCCCTCCCGATTGGAGTTTGTCGACAGGCGTTTGGCTCAAATTTACACTCTGCAAACGAAGCACCGTGTATCGTCGGTAGGGGAGCTTATTGCCCTGCGCGATTCGTACCGCGAAAAGCTCGACCACATTGATAATGGCGATTGGGAACTGCAACAGGCCGAGAAACGATGCGCGGCTTTGTATGAGGAACTTGCCGCGGCAGCCGGTGCCCTCACTCGGGCACGCACCGCCGCCGCAAAAGAGCTTCAACAGAATATTGTGGCCATTCTCGTTAATCTGGGAATGCCTATGATACGTTTCGAGGTTAATATCGCTCCATTGGCGACTCTTTCGCATTTGGGCGGCGACGATGTAACCTTCCTCTTCTCGGCCAACAGCATAAGCGCACCGCAGCCCCTTGCCTGCGTAGCTTCGGGCGGTGAAATGGCGCGTGTGATGCTGGCTCTAAAATCGCTCATAGCCACCAATCTTGGGCAGCCTACGCTCATATTCGACGAGATTGACACGGGAATTTCGGGCGTGCTTGCCGAGCGTATGGGACGGCTTATGCAGCAGATGGGCACGGCGCATCATCAGGTGATAAGTATCACCCATTTGCCACAGGTGGCGGCGTTGGGAGCTTCGCACTATAAAGTGTATAAAGAGGAAACAGAGAAGGGAACCCTCACACATATTGTAAAACTTTCGCAGGAGGAGCGTGTGCGCGAAATTGCGCAGATGATGAGCGGCGAGGTTCTCACCGAAGCGGCTCTCGACAATGCGGCCCTTCTGCTATCGCAAAAATAAAGATTATTATGGTAAAAAGTGAAATGATATTCGGTGTTCGTGCCGTATTAGAGGCCTTGGAGGCCGGCAAGGAGATTGATAAAATTCTTGTCAAGAGAGATATTCAGAGTGAGCTGTCGCGTGAACTGTTCGGTGCGCTCAAAGGTAGCACAATCCCTGTGCTGCGTGTGCCTGTGGAGAAACTCAATCGCATAACCCGCAAGAATCACCAAGGGGTAATAGCTTTTATGTCGGCAGTGGAGTATGCCCACGTGGATATGCTCGTGCCCACACTCTATGAGGAGGGAAAAGTACCCTTTCTTGTGCTGCTCGACGGGATTACCGACGTGCGTAATTTCGGCTCCATTGCCCGCACTTGCGACTGTGCGGGGGTAGATGCCATTATAATCCCCTCGCACAACAGCGTAACGGTAAATGCCGACGCGGTAAAAACCTCGGCCGGCGCCCTGCACACCCTTCCCGTGTGCCGCGAGAAGAATATCACCGAGGTTCTTAAATATCTTAAGGCCTCGGGTGTGCGCATTGTGTGTGCCACCGAGAAGGGCAAAATAAATTACACACAGGCTGTTTACAATGAACCTGTGTGCGTGGTGATGGGTGCCGAGGATACGGGTATTCCCCACGAGCATCTTGCCCTGTGCGACGAGTGGGTCTCTATTCCCCAGTTTGGTAACATAGAGTCGCTCAATGTGTCGGTGGCCACCGGCGTAATTCTCTATGAGGCTGTGCGCCAGCGTCATTTGGTTGAGTAAATCTCCACCACGGTACGGGAGTCTACGACCAGGGCTCTCTCGGCTGTTGTTGGACGAGCCGTTTGATAGCATAAACAGTTACTACGCCAGCATTCTGATGTTCAATTCGAACGTTTGTTGGAGCTACGACTACTACCGTTACCTCGGCCACACAGTGCGCCCTGTGTGTCCATAATAAATAACAATAATAAACAACAAATAAATCTCGGGTAACCCCGAGATTTATTTGTATAGTGCCCCATAAAGGGGTTGCCGTAGGGGCGCACCGGCGTGTGCGCCCTTTTGCCTGCGTTTCCTTTTTGGGCAGACACATCGGTCTGCCCCTACATTGCGCGTTTGTTTTTGTCGGTGGAAGAGTTTTTTGCGCTCTCCTTGGAAAGGGGAGCTCCCCGTAGGGGTGAGGAGATTGAAGCAATCGCGTTTTAATACTCCCTCCGAAATTTACGTGTAAATTTCTCGTCCCTCTACAAGCGGGACAGTTATTACTTGCCTTTCAAACTCCTCCTCTTTTTAAAGAGTCCCTCCCGGCTACCGCCGTACTCCTCCTCCGTTAGAGGAGGGGGACCGCTTGCGGTGGAGGAGTATTTCTTCCTCTTGCTTGTGTATCCGGGCAGACACACCGGTCTGCCCCTACATTGTGTGTTTGTTTTCTGTCTTTTTGTTCTTTTGTCTTTTGTTCTTCTGTCTAAAAACCCTTTTATAGCTATTCCCTTTCCTGCCACTCGATGCGCAGAATACTCCTTGTACCGCCATCGACAGCACCGCAGGCGGCCGGCCTTTCGCCCACCAACCACACTATTTTGCCTGTCGCATCGGTAACAACCAACTGCCGTTGCTTGTCGATGAGGCTCTTTTTGCGGTCGGTGAGGTAGTCGCTTACAAGTTTACTGCCCCGCATTCCAAAGGGGGTGAAGCGGTCGCCCTGTTGCCAATTGCGCAGCATCAGGGGCAGTTGCACCTTGTCGCAGTCAATGGTGGCAATCTCTTTTTTTCGCTCGATGATGCCGTTGAATTCCTGTGTAGCGCAGACGAGAGTGCCGTGCGGCGTTTCTATCGTGCCGTTGCAGGGCAGGGTGGTGCTTGTGCAGGGTTCCTCGTTCTTTGGGGTTATTATGAGTGTGGTGCGGTCTTTTGTCAGTTGCCAATTGTCGCAGGAGAATGTGCGGCCGCTCCCGCCGTTCAACGATTGCAGAATATCGTTTATCTGTGTGCCGTTGAACCCTATCGGGTGCAGAATTTCATACAGCAGTGCCTGTGGCGAGGGTTCGTGTTTAAGGGATTCAATGTCTATAATGTTGCCTCTCTTCACCCTTGCAATGCCCTCTTCAATGGCTTTTGCATATACCTTTTCGGCCTCTCCTATGCGCTCGGCTGTCAAGGTGAGGCTCTCCACTATCGAGGGGTTAATCTCCTGCATAAGCGGCAGAATGTTAAGGCGTATCTTGTTGCGGGTAAATTCATCTTCGAGGTTGGTGCTGTCGGTGACAAAATCTTCGTTTCGCCATTTTAGGTATTCTGTAATCTCGTCACGCTCCACGCACAATAGCGGCCGCACAATATGGCCGTTCTTTGGCTGTATGCCGTGGAGCCCTTTAAGCCCTGTGCCGCGAATGAGGTTGAGCAGCATAGTTTCGGCACTGTCGCCTGCGTGGTGCGCCACGGCAATGGCGGTTGCGCCACATTTTTTGCGGTGGCTCTCAAAGGCCTCGTAGCGTTGCTCGCGTGCAGCCATTTCTATTGAGATTTTTTTCTCGTAGGCGTATGCGGCTGTGTCGAAATTTACAACCGAGAGGGGAACGCAGTGTCTTTTGCACAGGTCGCGCACAAAAAGCTCGTCGCGTGTGCTCTCGTCGCCGCGCAGATGAAAATTGCAGTGCAGTGCTTCGCAATCGTATCCGAGCTTTTGCAGTGCCAGCAGAAGGGCCACAGAATCGGCTCCGCCGCTTATGGCGACGAGTACTTTCTCGCCATCGTGCAGCAGTTGTTTCTGTTGTATGAATTTCGCGACTTTGTGTATCATTCCCTCTTTATTTTCTGCGAAGATAGGTTATAAACTTCATATTTTCGTTTTTTTTGCCAAAAAGGTGGCTGTTGCAAGCAAAAAAGCGGCTCTTTATTTGTCGTTTATGAAAAATAGTTATACCTTTGCCGTTGCAAAATCCAATTGCAGCCGGTACCTTGGATGAGTGGCTTAGTCAGTGGTCTGCAAAACCATGTACGGCGGTTCGAATCCGCCAGGTACCTCGAAGCACCGCAGAAGCGGTGCTTTTCCTATTTTAGAACCGGAGTATATTTATAACAATATGGCCGATAATTATCTGGAAAAGAAGATGGAAGAGCACAAGGCGCGTACCGTTGCTCCCTTAAAGGCAAAGAGCAATGTTGCTGCGCTGCTCGACAAATGCGGTCGGCAATGTGTGGCTTTTGGCGACTATGAGGTGCGGGCCGACCAGCTGCGGCGCTTGGTGGGTGCTGCGGCAAAGGTTACTTCGGCCTTCTCCTACAAATTGTTTGTGGGTGGTGAGACTGCGGCTCTGCGTGGGGGAGGCGATTGTGCTTCTCTGCCTGTTGCCAACGGGTATATTGCGGTGTGTGCCTCGGAGGCTTCTTTTAGCGAGCTGCTGCTTGGTAGGGTGGTACAGGCTATGCTTATGCAGGCTGCCGAGATTGGGCTGTCGGCTTTTGTGGCAGGGAAGGTTCATTCTCCCTCGCTTGCTCCTTTCTCCCCTCGGCTTTTGGTGGCTGTGGGGCGCAGTGCCGAGCCATCCTTGGGGCTTGATGCCGATGTTGATATTGATAATCTTATAATACGATAATATGGGGAATGTGAAGAGCAAAGAGCGTTTAATGTCGCTCGACACTTTGCGAGGTTTTGATATGTTTTTTATTATGGGTGGCGATGCGCTGTTTGTAAGCCTTTGTGCTCTCTTTCCCGGCACTCTGTTGGCCTCCTGGAGCAGCCAGATGCACCACGTTGCGTGGAACGGGTTTACTTTCTACGACCTTATCTTCCCGCTCTTCCTTTTCCTTGCGGGAGTATCGTTCCCTTTCTCGCTTGCCAAGCAGCGCAGTTTGGGGAAGAGCAACGGTGCTCTCTCGCGCAAGATAATTTATAGGGGCCTTATGCTTGTTATTCTGGGAATGGTCTATAATGGGCTGTTGCAGTTTAATTTCGAGAGTATGCGCTACGCCTCGGTGCTCGGTCGCATAGGCTCCGCGTGGATGTTTGCGGCGTTGCTCTATGTGTGGGCGGGGCGAAAGGCCTCGGCTGTTGCATCGGTGGTTATATTGCTTGCCTATTGGGCATTGCTTGCGTGGGTGCCTGTTCCGGCTGTGGGCGAAGCCTCTCCTTTGTCGATGGAGGCCTCATTGGTTGCTTATATAGACCGCTTGTTCCTGCCCGGCACTTTGCACGATGGGGTACACGACCCCGAGGGGCTTCTCTCTACCCTTCCGGCTGTGGTTACGGCTATGCTGGGTATTTTCACCGGTGATTTTATTATGCATAAGAGGGTAGCGAATGGTTACAAGAAAGTTCTCTGCCTTTTCGCAGCTGCGGCTGTGCTGCTGCTTGCAGGGTGGTTGTGGGATTTTGTGTTTCCTATAAACAAGAATTTGTGGACAAGCTCGTTTGTCTGTTTCGCCGGAGGCTGGTCGGTTGCGCTCTTTGCATTCTTCTATCTGGTGGTCGATGTTATGCAGTGGCGCGGTTGGACTCTCTTTTTCAGGGTTATAGGGCTTAATTCTATCACAATATATCTGGCACAGCAGTTTGTGGATTTTCACAAGCCCACCGGTGCGCTGTTTGGTGGAGTGATAAATGCTGTTCCCTCTTCGTTGCACGGGCTTATCTATTGGGTGTGCTATGTGGCTGTCTGTTGGTTGCTGCTCTATTTTCTTTATCGTAAAAAGATTTTCTTAAAGGTTTAGTTTCATATAAAAGAAGATGGCTAAAAAGCGTTTTTCTGCGTTACGCTTGCCTTCAAAATCCTCATTTACGCTTAGTAAACTTCGGTTTTTCAGGCTACGCAGGCCTTGAATTACATTTTTTATTCATCTCCTACACAAAAGGGGGCAGACCCAAAAGTAATATATACAAAGTAAACACCCTCGCCAGAGTATATTCTAGCGAGGGTGTAATGTCTTAAAAAGGGACTTTTGAGTCATCCTCCTTTTTGTAGAATTATTATGCGTCAATGTCGGCGTATCTTGCATTCTTTTCGATGAATTCTCGACGGGGACCAACATCGTCGCCCATAAGCATCGAGAATATGTGGTCGGCCTCTTGTGCATCGCGTATGGTTACCTGTTTCAGCGTGCGTGTCTCGGGGTTCATTGTTGTTTCCCACAGCTGTTCGGGGTTCATCTCACCAAGACCTTTGTAACGCTGTATCTTTATATCTTTTTCATTGCCGTTGGCATATTTGTTGATAAACTCTTTCAATGCATCGTCGTCGTAACAATACTCCTTTACGTTGCCTTTTGAGCATTGGTAGAGCGGGGGCATAGCTTTGTAGAGGTAGCCGCCTTCTATAACCTCGGGCATATAGCGGTAGAAGAGGGTCATAATAAGCGTTCCAATGTGTGCACCGTCAACATCGGCATCGGCCATCATAATAATCTTGTGGTAGCGCAATTTCTCGATATTGGCCTTTTTGCTGTCCTCGGGGTCGAGTCCGAAACGCACTCCGATTGCCTGTATTATGTTGTTAATTTCGTCGCTCTCGAAGGCTTTGTGCCACATTACTTTCTCTACGTTAAGGATTTTACCGCGCAGGGGAAGAATTGCCTGAAAACTGTTTTTACGGCCTTGCTTTGCCGAACCACCGGCCGAATCACCCTCCACAAGGAAGAGTTCGCATTTGGCGGGGTCTTTGTCGGAGCAGTCGGCGAGCTTGCCGGGCATTCCGCAACCGCCCATCGGGCTCTTGCGCTGAACGCTCTCGCGGGCTTTGCGTGCGGCAATACGTGCTGTTGCGGCAAGAATCACTTTGTCTACCACCATCTTGGCCTCTTTCGGGTGCTCTTCGAGGTAGTATGTCAAGGCTTCGCCCACAGCTTGGTCTACGGCGCCTGTAACCTCGTTGTTTCCGAGCTTGGTCTTTGTCTGTCCCTCGAATTGAGGCTCGGCTACCTTTACCGACACGATGGCTGTGAGGCCTTCGCGGAAGTCCTCACCCGATATTTCCACTTTGGCCTTTTCGAGTGCCTTTGTGTCGTCGGCATATTTTTTGAGTGTGCGGGTGAGGGCGCGACGGAATCCTGCAAGATGTGTTCCGCCCTCTATGGTGTTGATGTTGTTTACATAAGAGTGTACATTCTCGCTGTAACCGTTGTTGTAGATGATGGCTGCCTCGATGGGTATTCCGTTCTTTTCGGTGTTGAGGTAGATTACATCGGCAATGAGCGGGGTGCGCGATGCGTCGATGTAACGGACAAACTCTTTCAATCCCTCGGTGGAGTAGAATGTTTCGCTCTTGTATTCGCCATTTTCGTCGGCCTCACGCTGGTCGGTGAGGGTGATGGTGATTCCGGCGTTCAAGAATGCAAGCTCGCGCAAGCGTGTTGCCAGAATTTCGTATTTGTATTCTGTTACCACGAATATGCTGTCGTCGGGCTGAAAAGTTTGGCGTGTGCCCCTTAAATCCGACTCTCCTACGCATTTTACTTGGTCGATGGGCTTTCCGCAAGAGTAGTTCTGCTCGTAGCGCTTGCCGTCGCGGAACACCTCGGTCTTCATATGTGTAGAGAGGGCGTTAACGCAGGATACACCCACGCCGTGCAATCCTCCCGATACTTTGTAGGAGTCTTTGTTGAACTTACCGCCGGCGTGTAGCACGGTCATTACAACCTCCAATGCCGAGCGGTTCTCCTTTTCGTGCCAGTCTACGGGAATACCGCGACCGTTGTCCTGCACGGTGATTGAGTTTCCGGGGTTGATGGTTACGTTTATATGTGTACAATATCCGGCCATCGCCTCGTCGATGGAGTTGTCGACAACCTCGTAGACAAGGTGGTGCAAGCCTTTTTCGCTAATGTCGCCAATGTACATTGCAGGGCGTTTGCGCACTGCTTCCAATCCTTCGAGCACCTGAATGCTGTCCGCCGAATAGTTCTGTTTAATCTCTTCGCTCATATTGTGTTTATAGCTTCTTAATAACTCAACAAAAATACAAAAAACGGGGTTACTTTGCAAGGTTTTTTTGCTTTTTCTGTGGTATTAAAAACGAAGTTTTTATTTTTATGTGTGCCTGTGTGTAAGGAGCTTGAAATGTGCCGTGCCCCGTTGTTTGTTGCTTGTGAGTATGGAGTTACGATGGGGGATAACGCGAAAAGGCTGGATTGCGTAATCCAGCCTCTCGTAGGTAAATATATGTCTTAAAAATTAGGCTAATTTAGCGATTTTAGCGCACAAACCCGATTTAAGGTTTGCGGCCTTGTTCTTGTGGATAAGACCACGTTTAGCCATTCTGTCAAGCATTTTTTGAACTTCGGGGAATTTTGCCAAAGCCTCGTTCTTGTCGGTGATAGCGCGAAGACCGCGAACCGCTGAACGCATATTTTTACCGAAATAACGGTTCTGAAGATTTCTCTTCTCTGTTTGTCTGATTCTTTTAAGTGATGATTTGTGATTTGCCATCTCTTTGTAATGTTTTTAGTTTTAATTTGTAGCCCATAGGGGAATCGAACCCCTCTTTCAAGAATGAAAATCTTGCGTCCTAGCCGATAGACGAATGGGCCTTGGTTCTTTTTTCAACTCTTTTGAAGCTGTGTGATTGCTGCTTTAATGCTTAAAGCGACTGCAAAGGTAAAACCTTTTTTTGAAACTGCAAACAATTTGACGATTTTTTTATAACTTTGTGTGTGAATATTGCTTTTTTATGGTTGAAAAATACAATGGAATAGTACTTCGCACCATTAAATATAACGATTCTTTGATGGTTGCCGACATTTATACGTTGCAACAGGGGCGTAAATCTTTCCTGTTGCCTGTGACGCATAGCAAAAAGGCGAGAGTGCGCAGTGTGCTGTTCCAGCCTTTGTCGATGATTGCTTTCACCGCTTCGGGCCACTCGCAAAAATCGTTTGCAAGAATTGCCGAGGCGCAGCCCGATGTGCTTTTTTCTTCTATTCAGTGCGATGTTGTAAAATCCTCCATTGCACTCTATATTGCCGAGGTGCTCACTTATGCATTGTGTGAGGTTGGCGAGGATGAGTCGCTGTATTTCTTTATCGACAGGGCTCTTGTGTGGTTCGATGCGGCCGAAGAGGGGTATGCCGATTTTCATTTGGTGTTCCTTGCGCGTTTGCTTCGTTTTTTGGGAGTGTTCCCCAATGTGGGAGGATTGTCCCCCAATTCCTATTTTGATTTACAGGCCGGCTGTCTGGTGCGCGAACATCCGTTGCATCCTCATTTTCTGTTACCGCAGGCTGCGGCACGCTTTGTGGCTCTTTTGCAGTGCGATTTTCAGTCGGCGAGGCTCCTTGCATTAAATAGAGAACAGCGAGGTGAGTTTCTCGCTGTTCTCGAAGAATATTATCGTCTGCACGTTCCCTCTTTTCCTCATTTACATTCGAGCGAAGTGCTTAAAGAACTTTTTGTGGGTTAGGCCAATAACTGCTTCACTATTGCCGAAATTGTCTTGCCGTCGGCTTTTCCGGCAAGCTGTTTGGTGGCAACGCCCATCACCTTGCCCATATCCTGCGGCTTGTCGGCTCCCACCTGTGCTATAATCTCTTTCAGCGCAGCGGTTATCTCCTCCTCGCTCATCTGCTTGGGAAGGTATTTCTCCATTACCGCAACTTGTGCAAGCTCCTCGGCTGCAAGCTCGGCACGATTCTGGCTCTGGAACAACTCGGCCGATTCTTTGCCCTGCTTCACCAGCTTCTGAATGATTTTTATTGCAGTCTCGTCGCTCACTGTGTCGCCGGCACCGGGGGCGGTTTTTGCTTCGAGAAGCACCTTCTTTATATTTCTCAATGTATCGAGCGCAACTTTGTCTTTGGCCTTCATTGCCTCTTTAATGTCGTTGCTGATAATGTCGTATAGTTTCATAATTCTTTATTTGAAATGTTATTCTTCATTATTATCCTCATTATCCTCGGTAGTTTCTTTGGCAATGGCTGCAACCTCTTCGTCGGTTGTTTTTCTTGCCGAGATTATACCTTTTAACGAGTCGAGCTCCTGAACGGTTCGCTTGTAGGTGGGGGAATTGTCTATTGCCGAAATAAGTTCGTCGTCGTAGATCTCATTATCATCGAAGATGAATATCTTGTACTCCTCCTTGTAGAAGTTCTTTTCCATTTCTGTGAGTCTCTTCTCCTCGGCCTCCCGTGCGATTCTCTCCTCTTGTGTAATTCTCTCCTCTTCGGCCCTCTTTTTCTCTATGAGAGGCTCCATTCCGGGGATATTGTTCATTCCGAATCCTGTGGCAAGCACGGTTACTTTTACTTCGCCTTCTTGTAGTTCAAGGTCCTTGCTCAATCCCCAGATTACTTCGATATTTTCATCCTCGAATTGTTCCATAAAGTGGTTGACGGCATTTATCTCCTCTACCAACATAGGTTCGTTGGGGTTGTAGTATATGTTGAAGAGCAGTTTCTTGGATTTATAAATATCGTTGTTGTTGAGCAACGGAGAGTGCATAGCCTTGCGGAAGGCTCGGTCGAGGCGTCCCTCGCCGCTCTCTATTCCGTAACTCATTATGGCTACTCCTCCGTTTTTGAGCACCTTCTTAACATCGCGAAAATCGAGGTTGATTTTTCCTCGTGCGGTTATAATTTCGGCAATGCTCTTTGTTGCGGTGGTGAGTACCTCGTCTACCTTGCGGAAGCCCTCCTCAATATCGAGCTTGGGGTATATGTCGAGCAGGCGTTCATTGTTTATCACGAGCAAGGCATCGACGTGCTTGGCAATTTCGGCAACGCCGCGCAAGGCTTGCTTTATTTTTTTGCCCATTTCGAATCGGAAAGGAATGGTTACAATGCCGATGGTGAGTATGTTCATACTCCTTGCAATCTCGGCAACAACGGGTGCTGCTCCCGTTCCTGTGCCGCCTCCCATTCCTGCGGTTATAAATGCCATCTTTGTGCCGTCGCGGAAAAGTTGTTCAATCTCTTCGCGGCTCTCCTCGGCTGCCATACGGGCTACGTTGGGGTCGTTGCCGGCACCCAGTCCCTCGGTTGTGGTGTCGCCAAGCTGCACTTTCACAGGGATATTTGAGTGGAAAAGTGCCTGACGGTCGGTGTTACATATTGCAAATGATACATTGTGTATGCCTTTTTCGTACATATTCTCGACAGCATTGCTGCCACCGCCACCAACGCCTATCACTTTTATTATTCTTGGGGCATCTGTGGGTATATCGAAGGGAAGTCCCTGTCTTGTATCTTCGTTCATAGTTGTATCTGTTATTTCGATTATTCGTGATTACTCGTCGTCGCTCTCCTCCTCGGTTATATTATCTTTGAGGTCTTTCCAAACGTCCTTGCCTTTGTTTACCCAACCGAATAGCCCGCCGAATATATTTTTATCCTTATCCTTTTCGGTTTTTTTCACCTTATCTTTCTTTGTGGGTTCCGGTTCGGGCTGTGGTTTTTTAATCTCTTCTTGCTGTGGCTCTTCGTCGAACAGCGAGGTTTGTATGGGCTTTACCGGTTCTTTGGGCTTAATCTCCTTGCAGCAATTCTCTTTGCCTGTGCTTAAAAGCCCGAAGAGGGTGGGGGTTATTGCTCCATCGGCAAGATAGAGGTTGCTGTCGCTGAAACTGTTGAGCGAGGGCTCTGTCATTATTCTTGTTTCGAATGTGGGGAGGTACTCCTTTGTGAGCTGTGAGAGGTTTTTCAGCCTTGCCGCTCCGCCGATGAACAGAATTTGAGTAACCTTCTCGCCCGATGTTGCAATCTGGTTCTTTATATTCAGCAGAATTTCGCTCACGCGTGCCTCTATAATCTTGTTAAGCACTTCGTTGGGAATGGGCGAATTATCGACAATGGTTGAGTTGTAGCCTTTGAATATTTTTAGCTGCTCGGCCTCTTCGCGCGATACGTGCTCGGCACAAATATCTTTTGTGATACTCTCGCCACCCAACGGAAGCACTATCAGCTTGCGCAGCAGTTCGTCGCGATAGATGGATATTGTGGTAGTTTCGGCTCCCATATTTACCAGTGCGCAGTTTCTCTTGTGGTCTTTGTCGAGCAGATTATCGGCATCTATTTTTGCGGCACAGAAGCTGTCGACAATCTCTATTTTTGCCATTTCGAAGCTCTCGCACAGTTGCTTCATAAACTGCTCCTTAATAACAATGTTAAGGTAGCTGCACTCTATGCAACGTGTGTGAAATCCGGTGGGAGCGGTGTTTATGCTGCCGTCGAGCTTATACTCCTGTACTATTACCTGTACCTTCTGATAGCCCTCGGGAACAATAAACTCATTATCATTGTCGAGTGCCATACTGTCGATGATATTGGGGGTAATCTTGGTGTATTCGTCAAACTCTCTCTTTATGGTCGATTTTATTGAGTGCACCGACAGGCCGCCTATGTTTATATATGCCTTCTCGATGTTAATCTTATTGTCGAGCTGTGTTTCCAAGCGGTTTATTATATTGGTGAGGCAGGCGCTTGTTGCATCGACATTGCGCACCACGCCTTTTGAAATAAAACCATCCACAGGCTCGCAAGCATAGGCGATTATCTTCATTCCCTCGTATGTTTCAATACCTATGACTCCCGACACTTTGGACGAGCCAATCTCAATAGCTGTGATATAATTTTTTGTTCCCATAAATTAGTTTTTCTTGGTGCAAATAACCTGTTCTTCAAATTCAATGTTTATCTTTCTGTATTTATCCCACCCGATGGTGTTCAGCCCCTTTTCGTAGAATTTTCTCAACTTGTCGAGCTTTTTTTCAAGATTATCTATCTTGCCGAGCTCTATCGTGTGGTTGCCTATGCGTGGGACGAGTATAATGTTGCCTTGTGCCGTGAAGAAAATCTGCTCCACCTGCTCGTTCCAAAAACGATTCTCCTGCATAAATTCGGCAAGCGTGAGCAATTCGTTTTTCGCCATACTCCTGTTTATGAATCCGCTGGCAACAGGCAGATACACCGCGCTGTTTATCCCCTCTATTATGTCTCCCTTTTTGTCAATATAAAATTCACGACCGCTTACATCATAGGCGTGCAGTATGGGTATCTTGCAATCGATGTTTATTCCTACAAACCCTTTGTGTGTCTTGAAGCATTGGCACTCTTCTACCACCGACAGGCTGTTTATGAGCAGTTCCAACTTCTCGCAATCGATATTGTCGAGTGCAACCCCTTTGAACTTGCCGTGCTTGCGGTGTATGAGCTCTTCAATCTCCTCGGCCGATATTGTACCGTATCCCTTGTCGTGAATGGTTATCTCCACCCCTTGGCACACCTTGCCCTGCTCCCCCCTTGTGAGAACGAGCAGTGCAAATGCAATGTAGCACAAGGCTATTGCTGCAACCACGTATGTGAGAATTTTTTTCAGCATTTTTTGGCGGTTAATATATTCTTCATTTGCAATATGTCATTTTCAAGGTCGCCGGCACCCAACGATACAAGAACCTCAATTTCGTTGCTTTTCTCCTCTATGGTTCTGAGTACATCGCTACGGCTGCACATACTTTTGCTTACTCCCTCTTTAAGGTTGTCGAATATGAGTTTGCTTGTCACTCCCTCTATCGGCAGTTCGCGTGCGGGGTAAATATCGGTGAGTATTACCTCGTCGAAGAGTGAGAGGCTCTCGGCAAACTCCTTGTAAAAGTCTTTTGTGCGGCTGAACAGATGGGGCTGGAAGAGTGCTGTTATCTTTCTGTCGCTGTAAAGCTCTTTTAGCGAATGTGCGCAGGCTTTAACCTCGTCGGGGTGGTGGGCATAATCGCTGAGCAGCACAACATTCTCATTCTTTATATGAAAATCGAAGCGGCGGTCGGCTCCGGCAAAGCTTCTCATTCCCTCTCTAATCTCCTCGGCAGTGGCACCGCAAAGTTCGGCCATAGCCATCGATGCAATGCCATTGTCGATGTTTATGCTCACGGGTACCCCAAGCTCCACATCCTTTATTGTCTGCCACGGCGACACATAATCTATTATTATGGTGCCGTTGCCGATGCGTATGTTGCGGGCGTGAAAGTCGCCCTTCTCCCTTCCGTATATATATGTGGTTACCCCGGGCTTTGTGCGTGGCTTAACCTCCAACCCCTCGTGCATAATAAGATAGCCGCCCTCTTTTATTCTCTCGGTAAACTGTGCAAACGCTTCGAGGTAATTCTCTTTGTTGCCGTAAATATCAAGATGGTCGGGGTCGGCCGATGTTATTGTGGCAATGAAGGGTTTTAAGTGCAGGAACGAGCGGTCGTATTCGTCGGCCTCTATAACCACAAAGTCGCTCTTGTCGGTGAGTATGAGGTTGCTCTTGTAGTTCTTTGAAATACCTCCGAGGAAGGCGGCACAGTCTATATGCGATTGGTGCAACAGATGGGCCGTCATTGTGGATGTGGTGGTCTTGCCGTGTGTTCCGGCGGCACAAACACCCTGCTTGTCGCCTGTGATTATGCCCAATACCTCTGCACGTTTCTTCACGGTGAAGCTCCCGTTGCCGAAGAGTGCCCACTCCTTGTGATCGGCAGGGATTGCGGGGGTGTATACAACCAAGGTGCCCTCGGGGTTCTTACAACACTCGGGCACAAGGTCGATGCTCTCTTCAAAGTGAAGCTGCGCACCCTCTTCGATGAGTTTCTCGGTGAGTGGGCTGGGGGTGCGGTCGTATCCGGCAACCACTTTGCCTTCGCTCAGGAAGTATCTCACCAGCGCGCTCATTCCTATGCCTCCGGCACCGAGGAAATATACCTGTTTAATATCTTTAAGTTCCATTATTTTATATTCTCTTTTATGCGACGTGTTTCCTTTTCAAGATAAGCATCGGCAAGCATCAGCACCTCCTCGGCAATCTCTTGTGCGGCATTGGGCTTTGCCATTTTCACAATATTCTCTTCGAGCGAGGCGAGTTTCGCATCGTCGACCACTGTGGCCACCGCTCTTTGCAGAAGTTCGTCGTTGGCTTTTGCGTCGGCCACATATATTGCGGCCCCTTTCTCCACAAGAGCCATTGCATTCTTTGTCTGATGGTCCTCCGATACGTTGGGCGACGGCACAAGAATTACTGCCTTGCCCAATAGTGCAAATTCCGAAATTGAACCGGCTCCGGCACGCGAAACAACAAGGTTGGCTGCATTAAGAGCGTTTGCCATATTGCTCACAAAGTCGGTTATTGTCAGATTGTCGGGCTTGCCCTCTTTTACGGCTCGTTCCACCATCTCCTCGTAGTAAAGTTTTCCTGTCTGCCACACAAACTGAATATCGGGGTTCTCCTTTATTATATTAAGGTTGTTTATGATACTCTCGTTTATGCTGCGGGCACCAAGGCTGCCACCCACGATGAGTACGCAACGCTTTTCGGGGTCGAGGTTCATCTCCTTCATAGCCGCAATGCGGTTGGTACGCATATCAAGCAGTGCTTGGCGCACAGGGTTACCGGTGAGTTTCAGCTTCTCGTGAGGGAAGAAACGCTCCATTCCCTCATAGGCTACACAAATCATTTTTGCTTTTTTTGCAAGAATTTTGTTGGTAACTCCCGCATAGGAGTTCTGCTCCTGTATAAGTGTGGGAATATTCATACTTGCCGCCATTTTGAGTGTGGGGCCGCTGGCGTATCCGCCCACTCCCACAGCTACTTGTGGCGCAAACTCTTTTATAACCTTTTTTGCCATACGTTGGCTTTTGAGAATGAGCCACAGAACCTTTATGTTTTTCCACAGATGCTTGCGGTCGAATCCGGCAATGGGCAGCCCCACAATGTCGTATCCTGCGGCAGGGACACGCTGCATTTCCATACGATTATCGGCACCCACAAACAGGATTTTTGTATTAGGATACTTGCTTCTTATAGCATCGGCAATTGAGAGGGCGGGGAAAATGTGTCCACCGGTTCCTCCTCCGCTGATTATAATTCTATACTCCTTCTTCATAATTCACTCGGTTTATATTTTCAATATCGTAGCCTTCACTCTTTGTGTTTTTTGTATCATCGGCAGTGCTGTTCTCTTTGTTAAGCCTTTTCACATAGCGGCTTATGCTTAAAATAATTCCAATGTAGATACAATTTATAAGAATAGATGTTCCTCCTTGGCTCACAAGAGGCAGGGGCTGTCCTGTTACAGGCCCTCCCACCGAAATTGTCATATGCAACAGTGCCTGAAAGGTTATAATCATTCCCACGCCCATTACAAGGAACGCCGGATAAGGGTCCTCGCATTTTGCGGCGATGGTGCCGCAGCGATAGAGTATCGTCAGATAGAGCATTATCACAATGAACCCTCCAATGAGCCCAAGCTCCTCGATTATTATAGCATAAATAAAGTCGGAGTATGCGTGCGGAATAAAATCGCGTTGCACCGAGTTTCCCGGTCCTTTGCCTATGAGCCCGCTCGACGCAATTGCAATGCTCGCGTATGTTCGTTGCTCGTTTCCGCTTATTTTATAGTCTTTGGGCTTTACAGGGCCTTTTGAGTCCACATCAATTATACGGTTTTTCCAAGTGAGGGCTTTGCTGTGTATCTTACGCTCCAAGCTGCCGCCATTCTCGTTAATATTGTTTGGAACAAGCATAATAATCGACAGGAATGTAACACCAATGAGCAGGCACACTCCAACGAGTTTTAACAGATGCTTCCAATAGACACGCCCGATGAACATCATAAATAGCACGGTGAATGCCACAATAACTACTGTTGAGAGGTTTTCCAGCAATATAAAGAAGCAGGGCACGGCGCATAGCAGCAGAATTTTCTTCATAGCTTTAAGGTCGGTACCCTCCTCGCTCTGTGCTTTTGCAAGCACAAAGGCAGTAGTCATAACCACTCCCATTTTGGCAATCTCCAATGGCTGGAAACGTACTCCCAGGATTGTTACCCATCGTGTACTATCGTTGTATGTGTCACCTCCAATCAACGCCCAGATGAGTAGCACCACTCCGGCGCCGTATGTAAGGTACGAGAAGCGTTTAATCCACGATATTTTCATATTGTGTATGAACCACACGACCCCCACGCCCGCAATGAGAAACATTGCATGCTTTGTAATAGGTTGCCAATAGTTGTGTGTGGCGTAAGTCTGGCGGCTCAATGCGCTGAATACCTCCACCAACGACAATGAGCACAGGAGGAAGAATATGGTCCATATAACTTTATCTCCCTTGAAAATTCTTCTTGTGATACCTTTTCCCATCTATCGCCTCTTAATTTATAATTTACAAACAAGTTCTTTGAATTGCTTGCCGCGGTCCTCGTAACTCTTGAACAGGTCGAAGCTCGCGCAACAGGGGCTCAACAGCACCGTTTCGCCGCTTTTTGCCATTTTATATGCAGCATCCACGCACTCTTGCATAGAGTGAGTGTCGGCAATGGGCAGGCCGAAGCTGTCGAAGAAACTGTGCAGTTTGGCATTGTCGGCTCCCAAGAATATGAGCCCGCTGCATTTCTCCTTCACAAGAGGAGCAATCTCGCTATAATCGTTGCCCTTGTCCTTGCCTCCGAGAATGAGCACAGTCTTTCTCTTCATACTCTGTAAAGCGTACCAACAACTGTTTACATTTGTGGCTTTTGAGTCGTGTATATATTCAACCCCGTTTATTTTTGCCACCTTTTCCAATCGGTGCTCCACGCCCGTGAAGCTGCTCAATGCCTCTCTGATGGTTTCTTTGCGTATTCCGGCTACATTGGCCGAAATTCCTGCTGCCATTGAGTTATATAGGTTGTGCTTGCCTGTGAGTGCAAGTTCTTCGAGCTCCATATTGAACGGGACAGGCTCGGTGAACACCAATTTGTGCTCTTCGGTGTATGCGCCCAACCCCTCGCTCTTCTCCTCGGCAAAGGGGTAGAGCCTACCGTGTTTGTATTTTGGCAATTCACTCTTTATTATAGGGTCGTCGTTCCAATAGATAAAGGCATCCTCTTGTTGCTGATTTTGCAGAATACGCAATTTTGCATCGACATACTTCTGCATACTATGTTCGTAACGGTCAAGGTGGTCGGGGGTTATATTCATAAGCACCGCCACATTGGCACGAAACTCATACATATTATCAAGCTGGAAGCTGCTCAGTTCCACAATGTAGTAGTCCTTGTCGTCCTCGGCAACTTGCAGGGCAAGGCTGTTGCCAATGTTTCCGGCAAGCCCCACATTGAGCCCCGCTTCGCGAAATATGTGGTATATGAGCGATGTTGTCGTGGTTTTTCCGTTGCTGCCTGTGATACATATCATTTTGGCATTTGTGTAACGGCCGGCAAACTCAATTTCCGAAATTATGGGAATACCTGCTTCCTTTATTTTCACGATTATGGGTGCCTCGTGTGGTATTCCGGGGCTTTTTATAACCTCGGCGGCGGCAAGAATAATATCCTCGCTGTGCTGCTTCTCCTCCCAACGTATGCCGTAGCTGTCGAGCATATTCTTGTATTTGTCGGCAATGGCGCCAAAGTCCGACACAAAAACATCGAACCCGAGCTTGTTGGCAAGAACAGCTGCGCCGCAACCGCTCTCTCCTGCTCCCAATATCACAATTCTTTTCTCCATCTTCTTATCGTACCTTTAATGTCATAAGTGTTATTGCCGCCAAAATAATGGTTACAATCCAGAAACGCATTGTTACCTTTGCCTCGTGCATTGGTCTTTGTGGCCCTTTGAACATATATTTACACTCACTGTCGAGTTTCTCGTCACTTATTGTGTAGTGGTGGTGCAGAGGGGTGCAACGGAAAAGCCTTTGCTTTATTCCGCGCTTCTTGCCACGCTTAAAGTAGGCCACCTGTGTCATTACAGAAAGATTTTCCACCACAAAAATTCCACACAGCAGCACCAATAAAATCTCCTTGTGTATGAGAATGGCCACAACTGCAACAATACCACCGATGGTGAGGCTGCCTGTATCGCCCATAAACACCTGTGCGGGGAATGAATTGTACCACAGAAAGCCTATGAGTGCTCCAATGAATGCGAATGTGAAGATAACCACCTCTTCGCTTCCCGGCAGATACATTATATTGAAATACTCCGCCCAATTTACGTGGCTTCCCACATAAGCGAGTATGGCAAGCGTCACTCCTATTATTGCAGCATTGCCGGCAAGCATTCCGTCCATTCCATCGTTAAGGTTGGCCCCGTTGGAGACAGCTGTTACGATAAATATGGTAACAATTACAAAGAGTACCCATCCGGCAGCATTGGAATACTCCCCACAGAAAGCCATAATATCGCTGTAACCAAGGTTGTGGTCTTTTATAAAAGGTATTGTGGTCTTGTTAAGTTTTTCGGGTTTGCTGCGGTGCTGCACCTCTATTGTGTTATTTACCTGCATCGATACATTTTCCCTCATCACCGCTTGCGGGCTTAAATAGAGCGTGAGCCCGATGAGCAGTCCAAGCCCCACTTGCGATACAACTTTAACTTTGCCGGGGATTCCGTCCTTGTTTTTCTTGAAGGTCTTTATATAGTCGTCGGCAAAGCCCACGCACCCCAGCCATAGTGTGGTTGTCAGCAGCAGAATCATATAAACATTGTCGAGCCGTCCTATAAGAAGGCAGGGGATAATTACCGCCACAATTATAATAAGGCCTCCCATAGTGGGCACTCCCACTTTCAGGTTGTTTTTGTCAAGGTCGCGCAACGTTTCCGAAATTTGTCTTTTTTTGAAGTAACGTATGAAGTATTCTCCAAAAATTGTGGAAATGAGCAGAGCCAATACTATTGCCATAAGTGCTCTAAACGATGTGTAACCAAACAGACGCACACCAGGTATTTCCGATTCCTGCAATAACTTAAAAAGATAGTATAACATACTCTCTATATATTATATAATGTTAAAAATCTCCTTTACAACCTCTTTATCGTCGAAGTGATGCTTCACTCCCTTAATATCCTGATAATTCTCGTGCCCTTTACCGGCAATAACCACTACGTCGCCCTTTTGCGCCAAGGCACAGGCTGTCTTTATCGCCTCTTTGCGGTCGACAATGGCAATGACGCTCCTTTTCTGCTCCTCGTTAAGGCCGGCGAGCATATCATTTATAATATCCTGCGGCTCCTCGAAGCGTGGATTGTCCGATGTTATTATCACTCTGTTGCTTCCCTTCACAGCCTCTTGTGCCATAATGGGGCGTTTGCCTTTGTCGCGGTTGCCGCCGGCTCCAACCACGGTTATAATCTGCCCGCGGCCGCGCAACACTTCGTTCACGGTGGCAAGCACATTTTTTATAGCGTCGGGTGTGTGGGCATAATCCACAATTGCCGAAACACCATCGTGCGAATGTACAGCCTCGAAGCGGCCCGACACAGGTTTAAGCGTGCTTAATACTCGCAACACCTCTTCGGGCTCTTTGCCAAGCTCCACTGCCGCACCATAAATGGCAAGCAGATTGCTCACGTTGAAACGGCCGGTGAGAGGGGTGGCAAATTCGCGGTTGTTGAACTCCAAAATCATTCCGTCGAGGTGAGTTTCCACTATGCGCCCTTTGTAGTCGCACAGTGTGCGGGTTGAATATTTCTTAATGTCGGCACGGGTATTCTGTACCATCACCGGTCCATTCTTGTCGTCGAGGTTGGTTATTGCAAATGCGTCACGAGGCAGTGTGTCGAAGAAACTCTTTTTGCATTTGAGATAATTCTCCATTGTCTCGTGAAAATCAATGTGGTCGCGGGTGAGGTTGGTGAAAATTCCTCCTGCGAATGTGAGCCCTCCCACACGCTCCTGTGCAAGCGCGTGAGAACTAACCTCCATAAACACATATTCGCAACCCTCGTCGGCCATTGCGCCAAGCAAGCGGTTGAGGTTTATTGCGTCGGGGGTAGTGTGTGTCGACGGGTAGGCTGTTCCGTCTATATAGTTGCACACGGTAGACAAAAGGCCGCATTTGTGCCCCATTTCCCGAAAAAGCTCATAGAGCAGTGTGGCTATTGTGGTCTTTCCGTTGGTTCCTGTAACACCCACAAGTTTCAGTTTCTGTGTGGGGTTGCCATAGAAAGTTGTTGCAAGCTGCCCGCAGATGCTTTGTGCATCGGTAATCTGTATATAGGCAATGTTGGGGTTCAGTGCTTGCGGCATACTCTCGCACACAATTGCCACGGCTCCCTTCTCTTCGGCTGCGGCAATATATTGATGCCCGTCAACCTGTGTGCCGCGCATAGCAATGAACATATCTCCGGCCTTAATCTGTCGCGAGTCTATGTTAACGCCGGTTATTTCGGGTTCCTCTTTGGGAAGTACTATACGGCTGTATTGTATGTTTTTTATAAGTTCGCTTAATCTCATATATATTTATGGTTTAAGAGTAAGTGTAACGTGTGAACCTTTTTGTGCTTTTGTGCCGGCCTTGATGCTTTGCCCCACTACGCGCCCGTATCCGTTGATGCTTGCTTTAAGCCCCGATTTTTTCATCAGAAATACAGCATCCTTTGCGCCCATTCCTGTGACATTGGGCACTGTGTTGCCATCCGTCTCAATATCGTTGAATTTTATATTGCAGCTATCCTTTTGGACCACTCCCCATTCGGGTTCCTCGCCTTTGTACGATGTTTTATAATCGCAATCAATGTTTATGTTCATTTCGTCGAGAAGGTAGCTTGTAGCGTTCAGATTGCCGTTTTTTATTGCGGGAAGATGGCTGTTTATAGTATCCTTCCCACTCTCTATCGGCTGTCTTTCGTATTTGGCCATTACTTTTTCGGCAATCTCCTTGAATACTTTTCCCGAGGTCATACCTCCCGAGTGTGGCCTTTTGTTGTTTACCATCTGCACAATGCAGGTATATTGCGGGTTGTCGGCGGGGAAAAAGCCGCAGAAACTCAACAGGTGCTCCATTGGTGCATAGTCGTAAGTGCCGTTCTTTGCTATTCGCGCCGTGCCGGTCTTTCCTGCTGCTATGAAATTGGTTGTCTTTGCGCTGCCGCCTGTTCCGTCCTTGGCGTTTACAACCTCCACAAGCATACTTGTGAGTGCCTTCACGGTGGAGTCGTCGAGTGCATCCTTTTTAAGAACCTCAGGCTCGAATTCTTCCATAACCTCGCCGTCCTTTAAGATTGCCTTCACCAATCGTGGCTTCATAAAATCGCCACCGTTGGCAATGGTGTTGTAGAATGCCACCATATTTATAGATGTCATCATCGACGAATATCCATAGGATAGTGAAACGAGGTCGATGGGTGCCCATCTTTTTTGTGCAGGATGAGCGTAATAGGGGGTGGCCTCGTCGGTTATAAGGTGGAAATTTGTGCGCAGGCCAAACTCTTTCAACTTGTCGGTGAATGCTTGCGGGTTGCTCTTGTAGCCCTTGGTCACAATCTCTCCCATTCCAATGTTGGAGGAGTATTTTAATGCCTCGGTTATTGTGTAGTGTGTCCCATCGCCGGCTTTTGGAGTGCGACTATCTTCGATGGGCTTTCCTCTTTTGCCAAAGCCGTATGCTCCATTGTGGTGAGGCACCGAGTCGCCTGGCTTTATCACCCCCTCTTCGAGCGCGGCTGCAACAGTCACAGTCTTGAAAATGGAGCCCGGTTCCATAAGGTTGCACAAGGCGTGGTTGGCCGTTTGGCTATATTCTGTCTGTTCATTGGTCTCTATATAGACTCCCTTGTCTGCCTTTGTGAGGTTTACTATGGCTTTTATATCTCCGCTGCCTGCCTCCAAAAGTATAGCCCACCCCGAGAGGGCGTCGAATTCCACGAGTCTGCTTCGCAAAGCCTTCTCGCATATATCCTGCATCTCTATATTGAGTGTTGTCTGAACATCCACTCCGTTTCTTGCAGGAATATCTATTTTCAGATTCGATTTTTCTTTTCTTCCCACTCCATCCTTTCCGCGCAGCAGGGAGTCGTACTTATTCTCAATGCCGAAGCTTACATTAACCTTCTTGCCGCCTCGCCCTTCGCTTGTCATAATATCGCCCAATGTGCTTTTTGCCAATGAGCCGAATATCTTTTTGCGGTCGATGAATTCTGTTGCTATAAGTCCCGAATAGGCCGATGAGAGCGACATTATGGGGAGTTTTTTAATCTCCTTATATTGTGAATAATTTACATATAGGGGTCCCGGGCACAGGGGGTATTTTCTGCGTCCGGCCTTTCTGTTGCGGTTCAGTTCCAATCCCTTTCTCAAATGTGCTTCAAAGGTTCCTGCGCTCCAATAGGGCAGAATTTGTGCAAGCCCTTGCGACAGCTTGGCAACATCGGCATTCCATATAGAGTCTTTTCTTTCTCTCACCCTCTTTTCTGTTCTTTTGCTGTTGGGGTCGGTGTAATCAAAGTCTATGAAAATTCTATATTTGATGAGGCTGCTCACCATAATCTCCCCATTGTCGCTCAGAATGTTGCCACGCTTCGCGGGGATTTTTACATTGTATTTCAGCCCACGCTCTCTAATTTCGTTCCAAAAATCGCGCTCCTTGAACATCACAAAGCCGGCCTTTGTGATAATTACTCCTCCCCAAATGCCGAATATGAGCAGCACGAGCAGGTTGAAACGGAATATAATGTCTTTTCTAAAATGGAACATATAGTCTGGTGGGTGTTAATCTATTGAATATGGTGGTTGTGTCGCTGTTTTTAGTTCGCTGTTGTTCTCTTGTATATATTTTTCAATGTGCGATTGTCGGCTTTTTTCCGAAAATTCACTTTGAACGGTGAGTAGGTCGTATCGAAGGTCGAGCCTCTCCTTTTTCAGCCGTTCAATCTCCCGTACCTCTTGCAGGAAGGCGTATCTGTTGCTCACATAGATGAATGCGTAAATAACAATCATTCCCAGCAGAAGAGCATTGTTCAGGAATAGTTCGCTGTTGAGGAAACGTCCACCGAACAGCAACCCTAAAAAGTTGCCCTTCTTCTTTTTCTTGTTCACTGTTTCGCTCATATTCTTATTCCTCTTTTTTTATTGCTATTCTTAATTTTGCACTGCGCGAGCGGGGGTTGCGCTCTTGCTCTTCGGTAGTGGGGATTATCACCTTCTGCATTTCGAATGGCGATGTTACGCGCCCGAAAAAGTCTTTTTCAACCACTCCCTCTATATTGCCGCTCTTCATAAAATTCTTCACCAAGCGGTCTTCGAGCGAGTGGTAGGTGATTACAACCAGCCGTCCACCGGGTTTAAGTACCTCGCCGGCCTGTTGCAACATCTCTTTCAACGCCTCCATTTCTTGGTTAATCTCTATGCGCAGTGCCTGAAATATTTTTGCAAGCTCTTTTTTCTCGCGCTGCGGCGGGCAGAAGGGCTTTGATACCTCTATAAGGTCGCTCACCATACGGAACGGTTTTGTCGCCCTCTTCTTTACAATTGCGCTTGCCAGCTTGCGGGCGCAATTAAGCTCGCCATAGAGCTTGAATATTTTTGCAAGCTCCTCTTCGGTGGCGTTGTTCAGAAGGTCGGCGGCAGTGTCGCCTCCGCGTTTGTTCATACGCATATCCAGTTGTGCGTCGAAGCGGAACGAAAAACCGCGCGTCTCATCGTCGAAGTGGTGCCCCGATACTCCAAGGTCGGCAAGCAGGGCGTCAATCTCCGTTGCATCGTGGTAACGCAGAAAATTGTAGAGGAAACGGAAATTCCCGCGCACGAATGTGAAGCGTTTGTCGCAGGGAGCATTCTTTTCGGCGTCCTCATCTTGGTCGAAACTGTAAAGGTGTCCCTTTGCGCCCAATCGCGAGAGAATTTCGCGCGAGTGCCCGCCACCACCAAAGGTAACATCCACGCAAATATCACTCTTTGCGACGCGCATTCCGTCGACACTCTCTTTGAGCATCACCGGCGTGTGGTAAACAAGCTCTTCGCTCATAGTGTACCTCCTTTCTCTGTTGTCATTATCTGTTCAAGCTCGCGGCTGAACTCCTCGGGGCTCATAAACGGCTTTTCGAGTTTCTCTTTTGCCCAAATTTCAATAGTGTCGTCCATTCCTATGAAGCGCACCTCCTGCTCAATGGCTGCCATCTGTAAATATCTTTTGGGCAGCAGTATGCGGCCGTTGCTGTCGATGCGCAGCTCCTCAACATCTGCCACAAATTGGCGGAAAATCATCTGGTGCTTGGCGTTCCATTTGTCGAGGCGGCTGCGCAACAGGTTCAACTGCTCGTTCCAGCTGTCGATGGGGTAGAGCACAAGGCAATCTTGGTAAACATCCTTTCGCAGCATCACCGTGTCGCAAGCTCCTGCTTGCAACGTACGGCGGAAACAGGCGGGCAGGAACACTCTGCCTTTGCTGTCGGTCTTTGCCTCTATGTTACCAATGAAACGCATATTTTTCTGCTAATCTATATAGTTCGGTTCAAAATTACACAATTCCCCACAATTCCCCACTATAAAAGCAAAATTATTTTTTGCAAAGTTTTCAACAGGTTGTTGATAGCTCTATTTTGCTGAAAATAAACTCTTTGTCAGGAGGCCAGCGAGTGGAGTGTGTAGCTATGTTTTTTATTGAGTGACGCGAGGGTGAAAATCTATCACAGGGGTATAAAAAAGACAATCCCGCGCTTGAAAAACGCGGGATTGTGGAGGGGTGTATAAATTCTTACTACTCTTCGGGAGCGAACATAGGGTCCCACGCAGGGAGCATTGTGGGCTTCTCCTCCAATACTTTAAGCACTTTTTCGGGTGCGTATTTCTTGTTTACCACCAAGCGGAACATATATTCGTCGAACCACTCGTCGGTCATTATCAGGGTACCTTTATAGCCGTTGGTTGCGCCCCAGCTGTTCTCTACCTGCCATTTTACGGTCTTTCCGTTGGCGTCGATGTCCACGGCTTTCAGTGTCATTGCGTGCGACGAACCGCTGTCGTATGTCATCACTCTTTCGCGCTTGTCCATCGTAAATTCAATGCCGAAAAGCTCGCCGTAGTTGTAGTTGTCAATGTCGAGCGTGCCGCGCTTGCTGTCGAGGAATTTGCCAACATCGCACGAGAAGTACATCATTGTGCTGTCCTTTATCGAGGCAATAGCCATCTGCTTAATCTCGTCGAGAGGCAGGTTCACATAGAGCCAATTGTGCCCATCGTATGCGTGGCGGTCCTGGTCAATCTCGTAGCTTTTCCAATAGGGGCGTGTGGGGTCGTTCATCAGCATCACAAAGTCATTTTGCAGGTCTATGCCTATGAACTTGTCGTAGAAGCTCTTGGGGGTATATTTTTGCGGAGCCTCGCGGTATTTGCCGTTGGCGTCCTTGGGTGCCCATTCAAATTCGGTGGGGGGAACGCCGTACACCTGTGCCAGCATTTTGTATACAACCTTCAACTGCTCTCTCTTCATTGTGGCAAGCTCCTTCTCTTTTGCACCTTTTGCCGCAGCGTCGCGCAGGCGTACGCCAAATTCGCGCAACTTTCTTTTGAGCAACGAATTAAATGCATCTGTGTGGTTGCTTGTGTATGTTTCGCGCATAGCATCTTTGGGCACAATGCCATATTTTGCAATAAGGTCGGCAACGCCGGTGAATGTGCCGCCGTCGCTCAACGGGTTCTTGAAGAGCCACTCAACCATACGGTCGTCCTGCGGTTTTTTGCGTGTGTCGATAATGCCTTGCAGGAACATATTGGATTTTTCCAGCTGGTCCCAGAAGAAGTTGTAAATCTGCGAAAATTCAAAGCCGTCGAGTTTCTGTTCGGCAATCATTTTGGCACGCAGCACATTCATTCCCGTGAAAAGCCAGCAACGGCCCGACGATTCTTGGTCGGTGATTCCTTTCGACTCGACGCTGTTGCTGAAATATGCATCAATCTCTCCCAAATTCTCTTGGTTCACCGAGAGAGTTTTTATGGGGTTGGCAAGCATTATATTCTGCAAGGCCTTTTCGGTGCTTGTGGGTTTGTAACTTGCGCTTATTTCGTCGAGCATCGCCTTGTCGATGCCTCCTGCCGCACTCTGTGCGTTTGCTCCGCCGGCGATTATGACTGCCGCGAGCAGTGATGCGATTTTAATCTGTTTCATCTGTTTTTATTTTGTTTGGGCGAATATAGTATAAATTTTAAATTTAAGCAATTTCTTGTTAAAAACCTATTTTTACCGCTCGTTGCACCTCATCGATGAATGCGAGTGCTGTTTCCACATTCTTTACATTGCCGACGGCAATTATGCATCGGCCGTCGGCCTCCTTCACTTGGCAGTTGAAAGGGCTTGTGTGCACGTAGGTGAGTATGCGGCCAAATTGCTCGCTGTCGTAGAATTTGCGGTTCTTGCCGTCGACAAAAAAGATGTTCATACGGCCTCCTTTCAGATAAATCTTCTCAATATTAAGCTCCTGTGCCTTGTGTCGCAGGCTCACCATTTTCATAAGTTCTTCGGCCTCGTTGGGAATGTCGCCGAAGCGGTCTTTGAGCCTTGTGCGGAACGCCTGTATCTCTTTTTCGCCGGTGAGCGAGTCGAGCTCACGGTAGAGCAGAATGCGCTCGTTGCTGTCGGGCACATATACGGCCGGCAGCAGCAGTTCAAGGTCGCTCTCTACGAAGCACTCCTTTGCAAAGAAGCTGCCGTCGGTATTTTCTTCCTCGGTGAGAATGTCGGAGAATTCATCCTCTTTAAGTTCGAGCACAGCCTCGGCAAGAATTTTTTGGTAGGTCTCATAGCCAAGGTCGGCAATAAAGCCACTCTGCTCGGCGCCAAGCAGATTGCCCGCACCGCGTATGTCGAGGTCCTGCATTGCAATGTGCATTCCGCTGCCAAGCTCGCTGAAACTCTCTATCGCTTCGAGGCGGCGGCGCGCATCGGTGGTGAGGTATTCTCGTGGCGGCGTGAGCAGATAGCAGAAGGCCTTGCGCTTCCCGCGTCCCACACGCCCGCGCATCTGGTGAAGGTCGCTCAATCCAAAATGCTGCGCTTGGTTTATTATAATGGTATTCACATTGGGAATGTCAATGCCATTTTCCACAATGGAGGTGGCAATAAGTACATCGTAATCGTGGTTGATGAAGGCGTAAAGTACCTTTTCAAGCTCGGCGGGCTCCATCTGTCCGTGTCCCGTGCACACTCGCGCATCGGGCACGGCTCGCTTAATCATATTTTCAAGCTCGCGCATATTGGATATGCGGTTGTTAATGAAAAATACCTGCCCGTTGCGGCTCAATTCAAAGTTTATCGCCTCCTTTATTACATCGGCATCGAATGTTTGAATTTCTGTGTGAATGGGGTAGCGATTGGGCGGCGGAGTCTGTATCATAGAGAGGTCGCGCGCCCCCATAATGGAAAATTGCAGGGTTCGGGGAATGGGGGTGGCGGTCATTGTGAGCGTGTCGACATTTACTTTGAACCGGCGCAATTTCTCTTTTACCGCAACGCCGAATTTTTGCTCCTCGTCAATTATGAGCAGCCCTAAATCCTTGAATTGCACATCTTTGCCGGTGAGTCGGTGCGTGCCTATCACAATATCCACCTTGCCCTCTTTAATCTCTTCGAGCACCTTTTTGGTGGTTGCTCCGCTGCGGGCGCGGCTCAAATATTGTACGTTGCAGGGAAACTCCTTTAATCGCTCCTTGAAGGTGAGATAGTGCTGATAGGCAAGCACGGTGGTGGGCACAAGCACGGCAACCTGCTTGCCGTCGGTAGCTGCCTTAAAAGCGGCCCTTATTGCAACTTCTGTTTTCCCGAATCCTACGTCGCCGCAGATGAGGCGGTCCATAGGTCGCCCGCGCTCCATATCTCTCTTTACTTCGTTGGTTGCTTTCAGCTGGTCGGGGGTATCTTCGTAAATGAAGCTCGCCTCTAATTCCGTTTGCAGATAGCTGTCGGGCGAGAAGGCAAACCCCTTCTCCTTGTAGCGTTGCGAATAGAGTTTTATAAGGTCGCGTGCAATATCTTTTATCTTCTTCTTTGTGCGCTCCTTCATACGCTCCCACGCGCCTGTGCCCAGCTTGCTCACAGTGGGTGCGTCACCCTCCTTTCCGCGGTATTTCGATATTTTGTGCAGATTGTGAATGGATACAAACACAATGTCGTCGTTCTTGTAAATGAGTTTTATAGCCTCTTGAACGCCGCCATTGGCTGTGGGAATGCGCACAAGGCCGCCGAAGCGCCCTATTCCGTGGTCGATGTGCACAATGTAGTCGCCTGTGCCAAACTCTTTAAGCTCTTTCAGCGTGAGTGCCACCTTACCGTTGCGTGCCCTCTCGCTACGCAGGCGGAAGTTGTGGAAACGGCCGAACAACTGGTGGTCGGTGAAGAGTGCCGTGCGCAAGGTGTTGTCGCAGAAGCCCTCGTGAATGGTCTTTTCCACAGGGGTAAAGGGAATATTGTCGCCCCTCTCCTCGAATATTGCTTTTAGCCTTTCTGCCTGATGCGGGTCGTCGGTGAGCAGTGCGAGCCTGTATCCCTTTTTTATATAGTCGCCCAGCGTGCTGCTCACAAGGTCGAAGTCCTTGTGAAAGAGTGGTTGCGGCGTAGTTTCAAATTTAACTTTTGTGCCCGTGGCGTTGGCTGTGGTGCGCAGTTCCCAATGCTTCACGCTGCGGGCGTAACTCTCAAACTCGGCGGCGGTCATAAGGTCGGGCATCTGCGGAAGTTCACTCTCCGACAGCTTGGCCTGCAACGAGAAGCCCTCGTTGTTCAGCTTGTCGAGGCACCCTTTTACAAATTCAAGGTCTTTGGTTACGAGTATGGCGTTTTTTGGCAGAAAAGTGGTTATTGCCACGCTCTCTTTGCCGGTAATCTTGGGCACGATGGTTGCCTCCCCGCATCGCTCTCGCGACAGCTGGCTCTCAACCTCAAATGTTCTTATGCTCTCAACCTCGTTGCCGAAGAAGTCTATGCGATAGGGGTATTCCGACGAGAATGAGAAAATGTCGATGATGCTGCCGCGCACGGCAAATTCCCCCGGCTCGTAAACGTATGTAACCTCTTTAAAGCCCAGCCCTGCGAGTCTCTTTTCAATCTTCTCGCGTTCCCAAATATCGCCTGCGGATATATTCAGCGTTCTATTTTCGAGGTCACTTTGCGAGGCAACTTTTTCGGCAATAGCGTCGGGGTGAGTGATTATTGTGAGTCCCTCGCCACGCTTGCGGCCGGTGAGGCGGCTCATTACCTCGGTGCGCAGAATGCGGTTGGCATCGTCCTCCTGCCCATATTTCAATGCTCGGCGGAATGACGAGGGAAAGAAGAGTGTGTTTGTATCGCCGCACATCTGCATTATGTCGTGGTAGAAATATCCCGCCTCGTCGGCGTCGTTCATCACCACAAGAAAAGTCTGCTCGGGCGCACGCTCTTTCAGTCCGCACACAACCATTGCCGCGGCGCTGCCTGTGAGCCCTTCGAGGTTCACGCGTTTTTTCCCTCCCTCCTCGCGCAAACGCATAAGAGCCTCCACTCCCGGGTGCGACGAATATAATTGTTGTATCTCTTTTGTTGTCATATAGTTTCCCAATATTGCCACATAGCAATTTTGCGAAAATCGAGGTTTTCCCACGTTTCCCGCATAATGTTTCTTTCGTTTGTTGCAAATGTACTTAAAATATCGGTTTTTATGGCCGAATAATATGTTTTTTAATGCTATTTTGTTCAATAACAATTAAAATGTCGCCAACAACGACAAATTTGTTGTATATTTGCCCCATTGGGGCGAAAATAGGCTGCACTCGTCGGGAGTGACTACTTTCGCATTGTTGCATTTGTTATTTTAAAGAAAAATGTATGAAAGAGTATGCCTTCACCTGCACGATGAGTGTGCGCGACTATGAGCTCGATTTTCAAGGCGTGGTTCACAATTCCAATTACCAACGCTATTTGGAGCACGCGCGCCACGAATTCTTGAAAACCCGTGGGGGCAGTATGTCGGCCTTGCACGATGCGGGGGTAGACCCTATGGTGGCTAAAATAACCATCGAATATAAGTTCCCTTTGCGTGGCGGCGACGATTTTGTGGTGGGCGTGAATATGGTGCGCGAGGGTGCCAAGCTCGTTTTTTTACAGGATATTCACAACCCCGCCAACGGCAAGCTTGTTGTAAAAGCGCGAGTGGAGGTTGTGTGCCTGAAAGAGGGTCGCCTCACCCGTGGCGAAATGTTCGACGAGGTATTTAAGGACTTTTTCAATAAATAAAATATGGAAATATTCATTGCAATATTGGTAGCAGCCGTAGTCTTTGTTGTAAAAATGATTCTTAAAATGGATGAACCCGACACATCCACAAAGGCCAATCGTATTCCGCGTAAAGCTGTGGGCGAGCCTTTCCCTTCTATCGAGCCGTTGGAGGAATTCCCAATGGTCGTGGAGCCAGCGGCAGAGCAGTTTCTGTCGAACTTGCAAGCTAAAAAGAAACAACCGGCTCCCAAGCGTGCGTCGAAGGCGCAGCGTATGACCGCAGCGGTTGCAACCCCTGTCGAGGAGGTGAAAAAGGAGAACCCATACGCCTTAAAGAATAAGTCCGACATTAAAAAGGCGATAATATATTCCGAGATTTTTAACAAAAAGTATAACTGAACAATATAAAATACAAACACAGATGAACTATCCTATTATAACTGCCCAAGAGGCAGCTTGTTACATAAACGACGGTGACGGAGTGGGAATAAGCGGCTTTACCCTGTCGGGAACCCCAAAGACAGTGCTTCCCGAGGTTGCCAAACGTGCCGAGGAGGCACACGCAGCCGGCAAGCCTTTTAAAATAGACCTCTACTCGGGAGCATCCACGGGCGATGCAATCGATGGAGCCCTCACTCGTGCCAACGCCATACGTTTCCGTGCCCCTTTCCTCTCTAACCCCACGGTGCGCAACGCTGTTAACAACAAGGAACTGACATACACCGACCTTCACCTCTCGCTTATGGCGCAGGACCTGCGCTACGGCTATATGGGCAAGGTGAACGTGGCAATCCTCGAAGCGGTGGATATTACCCCCGACGGAAAAGTGTACCTCACAACCGCCGGAGGCATCGGACAGACTGTTGCCAACCTTGCCGATAAAATCATAATCGAGCGTAACACCTATCACCACACAATAGGGCTGCACGATGTTTATGAGCCTGCCGACCCCCCTTATCGCACCGAAATTCCCATCTACAAGGCCGACGACCGCATAGGCAAGCCCTACGTACAGGTGGACCCGAAGAAGGTTGTGGGAATTGTGGAGGTAAATATGCCCAACGAGGTGGTGCTCTTCAAAGAGCTCGATGATGTTACCCGCAAGATTGGCGAGAATGTGGTCGATTTTATAATCGGAGATATGAAGCGCGGCATAATTCCCGCCACCGGCCTGCCCATTCAGAGTGGAATCGGCAACGTGGCAAACGCGGTACTCAAAGGGCTTGAAAATGCCACCGAGCTTCCTCCGCTCTACCTCTACTCCGAGGTATTGCAGGATTCTGTAATTACACTTATGGAACTTGGCAAGGTGAAGGCCGGAAGCACCTGCTCGCTCTCTCTTTCACAGGAGTGCCTCTCGCACGTTTACGACAATCTCGATTTTTTCCGTGATAAACTCATTCTTCGTCCCTCGGAAATATCGAATCACCCCGAGGTTATCCGCCGTTTGGGTCTCATTGCAATGAACACAGCCATAGAGGTCGACCTTTACGGTTGCGTAAACTCGTCGCACATTTGCGGTACACGCCTGATGAACGGCATTGGCGGTTCGGGCGACTTTGCACGCAACGCATATATATCCATTTTCACCTGCCCTTCGACACAGAAGGGTGGCCAGATAAGTTCCATCGTGCCTATGGTTACTCACGCCGACCACACAGAGCACGACGTGCGCATTGTGGCAACCGAGTGGGGCGTGGCCGACCTTCGCGGTAAAGGGCCCGACGAGCGTGCGCAGCTGCTCATAGAGAAGTGTGCTCACCCGGCCTATAAAGAGCTTTTGTGGGATTACCTGAAAATATCGAAGAAGGGCCACGTGTCGCACAATATTGCTGCGGCTCTTGGAATGCACGCTACATTTGAGCGCGAGGGAGATATGCGCCTCACCGATTGGAGTAAATTTGCTTAATTCCCTCTCTTTCCCGTGAAAAAGAAACTTGTAACGGAAATGGGGCGTATGGGGCGCGAGGAGTTTCGCGCCTCGCACAAACTGCCCCTCACCGTGGTGCTCGACAATGTACGCAGCCTGCATAATGTAGGCTCGGTGTTTCGCACGAGCGATGCTTTTCGTGTGGAGCGTATATTGCTGTGCGGAATTACGGCAACCCCACCCTCGGCCGAAATTCATAAAACCGCGCTTGGTGCCGAGGATGTTGTTCCTTGGCAATATTTTGCCGACACAATGGAGGCTGTTGCCCTCTTGAAGAGCGAGGGGTGCGAGGTTTACTCGATAGAGCAGTGTGAGGGGAGCATCGCCTTACAGGATTTTGCCGTTACCCCCTCCCGCCATTATGCAATTATAATGGGTAACGAGGTTAAGGGTGTGCAGCAGCAGGTGGTCGATGCGAGCGACGGAGCCATTGAAATTCCGCAATTCGGAACCAAGCACTCGCTCAACGTGAGTGTAACGGCGGGAATGGTAATTTGGGAGCTTGCCAAAAAGATGGGCTTTTTATAATTGCCCGTTTACCACAAGAATAACCACACGCTCAATGAGAAAATCCTCGCCGGTGGGGTCGTATGTCTTTTTGAGGCTCGCCCCGAAGAGCGATGCAAACGATTGGTAGAACACAGCCTTGAATGTTCCCATAAAGAGTTTTATCAACTGATAGGCATTTTGGTCGCACTCGCGGTCTATGAGTTTAATGAGCAGCTTGCCCTGTCGCAGGGTGAGCTTTTTCATTTTCGGGGTATATATCTCTTTAAGCTCTTTCTCTTTTTTGTCAAGATAGCGGTTGCGTGCCTTCTTGTCGGGTAGGGTTTTTAGGTGCGCCTCGGTGTCGTGTATAATGTCGCGTATCTCAATAGCCAGCGGAATAGTCTTTTTTACATCCCTCACAAGCCTGCCGTAATACTTCTGCTGCCGGTTGTTCTTGAAGATGAGCGGGGCGTAGGCATAGTAGGTGGGCAGGGTTATATGTGGAATTTTCTCGCCATTATGCTCGCTCACTCCCACCATCCACTGCCTTCTGCCGTCGATGCTTATGCTCTTTTGTGCCGCCACCGGCAATGTGCAGTGGAGCAACAGCAGTGTTATTATGGTCAATGCCCTTTTCATTGTGGCAAAAATAAGCCAAATAAATATTACTTTCTATTCTTTCCTTCTTAAAAAAGAAAAAATAGCTATATTAGCCAAATAATGTGATTTTTATGAAGAGTATAGCAGTTTTCTGTGCCGCATCCGACGCTGTAGCTCCCTGTTATGTGCAGGCCGCACGCGAGGTGGGCACTCTCATTGGAGAAATGGGTTGCGAACTTGTGTATGGCGGAGCCCGTGCCGGTCTTATGGAGGCAACTGCCGCTGCTGCAAAGGAGGCGGGGGCACGCATCGTGGGTGTTGTGCCGCTTGTGCTCGAAGAGCGTAACCGCGTGAGTGCACTGCTCGACGAAAAGGTGCACACACGCAATTTGAGCGAGCGCAAGGACATTATGGTGCAGCGCAGCAGTGTACTTGTGGCGTTACCCGGCGGCATTGGCACACTCGACGAGGTTTTTCACACAATGGCCGCCGCCACCATAGGCTACCACTCGAAGCGTGTGGTGCTCTACAATGTCGATGGCTTTTGGGACCCTCTTCTCGGGGCGTTGCGGCAAATGGCAGCCACGGCCTTTGTGCGTGGCAATCTTGACGATTTTCTTGTGGTGGCAGGCAGTATAGAGGAACTTAAAAAAATAATAGAGGAGGCATAAAGGATTATGGGTAAGGTTTATGGAATTGGAGAAACGGTGTACGACATACTTTTCAAGAACGACGCTCCGGTGGGTGCCGTGCCCGGCGGCTCGGTCTACAACAGCATAGTGTCGATAGGGCGAGTGGGTATTCCCGCAGCCTTCATAAGCGAGGTTGGCAACGATCGTGTGGGCAGAATAATAACAGAGCATCTGCACGACAGTGGGGTTGATACATCGGCCGTCTGTTGCTTCGCCGATGGAAAATCGCCCCTCTCCCTCGCCTTTCTCAACGAGCGTGGCGACGCCGATTATATATTTTATAAGGATTATCCGGCCAACCGCCTCGCCGTGGAGTTTCCCACGCTCGGGAGCGGCGATATTCTGCTGTGCGGCTCCTACTTTGTGCTTAACCCCGTGCTTCGCAGCAAGGTAAAGCCTTTTTTGCAACAGGCACGCGAGCAGGGGGCGGTAATATATTACGATATAAATTTCCGTCGCAACCACATACAGGAGCGCGAGGCATTGCTCCCCGCTATTGTTGAAAATATGGAGCTTGCCACCATTGTGCGCGGCTCGGCCGACGACTTTCGCTATCTTTTCGACAGCACCGATGGGGCCGATATTTACTCCTCGCACATTGCTTCCCACTGCCCCAATTTCATATTCACCAGCGGCAGCGGCCCTGTAACCATCTTCACCCCCTCGTTCACCGCACAATACCCTGTGGAGCAGGTGCAGGTGCGCAGCACGGTGGGTGCGGGCGATAATTTCAATGCCGGTGTTGTTTGCGGCCTGTGGCGCGAGAGGGTGGAACATTGCGCCGTTCCCTCGTTGTCCCGCGAAAAATGGGACGAAATTATGCGCCTCGGGCTCCGTTTCAGTGCCCACGCCTGCACTCTATTGGAAAATTATGTCGACAAAGAGTGGGCGGCACGGTTCAAGGAAGAAAAATAAAAAAGATTTGCCTGTTATTGTATTTTTGTTGGAGGCTGACCCAAAAGTAATATATACAAAGCAAACTCCCTCGCCAGAATATATTCTAGCGAGGGAGTAATGTCTTAAAAAGGGACTTTTGAGTCATCCTCTTTTTTATGGTTGTTTTTCTTAAACTCCTCCTCTTTTTAAAGAGTCCCTTCCGGCTACCGCCGTACTCCTCCTCCGTTAGAGGAGGGGGACCGCTTGCGGTGGAGGAGTTGCGCTTCTTGTTGCGTGTATCTTTTAAACTCCCTCCGAAATTTACAGGTAAATTTCTCGTCCCTCTACGAGAGGGACAGTTGTTTGTTTCTTTTTTAATCCCCTCCGCCCTTCGGGCACCTCCCCTCGCCGAGCGAGTGGCGGAATTTTGCTGTTGTATTTTGTAGGGATAAAATCAATAGCCACTATGCGTTTGCGGGTGTTTTTATCTTCCCCTCGTTTCTGCAACCAATTTGCGAAAAACAAGTATTATCTTCGCAGTGTAATTTGCGAAAAAATACTTTTATATGAAAAACATACTTTTTGTAGCGGCAATGCTTGCCTTGATTGCTTGCGGCGGGCACAATCACAAGAACGACGATGCTCACGCGCATAATCACCCTGTGCTTAATGCCACAAAATATGGTTCCTCGGTGGAGATTTTTGTGCAGTATGATGAACTTGTTGCGGGGCATAAGGCCTCGGTGGTTGCTTATATTACGGAGCTTCCCTCGTTCAAGCCCTTTGGGGGTGGGGCGATAAAAGTGTCGCTTGCCGCCGAGGGTAACAATGAGGAATTTATGGTGGAGCCTGCGCACAAAGGGGTGTATAAATTCACGCTCTCCCCCTCTGTGGCTGCGGTGGGCAATCTGCTTTTTATGATAGGCAATGAGGTTCTTCCCGTGCACGTTCACATAGAGGGTGGGGAACATTCGCACGGCCACGATGGGCACGCACATTCTCACGATGGGCACTCGCACGCCGATGATTCTCATTCTCACGAGCATAATGAGGCTGCTGCCCACGGGGGCGAAAATAGCGTGTCGTTCCCCAAAGAGCAAAGCTGGAAGATTGATTTTGCAACGGCTCCCGCCGCAAAAAGCTCTTTTAACGGGGCGGTGAAGGTGGCTGCGCGCGTAACGGCTACCCCCGATAATTTTACCACGCTTGTGGCTCCCACTGCGGGCAGGGTGCAGTATGCTGGCAATGTGGTTGCGGGCGATGCGGTGAGCAAGGGCGAGTCGCTCTTTTTGCTCGATGGCAGTAATGTAACCGAGAATGATGTTGCGGTGAAGTTTGCCGAGGCCGAGAGTCGATACAATGTGGCGAAGAGCGATTTTGAGCGCAAGAGCGAGCTTTACAGGGAGAATATCGTGTCGCGCCGCGACTACGAGGCTGCCGAGGCTGCTTTTGCACAGACCGAGGCGAAGTATCGCAGCTTGAAAAGCTCCTTTTCATCGGGAAAATCGGCTGTAAAATCTCCCATAAACGGTTATGTTCAGGAACTGCTTGCGGCCAACGGCGATTATGTGCAGGCGGGCACTCCGCTTGCGGTGATACAACGCGACGGAGCAATGAATATTTCGGCCGAGCTTCCCGTGCGTTACGCACAATTGCTTAAAAATGTTGTGGCGGTGAATGTGGAACTGCCTTGCGGCCGCGTGTGCACAATGGAGGAAATTGACGCAAAGGTTACTGCCGGCACTGCTGCCAACGGCTGTGCGATGCTCCCCGTGACGGTTACCGCCAAGCATATTGGCGATGTTGTTCCGGGCAGTGTGGTAACACTCTATCTGTCGTCGCAGATGCAGGGGGTGGAGCGTGTCACCGTTCCGCGCAGTGCGCTTGTGGAGGAGATGGGTAGTTTCTTTGTTTTTGTGCAACATACTCCCGTGTCATTCGAGAAACGGCAGGTGTCGCTCGGTGCCACCGACGGCGTTAATGTGCAGTTGCTCGCCGGCCTCCACGAGGGCGAGAGAGTGGTTACAAAGGGTGCTGTGTCGCTCAAATTGTCGCAGGGTGCTGTGGCACTCGACCCGCACGCAGGGCACGTTCACTGATAAAAAATCCTTGCCATTATGCTGAACAATATTATAAAATTCTCCCTCAACAATAAACTGCCGCTGCTGCTGGCGGTGCTGCTTGTGATTATCGGCGGTGTATATTCGGTGCGTAACATAGAGGTTGATGTTTTTCCCGACCTTACTATGCCCACGGTGGTTATTCTCACCGATGCGGCGGATATGGCACCCGAGGAGATTGAGAGGCTTGTTACCTTCCCCATAGAGACGGCGGTGAACGGTGCCACCAGCGTGCGTCGTGTGCGCTCCTCGTCGTCGCAGGGTTTTTCTTTCGTGTGGGTGGAGTTTGATTGGAATATGGATATTTACAAGGCTCGTCAGGTGATAAGCGAGAAGATGAGCCTGCTCGCAGGGCAGTTGCCCGACGGAATTGTGCCGGTGCTTGCCCCCCAGTCGAGTGTGATGGGCGAGATTATGTTCATAGGGATGATGGCCGACACAACCTCTATGATGGAGCTTCGCACTCTTGCCGAGTGGGTGGTGAAGCCTGCCATTCTTGCTACGGGCGGAGTGTCGCAGGTGACAATTATCGGTGGCGACTATAAACAGTATCAGGTGCTTGCCTCTCCTGTGAAGATGGGAATGTATGGTGTTACGATGGAGGAGCTTGAAGCAGCTGTGGCCTCTATGAGCGTGAATGTGGGTGCCGGAATTGTGCGCGACTATGGCAACGAGTATAATCTGCGAGGAATGGGGCGCAGCAACAATATAGACGAGCTTGGCAGCACTCTTGTGAAGATGAACGGCGAGGCTCCCGTGCGTGTGGCCGATGTTGCCGATGTTGTGGTAGCTCCTGCGGTGCGCAAGGGGTATGCGTCGCAGAATGGCGAGCCGTCCATAATTCTCTCAATTTCGAAGCAACCGGGCATTAACACTCTCGATGTTACGCGCAATATTGAAAAGAACCTCGAAAGTGTTGCCCGCTCCCTGCCTGCCGATGTTTCGATGGATACAAAGATTTTCCGTCAGGCCGATTATATACAGTCGTCGGTGAACAATGTGGGGCAATCGCTCATCGAGGGTGCCGTGTGCGTGGTTCTTGTGCTCTTCCTCTTCCTTGCGAGTTTCCGCACCACCATAATTTCGATAGTGGCAATCCCCTTGTCGTTGCTTGGCACGGTTATTGTGCTCTATCTGCTGGGAATGGATATAAACACTATGACTCTTGGCGGAATGTGCATTGCCATAGGCTCGTTGGTGGACGATGCTATTATAGATGTTGAGAATGTGTATAAGCGTTTGCGAGAGAATAGCCGTATGCCTCGCGAGGAGCGTCGCTCGGTGTTTACCGTGGTGTTTGAGGCCTCGGCCGAGATTCGTGCGTCCATCATTCACGCAACGCTCATTATTATGGTTACTTTTATGCCGCTCTTCTTTTTGAGCGGGCTCGAAGGGCGTATGCTTAAACCCTTGGGCATTGCCTATCTTGTGGCGCTTGCAATGTCGCTGTTGGTGGCTATGACCGTTACCCCCTTGCTGTGCAAAATGTTGCTGTCGGGCGATGGTTATCTGCGCAAGGCCGAAAAGAAAAATTGGGTGGAGCGTTGGTTGCTGGTGCGTTATTCGCAGTCGCTCGATTGGGCCGTTAACCACTCAAAAGGCATTGTGGCGGGGCTGTTGGTGCTCTTTGCACTTTCGCTTGTGTTGTTTGCGAGTATGGGGCGCAGTTTTTTGCCCGAGTTTAACGAGAAGGCCTTGACAATTGCGGCTGTATCACGCCCGGGAGTGTCGCTCGAAGAGTCGAACCGCATAGGGCAGCTTATAGAGAGTGAATTGTTGCAAATTCCCGAGGTTGTGAGCACTGCCCGTCGCACGGGGCGTGGCGAGCTTGACGAACATTCGCAAACTTCGAATGGTGCCGAAATTGATGTTAATTTCGAGCTTGGTTCCCGCAGCAAGGCAGAATTTCTGAATGATGTACGCAGTCGCTTGGCAATGGTGCCGGGGGTGGTAACCTCGGTGGGGCAGCCTTTGGAGCATCGTATCGACCATATGGTGTCGGGCACACAGGCCGACCTTGCGATAAAAATATTCGGCCCCGACCTTGGCAAGATGTTCCGTGTGGGAACAAAGATAAAATCGCTGCTTGCGGCCTTTCCCTCGGTGGTGGATGTGAATGTGGAGCAGCAGGTTGAAACGCCGCAGTTGCAGGTGCGTGCCCGCCGCGACAAACTTGCGCATTATGGTGTTACAATGGCGCAGTTTAACAGTTTTATGGAGGCGGCCTTCCCCGGCAAGAGGGTGGGCGCGGTGTACGAGGAGGAGCGTTCTTTCGACCTTATCCTTCGCCTCGACAAGGATTACACCGAGAGTGTCGACGGGGTGAAAAATGCCCTTATAGATACCCCATCGGGCAAGGTGGCACTGACAGAAGTGGCCGACATTGTGTCGGTGGGAGGCCCCGGAAGCATAAGTCGCGAGAATGTGCAGCGCAAAGTGGTTGTGTCGGCAAATATCATGGGTGGCGACATTGCCGGCACGGTGGAGCGCATAGAAGATTTTCTGGAAAAGGAGTTGCCGCTCGAAGAGGGTTACCGCTTGGAGTATGGCGGACAGTTTGAGAGTGCAGCATCGGCCTCGCGCACCTTGTGGCTCACAACCGCCGTTGCCGTGCTTGTTGTGTTTGTGCTGCTGTATGGTGAATTCAAGAGTGTGCTCCTTTCGCTTGTTGTGCTCATCAATCTGCCTCTTGCGCTCATAGGCGGCATTGTGGCAACATATATCTCTTCTGCCATAATGAGTATTCCTGCGATAATAGGCCTTATTACTCTATTCGGAATTGCCACGCGCAACGGAATATTGCTTGTGTCGCGATACGGGCATCTGCGTGCCGAGGGTGTGTCGCTCGAAGAGGCTGTGCGCATAGGCTCGGCCGACAGGCTCACCCCCATTCTTATGACTGCCTTTACATCGGCTCTTGCGCTTATTCCTATGATTCTTGCGGGTGACAAGAGTGGCAACGAAATTCAGAGCCCTATGGCTGTGGTGGTGCTGGGCGGTCTTTTGTCGTCCACTTTCCTCAATGTTTATATTATTCCCATTGTGTATCGTTGGTTGGTGCGCAAAGGGTGGGTATAACGAGCGTAGCCGAGGTTCGATAATGTTGTTTGTGGTTTATTGACCGCGTCCCGCAAGGCACAACCTACGGCTGTGCTGCTTGCGATAAACGCTGCAAAGCTCGTCGATAATGTTGGTTATGGTTATTGACTCGCTTTGCTTTTTCGCGTCCCGCAAGGCACAACCTACGGCTGTGCTGCTTGCGATAAACGCTGCAAAGCTCGTCGATAATGTTGTTTGAACAACATTATTCTCTCTGGTCGGCTCCCCACATAAGTTTGTCGCGCAGATTTTGAATGAAAGAGTGCTCGCGACGGCGCACTATCAGCTGTTTATAGGTTGCCTTGCGCACGGTGATGGTTGTGCTCTCGTCGCAGCTCTCGTTACGGCCGTCGACGGCGATAAGGAAATTGCGGCTGCGGCTGTTTACCTTTATTTCTATGGTGGTGCTGTCGCTCAACACTATGGGGCGCACGGTGAGGCTGTGGGGGGCAATGGGTGTGAGCACAATTACATTGGCGTCGGGGGCGATAATGGGGCCACCCACGCTCAACGAGTAGCCGGTGGAGCCCGATGGGGCGGCGACTATGAGGCCGTCGGCCTGATAGATGATTTTCTCCTTGCCGTTGAGGGTTGCTTCGAGTGTTATCATCGACGATGATTCGTGCTTCATAATTGCAATTTCGTTCAGTGCCACGGGGTAGCTTTTTATTTCGCCGTTGGTGGCAACAGCCTCTATAAGGCTGCGCTCCTCGATGTTGAATTCACCGTCGTGCACACGCTGTATTACGTGCTCAATGTCGCTGTTGGCGGTGGAGGTGAGGAAGCCCAAGCGTCCGGCATTTATGCCTAAAATGGGTATACGCTTATTGCCCACGCGAGAGGCTGTGCGCAACAGTGTGCCGTCGCCACCGAAACTTATTGCAAAGTCGGCGGTAAAATTATCGCCCTCGATAACTTCGGCTCCGGAAAGTTCTATATTGCGGCTCTCGCGCAGAAAGTCGTAAAAGGGGCGGTCTATCGCGTAGCTGTCGCCGTGGCTCTCTATTGTGTCGAAAAGACGCTCTATGCTCTCCGATTTTTTCGATTGGTGTATGTTCCCGAATATTGCAAATTTCATACGCTCTTCTCTCTTTGCCTGCAAATTTAAGATAAATTATTATTTTAATATTGTTATTTGTAGTATTTTTGCTTTCAAATTGGAATATTAGTGTTCAACCACGTATAATGCGTTTACTTGCAACAATAGAATATGAAAACAAAATTAAGTGTAAACATAAACAAAATTGCCACCATAAGGAATGCGCGTGGCGGTAATAATCCCGATATTTTGAAGGTGGCAAAGGATTGCGAGGCATTTGGTGCCGACGGAATAACCGTGCATCCTCGTCCCGACGAGCGTCACATACGCCGTGCCGATGTTCCGGCCTTGCAGGCTATTCTGCGCACGGAATTTAACATAGAGGGCTACCCCTCAAAGGAGTTTATGGACCTTGTGCTGCGCGTGCGCCCTTCGCAGGTTACCCTTGTTCCTGACAAGCCCGACCAGATAACCTCGAACAGCGGTTGGGACACAGAGAAGGAGCAGGATTTTCTGCGCGATATTCTTAACGACCTTCGCGGTGCAGGCATACGCAGTTCTATTTTCATAGACGCTTCGCCCCGTATGGCCGAATTTGCCGCAAAGGCAGGTGCCGACCGTGTGGAGCTGTACACCGGCCCATACGCTCACGCATATTCCAAAAATCCCGAAGCGGCCATTGCCCCCTTCCTCGAAACTGCCAAGCGTGTGAAGCAGTTGGGCATCGGGCTTAACGCCGGGCACGACCTGAGCCTCGAAAATCTAAAATACTTCACCGATGTTATTTCGTGGGTGGATGAGGTTTCCATAGGACACGCTCTTGTGTGCGACGCGCTCTATTTGGGACTTGAAAAAACCATAGAGGCTTATCAGAATTGTTTGATTAAAAAGTAAACTATATAGCTATGAATTTTTTAACATCGACAGCGGCGGTTGCCGCAGTGGCACAAGACTCGTTGATGGTGCTCACCGAGCCTGTTCAAGAGAGTATAAACGTGTGGGATATGGCCGTGAAGGGCGGTTGGATTATGTTGGTGCTTGCGCTCCTTTCTATCGTGGGCATATATAAATTCTTTGAGCGTTTCGCAGTCATTCGCGGTGCAATGAAGAAGAATCCCTATTTTATGGACCGTATGCACGATAATCTGAAAGACAAAGATATTAAGTCGGCTATAAATTACTGCCACCATCAGGAGACTCCCGTTTCAAGAGTTATAGAGAAGGGATTGAAGGCCTATAATTTGTCGCCTGCATACATTCGTCAGGCGATGGACAACTGTGCCGGCCTTGAAATTGCCAATCTCGAAAAGGGGCTCCCCGTGCTCTCCACCATTGCTGCCGTGGGCCCGATGATTGGTTTTTTGGGCACTGTTACGGGTATGGTGCAGGCCTTCTGGGAAATGTCGAATGCCGGTAACAATATAGATGTGTCGCTCCTCTCGGGCGGTATATACGAGGCTATGATTACCACCGTGGGCGGCCTCATTGTGGGTATTGTGTCGATATTTGCCTACAACTACCTTGTTGCCCTCGTAGATAAGGTGCAGAATAATATAGAGGGTGAGATAATCTCTTTTATGGAGATTGCAAGCGAGATTAAGGATAAGGAGGATTGAAAATACTCCTTGCATAATCGCGAAATAGATTTTAAACAGCTTCTAATCGATAATCAAAATGATTAAAAGAAAGACAAAAACAATAGATATGTTCTCAATGTCGTCGATGACCGATATTATATTTCTGTTGTTGATATTCTTTATGATAACCTCGACGATGGTAACGCCCAATGCCATTAAGGTGCTTCTGCCACAGGGCAAGCAACAAACATCGGCAAAGCCGTTGGCGCGCATCATCATCGACAAGGACCTTAACTACTATTCGGCATTCGGTAACGACGATGAAATGCCTATTCTGCCCGAAAATATAGCTGCCTTCCTGCTCGATTGTGCAGCCAAGCAACCGGAAATGTATGTTGCGCTTTATGCCGACGAGAGTATTCCCTACCGCGAGATTGTGAAGGTGCTTAACATAGCCAACGAGAACCAATTTAAAATGGTGCTTGCAACGCGCCGTCCCGATAAAAAATGAGTATGCGCATAAAAAAGGAACAACAATGTGGAATTGTGGCAACTGTAATAGTACATTTGCTGCTCTTCCTGCTCTTGTGGTTCTTGGTGATAAACAAGCCTCTGCCACAGGACGAGGAGGGTGTGCCCGTGATTATGGGCGACACGGAGCTTGCCGCGGGCGACGGCTATCGATACACCGAGGTCGAGGCCTTTTCCGCCCCCTCGCCGGCAACGCAAGTGAAGCCCACTCCTCCCACAAATGCCGAACAGCTTGTGACACAGGAGGATGAGCCCACCGTGGCTCTTAAAACTTCGCAGAAAAAGACGGAGAAGAAAAAGGTGAAAAAGCCGCAAAAGAGTGCCGAGCAGATTGAAGCGGAGCGCAAGGCGCAGGAGGCCGAGCGCAAACGCCGTGAGGCCGAAGAGGTTGCCCGTGTGGCACAATCGCGCATAGCCGGAGCTTTTGGCAAGGGTAGCACAATGACCAACCGTGGCGCAGCAGCCGAGGGCAAGGGCAATCAGGGCTCGCCACAAGGCAACGAGCAATCGGGCATTGTGAGCGGAACAGGCGGTTACGGAACATACGACCTTGGCGGCCGCTCCTTGTCGGGTGCCCTGCCCCGCCCATCCTATAATGTGCAGGACGAGGGTCGTGTGGTGGTGAATATCACCGTTAACCCCGAGGGAAAGGTTATACAGACTACAATAAATCCACGCACCAACACTGCAAACGCGGCCTTGCGTCGCGCTGCAACGGATGCAGCCCGCAGGGCGGTGTTCAATGGTGTTTCCACAATGAATAACCAGACAGGTACAATAACATATTATTTTAAATTGAGATAAGAGAATGAACAAGATATTTCTTTTCCTTGCCGACGGCTTTGAGACGGTGGAGGCTCTTGCTCCTGTGGATGTAATGCGTCGTGCAGGCTTGAATGTGGTAACAGTCTCCATAATGGGCCGCAAGGAGGTTCTTTCGGCGCAAAATGTTACGGTTGTTGCCGATGCGCTTTTCGAAGATACTGCTTTTGCTTCGGGCGATGGCTTTGTGCTCCCCGGCGGCAGTGTGGGCACCGATAATCTGTCGGCTCACGAGCCGTTGCGTGCTCTTCTGAAAGAGGTTTTTGCACAGGATAAGTTGGTTGCTGCAATATGCGCCGCTCCTATGGTGTTTGGCCGCATAGGTATTCTGCAAGGCAAGCGTGCTACCTGTTATCCGGGGTGCGAGGGCGATCTTTTCGGGGCTCTCTACACGGCTGCGGCTGTGGAAAAGGATGGTAACATAATTACCGGTTGCGGCCCGGGTGCGTCGTTCGATTTTGGCTTTGCAATTGTTGAACAATTCTGTGGCGAGGAGGTTGTGAATACCTTGCGCTCACAAATGCAATTCGATAAATAATGAAAAGATATATTATAGTTGTAGCGGGTGGCAAGGGTACCCGTATGGGTGGTGAGGTTCCCAAGCAGTTTCAGCTTATAGGGGGTCGCCCCATAGTTATGGTAACCATTGAGCATCTGCACGCCTTGGACCCTTCGTTGAATATTATTCTGGTGCTCCCGCAAGAGCATCTGGAAATGTGGAACGCATTGAGCAAGGAGTATTCGTTTGCGGTGCCTTTGCAGCTTACTGCGGGTGGAACCACACGCTTCCATTCGGTGCAGAATGGCCTTGCGCTGGTGGATGATATTGACGATGCGCTGGTGGGCGTTCACGACGGAGTGCGTCCTTTTGTATCGCAAGCGGTGTACGACAATGTCTATCGTGAGGCACTCATAGGCGGTGCTGCAATTCCTATGATAGATATTCACGACAGTTTGCGTCACATAATAGGCAGCAACGGGGTGAGCGAGGTTGTGCCCCGCGACCGTTACCGCTTGGTGCAGACACCGCAGGTGTTCAAACTGTCAATCCTTCGCCGTGCCTACGAGCAGCGTTTCGTGGAGAGCTTTACCGATGATGCTTCGGTGGTCGAGGCTCTTGGTCATCAGGTTGTGGGCGTCGAGGGTAACCGCGAGAATATAAAACTTACCACTCCCTATGATATGATGATTGCGAACACCATAATGGAATGCTGGACATCGCAACAAGAAATATAAAATTCCTGCCGGGGGTGGGCGAGCAGCGTGCCACCCTCCTTAACAGGGAGTTGAAGATATACTCCCTGTACGACCTTCTGTACTATTTCCCCTATAAATATGTCGACCGCAGCCGCCTCTTCAAAGTGGGGGAGCTCACCGGTAATATGCCGTTTGTGCAGTTGTGTGGCGAGATTCGCAGTTTCGAGGAGATGGGCGAGGGGGTGGGGCGCAGGCTTGTGGCCCATTTTACCGATGGAACGGGCTTTATCGACCTTGTGTGGTTCCGTGGCATAAAGTATGTGAAGGGGCGTTACAAGGTGGGCGAGAAGTATCTGGTATTCGGTAAGCCTACAATGTTCAACAGCAGAGTGAATATTGCTCACCCCGATATTGATGCGACGGCAACGGTGCAGTTGAGCGAAATGGGGTTGCAACCCTATTATAACACCACCGAGAAGATGAAGCGCAGCGGGTTAAACTCGCAGGCGATGGCAAAATTGGTGCATAATCTGTTTGAACTTGTCGGAGGGCAGATGGAGGAGACGCTCACCCCCGAGATTATATCCAAACACCGCCTGATGCCTCTTGCCGATGCACTGCGTGCCGTACATTTTCCCAAGGATAATAAGGAGCTGCAAGCGGCGCAGTATCGCCTTAAATTCGAAGAGCTTTTTTATATACAATTGAACATACTGCATTATGCCAAGGACAGGCAGATGCGCTATGTGGGCCACCGCTTCGCCAAGGTGGGCGATGCGTTCAACCGTTTCTACAACGAGAAGCTCCCGTTTGAACTTACAGGGGCGCAGAAGAGGGTGGTGAAGGAGATTCGTCGCGACGTGAATACCTCGCGCCAGATGAATCGCCTTGTGCAGGGTGATGTTGGCAGCGGAAAGACTCTTGTGGCGCTTCTCGCAATGCTTCTTGCCAAGGACAATGGCTACCAATCCTGCTTGATGGCCCCCACCGAAATTCTTGCCGAGCAGCACTTTGCAACCCTTTCTCGTATGCTTGCGGGATTGCCTGTGCGTGTGGAACTGCTCACCGGCAGCACCAAGCAGAAGGATAGGCCGGCTATTCTCGAAGGTCTTGCCACGGGCACCGTGGATATTCTCGTGGGTACACACGCTGTGCTCGAAGATAATGTGCAGTTCCGCAGTGTGGGGCTTGTGGTTATAGACGAGCAGCACCGTTTCGGTGTTGTGCAGCGAGCGAAAATGTGGGCAAAGAACAATATTCCTCCCCACATTCTGGTGATGACCGCCACTCCCATTCCCCGCACTCTTGCAATGACTCTCTACGGCGACCTTGATGTCTCGGTAATCGACGAATTACCTCCCGGTCGCAAGCCCATAAGCACGCAACATATTTTCCGCAACCGTGCCGACCAGATGTACTCCTTCATTCGCCGTCAGCTGCAAGAGGGGCGGCAGGTGTATGTGGTCTATCCTCTCATAAGCGAGAGTGAGAAGCTCGACCTTAAAAACCTTGAAGATGGCTACAAACAGCTGTGTAACATATTCTGCGACTATCGTTTGAGCAAGCTCCACGGCAAAATGAAGCCCAAAGAGAAGGAGGAGGAGATGCGCCGCTTCGCGCAGGGCGAGACACAGATGCTTGTGTCGACCACTGTGATTGAGGTGGGCGTGGATGTGCCCAATGCCTCGGTGATGGTTATTGAGAATGCCGAAAGGTTCGGCCTATCGCAGTTGCATCAATTGCGCGGGCGTGTGGGGCGCGGAGCCTCGCAGTCCTATTGTATTCTGGTGACCGACTATAAACTATCCGAGGATACCCGCAAGCGTATGGAGATTATGGTGGGCAGCAACGACGGCTTTGAAATTGCTGAGGCCGACCTTAAACTGCGTGGCCCCGGAGATATTGAGGGTACGCAGCAGAGTGGCATTGCCTTCGACCTTAAAATTGCCAATCTTGCCCGCGACGAGCAGCTGTTGCAGTATGTGCGCGAGGTTGCACGCTCCATTGTGGAGGCCGACCCGCAGTGCGAGAGCCCGCTCTATCGTATTCTGTGGGAGCGTCTGCGCGTGATTAAGAGGCGTAACAATTGGAATTGGGGTGCAATTTCGTGAATGTTTATAAAAACTTAATTGTTTAATATTCGTTGTTTTATAAAGTTTTTTTATTACATTTGTCCCATAATGCATTTTATGGCCGTTTATATTGCGGCTTTGTACTTTAAAAAACTATAAAATGGAGAAAACACTCATTCTTATTAAGCCCAACGCCATTCAGCGTGGTATTATGGGTGACATTATCACCCGCTTCGAGCGTAAAGGCCTTCGTTTCGTAGGCATAAAAATGATGTTTATGACCGACGAAATTGTGAACGAGCACTATGCTCACTTGAAGGAACGCCCCTTCTTCCCTTATCTTAAAGCATCGATGCAGGCCGGTCCCATTATCGCCTGTTGCTTGGAGGGTGCCGAGGCTGTGGAGACTGTGCGTCTGCTTGTGGGTGCCACAAATTCGCGTAAAGCACTCCCCGGAACCATTCGTGGCGACTTTTCTATGAGCGGTGAGCAGAATGTGGTTCACGCGTCAGACTCTGTGGAGAATGCGCTCATAGAGATTAACCGTTTCTTCAAAGAGGGTGAGCTGTTCGATTATAAGTCGGCTGTTACCGAGTTTGAGTATGGTGGCGAAGAGAGTATTAAGTTTAAATAATATACTGTGAGAGTAGTATCAGCATTTATGGTTGCCGCCTTGTTGCTGGCAACATATTGCAGAGTGCAGGCGCAGGATGCGATGCCTGCACCCACCCCCATTGATATGCCTATGGAGGTGAGCGAGCAGGTGGAAATGCACGCATCGTTGTTGAACGAGGCGTTGATGATACCTTCGAGCGAGCTTTATCCCACTTGGGAAAATCACGGCGTGCACTACACGGCGAAATTGCCCGACTCGTTGCGTATCGACCTGCGCAACTTTGCGATGCCCACCACCAATACAAAGGTAACCGATATATTCGGCTATCGTCCTCGTCGTCGTCGCGCCCACAAGGGACTCGATATTAAAGTGCAGCGTGGTGATACTATACGCGCGGCATTTGATGGCAAAGTGCGCATCACAGCCTATCAGCGTCGCGGTTACGGGCACTATGTGGTTATACGCCACAGTAACGGTCTCGAAACGGTGTATGCTCATTTGCAACGTAAATTGGTTACACAGGACCAGCAGGTGAAGGCCGGCGACCCGATAGGCCTTGGTGGAAATTCGGGCCGCAGTACCGGTGCGCATCTCCATTTTGAAACGTTGCTGATGGGAAAGTCGCTTAATCCCGCACTGTTTTTCGATTTTGCCAACCAGACTACAACCGGCGAGCATTATACATATTATAAGCCGGGCACGCGTCGTTACGATGCAAAGAGCGGCAAGATGATTGTGGAGGGTCCCGAGCCTAAATATCACAAGGTGCGCAAGGGTGAGAGTGTTTCTACCATTGCCCGCAAGCACGGAGTATCGCAGAGTTCCATCTATAAACTTAACGGTATAACTTCAAAAACGGTTCTGCGCATTGGTCAGAGTTTGCGCTACCAATAATAGTAGGTGTATAAACATCAAAGAGAATTACTGGCTCAGTAGAAAAAGGTGTGGGCCAATAAATCTTTAATTATTGTGTAGTATATCAGCAGTGGTAATTTAAAAAAAATAACCGGCACCATAAGAGAAAGAATTAAAGGCCGTCGAAGTTAAGGAAACAAGCGAGGAACGAACGAGGGATATTGCGTAGCAATTTGCGAGCCGAGGCGTGAGCGACTTAAACGTACTCGTGTGCCGGACCTTTTGGTTCTTTTGTACCCAAAAGAACGTAAAAAAGTAAACTTTTTAAAGCAAGAACAACTCGCGGGACACCGAGAAATTAAAAGCAAGAATGTTTGACAAACAAATAGTAGTATCCACTGTAAATTTCTACTGAGCCGAATTACTAAAAGGTTCTTTTTATTCTCCCCTCAAAAATAAGGTGGTGACCCAAAAGTAAACAGGTCACCACCTTGTGTTGTTTAATGGAGTATCTGTTTATCGTTTCCTGTAAGTAAAGGCTACACTTGCGATAATTGCAGCTATTATGGTTGCGACAAACGCCCATATATTTATAACACGCGAGGTTGCGGTTATTGTGTAATCATCTTGCACAAGGTTGCTTCCTGTCAGGAGGTAGGTTACATAGCCATCCTTGCTCGCTCCATTGCCGCAGTCTATAATGCGCCCGGGCATACGCAGATTATAGTTGGCCCGCAGTGAGATTACACTGCTGTATTCTTGGGTAATTTCCTCTTCGAATATCTTTTTGTAATCATATTTATTGTCGAAAAAGAGCGAGCCGTTCTCACCGAAACTTAAACTTTCTGTAATTTCGTTACAAGTTTCAATGTTTGTGCCTAATGTAATGCCGCTGTCGAGTGCACGACGCACAGCCGCTTCGCGTCGCTGCCGGTACGTTTCGGGTGTCATATTAGGCTCGGCGAGTGTGTTTGAACGATAATTTATAAAGTCGCACATTCGGCATAATACGTTGCCGGTTATCCATCTGTCACCTTTGTTGTTCAGTTCGTCGAGCTTTTTATCCTTCTCTTCCGGAGTGTACCCCTGCATAATAATATCGGGCTGTCCGGTAAGGTAGTAACGTGCCTCCTCCTTGCTGTCGAAATGATACTCCTGCGGCCACGGGAATAAATGGCTGAGGTTTTTGAATGTCTGTGTGTAGGTGTAGTCGGTGCAGAACCAGCGGAATTTGGTGGTGAGCCTGCCTGTTGTTTCCAATGGGTTTCTGCCGATGATGAAGGGCGATGCTGCACACATCTCCTCGACATTGCCGAAACTTCTTTTTGCGTGAATGAGAAGCGTGTCGCAGGGGCTGTTGTTATATCCGCTCTCTTTTATCACTTTCTTAATGTTGCGGTACTCCTCCTCGCTTATGGGCAGTGGGTGTTGCTCGTCGCTCCCCTTGTAGCTCCAAGCAAGGGCCCAGCCACTGTCGAGTGCGAGTATATCTGCCTGTTTGCTCGTCGGGTGCAGTTTCCCGCTTATTAAGGTAGCTGTGTCTGCTTTGAAGAATATCTCCTGTGAGCAGCTGCCATCGTTGTTTATAATGGTGTTTACGCCGGTGTTGCTCTCGCACGCGACAAGCGTGAGAATGGTTGCGAGCAGCAATATTGTGCTTGTACGTTTCATAGCTATTTGGTGTTAATTATATAATTGTTGTTCTCTTTTTCATTTATCAAATATGCAAGATAGGTTACAATAGGAGCTTTTTCATCTGTAATTACTCTGTGGGAATCTGATATTTCTGTTTCAGCAATCTGCCCGGCCTCTTCGGTGAAGCTGCCTTCGGGCGTGTGGTTAATGGCGAATACTCCTATTGTTACTGCGGCGGCTGTGGAGATGATGCTTCTCACCACCGCCGTTATAAAAAGTGTTTTTCTCTGCTCGGCCTTTTCTTTATTTGGCAGTGAGTATATTTCCCTCATTATATCTTCTGTAAGTTTTTTTTCGCTCGGGAGGATAGCCTCTTGTTCTTGCAGTCTGTTCAAAAGTTCGTCAAATTTATTCATATCCCATCTTTTTTAGTTGTTCGCGAATCGTTTGTCTTGCAACGTAGAGGTTGCTTTTTATCTGTTGTGCCGTGAGCCCGGTGAGTTCTTCTGTCTCTTCGGTTGTGCGGCCTTCTAATTGGCAGAGTGTGAATACCACCCGTTGCTTGGTGCTTAAATTGCGTGCAAGCGCTCTTATGATGGCTGCAAGCTCACGGCTTTCGAGTGTGCGTTGCGGGTTTTTGTCGTTTATATAACCATATAGGGTAATCTCTTCGTCGGGCAGGGGTGTGAGCCGTTCCGCTTTTCTTATGCGGTCGATGCAGAAGTGTGTGGCTATTGTGTATATCCAGGTGGTGAAGCTCTTTTTGTTATCATATTCACAGAGTCTCTCCCACGCTCTGATAAAGGTCTCTTGTGTTGTGTCTTTTGCCTCCTCCTCATCGCCCAGCATCTTTATGGATAGAGTGAATATCATACGTTGATATTTTTGTACAATGTGTCGGTAGGCCTCCTTGTCACCCTTTTTGCACCGCTCAATTATTTCGTCTGTCTTTTCCATCTGTGTTTGTCTCTGTTTCTGACTATTATACGACGCAAGGCGTGAAAAGTCGAAAAACGCGTACAAAAAATGGCGCGGTTGTTTAATTTCCGCGCCATTTTGTTTATCAATATCCTGCAATCTTTTTTATCATTTTTGGAATGTCGGTGTTGTCGATTATGCCGTGGAATTCGTCGGCATCCTCGCCAACGGCGAAGAGTGGAACGAATGTACCCGAATGGTTGGGGCTTGCCCAGCTGACAAGAGCTATGCGGTTAACGGCATTCTTGGCGACGGTGGCTATTGCCTCGAACTTCTCCACTCGTTTTTCGGGGTTGCTCTCTCCCTCCTCGAAGAGGCTCTTCATTCTCTTCGCCTCGCTCTCGTTCGGAGTGAGTGTTCCCCACAGGCCGGTGTGCTCTTTTATAACCGCCTTAATATCCTCCCAACGCAGTGGCATTCTTTGCATTGCTTTTGTGCGCATTATGCTCTTTAATTTATCCTCGCTTGCTTTTTGGTGGTCGAGGGCTTTCAGATTCAGGGCGTATGCACCGCTGTAACCAAGCACAAGGCCGCCTGTTTCGTGGTCGGCGGTGACTATTATTAGTGTTTCGTCTTTGTGCTTTTTGTAGAATTCAACGGCGCGGGCTATTGCCGCATCAAAGTCGAGCACCTCTTGAAACGCGGTTGCAGCATCGTCGCTGTGCGAGGCGTAGTCTATTTTGCCGCCCTCCACCATAAGGAAAAAGCCTTTTTTGCTCTTGTCGGCAAGAAAATCTATGGCAGCATCGGTTATTTGTGCAAGGGTGAGGTCCTCGGGCGTGCGGTCTATTGTGTAGGGTATCCCCTCGCTCACCTCTTTCTGATAGAGCATCATTTTCTTTGCATCATCGGCTTTTGCGAGGTAGTCGGCGTAACCGCGTGCTATTGTGTATCCCTTCTTGCCGGCCTCCTTATATAGTACTTCGCGTTGCGAGTCGCTGCATTTTGCATCGCCTCCGGCATAAAAATCGTAGTTGGCGGTGAGCATCTCCTGTGCAATCTCATAATAGTTGTTGCGGCTCTTATTGTGTGCGTAGAAGGCTCCGGGCGTTGCGTGGTTTATGCAGACGGTGGTTGCCACTCCCACTGCGTAGCCTGCTTGTTTGGCGGCATAAGCCACGCTGTAAACGGGCGAGCCGTCGGGTGTAACGCCCAAGCATCCGTTGTTGGTCTTGTGTCCGGTGGCGAGTGCTGTTCCCGATGCGGCCGAGTCGGTAACTCCGTTGCTTGCCGAGAAGGTTGTGACAAATGCCGAGTGGGGGAATTGTGTGAAACAGAGGGGAGCGGGGCGTCCAATCTTGCCCTCCTTCTCGCCGAGGAAAAGCTCGGTGCCAAGAACGTGCGAGGGGCCCATTCCGTCGCCGATAAAATAGAATACATATTTGGGACCTTTACCCATTGCGCTTGTGGCGAGGGCAATAACGAGTATGAATGTTATAAATTTCTTCATATTATATATAATGTGTTAATTAGGTTATTCTTGCGGGTTGCCCACCTTGCCGATGAATAATATTTCTCCGGTCTTTTTGCTCTTTATTGCGTAGATGAAAGGGCGGTCGAGAGTGAGAAATTTATACTCTTCCCGTGGCAGGCCGGCAGATCTCATCTGCACTGCGGTTACTGCGGCTGCTTCGGCACCCTCTTCATCGACCGATATATAGCTTTTCTGTATTACATCGTCTATGAGTAACGGGGTTTTTGATATTCCCGAAAAATCGGCAGCGGCGGTGAATGCGTCGTCTATTCCCATTGCGGTGAGCATAGGTTTAAGGCTTGTGCCGAATTCTGTGCAGAAACGGGGCATTATGAGGCTTACAAAATAGCTTTTACCGTTGTTGAAGAGCCCTTTCTTGTAGTTCTCGGCAATGTGGCCGATGGCCTCTTGCATAGATACCCATTTTCGCGGCAGAATGAGCAGCATCGAGTACTCTCCCCCTTTAAAGACTCTTTCGGTAGCTTGCATAATGCTGTCCTCATAATAGCTTGTAACGCGGCTTTGTTGCATCATAGGCACGGTCACTTTCTCTCCGTCGGCTTTTGTGAAAGTATCATCTTTTGTAACTTCCTTGCAGAAAGGGTGCGCCCATTGTGCCTTAAAGTATAAGGCGTTTATGAGAAGCAGCTTTGTTGCGGGGTTGGCCTCGTCGAGTATCGATTTTATTTTTCCCTCGGTCTTGTCGCTGCACCAGCCGTTTATCTCTCTTATGGTGGCTGCGTCGAAGGTTACGTTCTTTGTTGTTGCATTGTAGAATTTGGTATTCTCTTCGATGAAACTGTTTTTCAGCTTTATATCCTTGTTCACCCAAATGGAGTTTGCAACCGATACTTTTGCCTCTTTGCTGCTGTTGAGCGTTTCTATATTCTTTTGTTGCAGGGTGTTAAAGGCGGTGCGCCCTTCGGTTGCGTGGGAGTAGCCAAGCGCGTCGTATATCTGCTCGGCGGTGTTTCCCTCGGCTCCGTTGGCTGTCATTGCAAGGGCCCATTGTGCGCTTGCCGGAGAGATACAGAAGTTCTCAACATTGTCGGCGAGGCTGTTCACAGTCGAAAATAGCGAGAATGCAAAATTTTGTGTGCTGTCGATGCTTGCAGGGCTCTCCACTGCCGGCTTATTTATTGCACAGGCGGTGAGGGCTGTGGATATAAGGCTGAATAGTAACTTTCTCATAAAATGATAATTTCGTTAGAATATAAAGCGCATTGCGTCGTTGAATGTGGCCAGCATAAAGAGTCCCAAAAGAATTATCATTCCCACCATTTGAGCACGTTCGAGCACCTTATCGCTCGGTTTACGGCCGGTTATTACCTCGATGAGCAGGAATACCACGTGTCCACCGTCGAGCGCGGGAATAGGCAGTATGTTCATCACCGCGAGAATGAGTGATAGCATAGCTGTCATAAGCCAGAATTGGTGCCAGTCCCATGCTGCGGGGAAGAGGCTGCCGATGGTGCCGAACATTCCCACCGATTGTGCGCCCTCCTTCGAGAAGAGATATTTAAAGTCGCTCACATAGCCTTTGAGCACTCCCCAGCCGTATGATATTCCGGCGGGGAACGATTCAAAGAGTGTATAGGAGATTTTCTCCATAGGGTAGTTGGGGGCAATGGGAGTTATACCCAGCTTGTATGTGTCGTCGAGCTGTGCGGTGAGGGTAATCAGGCTGTCGCGCATAATGGTTATCTCCACGCTGTTTCTGCCACTCTCTTTCACCTGTTGCATTGTGCTCATAAGTTTCTGCCACGATGCAATTTCGTTGCCTCCTATATTTACAATGCTGTCGCCCTTCTCAATGCCGGCTATCTGTGCAGCCGATGCGGGTATTACACTGTCTACCACTGCGGGTATACGATACTGCATAAAGGGGGTGCCTTTGCCCATATCCAAGAGCCCGAACTCTTCGGGAATTTCAACGGTTGCATTATTGCCGTTGCGTAGCACGGTAACAATCTTGCCATCGGCTATGGCACGCAGAAGATCTACGCTGTAACGCTCAACATCCTTGTCATCCACTTTCAGTATAATGTCGCCGTCGACAAAGCCGAGCGATTTTGCATTCTCGTTAAATTCCATTCCGTATGTGGCCTTGCGAATGTCTGTGTAACTCTCGCCCCAAGTGAACATAATCATCGAGTAGATGAACATTGCCAGAATGAAATTGAACAGCACGCCGCCCACCATTATTAGCAGGCGTTGCCAAGCGGGCTTCGAGCGGAACTCCCACGGTTGCACGGGTTGTTTCATCTGCTCGGTGTCCATAGATTCGTCAATCATTCCCGATATTTTGCAATAGCCGCCCAAGGGAACCCAGCCTACTCCATATTCAGTGTCGCTGTTCTTGGGCTTCCATTTGAGGAGCGAAAAGCCCCAGTCGAAGAATAGATAGAACTTCTCTACTCTCACTTTGAATATTCTCGAAAAAATAAAATGTCCGAATTCGTGTACCAGCACCAAGAGGCTCAGTGCCATAATCAACTGCAACGCTCGTATAAAAAATACTTCCATCCTTATGTTTATTATAAATAAATAGTTCTAAAATTAAATCCAATTTTCTACCATTCGGCGCACCTCTTTGTCGGTTGCAAGGTATTCGTCGAGGGTGGGCTTCAAAATGAAGCAGGCCGTCTGCATAGCACGCTCTATGAGGCGTGGCATTTCGTTGAAGCGTATGCGGTCGGCAAGGAAGGCTGCCACGCACACCTCGTTTGCGGCATTAACCACACAGGGAATATTACCGCCCTTGGATAGTGCTTCGTAGGCATAGCGCAGATTGGGGAATTTCTCCATATCCGGTTTTTCGAATGTGAGGTTGCCCAGCGTGCCAAAATCGAGACGGGAGAATGACGATGTCAGCCTCTCGGGATAGGAGAGGGCATACATTATGGGCAGACGCATATCCGGAGTGCCCAATTGCGCCTTCACGGCTCCATCGGCAAATTGCACCATAGAGTGTATTACCGATTGCGGGTGTACAACCACCTCAATATCCTCGGGCTCAACGCCGAAGAGCCATTTTGCCTCCATAACCTCGAAGCCCTTGTTCATCATAGAGGCCGAGTCGATGGTTATTTTTGCACCCATACTCCAATTGGGGTGTTTAAGTGCCTGTTCCTTTGTGACATTTTCGAGCTGTGCAATATCCCAAGTGCGGAAGGGACCGCCCGATGCTGTGAGGATGAGTTTCTCCACCTTATTGTCCATTTCTCCTGCAAGGCATTGGAATATTGCCGAATGTTCCGAGTCGACAGGCAGAATGGGGGTATTATGCTCGTTGGCAAGGGCGTTTATAAGCTCGCCGGCAACAACCATTGTCTCTTTATTGGCGAGAGCAATCTCTTTGCCGGCCTTTATGGCCTCTATTGTGGGACGCAGTCCCGAAAAGCCTACCATTGCCGTTACCACCACATTAATTTCTGGTTCCTTTACAACCTCGCAGATGGCCTCGTAGCCACCGCACACGCGTATGGGAAGGTCGGCAAGTGCCTCTTTCAGTTGTGCATATTTTGTATCGTCGGCAATCACGGCTACGCGGGGCAAGAATTTGCGTGCTTGCTCTATGAGCTCGTTTACACGGGTGTTTGCTGTTATTGCATAGACCTCGAAACGCTCGGGGTGTTCCTCTACAACTTGCAGCGTTTGTGTGCCTATTGAGCCGGTTGAGCCCAGAATCGCTATTTGTCGTTTGTTTGCGGTTTTCATATTATGTATTGCTAAAATGCTATGTAAATATTAGGGTCGAGTGCTTTTCCTCTGTGCCATAGTTCAAAATGCAGATAGGGTTTTTGTTTGCTATTTCCTTTATTTTTGCTATTGTCGAGCGAGGCAATTACTTCGCCGCGATTCACCTTGTCGCCCACGTTTTTGAGCAGGCGCGAACAGTTCCTGTATATGGAGATAAGGTTCTCTTTGTGCTGTATGGCAATTGTATAACCATCGTGAGCCGTGTAGTCGCTCATTATCACCACTCCGTCGTGTATGGCAAGCACGCTCTCTCCGGGGTTCTCGGCAATGTCTACTCCATAGTGTTTATCGCCGGGGGCGAACCCTTTTATTATGAGGCCTTGCGAGGGGCGGTAGAAGTTTAGTTCCTGCAACGCTCCCACACTTGTGGCATGCGAGGTGAGGTTGTACTTCTCGCGCTCTTCGAATGCGGCGGCAAACTCCTTTTCAAGTTCTGAGGTTACGATGGATATTCCATCGGTCGAGGGAAGCTCGGGGGCGTTCATCGTGCTGTCGATGGTGAAATTCCCTTCGAGCAGGTTTTTTATGTTCCCCAAATAGCGGTCCTGCTTGTCGACAGCTTCTTTTAATGAGTCTATCTTTATATTGTAGCTCACAAGCATTTCTCGTGTCTTGTCGTTCATATATCCGGGGATATATTCGCCCACGGGAGTAAAGGCGAGAATAAGATATATTACTCCTGCAACAAGCATAAAGGAGAAAAAGAGCGAGAGTATCACCCACAGGGGCGACACATAGAAGCCAAGCACATTCTCCAACTTATTTTCGTTGTGAATTGTGAGCCTGTATTTGCGTAACAGACGGCTATGGAAACTTTTTCTGCTCATAGTATCGGTGTTTTTTATTTTAAAAAAGACCTTCGGGCAGGTCGAATGTGATGATTCTATTTTCGTGGTCGATGCCGGCTATAAACTCCTCTTGTGTGGGAACGAGTATCTCCTCGCCGTTGTTGTCGATGACAAAGAGTGTGTTTATGGTACTCTCGTCAACGGTGACAATTTCGCCTATGCTGCCCAAGCTCTTATCTACCGCTTTGAAGCCGCCAAAGTAGTTCCAAGAGAGATTTTCGCTATCTTCCACCCATTCGCGAGGAATGTACACTTCGCGGTTGGTGAGGTATCGCACCTCCTCGGCACTGTTCATTCTCTCTATTTTAAGTATCATCGCATCGTTGTTTTTCGTGCGGCAATACTCAAAGAAGAATGGCACCAGAATACCATCGATGTCGCAGGCAACAAAGTCGCAATCCTCGCCAAGAGTGAAGCTGTCGCCCTGCAAGCCAATCTCGCCTTTTGTGCCGTGTGGCTTTAAGAATTTCCCGAAATGTACAAAGTCTTCTTTTTTAAGCATCTTAATTATGAACGTGTTATTTTTGCACCAATTTGGTTGAGGCGGCCTTCAAGGTCTTGATAACCGCGGTCAATCTGCTCTATATTGTCGATGCGGCTCACTCCGTCGGCACTCATTGCAGCGATGAGCAGGGCAATTCCGGCACGAATGTCGGGAGAGCTCATTGCGCGTGGTTTTAGTGTGAAGCGGTGGTTGTGCCCGATGACTACTGCACGGTGAGGGTCGCACAGAATTATCTGCGCACCCATATCTATGAGCTTGTCGACGAAGAAAAGGCGACTCTCAAACATCTTCTGGTGAATGAGCACACTTCCCTTTGCCTGTATTGCAGTTACGAGCATAACACTCAAAAGGTCGGGAGTGAGGCCCGGCCAAGGCGCATCGCTTATGGTCATTATGGAACCGTCGATGAATGAGTCAATCTGGTACTCATCCTGCTCGGGAATGAAAATATCGTCGTCCTTCTGTTCGAAGCGTATGCCCAAGCGGCGGAAACTGTCGGGGATTATTCCCAAATTTTCGAATGAAACATCCTTTATGGTTATTTCGCTCTTTGTCATTGCTGCCATTCCTATGAAACTGCCCACTTCAATCATATCCGGCAGGGCGCGGTGTGTGCAACCGCCAAGCTCCTTCACTCCCTCTATGGTGAGCAGATTGCTGGCAATTCCCGAGATTTTTGCTCCCATCTTGTTGAGCATTCGGCACAACTGTTGAATATATGGCTCACACGCTGCGTTGTATATTGTGGTAGTGCCCTCGGCAAGCACGGCGCCCATAATTATGTTGGCGGTACCGGTTACCGATGCCTCGTCGAGCAACATTGTGCAGCCTTTCAGTTTGTCGGCAGTCATTCGATAGACCCTTTTTTCTTGGTCGAAGCTGAACGCCGCACCGAGCTTCTGCAATCCTATAATGTGTGTGTCGAGCCTGCGGCGGCCTATCTTGTCGCCTCCCGGTTCAGCCATTGTGGCTTTGCCGAAGCGCGCCAGCAAAGGTCCTATGAACATTACCGAGCCACGCAAGCGTGCACAACCGTTTATGTACTCCTCGCTGTCTATGTAGTCGAGGTTTACATTGTCGGCTTGAAAAGTGAAGCAACCAACACCGTTGCGGGTAACGCTCACACCCATATTTATCAGTTGGTTGATGAGGCTGTTTACATCGGCAATGTCGGGAATATTCTCGATAGTAACTTTCTCGGGAGTGAGCAGCGTTGCGCAAATTTCCTGCAATACCTCGTTTTTTGCTCCTTGCGGGGTGATGCTGCCTTTCAGTTTGTGCCCTCCCTCAATTATAAAAGATGCCATAGTTGTGCCTGTGTTTAGTGTTGTTTCCTTTTAAATATCTTTTTGTTTATCTGGCGTTGCTTGCCTTGGCGGGCGGAGTTGTTGTTTGTGCCATTCTGCCCGTTTATCTTTATCTCTCCGTCGGTTATGTCAATCTTGCCGTTGGAGTAGTTTTTCAGGTCCTCGAAAATCTTTCTGTCCTCCACCACATCTTTGTTCCAGGCGAGGTAGTTCTTTTTCATCTGTATGGTTATGAGCTCTATGAGCTTTGTACGCTCCTCGCCCTCTTCGAGTGTGCAGGCGTGGGCAATCATCTCCTCCACTATGCGGCCGTAGTGACGGTGGCGCACTTCGCCTGTCTGGTAGGGGATTCTTTGCGGGGGCTCGTTGAACTTCTCTTTCTTTATTACCTCCACGGGATAGTCAATGTCGAGCTTAAAATCGGACATTATTGCAAGGTGGTCCCATAGTTTGCGCTCAAAATCGGGGAGGTTGCGCAGATTGGGGAACATACTTGCCATAATGTTTATAATTGTTGTTGCGCACTTTTGGCGCTCCTCACGGTTCTCTATTGTGAGTGCGTGGTCGACCATCTTCTGCACCGAGCGGCCATACTCGGGCAGGGGCAGACGTTTCTGTTTGGTATTATATTCCATCATAATGGTTGGGGTTTTTAAGCGTTTTTCAAAAGCTCTTTCGGCTTTGTGGCTACAAAATTTTTAAGGTAGAAGGGTTCAAAATAGGCAATATCCTCGAAGCGTTCTTCCCACACGGCACGCTCGGCAAGTGGCATCATATTTTTTGCCAGCGGGTTGCGGAATTTGCTTGTGAAGTGTGCGTTGGGGTGGGTTATTATTTTGCTGCACTTTTCGGCACCGTTGCCAAAGAAGTAGACGGGGCGGTTGGCGAGAAGGTCGGCAAAACTCTCTTCCGTGATAATTTCGGCGGCGGTGGGCCTTACAATGTTCAGTGCCCTGTCGTACACTGTGGCATAAACCTCGTTGCGGCGGGCGTCTATCATCGGGCACAGAAGGGCATCGTCGGGCAATTCCTCGCCCAGCAGCATTGGCACGCACATTATTGCGGTGGTGGGTATTGCCACCAAGGGAATGTTCCGCCCGTAGCACACTCCTTTCGCCGTAGACGATGCTATGCGAAGGCTTGTGTAGGAGCCGGGGCCGCAGCTCAATGCAACGGCTGTGAGTGGCATACTGCGGCTGTCGGCCATATTGATTGCCTCCTCCACAAACGGTGCAAGCACTTTTGCGTGCGAGCGCTCCTCTTCGTTTACTCTTTCAAAAAATACTTGCCCGTCCTCGCTCAATGCCACCGAGCAAATTTCGGTCGATGCCTCTATGTGTAGAATTACTGCCATTTATCCAAAATAAATTGTTTAAAGTGCAAAAGTAAGAATTTAATATTATTATTGCTAATAAATAATATTTTTTAATATAGTTGCCGTAGCTTGCGATGCAAAAAAATGGCGCACATTTGCTGAATTCGGGAATAAATCATTAAATTTGCAAAAATCGGGCAACGATTGAATTATTATAACATTCGGCAGTGCATAAAGCATTTACCGGTAAGAAGAGAAACAATGATATATTCGATGACAGGCTACGGCAAGGCTGTGGCAATTTATCAAGACCGTAAAATTTGTATAGAAATTCGTTCACTCAACGGCAAGGCAATGGACTTGTCCACACGCATAGCCCCGCAATTCAAAGGGCGCGAAATGGAGATACGCACACTTGTCACAAGCGTGCTTGAACGTGGAAAGGTCGATTTTTCGCTGTGGGTGGAGCAGAATGAGAAGGCCGAGACACCCTCTATAAATGTAGATGTTGTAAAGGCTTATGCGGAACAGATGAACGAGGTTGCAAAGGCGACGGCCATTCCTCTGCCGCAGAATATGTTTGAGGTGCTTTTGCGTCTGCCCGATGTAATTGCCCGCAAGGAGGTGTACGAGGTGGGCGACGACGAGTGGGCCTTGGCACTTGCGGCAATAAAGGAGGCTCTCGACGATATTGTGGCCTTCCGCAAGCAGGAGGGTGATGCTCTGCGTGCAAAATTCCTCGATAAAATCGGGAATATTTCGGCGTTGTTGGCAAGTGTGGAGCCATACGAAAAGGAGCGTGTGGAGAAGATACGCGCCCGCATAAAAGATACCTTGGAGAAGCAGGTGGGTGTAGATTATGACAAGAATCGCTTTGAGCAGGAGCTTATTTTTTACATCGAGAAGCTCGATATTAACGAGGAGAAACAACGTTTGTCGAACCATCTGAACTATTTTGTCGAAACAATCGAGGGTAATTACGGGCAGGGTAAAAAACTCGGGTTCATAGCTCAGGAGATGGGGCGCGAGATTAACACTCTCGGCAGCAAAAGCAACCACGCTGAAATGCAGAATATTGTAGTTAGAATGAAAGACGAACTTGAACAGATAAAGGAGCAGGTTCTTAACGTAATGTAATATGGACAATGGAAAAGTTGTGATTTTTTCGGCTCCGTCGGGCTCGGGAAAATCTACATTGGTACACTATCTTATGGACGAGAATCCCTCTTTCGGGTTCTCGGTGTCGGCAACCAGCCGCGCTCCCCGCGGCGAGGAACAGCACGGAGTGGATTATTTCTTTTTTACTCCCGATGAGTTTCGTGCAAAGATTTTTGCCGGGGAGTTTGTGGAGTATGAAGAGGTTTATCCCGGCCGTTTCTATGGCACGCTAAAATCGCAGGTCGAGGAGCAGTTGAAGAGGCAAAATATCCTTTTTGACGTGGATGTGAAGGGTGGTTGCAGCCTTAAAAAATTCTATGGCAGCCGTGCGCTCTTCATTTTTGTGCAGGCTCCCTCGATAGATGTTCTTCGCGAGCGTCTGATAGGCCGTGGCGACACTGCTCCCGATGAGATTGAAAAACGCATAGGCAAGGCCGAGTATGAGATGACCTTTTCTAAATATGCCGACCGTGTGATTGTGAACGACAATCTTGAAAAGGCAAAGGAGGAGGTTCTTGCCGTTGTTAATAAATTCTTGAATGAGTAAGATACCCACAGTAGTTTTTGGCGGCAGTTTCGACCCTATACACAATGGGCATATTGCTCTTGCCACAGAGGTGTGCCGTCAAGGTCTTGCGGCCGAAGTGTGGTTTTTGGTGTCGCCATTGAACCCTCACAAGGAGGGTAACAGAATTACCCCCGAGGATGTGCGGTTGCAGATGGCAATGTTGGCGCTTGCCGGCAATCCCTCTTTCAAGGCTTGCGACTTTGAATTTTCAATGCCTCGCCCCTCATACACGGTGAACACCCTTGCGGCTCTTTCGCAGGCCTACCCCGATAGGGAATTTATTTTGTTGATTGGTGCTGATAATTGGGAAAAATTCCACAAATGGTACAGATGGGAGGAGATTCTTTCGCAATATAGGATAATTGTCTATCCGCGTGGCAATGAACAAGAGCCGCTCTTGCCGGCCGGTGTAACCTGGTTGCCTGCGCCATTGTATAATGTAAGCTCCACGATGGTTCGTGAGGCTGTTGCGCGTGGTGAGGATATTTCGTCGCTTGTGCCTGCCGAGGTAAGTGAATTTATAAAGGATTGTAATTTGTATAGATAAAAAGATGAGGAAAATATTTTTTACACTGATTTTTGCCTTTTCATCGGCACTTTTCGCACAAGAAGAGATTGCCTTTTATCCCGAAATGTGCGACCAACTGCAAACAGTTTTTTGCGATTATGCCGAGCGTGAAGGCGAGGTGAAGTATATTTCGAGTCGCGACGGTCAATACGTTGGCAATTTTATAGATAACAAAATATATGGCTGGGGTTATTTCCTTGCCAATAACGGCTCGCAGACATTTGGGCAATTTCGCGATGGGAAGCATCTTTTTGGTATAATGCTCACAGAAAAAATGGCCCGAGTGGGCAGTGAGGAGCATTTTGTGGAGTATGATATGAGCACCGGCAATATATTGCGTGTGCATACGGTGGATGGCGACCTGCCCCTGTCGGCTCCCTACGTTTCCACTGCTGACGCTCCGTCGGCCTACGCATTTAAGCGTGTTCGTTACGAGAATGGCGATGCTTATTATGGCGAGATATTTAATGGTCGTCGTCACGGCTATGGCGTATATTATTGGGCTAACGGCGATTTTTGGTACGGGAAATATGAGAATGGTTATCGCCAGGGCTATGGAATGTTGATTAGACCCGACAATCGTATCTTTTTTGGTAAATGGATTGGGGATTGCAAGGTGCAGTAATACCATAGAAGATATTTCCGCGATTTTTTTTGCATTTTTGATTAATTATGTATATGTTTGCAAACGTAACATAATTTAACGAGGATTTTATAAACTTATATCATAATAACTTAAATTTAATAGTATGAATTTCAAAAAACTTTTCGGTTTTGCGTTTGCCGCAGTGATGGCTCTCTCTGCAACCACAGCACAGGCGCAATCTCTCTCTCCATCAACAAAATGGAGCTGGGACAAAGGTACTATTGTTGTTGAAACTCCCGCTCGTCCCGAGGGTCAGCAACACGTTCTTAATCTTACAGCTGCTCCCATTCAGACTGTTCGCGTAGCGTTCGTGGGCTTGGGTATGCGCGGTCCCGGTGCAGTGGTACGTTTCTGCCGTATCCCCGGTGTTGAAATCGTTGCTCTTTGCGACTATGAAGAGGCACGTGCCGAGGCTTGCCAGAAACACCTTCGCGAGCAGGGTTTGATGCCTGCCGACATCTACTATGGCGAGAAGGGCTATGAGGAACTCTGCAAACGTCCCGACATCGACCTCGTTTACATCGCTGCCGACTGGAACCACCACTATCCCATTGCAAAGTTCGCTATGGAGAACGGCAAGCACGCAGCTATCGAGGTACCTTCTGCAATGAACCTCGAACAGTGTTGGAGCCTTATCGACTTGTCAGAAAAGACACGTCTTCACTGTTTCATCCTCGAAAACTGCTGCTATGACGACTATGAGATGAACGCTCTTGCAATGGCTCAGGACGGCGTTTTCGGTGAAATCATCCGCGCCGAGGGTGCTTACATCCACAGTCTCGAATGGTTCTGGGATGCATATTGGAAGGATCCCGCCGACAACGATACCGAGAACCTCCATTGGCGTTTGAAATATAACAAGGAGAACCGTGGCGACCTCTACGCTACTCACGGCCTTGGCCCCGTTGCACAGTGCTTGGATATTCACCGTGGCGACCGTTTCACAACACTCGTAGCAATGGATACCGAGCCTTTCTTCGGCAAGGAACTTGTTAAGGAGAAAACCGGTAAGGAGTGCGAGGAGTTCCGCAATGGCGACCACACAACTACACTTATGCGTACATCAAAGGGTAAGGTTGTTGAGATTCAGCACAACGTAATGACTCCCCAGCCCTACAACCGTCTGTTCAAGCTCACCGGTACAAAAGGTTATGCAACAAAGTATCCCACACAGGAGTTTGCTCTCTCGGGCGACGCTCTCAAAGGTACCGGTGCTCCTCAGGTTGACAACCTCAATGCTCACGGCTTTATGAACGCCCAGCAGAAACAGGCTCTTGTTTCAAAGTACTATCACCCCATCCTCAAAAAATATGTTGAGAAGGGTCGCGACCTCGGTCACGGTGGTATGGACTTTGTAATGGACTCACGTCTTGTTTACTGCTTGCAGAATGGTCTTCCCCTCGATATGGACGTATATGACATGGCTGAATGGTGCTGTCTTGCCGAGCTCGGTACACTCTCAATGGACAACAACTGCGCTCCTGTAACATTCCCCGACTTTACACGCGGTTATTGGAACGAGGTGAAGGGTTACAAGCACGCTTATGCTGCTCCCGAGGCTGAAGCCACAACCGAGGCTGCTGCCGAGGCTTATACAGCTGCACAGAAGGAGATTGTGGCAAAGAAGAATATGTGGGCTCTTTACGACGCTTATAAAGCTGCCGAGACTCCCGCTGCAAAGGCAAAGGCTCTTAAAGCATTGAACGCTGCCCGCGTTTCGGCCGACAAACAGATTGCAAAAGCTGTGAAGAAGGCTTTGAAGAAATAAAAAGAAACGGTAATAGGTATTATATTAAAAGAGGTGTCCTCATGGGCACCTCTTTTTTGTGTATGCTTTTCTATAAAGGCAATAGAGTGAATTTAAATATTTTAAGATAATTTAACAAAATGGGGGGGTAATTTGTGATTTTAGTTGTATAATTGCAAAAATTATTAACTAAAATACACAATTATTATGAAAAGCTTAAAATTTTGTTTGGTAGCGTTTATGGCGCTTATGTTTACAGGTTGTGCAAAGTATAGTACAGAGGGTGTATTGATGGGTATGGCCGGAAATACAATTAACACTTATGTTGCTGCAGATTTGGATTATAAGAATGCCAAAAGAGTTACAGCAACAGTAGAGGACAGACGTATATTCTTTATTCCCTTGCTTCGCAATGGTAATAAGCAGTTTGTAAACATTAACCGTTATAAAGGTCTTAACAAGGCTCAGCGTCAGGCTTTGTATCGCGCAAAGGTTAACAATGATGTTGATATAATTATGGAGCCTGAATTTGCAACCGAAAGCCACTCTTACTTCTTTGGCGCTTTTAAGTCGAGAAAGGTTACAGTAACAGGCTGGGGTGTTAATATGAAGGGTATCAAAGAGGATACAAGAGCAAGAAGCGAAGTAAACAGCTTTGCTACTCCTATTTCGCGTTTTGGTTTCTAAATGTAGGTAATTGTATAAAGTGGTGCGCTGTTATAATGCAGCCGCCACTTTTTTATTTAATGTTTGATTTATGAGAGTATATATATTGTCATTGCTTTTTTTGACAGTTTTGTTGTTCCCACTTTCGGCATTTGGTAATTGTCCAGCTGCTGCGGTGTCATTGAACGAAGAAGAGGAGGATATAAAATACGAGGTTAAAAATGGCGATGTTCATTTTATAAAGATTGTGGAGGGTTTGCCTCTTTCTGCCGATGAGATATATGACTACTCTTTTGAGTTTATCGAGGAGGCCTATAAGATAACAAAATATCAAATTACCCAACAAAATCGCGTTAAGGGTTTTGTTGTGGGCGAAGGGGAGTATCTCTCTTTTGAGTCTCGTGGTAATATGATTACACAATATGTGTTTAACTGCAAACATTCTCTTCGTGTTGATTGCAAGGATGGCAGGGTGCGTATAAGTGTTATAGTTAAAGAGTATGATATAAATATAGAGAGAACCGGCAGCCGAAATGTGTGGCATAAGGCTTTGGTGGATGTTGCTCCTATAAATAAAGAGAACTGGGTGGATTCGGATATGTACGAGGATGCTTTCTATCACTTGAAAAAGATAGCTAAAAAGTCAATCATACAATTGGAGGAGAATTTGAAAAGCAAGCAACCAAGCGATGCTGGCGATTGGTAATGCTCTCTTGCTCTCTGTTAAAACAAAAAAGAACCCGTGCACGGGTTCTTTTTTGTTTTAACAGAGTTTCTTCGTCGGGAGATTCTTGTTTTTACGGAATAACAGTATTTTATAACAGCGTGAATGTGACTTACCAGTAAAAGTTGGGTGGAGTAAGTAAAATATTATCAGTCCAAAGATGTATTTGCTCTAAAATCCTCGGTGTTATTGAAGTCGCGCGGAGTAGCTATTCTTCGCCCGACGGCTTTTCTATTTTTCTTTAAGTGTTTCGTGGTGTTTTTCCTCTTCCTGCATAGAGTGTGGCGTTTGTTTTGTTTAAACACAAATATATGTGTGTTTACATTTTATGCGCTCTTTGTGACATAAAATGTAAAATGGGGGGGTGGATGAATCAAGATGAATCAAAAAAAGTGTGTGCTGTTTGGGATATTTTTGCAAAGAAAAGATTATAGTATGATGAATTGCTCATTGTCGAGCAAAAACTTTCAAGATGAAACACTGGTACTTCGTTTTTCTTTTGCTGGCTTTATCAATGTATGCAACATCGGTAAATGCATTTTATTTTTGGATCGATGGCTTCAAATATAGGGCTGCCGATAAGAACGAGTCGATTGCTGAGCTTGTGAGCGTTCCTTTGCTGTGTAAAGGAACCTGCATCATTCCCTCTTTCATTGAATATCAAGGCAAGGAGTATAGCGTGGTCTCTATTGCTTCATCGGCATTTGGTGGTTGCACAAAATTAAAGAAGGTGGTAGTGCCGGCCGGTGTTATCAGTATTGTGATTGGGCATTTGGCGGTTGCTCTCTTCTTTCCGAGGTCTCCTTGGGCGATGATGTGCGGGTTATAGGCCATTCGGCTTTCCGCGGTTGTAGATTGTTGAAGAGTGTGGTTGTTCCACCGTTGGTTGCCAAGGTTGAAGGATTTGTTTTTGAAAAGGGTGTATTTGCCGATGTTACGCTTGTGGTGCCTCGCGGTTGCAAGGAGGCTTATGCGCAGGCTTGTGTGTGGAGCAGCTTTGCTACTATTGTCGAGGAGTAATCTGTTCTATTTATTAAGGTATTATTATACTAAAAATGTGATTTTTACGTTTCTTATCTGAAATAATATCAGCAGAATGAAGTGGTATAGTAATTTCAGAAACGTAAAATATGTGCTAATAGCGGTGGCTGCCATTATTGCTGCCGCGTCTTTGATAGTGTCGCATCTGTTGGTGAAGGATTTGAAGGCCGAGGAGGTGAAGAAGATGCAGGTGTGGGCCGATGCGATGGATTATTTTAATCGTGCCGATGAAAATGCCGATGTGAGTTTGGTGCTTGCAGTAATCAATGGTAATACCACAATCCCTGTGGTGGTTACCGACAGCAATGGTGCAATAACCCTGCATCGAAATATAGATATTCCGTCGGGTGTCGATTCGCTCACTGTTCTTATGGGCAAAGTGGCCGAAATGCGTAGCAATAAGCAGATTATCAGAATAGATATGGAGGATGATTACCTCGAAGTTTGCTACTCCGAGTCGCTCATTCTTAAAAAGCTTGCCTATTATCCCTATATTCAATTATTTGTTGTGCTGCTCTTTTTTGTGGTCTGTTTCTTTGCCATTCTTGGTTCGAAGCGTGCCGAGCAGAATAGGGTGTGGGTGGGTCTCTCGAAAGAGACTGCGCACCAACTGGGAACGCCAATATCGTCGTTGATGGCGTGGACTGCTGTGTTAAAAGAGAAATATCCCACCGATGAACTTCTGCCCGAAATGGAACGCGATGTTGCTCGATTGCAGCGTGTGGCCGAGCGTTTCTCGAAAATAGGTTCTTTGCCCGAGCCGGAGCCCGAGGATATTGTGGATGTTGTGGAGCGTGCGGCGGAGTATATGAAGCGTCGGAGCCCGTCGCAGGTAACCTATACATTCAGCGCCCCCAAGCGTCCGGTACTTGTGCGAATGAATGCTCCTCTTATTGAATGGGTTGTAGAGAATTTGTGCAAAAATGCAGTGGATGCCATGGATGGTGCAGGGGCTATAAATATTGTATTGACGCAGGGTGGGGATAAAGTCTATGTTGAAATATCCGACACGGGTAAAGGAATACCAAAGTCGAAGCATCAGCAGGTTTTTGAACCCGGTTACACAACCAAAAAACGAGGCTGGGGCCTTGGCTTGTCGCTTGCAAAAAGAATTGTTGAACAGTATCACAAAGGTCGTATATTTGTTAAAAAATCGGCTCCCGGTAAGGGCGCGACATTCTGTATTGAGTTAAAAAAGTAAAGTTTTTCTTTAAATTCGGTGTTTGGAATAAAATTTATTCGTATCTTTGTATCCCAAATTCGGGTAGTCTGGGTGGATTGATGGTTTTTTGAGTGTTTAAGTTGTTAATATAGACGAGAATAGATTAGCGATGGGACGATTTGATAAATACAACGTTGACCTCAAAGGCTTGAAGGTAGAGCCTGTGGAACTGGAATTTAACCTCGATAATGCCTTTTTTGCCGATATTGAGGGAGAAGAATTCCAAAAAGGGTCTGTAAAGGCGTTGGTGACGGCAAGGAAAAATCGCGATGTGTTCGATTTTACATTTGCTCTTTCGGGAGCAGTGGTAGTTTCTTGCGACCGTTGCCTCGATGACCTTGAAATAGAGGTTGAAACAGAGAACTGTCTGCGTGTGAAGTTAGGTAGCGATTATGCCGACGATGGCGATACGGTTATTGTTCCTGAGCAAGATGGCGACCTTAACATAGCCTGGTACCTATATGAATTTATAGCCTTGTCGCTCCCGATGAAGCGTGTGCATGCCCCCGGCAAATGTAACCGCGAAATGACGGGCAAGCTGGACAAGCACTCACGCGGAGGAAATGTAACCGACGACGATGCAGATGCTGGCAATATAGACCCCCGCTGGGAAAGTTTGAAGAATATACAAATTGAAGAAGATATTTAAAAAGTTAGAACAATGGCACATCCTAAAAGAAGACAATCAAAGACAAGAACTGCCAAGAGAAGAACTCACGATAAGGCAGTAGCCCCCACATTGGCAATATGCCCCAACTGTGGCGAGTGGCACGTTTATCACACCGTATGCGGTGCGTGTGGTTATTACAGAGGCAAGCTGGCTATCGAAAAAGAGGCAGCAGTCTAAATAACCGTTAAGCCCTGTTGCACGGGCAGTTTTTGTAAGAAATAAACGCACCTTGCAGGGCAATGGTGCGTTTTTTCTTGTGAACCAAATAGTATCTCACATTATACAAGTATAATACAAAATTATGCACAAAGCAGGCTTTGTAAATATAGTGGGTAATCCCAACGTGGGAAAATCGACACTTATGAATCTCCTTGTGGGCGAGCGAATATCCATTGCAACCTTCAAGGCGCAGACAACCCGTCACCGCATTATGGGTATTCTGAATACCGACGATGCGCAGATAGTATTCTCTGATACTCCCGGTGTGCTTAAACCCAATTATAAGTTACAGGAGGCAATGTTGCGCTTCTCCCGCTCGGCACTGCGCGACGCCGATGTACTGCTTTATGTCACAGATATGGTGGAGACGCCCGAGAAGAACAGCGACTTTATCGACGAGGTTCGCAAGCTCGACGTGCCTATAATTGTACTCATAAACAAGATAGACCTTGCCAACCAGCAAGAACTTGTGAAGAAGGTGGAACTGTGGCACGAAATGTTGCCCGAGGCCGAGATTATGCCAATATCGGCAATAGCGAAATTCGGTGTTGATGTGGTGATGAAGCGCATAATGGAACTTCTGCCCCCTTCGCCCCCCTATTTCGACAAAGACCAGCTCACCGACAAGCCTGCCCGTTTCTTTGTCACCGAAATTATACGCGAGAAGATACTGCTTCACTACGACAAGGAGATTCCATACGTTTGTGAGGCCGAGTGCGAGTATTTCAAGGAGAAAGAGGGTAGCATATATATAAAATCGATAATATATGTGGAGCGCGACTCGCAGAAGGGTATAATAATAGGACACGAGGGCACCGCGCTTAAACGTGTGGCGACCGATGCTCGTCGCGAGCTTGAAAAATTCTTCGGCAAGAGAATTTTCCTCGAAATATATGTAAAAGTAGACAAGGATTGGCGCAACAGCAATAAGCAACTGCGTCGCTTCGGCTACGACCAAAAAGATTAACGATTATGGGAAATTTAGTAGCAATAGTTGGTCGTCCCAATGTGGGAAAATCGACACTTTTTAACCGCTTGACAGAAACAAAGCAGGCGATAATATCCGACGAGGCCGGAACCACCCGCGACCGTCAATATGGCCGTTGCCTGTGGTGCGGCAAGGAATTCTCGTTGGTCGATACAGGCGGATGGGTTAGAAACTCCGACGATGTATTCGAAGAGGCTATCTGCGAGCAGGTTACACTTGCAATGGAAGAGGCCGATGTTATACTCTTTGTGGTAGATGCAATGAATGGGCTCACCGACCTCGACAGCGAGCTTGCATCGATGCTCCGTCGCACCAAAAAACCGGTGCTTGTGGTGGCCAACAAGGTAGATACATACGAAATGCAGTATGCCGCAGCCGAATTCTATTCTATGGGCTTGGGGGATATGTACTGCGTGTCGGCGGCCAACGGTAGTGGAACTGGTGACCTGCTCGACCTTATCGTATCGAAATTCACAAAAGAGGCCGAAGAGACTCCCGAGGAGAATATTCCACGCTTTGCGGTAGTGGGCCGCCCCAATGCCGGCAAAAGCTCCATTATAAATGTTTTTCTGGGCGAGGAGCGTAACATTGTTACAAATATCGCCGGAACCACCCGCGACTCTATACTCACCCGTTACACAAAATTCGGATTCGATTTTTATCTGGTGGATACTGCCGGCATACGCAAAAAGGGCAAGGTGAACGAGGATATTGAGTATTACTCGGTGCTTCGCTCTATTCGTGCCATTGAGAATTCCGATGTTTGCATCCTTATGATAGACGCCACCCGTGGCATTGAGTCGCAGGACCTGAATATATTTTCCATCATTCAGCGCAACCAGAAAAGCCTTGTGGTGGTGGTAAACAAATGGGACCTTGTTGAGGACAAGAGCGAAAAGGTACAGAAATTCTTTGAGAATGCCATCCGTGAGCGTGTGGCACCATTTGTGGACTTTCCCATTATCTTCACTTCGGCTGTTACCAAGCAACGTGTGTTCAAGGTGCTCGAAACAGCAAAGGAGGTATATATGAATTCAAAAACAAAAATCTCCACTGCAAAATTCAACGAGGAGATGCTCCCCATTATAGAGGCCTATCCTCCCCCCTCGATAAAGGGAAAGTATATAAAGATAAAGTATTGTATGCAGTTGCACGAAACGCGCGTGCCGTCGTTCCTCTTCTTTGCCAATCTGCCACAATATGTACGTGAGCCTTATAAGCGCTTCTTGGAGAATAAAATACGCGACCGCTGGAAATTCACCGGTGTTCCGATGAATATATTTATCAGACAGAAATAACAAAAAGAGAAGGTGTACTTGCAAGTACACCTTCTCTTTTTGTTATTGTATAAAATATTCTTTGTGGTGCATCGTATCAAAATTGAAACGTCTGAAAGTGTTTAAAATGTGTAAAAATATGTATAAATAACTTGTAGTGCGTGATTTTTTTAGCAGAAGTGTTATTTTTAAAGATAATTTTTAGGATAAGAAAAATTTGTTTATAAATTTGCGCCCAGCTAGAAAGTTTAAAGAATAATTAAAGAAAGACGTTATGATTGCTGTATTAAAGAGCGGTGTCACAAAGGCACAGCGCGACAACCTTATTCATTGGTTGGAGACACAAAATGTGAGAGTTCACGTGTCGGAGGGCGAGATACAAACAGTACTCGGCCTCATTGGTGATACAAGTAAAATAGATATGGATTTGCTTTCCGGGTTGGAAATTATAGCAAATGTTACCCGAATAAGCGATCCTTTTAAGAGTGCCAATCGTCGCTTCCATCCGGAGGATACAATTGTGGAGGTTGGCAGTGGCGAGAATAAAGTGAAAATAGGCGGTGGTCACTTTGCTGTGATGGCCGGCCCCTGCTCCGTGGAGTCGGAAGAGCAAATACTCACTATTGCAAATGCAGTAAAAGCGTCGGGCGCGAATATTTTGCGTGGCGGTGCCTTCAAGCCCCGTACTTCTCCTTATGATTTTCAGGGCCTTCGTGCCGAGGGTCTTCAATTGCTGTTGAAGGCTCGCGAAGCAACAGGCCTCCCCATTGTTACAGAAATTATGAGCGCGGCTCATCTTGACCTTTTTGCCGATGTTGACATTATTCAGGTTGGTGCCCGCAATATGCAGAATTTTGAGCTTCTGAAAGAGCTTGGCCGTTCCAATAAACCCATTCTTCTTAAACGTGGTCTTTCGGCAACCCTCAAAGAGTTGCTTATGAGTGCCGAATATATTATGAGTGAGGGTAACGAGCAGGTTATGTTGTGCGAGCGTGGTATTCGCAGCTACGATAATTATACCCGCAATGTGCTCGACCTTGCAGCAGTTCCCGTGCTTCACGGCCTCACCCACCTTCCTGTGGTTGTAGACCCCAGCCACGCAACCGGCATATCGCGCCTTGTGCGTCCTATGGCTTGTGCCGCCTGCGCTTCGGGTGCCGATGGCCTTATTATAGAGGTACACAACGACCCTGCGCACGCTCTATGCGACGGTGCACAGTCCCTCACTCCCGAACAATTTGACGAGGTTGCTGCGCGTGTTCGTGAAATTCGCAGTATAATGCACTAATTCCGAGCGATTATGAAAATCGGTATAGTGGGATTAGGGCTCATCGGCGGTTCGGCGGCAAAGGCTTACAAGGCTGCCGGGCACGCTGTGTATGGTTGCGATAGTGACAAGACCGTACAGGGTTATGTGGAGCTTGAAGGGACGATTGACGGGGTGCTCTCGGCAAACAATATGAAGGAGTGCGACCTTATAATTCTTGCGGCAACACCGGTTGCAATGGCCGAGTGGCTCGATAAGAATGCAAAAGGTATCTCCTCGAATACTTTGGTGATTGATTTTTGTGGAACGAAGCGTGCTATTTGTGCAAAAGGCTTTGCTCTCTCGGCGCAGTATGGCTTTACATTTGTGGGCGGTCATCCTATGGCCGGCCTGCAATTTTCGGGCTATAAACACTCTCGCCCCAATCTCTTTGCCGGAGCCTCCTTCATAATGGTGCCTCCCGTTCACGATGATATTACTCTGCTCGACAGGGCGAAGCAGGCCCTTGCGCCGCTCGAATTCAAGAAGTTTGTGGTTACTACTGCCGATTTTCACGACAGGATGATTGCTTATACTTCGCAAATGTGCCACATTGTGTCGAATGCCTTTATAAAAAGTCCGTCGGCGCAGTATCACAAGGGGTATAGTGCCGGCAGTTTCCGCGATTTTACACGCGTGTCGCGCCTTAACGAGAGTATGTGGGCCGAACTTTTCTTGGAGAATAGCGAAAATCTGCTCGCAGAGCTCGACCTCTTGATAAATTCTCTTGCGCAGTATCGCGAGGCTATTGCAACTTCGTCGTCCGATACTTTGCGCTCTCTTTTGCGCGAAGGTCGTGAGGCCAAAGAAAATATCGATTGATTATGATGCCGCATAGAACCATACACGTTGCTGCTTCGCGCAGTTATGATATTCTCATTGGCGGGAACATCCTCCCACAGATAGGCGAGGCAATATTGCCTCTGTTGGGGGCCTGTCGCGTTGCCGTGCTCACCGACAGCACTGTCGATGCGCTCTATGGCGACAAACTTATGGGCTACTTGCACGAGGCGGGTTACAATGCGTGCAAATATGTGATTCCGGCAGGCGAGGCTTCGAAATGTGCCGACAATCTGTTGGCTTTTCTTAATTTCCTTGCCATTGAGCAGATTACGCGCAGCGATGCTATAATAGCATTCGGTGGCGGAGTGGTGGGCGACCTTGGCGGCCTCTCTGCGTCGCTCTATCTGCGTGGAATAAAGTATGTGCAGGTGCCAACAACGCTATTGGCCGCGGTCGATAGCTCCGTGGGCGGGAAGACTGCAATAGATATTCCTGCGGGCAAGAATCTTGTGGGCAGTTTCTACCAGCCTGTTCTTGTATTCTGCGATACGGAGATAATGAACACCTTGCCGGCCGATATTTATCGCGACGGCTGTGCCGAGGTTATAAAATATGGAGTGATACTCGACAAGGAACTGTACAATGTGCTGAAAGAGCCTCCTTTTGAGCGTGAGAGTGTGGTTGCCCGTTGCGTGGAGATAAAGCGTGACGTGGTGCAGCAGGATGAGTTTGATAATGGCCTGCGCGGGCTTTTGAATTTCGGACACACATTCGGGCACGCTATTGAGAAGTTGAGTAATTTCACCGTTTCCCACGGCTCGGCTGTTGCCAAGGGTATGCTGATTGCTGCTAAAATAGCTCCATTGTGCGGATTGTGCAATGTTGCAGCCGAGCTTGCGGCTCTCTTGGAGGCCTACGGATTCGACCTCTCCTGTCCCTACACAGCCGAGGAGATATATTCGTCGCTGCTATCCGACAAAAAGCGTCGCGGAGGGGAGATAACCGTTGTTCTTCCACGCTCGATAGGCGATTGTGCTCTTGTCGCTATGCCTGTGGAGGAACTTGGCGGATTGTTGCACAAGATAATGGATTAAGAAGTTGTTTGAAATTTATTCAGCTTTGATATATTTTTATAAGAAATTTAAACAACTTCTAAATGTATGAATAGAAAGGTAAATGGAATATTGCAAGGTGCGGTAACCCCGCCGCCATCAAAATCGCAGGCCCATCGTCTGCTCATTTGTGCGGCGTTGGGCAATACTCCCTGTATCATTGCCTGCAACAGTGTGAACGATGATATTATAGCCACGGTGCGTTGTCTTAATGCGCTTGGTGCCTCCATTGAATACTCAGGCGGGAAATTCTCTATAACCCCTGTGCGCGTGCAGAAGGGTGGAACGCTCGATTGTGGCGAGAGTGGTTCGACGCTGCGCTTTTTACTCTCGGTGGCCGCAGTGCTCGGAGCCGATGCTACATTCGTGGGTGGCGGTAAGTTGCCCACCCGCCCAATGTCTGCGCTGTGCGAGGCGTTGGAGAGGCACGGAATCTCTTTTACCAAACATATTGAGGGGCTCGAATTGCCGTTGAGCTGCAAGGGTATGCTTGCGGGCGGTAGTTACACATTGCCCGGCAATCTCTCGTCGCAATACCTCACAGGCCTGCTTTTTGCCCTTCCCATTGCCACGGAGGATAGTGTGGTTGAGATTACAGGAGGCCTCACAAGTGCATCGTATATAGATATGACGATAGATGCTCTGCGTGCTGCGGGTGTTAAGATAGAGAAAAAGGGCGACTGCTATTTGGTTGCCGGTAATCAGCGTTACTCGTTGCCGTCAAATATAGAGGTTGAGGGCGATTGGTCGTCGGCGGCATTCTGGGTGGTTGCCGGAGTAACGGGCAAGAGGCCTGTTGTTATAAAGGGAATGAATGTTGGCTCCTTGCAGGGCGACCGTTGCATCATCGACCATTTGCGGGCGATGGGAGCGTTCATAGAATCGACCGCAGAGGGTATTGTGGCGCACCCCTCCCAGCTGTTCGGCGCGGAGCTTGATTGTGCCGATACTCCCGACCTTGTGCCCATTCTCTCGGTGGCTGCTGCTGCTGCGCAGGGCGAAACGCTCTTCCTGAACGTGGGGCGTTTGCGATACAAGGAGAGTGACCGTTTGGCGGCTATGAAGAGTGTGCTTGCTTCGTTTGGAATAGCGTCGGTGGTGGGCGAGGATACATTCAAGGTGATTGGTGGCGAGCCGGTTGCCTTGTCGCCTGTCGACAGCTTCGGCGACCATCGTATAGCAATGTCGGCGGCGGTTCTTTCGACTATTGCCGAGGGGGTTACAGAAATTATGGGTGCAGAGTGTGTCGCAAAATCTTATCCTTCGTTTTTTGAGGATTTTGCCGCCCTTGGCGGTAATATATATTGACACATGATCTCTCCTCGTTGCGAAAATACTCTATTTATAAATTGAATAAACAAACATTATAATATTATGGACTTAAAGAAATTGCGTGATCAGATAGATGAAATTGATTCAAATATGTGCGACCTCTTTGCCAAGCGTATGCAGGTGGTGAGCGATGTTGCACGTTACAAGAAAGAGAATAAAATGCCGGTGTATCACCCCTCGCGTGCCCGTGCTGTGCTACACAATGTGTCGAAACGTCTCGGCCCCGAATTTGAGGGTTACGGCCGCACACTCTATCGTACTATTTTCGACCTGAGCGAGTCAATGGAAACTCGTATGCTGGCCGAGGGTTCCGAGTTTTACGATAGGATAAAGGCTATAACCTCGGTGCCTCCCTGCCCCTTCCCCAAGCGTGCAACGGTTGCTTGTGCCGGTTGCGAGGGCTCATACGCTCACCTTGCGTCGGAGCGTCTTTTCGACCTTCCCGAAATTATGTATATGAACGGCTTTGAGGGTGTATTCAAGGCTGTGAACAGCGGTCTTTGCGAGTATGGAGTGTTGCCCATAGAGAATTCGCTTGCCGGTTCGGTGAATGCCATTTACGACCTTTTGTCGGAGTATAATGTGAGCATTGTGCGTGGCGTGCGCTTGAAAGTGGACCACGCGCTGTTGGCTCTCCCCGGTGCCAAGCTGTCCGATATTCGTGAGATATATTCTCACCAACAGGCCATCAGCCAATGTTCGGAGTTCCTCTCAACATTGAAGAATGTGCGTGTGATTGCAGTGGAAAATACCGCCGAAGCAGCCCGTATGGTGGCACAAAGTGGCGATGTTACAAAAGCCTCGCTCTCTTCTCTGCTGTGTGCCGAGCTCTATCAGATGCAGGTACTAAAATCGTCGGCACAGAACCGCGACAACAACTACACCCGCTTCATCTGTATCTCAAAAGAGCCGAAAATATACTCGGGTGCCGACCGTACAAGTGTAATGATTAATATCCCCAACCGTCCCGGAACGCTCTTCCGCATAATGTCGCGCTTCAATGCCACAGGCGTGAACCTTGTGAAACTCGAAAGCCGTCAAATACCGGAGCGTGAGTTTGAGTACCGTTTCTATTTCGATATTGAGGCCTCGGTGTACAGCGATGAATTCCTCTCGCTTATGTGCGAACTTCACGAGTGTGGCGAGCAGTTTAAATACTTCGGAACATACGCCGAAATTATTTAGTGTACTATGAAAGTTCTTGTAATAAACGGTCCCAATCTCAATCTGCTGGGCCTGCGCGAGCCCTCGCTCTACGGAGCGCGTAATTTTGCCGCCTTGCAGGATTTTATACGCGCGTCGGCTGCGGCGATGGATGTTGAGGTTGAGCTTTTCCAATCGAACCACGAAGGGGCGATTGTCGATGCTATACAGGCAGCCTACGGGGTGTACGATGCTATTCTCATAAACCCTGCTGCCTACACCCATACAAGCGTGGCGATACTCGATGCCTTGAAGGCTGTGGCACTGCCCACCGTGGAGGTACATTTAACCGATATTTCCACCCGTGAGGAGTTTCGCCGCTTCTCCTTTGTGTCGCTCTATGCGCAAAAGACCATTTGCGGCAAGGGATTCGAAGGCTACAAAGAGGGGCTTGAATATTTAAAATCCCTTTGACAGATAATCTATTATAGAGTAACGGCAATGCTCAATCGAATAAAATGGTTGAATGTTGCCGTTACTTTTCATTTAAAAATGTATCTTCACGGCATTAAATCTGCAATTATGAAAATATTTCCCACAGCAAGTATAAAGCGCATAGATGAATATACGATAAAGAACGAGCCTGTTCCCTCGCTCCTGCTTATGGAGCGTGCCGCCGCTGCGCTCACAAAAGCCATTGTCGATAATGCGCCACAGGGGTCCTTTGTCGTTTTTGCGGGGCCGGGTAACAACGGTGGCGATGCTCTTGCCGTGGCGCGTATGCTGGCGGTTGCCGGTCGTGCGGTGGATGTGTGGGTAGTGGCTCCGAGGGGGCGTCTTTCTCCCGATTGTGCTGCCAATTGGCAATCGTTGCAGGCAATGCGGCAGGGTGCCTTCTCGCTCGCCCTGCACCTTGTTACCGATAATTTTGAACCGCCCCTTATTGCCGCCGATGCGGTGATTATCGACGGCCTTTTCGGGAGTGGTCTTTCTCGCCCCATAGAGGGGCTCTTTGCCACGGTGATACATTTTATAAACGGTTGCGCGAACAGGGTGTTTGCGATAGATATTCCCTCGGGGCTTATGGGTGAGGATAATGGCAATAATATTGAGGAAAATATTGTGCGTGCGACAATAACATTCACTCTTCAATTTCCTAAATTGTCGATGCTTTTTGCCGAGAATGAGCGGTTCACCGGCCCGTTTGAGGTGCTCGATATTTCGTTGAGTCGCGAGGCAATGGAGGCCGAGCCGTCGTCCTATTTCTTTACCGAAAAATGTGATATTCTCCCGTTGTTGCCGGCGCGTGAAAAGCACGCACACAAGGGAACTTTCGGGCGCGCTCTGTTGGTTGCGGGTAACGAGGGAATGGCGGGGGCGTCGGTTCTTGCCGCGCGTGCGGCATTGCGCTCGGGAGTAGGGCTGCTCACACTGTATATTCCGCGTGGGAACAACGAAATTCTGCAACGTGCCGTACCCGAAGCAATGACCATCCTCGATGCGTGCGAAACGCATATTTCACAGGCTCCTCTCTGCGACAGATACACGGCTGTGGCGGTGGGGCCCGGCCTTGGGCAGAATGCCGACACAGAAAAAGCCCTGCTCACGCTCATTGATAATTGTCGCGTGCCTATGGTTGTAGACGCCGATGCGCTGAATATCCTCTCGCGTCACAAGGAGTATTTTGCCCGCCTGCCGCAGGGGAGCATAATAACCCCGCACATTGGTGAATTTCACCGCATAGTGGGTACTTGTGCCAATTCTTACGAGCGATTACAACGTGCGAGGGAACTTGCGCAAAGTAACAGCATCTGTGTGGTTCTCAAAGGGGCATATACAGCGGTTGTGAGCCCCGGAGGTGATTGTTTCTTTAACACTACTGGCAATCCCGGTATGGCAACAGGGGGCAGTGGCGATACATTGACAGGTGTTCTTCTGGCACTCTTGGCGCAGGGCTTGTGCAGTGTGGATGCTGCTCGTTTGGGAGTCTATATTCACGGGGCGGCTGGCGATGTTGCTGCCGGTAAAGTTGGTGAAATATCTCTTATTGCGAGTGATATTGTAGATGCTTTGCCCGAGTGTTGGAAGGAGTTTGAGGTTAAAAATTGATTTGTTTTATAAGAAACTGCACTTTATTCAACTTTGAATCTTTTTATTTAATAAAGTTTTAATATCTTTGCGTTTGCATATCGCTTGCAGAAGCCCACAATGTGGGTTATGTGGGAGGGTGCAAATTTTATTGAAAAGCGTTTACTGACGCTCTTTCTTGGCTTTTCGAAATCTGGTAAATTTCAATTGGAGTCAAGGATGAAGCAATGGTAGATGCCTTGAGGTGTGTTTATACATACCGATTACACTAAGGTTGTTGGTGTTACATACACCATTGACAGCTATAGGTGTATTGGTTTGTTATATACATACAGCGTGAGGCTTCTGCGTTGCTCGTTCTACTCCAATGGGCATGCCAGAGCCTCGAAAAGCGGAATGAGCAACAGGTACAGGTTCTCACGCTTTTCGTTTATATAACAGCAAGAAATATTCAGCCGAATCAGGGAACTTATAGGCATAAGAAAAACTAAAAATATAATTTACTATAAGTTCTACTGATTATGAAAAAACGAGTTTTATTGTTAATGACCGCCATATTGCTTTGTGTAAGCAATATTGTCGCAGCAACCCTTGAGGTGACTATCGGCGAATCAAAATGGAGAACATTTTATATTCCTGTGAATGTTCAAATTCCGGAAGGTGTGGAAGCTTATGTGGTGGCATCTGTATCGGATGGTTATGTAAATTTAAATAAGATTGAAGGTGATGTTATTGCCGCGGCAACTCCCGTGTTGTTGAATGCTGCCGCCGGCATCTATGAGTTCGTGATTGCAGGGGTGGCTGCCGAGGTTGGTAATAATCTGCTTGTGGGAACATCCGCTAGCAATTATGTGACAATCTCCTCTGATTGCAACTACTACGTGTTTGATGAAGATAAATGCGCTTGGTTTCCCGCAGTTGAGGTTGATGGAATGGAGAACTGCTTTTTGGCAGAAGCCGGTAAAGCCTACCTTGAAGTGCCGGCTATAATGGCAGAGAGCAGCCCCTATTTGTTTATTGAAGGTGCAACAGCGACTCTCGCCTCGGGTATCTGTGGAGAAAATCTCACTTGGAAGCTGACTGCTGAGGGTGAGCTGATAATCGAGGGTACAGGCGAGATAACCAGTACGCCGTGGAGTATTTACAGCGAACAGGTATCAACTGTAACATTAGGAGAAGGTGTAGCGAATATTAGTGACTGGGCTTTCGGATATTATCCAAACCTTACTTCTGTTGCAATTCCTGCCAGTGTGACTACAATTGGAGGTTATGCTTTTATGAGCTGCAGTAGCCTTGCATCGGTCACCATTGCCGAAAACTCGCAGTTGGCAACTATTGGAGCCTCTACTTTCAAGGAATGCAGCAACCTCACCTCATTCACACTCCCTGCCAGTGTTACTGCAATTGAAGGCGACGCGTTTTGGCGTACAGGCCTCACTTCGTTTATCATCCCCGAGAACTCGCAGTTGGCAACTATTGGCGACTGGGCATTCCACGAAAGTGCTGGTCTTGCCACTATCAGTTTCCCGGCAAGTTTGACAAGTATAGGGTATTTCGCATTTTACTCTTGCAACTTCACCAGCATCACTTGTAATGCTGTCACACCACCTTCGGCAGGTAATGCTTTCCCCAGTACCGATGCGTCGGCTCTTATATATGTTCCGGCGGTAGCAGTTGATGCATATAAGGAGGCTGATGGTTGGAGTGCGTTCACAAACATTCAGCCAATAATCATTGATTCGGGAACTTGCGGCGATAATCTTACTTGGAAGTATCTTGATGGCGATGAGTTAGTTATTGAGGGTACAGGTGATATGTACAATTATTCTAATAATCCTGCAGCACCGTGGAGCAGTTATAGAGGCTCAATAAAGAGCGTGGAGGTAAAAGACGGTGTAACGAGTATTGGCAGTTGGGCTTTCGCTCAATGTTCGGCTCTTACTGATGTCTCCATATCAGAGAGTGTAATAACTATTGGCGGTGACGCATTCAGGGAGTGTAGTATATTGGAAGAAATTACTCTTCCAATAGGTTTGACTCAATTGGGAACAGGCGTATTCCTCTATTGTAATGCATTAAGAACTATCACTGTACCCGAGGGAATGACTATAATTGGAAGCGATACTTTTGAATTCTGCCCCAACCTTAATTCTATTACTTTTCCCAGTAGTCTGACGGAGATAGGTCCTTGGGCTTTAAAGGGAGCTTACAACCTTGCCTCTATCACTTGTAAAGCAACAACCCCACCATCAATCGGAAGTAGTGCTTTTAGTGGCGTAAACAGCAATATTCCTGTTTATGTGCCAACAGTATCTGTTGAAACATATAAAACAGCCGATGGCTGGAGCTATTTTACAAATATCCAGCCAATAATCATTGCTTCGGGCACTTGTGGCGAAAATCTTACATGGAAACTGACCGATGAAGGTGAGCTTGTCATTGAGGGTACAGGTGCAATGAATAGTGGAGAATCTTGGAGTCAATACAAGGATGCTATCAAGAAGGTGACAATAATGGAAAGGGTAACTTCTATCTGTGATTGGGCATTTCATCAATTTCCCAACCTTGCCACCGTCACCGTTCCAGCGAGTGTAACTACGATAAGTAGAGCATTCGAGGGTTGTAGCAGTCTTTCATCTTTTACTATCGCTGAAGGTTCAAAACTGACTCATATAGGAGCGTATACATTTGCCTCTTGCACCAGTCTTGCATCTTTTACCATTCCTGAGGGAATGACTATACTTGATGGGTGGGTATTTGCTTCTTGTAATAGTCTCACATCTGTTGTATTCCCGGAGAGCATGACCGAGATTGGAGATTACTCATTTATCAACTGCGAAAATCTTGCTTCTATCACTATTCCTAAGAATGTTACTATAATTGGTCAATATGCGTTCAATGCTTGTTATAGTCTAAATACTATTACCAGCTATGCATCGGCTCCTCCGGCATTGGAAGGAGAGACTGTCTTTAATGGTGTAGATAGAAACATTCCTGTATATGTTCCGTACTCCGCTGTTGAGGCTTACAAGAGTGCCGACTATTGGAAAGAGTTTGCAAATATACTTCCAATGGGTACTTGTGGCGACAATCTCACTTGGAAGTTGACCGTTGAGGGCGAACTTATAATTGAAGGTACGGGTGCAATGACCGGTGCTCCTTGGAGTGCATTTAGAGAATCCATTAAAAAGATCACTATTAAAGAAGGTGTAACCTCTATTTGCGACAATGCATTTAGAGATTACAACAAGGTGGTTACTGTAACCATTCCAAAGGGCATAACAACAGCCGGGATGGAACCTTTCTGGGGCTGTACAGGTGAAGTATATCTCAATTCTATACCTGAATCATCGGATGGTATGATGATGGGCGGTTTCCTCTTCGGCGGAAACTTTACCAAAGTGATTGTAGGTGGGAATGTAACAGAAATTAAGGATATGGCATTCTTTTATCTTTCGAATTTGGTAGAGGTGGTTCTTCCTGAAAATTTGACAAGAATAGGGGAAATGGCTTTTGCAGAGTGTCAAAATCTTACCACGATTACCATTCCTGCCAATGTAACATCAGTCGGCAGGTATGCTTTTGATTATTGTACAAGACTCACTTCTGTTGTGTGCAAAGGGGTTACCCCTCCGGTATGTGATGGGGAACTTTTTTGGAATCCGGAGCAAGAACTTGTTTTGTATGTTCCGTTTGCTACAATTTCAACTTATCAGTCAGCCGATTACTGGAAAAACTTTGATTATGTGGTAGGCACTACCGGTTGTGGCGAAGAACTCACTTGTGAGTTATGGCCTAATGGCAAGTTGATCATTAGTGGCGAGGGCGTCATTACCGACACTCCTTGGGAGGGATATGAAGAACTGGTTAGAACGCTTGTGATTGCAGAGGGTGTGACCGGCTTCGCTGATGAGGTTTTTGCCGATTTCAGCAGTTTGGAAACTATAACTTCGTATGCAGTGACACCCCCTGTATGTGGAACGAATGTTTTTGCCGGTGTAGATAGAACCGCCCCCGTATATGTCCCTATTGACGGGATTGAGGCGTATAGTATGGCTGAAGGATGGAGTGAGTTTGTATATCTTGGTTCTACAGATTCACGCTTCTTGCTGGATAGTTTTGCCGAGTATGTACAGGATGAAGATGAAGAGCTTGAAGAGATTACTTATGTACGTAATTTCAACAATACCGAATGGCAGGCTCTGTATGTGCCTTTTGAAATTCCTGTGACCGAGGAGTTCCTTGCAGAGTTTGAGGTGGCCGACCTTAATGACATACGCCAATATGACCGCGATGATGACGGCGTTGCCGATGAGACAGTTGTAGAGGCCTTCAAGGTTACCAATGGAGTGCTAAAAGCCAATTACCCTTATCTTATTCGTGCAAAGGAAATTGGAGAGAAGAATATTACAGTGACCGATGCCACACTCTACGCAACAGAGGAGAACAGTATCGACTGCTCATCGATACACGAGAAATATATCTTCTCCGGCACTTACAATACAATGGATGCTGCTGCACTCGTCGGTTGCTATGCTTTAAGTAGTGGCGTATGGCAACCTATTGCCGACGACGCTTCACTCGGTGCTTTCCGCTTCTACTTGAATATAGAGAGCCGCGATGGCAATATGCAGGCTGCACGGAACATCAGAATGCGTGTAATAGGCAAGGATACCGGCGATGGAACAACTGCCATTGACAATATTTCAGATGCTGAAAAACAGGATTCTGAAATTATTTACGACTTGCAGGGCCGCCCCGTAACAAACCCCAATAAGGGTATATATATAGTAAACGGCAAGAAAGTATTATTTGAATAGAAAAAGCTACTATGAAATTGAAATATAACAAGCCTACTGTTGAGAGTGTGGAGCTCAACACTGATACAACGATATTGTCCGGTTCTGTAACAACGGATGTTGGCAACACACCCTCGCGTCCCGATGTCAACGTTTATCGCGGCGAATGGGGAGATCTTTGGAATAAGAATTAACATTAACAGGGAAATTTTTTATAGAGATTTTATTTGGTACGACAAGAGGCTGATTTTTTGGTCAGCCTCTTGTCTCATTTTAAACACTTGGCAATTTTTGATTGTATCTTTAAAAAGTTATAACTTTAGAAGTTGTTTAAAATTTATTTCGTGATTGTTTAAAGATTGTTTTTTAGCTTTTAATCGCAATTCTAATTCTTTATTTCTTACTTTTGCAGAAAATTTTAAGCGATGAACCCACGACAATTTTTGCGCGATTGGTCGCTGCCCATAGCTATGGTGGCGGGGGTAGTAATGTATCTGCTCTATGTTAATATCCCGTTGTTCGACGGCACGCGCCCCTTTGTGCTTGGTGCGGTGGCAGTGGTGCAACCGTTGCTCATTTTTGCGATGCTGTTTGTAACCTTCTGCAAGATACGTTACACCGAGCTTAAACCCAGTCGTTGGCATTTTATTCTGCTTGCTTTTCAGTTACTGCTTTTTGCGACAATCTCCCTTTTCTTCGCTTTTTTTCGCAATATGCCGCAGGGGGTGCAGGTATTGTTGGAGGCTGCAATGCTCTGCCTTTTGTGCCCCACGGCAACGGCGGCTGTGGTAATTACGGCAAAATTGGGTGGCAGTGCATCGTCGCTCATCACATATACTATGCTCATAAATGTGGCGGTGGCTCTCTTTGCTCCGCTCTTGCTAACGCTGTCGCATCCGGTGGAGGGAGTGTCGTTCCTCTCCTCGTTCCTGCTCATTATGGGCAGGGTGTTCCCTTTGCTGCTCTTCCCCCTGTTGTGTGCCGAGCTTTTGCGTAAATATATTCCATCGTGGCACGCGCTGTTGGTGACACAGGGACGTAACGTGCCTTTCTATCTGTGGCTGGTGGCTCTCTCGCTTGCCATTGCAATGACTGCACGTTCCATAGCCAACAGTAATATTTCTCTGCTTATTATGGCGGGAATTGCGGCAGTGTCGCTTTTCTGCTGCCTTGTGCAGTTTGCCGTGGGACGGTGGGTAGGTGCCCGTTACGGCGAGAGAATTACGGGCGGGCAGGCTCTCGGGCAGAAAAACACGGTGTTTGCCATCTGGTTGGCATATACTTTTTTAACGCCTGTAACGGCTATTGCCGGCGGTTTTTATTCTCTGTGGCACAATATTGTGAATACTCGGCAATTGTATAAGCATAATCATAAGGAATAAAATAAATGCCTCACGAGTAATTTCGTGAGGCATTTATTTTTATAAATTGCCATTGTCATTTTATGGTTAGTGTATGAATGTCTTTTTCCCGTTAACAATGTAGATGCCACGATTCAAATTTTCGAGGCTGTCGTAACGTCTTCCACTCAGGTCCACAATTGTCGGATTTTCTGCTTCATTGTAAGGCATATCTATAATATTTGCTGTGGAGAAAGAACCGGTTATTATCAGGTTGTTGGCAGGCATACTGCTTGGTGTAATATCCCAACCTTCGAATGAGAGGCCTTCTTCGACGTCAACGGCAGGGTAGGTAATCTCTTCTCGGTAAAAAAGGGAATCTGTATGTATAACATCATTATTAACTACAAATTGCAGTTGGTAGCGGGTGAGCAGTTTTGTGTCGATGAATTTTGTTTGCGCTTTCATCCATTTGTCTGTTTCGTCAATTTCGGTCGATAATGATTTGTAGGGGACATTGGTGTACCAACGTTTGTTGTCCAATAAACGGCTCGCATCGATGGCTTCTCCCTTTTCGTTATATAGATTATGGAGGGCTTCTATGATGTTGCTGTGGAAAGTAGCACTCACCGCTTCCCATTGGTGTAGATAGCTCAGATAGAAGTCTTGTCGGTCGAGAAGCTGTGGAAAGTAGAAACTATACGACCTGTTGTGCAGTGCGCACCAATTCTCGGGCGTTCTGAATATTGCGTCAAAGTCCCACAAGGGACCCATATATAACTGGCTGGCAGTGGGATTAGACGGATAGAAATTCTTTTTTATAAGGTAGCGGTTGGTGCCTGCGCTGTCGCCTATTGTCATATGCATATGCCCTACGATATATTCGTTGTCGACCAATCCTATACCCCATAAATCATCGGGTGCAAATACGTGTGCGCCGGCAGGTTCTTCCCCGTTGGCTGTTACAATCTCTATGAGAGGTAGTTTTATTGCTTTCAGTTCCTCATCGTATTTCGAGGCGGCAAATGTTTTATTGTCGCAATGTGCAGCAATTGCATATATGCATAAAAGTGCTGTTGACAGGCTTTTATGTATGTATGGCGTTAATCATAGTGCTTGTGGAACTGTTCCATTTGTTTGTGTTAAAGACCGGCTCTTGCTATTGCCAATGATTGTTGATAGACAAGAATGCAGGAGCCGGTCTGTTTGTGTTTAGAAGAAATCTTTATCTCTTCACAAACTTGAAGTTCTTGAAGTAAACTTGCTGCTCGGTGCCGCTTATATTGGTGATGCGCAGTGCGCTTGCTGTCATTCCACCAAGTTCGTTGCCTGTGTGAATGACAGGGTCGTTGTCGGCATAATGGAGGAGTGATACTTCGCGCCAGTTGCCATCGATTTTAAGTTCGAGCTTGAAGTTCTTTGCAACGCCGTTAATGCCGAAGTTAAAGTCCATTCCTTGGAAGGTGATGGGGCGGTCGCCCTCTACAATAAATTCACCGCCGGCCTGCCAGTTGATAACTTCGAGTGCCGATGCTACGGTAACATCGCTGCCACGTACGCTCACGGGCAACAGGGCAAGTTGCTTCACATTCGATTTTACTTTGAAGGGATTATACTCGGCTGTTGTGTCGTATTTGTATGACGATTTTTCATTGTACTTCTCCGTAGCGAGAGTGAAGAGGCTGTTAAGGGTGGGCATCAACACTTTTGTGCCGAGCTTTATTCCTGTCTGGTAGGGGTGCAGCATACTCTTGTTGTTCTCGTTGTCGTACATCTGCTTTCTAATGTCGCGTGCCTTGTTCCATAGGCGGTTGAAATATTCAGGAATACCGAGGGGTGAGCACGATGGGTTAATTTTGCCGTCGGCAATCTTTTTCATATTGCAGATTGCCGCTCCATAGTCGGCAAGCAGCTTGCCTTGCAAGAGCCACGGACGCAATTCGTGTATCAGCTGGGGGTTGTTGGGGTCGGCAAGCAGTTTATCGCACGCCTCGTCGAGTTCCCAGCATTTGAATGCAAGAATGTCGAGTGCAGCGTCGTCGCCCTCGATTGCCTTTTGTGCAATATCCTTAATCTCGTCGCCCTCCTCGCGGCGGAATCCGTGTCCGTTGGGGCCGAGGTCTTTGTTGTAAAGGGCAAATATTCCCAGTGCTTCGTCGTTGCTTGGCAGTATGCTGAGGAGGCTCTTCTGCCAGTTTGAAGATTCGTCGTAGTTCTCTGTGTTCCAGCAGTAATCGGCAATGCCGTAGAGCGATATTTTTGATGTTTCGGCATACTCCATAGGGTTGCTCACAAAGCCCGACACAAGGGGGGCAATGTCTGCGCCGTTGCCGTAGAGGGGACCCATAAGCATATGGTCGCGCACAAAGTCGTTTACAGGGAAGTTGAGCCAGATGTAGGCCTTGCGCTGTATACGCTCGTTAATCCACTCCATTGTGGGCTTGTCGATGCAGGCAACAACCGAATTTCCTGTCCACATAATCTCTATGCCTTTGTTAAGGGTGTTGCCGAGGGTGCGCAGATAACCTTTCTCTTCGTTAGCCCAGCCGCGGTTATACTCGGTGGGGCACATAATGAGGGGGGCAACATCTTTTTTCTTCTGTATAAAGTTGTCATCCACATAGTTAAGAAGCTCGGCCTGTTTGTCGGCTTTTGTTCCCTCGCCCCAAATGTCGTCGAAGAAGACTGCAAAGGCACGCACGCCAAGGTCGTACATCTTCTCCAATTTTGCCACAAGAGCGTCGCGGTCCTCGTTGTTCCATTTAATGTCAACGCCCGGGTGAATTGCCCAATAGAAGTTTACATAGTTCTTTTTGCCTGCCTCCACAAGCTCGGCTATACGGTTGGCCTCTGCTTCGGGGTAGGGAACGCGCCATTTGTCGCGGTGCCAAGGGTCGTCTTTGGGGCCGTAAATATAGACATTCATTTTGTTCTTGCCATAGAACTCCAATTGGCTCAGGCGTGCTTCGTGGCTCCACGGTGTGCCATAGAAGCCCTCTACTGTTCCGCGGAAGGGCATATCCGGCCAGTCGGCAACGGCAACCTCTTCGTAAAGATTGTGATTGGTGTGTTGTATGAGTGTTTGAATACCATAGAAGAGTCCGCGCTCGTCGTTACCGGCGATAATCACTCCTTCACGCGATATTTTAAAATAGTAACCCTCGGCCTGTTCGGGGATATATTTCTTGTATTTGCGCACCTCTTTGTCGCCCTTAACACCAAGAATTACTTTGAACTTTTGGTTGGGGGCAATTTCGGGGGAAGCCTTCTTTATTGCTTCGCCAATGTAACTGTTAAGGTATTTGTCGGCGGCAACAATGGTCCACTTTTCGGGGAGTTTGTGCTGTGCCTCGGTTCCGGCCGTCCACAGATACTTTTTCACTTGCGGGTTGCTCCAATAGGAAGCGTTAATTGTGCATAATGCGGCTATAAGCAAAATGCCTAATGCAAAAAATCTCTTGTTCATAGTCGTAAATGTATTTTTTTGTTTAGAAATTATACTTTAACATTGCGCAGATGCGGTGGTTGGTTACGCGGTGCATATCCTCCACCTTGTATTTCTTGTCGGCTGTGCCGTATCCCACGGTGGTGGGGTTATACTCTATGCCTATCTGCATTGCGTTGTGTGTGTAGAGTATGCTGGGGGCTATGCGCCAGATGTATCCGGCATTCTTCTGCCCGCGAATGTAGGGGCCGGCGAGGAGCTCTTTGTGGCAACCGAGGTTCTTCGTGTAACCGGCAAAGAGGCAGTATGTGAAGTAACCTTTCTTCACTTTGTGCTTGTAGGTGATGTCCATCCAACCGGCGATGCTGCGCAAGGGGCTGTACTCCTGCTCGCCATTCTCTTTTATTTTGGTAACTCCGTAGCCGCTTATCATACTCAAATGGCCGGCATTCTCGGCGTATGTGAGGCGCCCTTTTATTCCGAAGTTACCACTTTTGTACGATGCGAAAAGGGTGGGAGAGACCGATACAATGCTCTCGCTCACCTTCACCGGGCCATCCTCTGTGATAGCTTGGCTGCGAGGTTTCAGCGTGAGAATGTCAACGCCTGCTCCTGCTTGGAATTTGCTGCCTTTGTACATTGCCTGCAAATAAATTTCGGGAACAACAGCGTCGCGTGCATAATCGAATTTGCTGCCGTCGGGGCCGGGCGATGTATATTGATACTGATAGAGTGCGGTAGCCGTTAGGGTAACATCCTTTATGCGATAGTTGTAACGCAACTGCGGGCTGCGGCTAAACGGGGTAAAAGGAGCACCTGTTTCAAGGGTGAATACATCGGGCATCATATCTCCCATCATAGGGTGCCACGCCTGTCCCACAAGTACATCGTGCTTCTCCCACGCCATTTTTGCGTATGCCTGGCGTATGCGGAACACTGTGTTGCTTGTGCCGAATCCGGCAAAGTCGGCCTCTATTTTTGCCGATGTTTGCGCTCCTAAAAATTCGGGACCGGTGATATTCATTCCCAAGCGGGTGGTGATGCTCAACAGCATCATATTGCTCTTTTCGTTAATGTCTTCGCCGTAAATATCCTTGTTCCAGTCCATCGGCATATAGTAGAACTGCTCGCTGTTCGATGTATAGCTCTCGCGATTATCGTAGCAGGCGTAGTTCCTTACAAAGCCATAGAGCTTGATGTTGATATTGTCCGACACTTTAATCTGCGAAAATCCGCTTAATGCAACGCAGACAACTGCTGCAATCAGGAATAGTCTTTTCATAATATTATAGAGTTTATGTTAATGTTCTTATCCGAAAAATCCTGTTCGGCCGACATATATAATGAGCCAATATCCGATGGCGAGTGAAATAACACCGATGATTATTCCCACTCGCAGCATCTGCGACGATTTTATGAGCCCCGTGGAGTATGCAATGGCATTGGGCGGGGTGCTTATGGGCAGCGACATTGCAAAAGATGCCGAAAGAGCCACGCCTATGAGCAGTGTGCCCATTCCTCCATATTCGCCAAGAGCAGGGCCCATTCCCTTGCCCACGGCTGCGAGTATGGGTATCATAAGCGCCGTTGCTGCCGAGTTTGAAATAAATGTCGATAATGTCCAGCAGATTACTCCTCCGCCAATCATCACCAGCAGTGTGGGCCAGCTGTTGAAGGGAATTGCGTTCACCAATGTGCCGGCAAGGCCGGTCTTGTTCATTACCGTGCCAAGGGCAAAGCCGCCGGCAACCATCCACAGGCAGGCCCAATCTATTTCCTTCAAGTCCTTCGACTTTATTATGCGGGTGATTGAGAATACGCCTATGGGAATAAGTGCCACCACATACGAGTTTATGCCCACAACCTTTTCGAACATCCACAAGAGGATGGTTACGACAAGCGTTGCGTAAATGACGACTGTGCGCCACCCTCTTCTCGCACCACCATCAATGTGCAGGTGTATTCTTTTGGCAGTGAACGGGTGCAGAATGTTCAACAATATCCACGCTATTATGAGTATTGCGAGCATAAGAGGGGTCATTACCTTCATCCAATCGTCGAATCCTATTCCAAGGTTAAGCCCGTTAACGTCGTTCAGATAGCCGAGCGCAATGCCGTTGGGAGGTGTTCCGATGGGGGTTGCAATTCCGCCTATATTGGCACCTATGGGTATTGCCAGCGAAAGGGCGGCGCACCCCTTCTCCTCTTTTGGGAGCGATTTTAGCACGGGGGCAAGGAATGTGAGCATCATTGCAGCTGTGGCGGTGTTGCTCACGAACATCGAGAATATTGCTGTTACAAGCATAAAGCCGAATAGTACTATATGCGGCTCTGTTCCAAAGGGTTTAAGCATTGCACGGGCGAGGGTAACATCGACTCCGCTTTTCGATGCTACAAGCGCAAGCACGAATCCTCCCATAAAGAGCATGATGGTGGGGTCGGCAAATGAGCCCATAATCAATTTATAGCCAACAAGCTGGCTCTTGTTCAGTTCGTCGAGCCCGTCGATAAGGGGGGTGATTGCGCTGCTCGATACGGTGAGCAACGATATTACAATTATGAGCAAAGAGGTGGTCCAAGCGGGCACCGCCTCTAAAATCCACATAAGAGCTGCCCATATAAAAAGGGCAATTACGCGCTGTTGGATAATTGTGAGCCCCTCAATTCCGTAAAGTTCGGTGGGCATTGTTGCCAAAATAATTCCGAACAACGACACAAGGGTTACTTTAATGTATCGATTGTATCTCTTGAAAAACCTCAAAAGCCGGTTCGGTTGTTTTTCTGCTTCCATATTATTGTAGAATTGTCGTGTTTTTTAAGTTTGGCTTAAAGTTACTTTAAAGAATTTAAAGTATCAAAAAAGGTGGCTCTTTTTATTCTCTTTTTTTGTTTTTATTGCAGAGCGGCGAGCCTCGCTCGGTGATTAAGGCTTTTAAAAAATGTTTTATGGCAACAATTCCTTTGAATAAAGAAGAGTTTGAAAAGCGAGTATCGCGCATAGTTCCTCACTCTCACGGGTTTGAATTTCTGGGCAAAAGGCCTGCGGTAATAGATTTTTATGCCGAGTGGTGCGGCCCCTGCCAGATGATGGCTCCTCTGCTCGATGAACTTTCGAAAATGTACGATGGAATGGTCGATTTTTATAAAGTGAATGTGGACGAGGAGAATGAACTTTCGGGCTATTTTGATATACGCTCAATCCCCACCTTTCTGTTGATAAGTGTCACGGGGGAGGTGCGCCGCTTCACGGGTGCAATGTTGCGCGATAGGTTCAAACAGATTGTCGATGAACTTCTGGTGTAATTAAATTCCCCAAAAGGGTGCGCTGTAACGGGCCTCCATTGTATTTTCGATGGAGTCGGGCAGTTGATGGAAAAAGTCGAGGCCGGTGAGTGCTTCAACTTCGTCGACGCTTCGGGCGTGCTCTTTTAATTTGCCCTTTCCCCCTTTATTGTCACACACAAAGCCTATGGAGCGGTGCGTGCCACGGTAGTCCGAAAGAAGCACTTTGAAGAATGCATCGGGCACTCTCACTCTGTTACTGCCTATGTAGCGTGGCTTTTTGTCGTAGAATATAGGCCCTGTGACAATTATTACTTTGCCATAAAGTTCGGCTTTGTCGCGGCACAGCTCTTCGAGTTTTTTCCACGTTCCGCGGTTGAGCTGTTTGTTCTGTGGCGATACGTTGCTCAAATAGAAACTCTCCTCCATTGCCTGCTTGCTCCACTTCATATCTGCGGCAGGGGCAAGGTGCCCACGGTCCCATCCGGTTTTCTTGTAATCGCTGTCGGTTGCTTGCGGCCCGCGTACCAAGGGGTCGGGTACAAAATTTTCGCCTCTTTCCACTACCCCCTGCACCTCTTCGTTGGTGAGTTCGTAGCCCACCCAGTCGGCGTTTCTTGTGTCGTTGTTGTAGGAGAGAATGTAGCCGGCGTGCTTCACTGTCTGGTGTTCCGTGCCGTCGCAGAAACGGGGAACGCACAGCTCTTGGCTGTAATGTGTGGCACCGTCTGTTGTTGCGGGTGTGAGGAAACGGCTCATAATAATTCCCGCAACGAGTATTATTATGAGCGCTGTGAATTTATTGCTTTTTTTAGGAGTTTGTTTCCTCTTTTTCTTTTTTGGCATAGTGGATTATGCTCTTTTTAGTTTGTCGCCGGCGAGAACCACTTTGTAGCGGCCTCCCTTTTTGGTGCCGAAAGAGAGGGTGCTGTTGCCGTATCGCAGATTGCATCTTGCACCGCTCTTGGATGTTACAATAACCTCTACGGGCTTTCCTTCTCTCCAAGTAATGTCAAGTTCGAAGCCTCCCTTTGCGCATACTCCTTTGAAAGAGCCCTCCTCCCACGCGTCGGGTAGTGCGGGCAACAAGTGTATGAAGCCCATATGGCTCTGAACAAGCATTTCGGTAATGCCGGCTGTGCCGCCGAAATTGCCATCTATCTGGAAGGGGGCGTGTGTGTCCCACAGATTGTCGAGTGTTCCGTTTTTCAGCAGATTGCCGAAGAGTGTGTATGCGTGGTTGCCATCGTGCAGGCGTGCCCATTGGTTGAGCTTCCAGCCCATACTCCATCCTGTTGCTCCGTCGCCACGGTGCACAAGCACCACCTTCGATGCTTCGGCAAGTTCGGGGGTGGTTACGGGCGAGATTGTGTGCCCAGGGTGCAGGCCGAACAGGTGGTTGACGTGACGGTGCTGGTCGTTGGGGTCGTCAATATCTTTGCTCCATTCGAGCAACTGTCCGTAACGGCCGGTCTTGTAGGGTACAAGATTGTCGAGCACATTTTTCCACTCTTTTTGCAGTGCCTTGTCGACATTCAATGTTTTTGCCGCAGCGATTGCATCGAGCAGAATTTCGCGTACCACTGCGTGAACGAATGTGGCTCCTTGGTCGATGGGGCCGTGCTCGGGCGAGGTCGATGGGGCGGCTGTGTAGCTGCCGTCCTCGCGCTTCCACAAATAGTCGGTTGCAAACATTGCGCTGCTCTTTATAATTTCGTAACCTATCTCTTTCAAGAATTTTTTGTCGCGTGTGTAATCGTAATAATCCCAAACGTGTGTGGCGAGCCACGGGCCTGCCATCGGGTTGAAGTTCCACGACATATCTTGGCTTATGAGCGGGGCGGTAAAGCCAAATATGTTGCCCGAAATACTTGCGGTCCATCCGCGTGCGCCAAAATAGGATTGTGCGGTAATTTCACCGGGTTTTATAAGTGTTTTTATAAAATCGACAAGGGGTATTACACATTCGTCGAGGTTGGTGGCGCAGGCGGGCCAGTAGTTCATTTGCAGATTGATGTTATTGTGGTAGTCCACGCGCCAAGGGCCGTCTACGTTGTTGTGCCACATTCCTTGCAGATTGGCGGGGAGGTTGCCGGGGCGCGAGCTTGCAATGAGCAGATAGCGTCCGAATTGAAAATAGAGTCGCTCCAATCCATAGTCGGGCTTGCCTGTGCGGTAGCTTTTCAGTCGTTTGTCGGTGGGGAGGTTGGCAACGCCGGGAAATTCAAATGTGGCGGGTGCGTTGGGGTTTATGTCGAGGCTCACTCGTCCGAAAAGTTCCGAATAGTCCTTGTAGTGTTCTTGAAACAGGATGTCGTATCCCTTTGCCACGGCACTCTTCATCCATTCGTCGGTGGTGCTGTCGGGGTTGATGCCCACGTATGTTTTTGGGTCTTTAAAGTCGGGGTTGAAGTTTATTTTGTAGTCGGTGTCGGCGGTTACAAAAAAGCAGACTTCATCGGCGTTTTTTATGTAAATTTTGCCATCTTTTGTTTCGGTTGTGCCACCCTTTACAATGGCTCTCATCCTCACTGTGTACTGCATATTGTTATTGTCGAGGCGGGCTTTGTAGACAAGACTGCCGTTGCCGTCACTTTCGAGGGTGCCTTCCGATACGGGGTTGGGGGCGTAACTGAATGTGAGGTTCTGCACGCCGCCTTTGCTTGCGCTGTATTTCATTGCAAGCACATTGGCGGGGTACGAGACAAAGTATTTGCGCTCGTAGTTTATGCCGTCTTTCTCATATTGCACCACGGCGAGTGCCGAGTCGAGCGAGAGGGCGCGTTTGTAGTCGCCTAACCCTATCATACTGTGCCCTGTCTCTATGTAGAACTCTCCCATTGTGGTGAAATTGCCGAAACGGAAGGGCTTTTCGCCGTAATATTCATAGGATGCGGTGCTGTTGAAATTTTCGCGTGTGAGCTTGGCTGCTTTTTCGTCGTCGCCGTCGATGAACGCCTGTCTTATCTCGTCGAGCAAGTGTGCCGACTGCTTATTTACGTTCCAATAATAGTCGGCTCCTCCGGCGGTGTTGGGGCCGCCGCGCCACAGAGTCTTTTCGTTGAATGTTATACGCTCCGCTTCGAGAGGACCCATAATATTGGCTCCGATGCTGCCGTTGCCGATGGGCAATGATTTTGATTCCCACTCTTGGTCGGGGTTGTAGGCTGCGTCGCCGGCCCATTCGGGTTTCCCTTTGCCTTTCCACAGGTCGGGTCGTCCGCCGTACCATACGGCACGTCCTTTAAGCGTGGTTGGTTGGTCGAACCACACGGAAAGGCCGTGTGTGTAATCTCCTTGTGCTTGAATCGACAATGCAGCCGATATTATTCCAATAACCAAAAATGTCGCTCTTTTCATTTTGTCTTGTTTTTTTGTTCCGAATGCAAATATATGAAATTTGTATCAATATTCTGCTTTAATTGCCGGTTGTTTTTGAAAAAGAGAGAGGCGGTTGCTCTATGTAAATTGCAGTTGTGTTAAAAAAAATGTTGCACATATTGTAAAGTCGGTGGTAAACATCTATATTTGCATAGTATATGCGAAGTTTTTTCGCAATAAATGGAAACTTGCACGAGTATGGTAAAAATAACACTGCTTGTATCTACCTACAATTGGCCCGAAGCGTTGAGTGTGTCGCTTAACTCGGTGCTGAAACAGACTGTGATGCCTTGCGAAGTGGTAATTGCCGACGATGGCAGCCGCAAAGAAACAAAGGCTCTTATAGATGATTTTCGCAAAAAATGTCCTGTGCCTGTGATTCATTGCTGGCAAGAGGATAATGGCTTCCGAAAGACACGTATATTGAACACCGCAATAGCCGCAGCGTCGGGCGACTACATTGTGCAGATAGATGGCGATATTGTTATTGACAAGAACTTTATTGCCGACCACATTGCCCAAATGCGCCCCCACACATTTGTGCGTGGCAGTCGCGCCTGCCTGTTGCCAGAAATAACACAAGAGGTTCTTAAAAAGGGGCGTTGCGATGTGTCGCTCCTCTCGAAAAATGTGATGAACGGCTTTAACGCCTTCCGCTCGAAGTTTCTTTCGCTGTTCCTGTGTCGCCGGTCGAGCGACGTGCGCCACGTGAAAGGGTGTAACACCGCCTTCTGGAAGAGCGATTTTATTGCCGTTAACGGTTACAATAACGACCTTTCGGGCTGGGGACACGAGGATATTGAGCTTGCCGCCCGCCTCTATAACAACGGAACCTCCCTACGCATCGTAAAATCCCTTGCAATAGCTTTTCATCTGTATCACACATTCAATTCCCGTCACAACGAACAGGGCAATCTGGAAGTGTACGAACAGGTGATAATGGATAAAGTAAAACGCTGTGACAACGGCTATGATCAACTGCTAAATATTGAAAATGATGACCGACAAATATGGAGTTAAAGTAACCGTTGTAACCGTGGTGTACAATGGTGCCGAATATATTGAACGCGCAATAGACAGCGTGGCACAACAATCGTACCCCAATATTGAATATGTGATAGTGGACGGTGGCTCTACTGATGGTACGTTGGAGATTCTTGAACGCCGCAAGGCCGATATTACACGCTACATAAGCGAGCCCGACAAAGGTATATACGATGCTATGAACAAGGGAATTGCCCTTGCGACAGGCGATTGGATATATTTCCTCGGATGCGACGATTTTCTCTATCCCGAATTTTCCGAAATGTGCCCAAGGCTCAAAGAGCCCTCCACGGTGTATTATGGCAATGTGTTCCACAAAGGAAAGGTGCTGAACGGCGAGTTTAACTCCTATATGCTTGCAAAATATCCCATTCTGCATCAGGCGGTGTTCTACCCCCGTATGGCAATGGAGAAGTATAAATACAATCTCAAATACAAGGTTGCGGCCGACCACTATATTACCATACAATGCTGGCACGACAAGGATATAAAATTCCAATATGAGGATATTTGTGTGGCACGTTATATGGAGGCCGGATTTTCGGCTGTTACGCGCGACGAGGCTTTTGAGAAGGACAGGCTTAAAATTGTCTACAAGAACTTCGGCCTTTGGGTGTTTGTGCGTTTCCTCTGCCGTTGGTTAAAGGATAAAATGAGAAACAGATGAAGGTATTGTACGACAATGAGGTGTTCGACGGGCAACGCATAGGCGGAATTTCGCGTTACTTTTCTATACTTGCATCGGAGCTTCCGGCGCAGGGAGTCGATGTTTCTATGGGGCTTCTTGCCACAAAGAATGTCTATATGCACGATGCTTGTCCTTTGCGCTATTTAGGCTTTATGCGCAAGTATAACGAGGCCTACTCCCGTTGGCTTATGCGCCATTCGCAATATGATGTCTATCATCCTACATACTATTTTACCAAGATGCTTAAATACAAGCATCCGCAGGTGCCGACGGTTGTTACCGTGCACGACCTTATCCAAGAACGTTTCTCGGGGAAAAATGCCGAGGAGGAGGCTGCCTTGGAGCAGGTGCGGTTGGAAAAAGCGAGGATTGTGGATGCTGCCGACAGAATTATCGCAATCTCGGAGAATACCAAGCGTGATATGATGGAGATATGGGGTACCGACGAAAATAAGATAGATGTAATACACCACGGTCTTATGTGGAGCGATAATCTTCTTGCCACCCCCGCGAAACTCCCCTTCTCGGGCGATTATTTGTTGTTTGTGGGCGACAGAAAGGCCGAGTATAAGAATTTTAAGGAGTTTATAGTGGCAGCCTCGCAGGTGGTGGTAAAATATGGCCTGCACATTGTGTGTACGGGCCGTCCCTTCTCGCCCGAGGAGGTGGAATTTCTTAAACGCTACGGCGTTGATGGGCTCACTCACACCTTCTTTGTCGACGAGGGAACCCTTTTGTGGCTCTACAAGAATGCTGCCTGCTTTGTGTTTCCTTCGCTCTACGAAGGGTTCGGGCTACCCATCTTGGAGGCCTTTAAGGCCGATTGCCCCACGATTTTGGCCGATGCAAGCTGTTTCCCCGAAATTGGCGGCGATGCTGTTGAGTATTATGAGCCCGGCAGCCCCGACAGCCTTGTAGAGAAACTCACCCTGCTGCTCGATGATACAGCCCGTCGCGAATCTTTGCGACGTGCCGGTCGCGAGCGTCTCTCGCAATTTGGGATTGAGAAGATGGTGGAAGCGACAAAGGAGTGTTATTGCCGTGCCATTGGCAAATAGCGTAGTGCACTATGCGAGCAGCATTATTGCTACCTGTATTATTATAATCCTTAAAAATATACAGACGGGGTAGACCGTGGCATAAGAGACCGACGGATTATCACCCTCTATATTCTCATTTGCATAGTTCAGTGCCATAGGGTTGGCCATCGCACCGCAGGCTAGCCCTACCGCCGAGCCAAAATCGAGTTTAAGCACCCGTAACGAGAGGAGGCACACGGCAATTACCGGCAGAGTGGTGATTAGGAAGCCCAATGCCAGCCACAAGGCACCCTCGGGCCGTACAATCGTCTCGAAAAAATGAGCACCCGCGTCGAGCCCCAAGCAGGCAAGATAGAGGTTCAGCCCGAGAGCACGCAACATCATATTGGCACTTTGTGTGGTGTATGTAACCATATGCAGGCGCGGCCCGAATGTTCCCACCAGAATACCCATAAGTATGGGGCCTCCGGCAAGGCCCAATTTCACGGGGAGCGACATCCCCGGGATTGCAAAGGGGATGCTTCCGAGCGTAAGGCCAAGAATTATTCCAATGAATACTGCCACTAGATTGGGTTCGTTGAGATTTTTCACTGCATTGCCGAGAATTTTCTCCACGCTGTGTATGTTGGGTGCTTCGCCCACCACCGTGAGCCTGTCGCCCATTTGCAAGCGCAGGTCGGGGGTTGCCAGCAGCTCCACTCCCGAGCGGTATATTCGGCTGATGTTTATGCCATAGTTATTGCGCAAGCGCAACGACGACAGCTTCTTGCCGTTAATTTCGGGGCGGGTGATTAGAATGCGCTGTGCAACCAGCCGGCTGTCTATCTTGTTCCAATCGATATTCTCGGAATTCCAATCCTTATCCTCCTTCTCGCCGAATATCATACGCAGAGCCTCGCTCTCCTCGGGCTTTGTTATAATGAGCAGTACATCGTTCTCCTCTATCTCTTTGTCGCCGGTGGGAATTTGCACTTTGCCGTTGCGCCACAGGCGTGAAATTACAAAAATATGTTGGCTGCCGGCTGCAATCTCGCTCACGCTCTTGCCGAATATGGCAGGGTTGGTCACTCGATAGCTGGCTACAAATACGCTCTTCTTGTGCTCCTTGTCGGGGCCTGCAAGATCACTCTCTTTAACAAAGAATCGGCGCATAAAGGCAATCGCGAGTATCACTCCCACTACTCCCAATGGATAGGCGAGGGCGCAACTGAGCGCGGCGCCGTTAGCATCTATGCCCATCTGTTCCAGAGTCTGCTGTGCTGCCGCAAGCGCGGGGGTGTTGGTGGTGGCACCGCAGAGTATTCCCGAAATATCGGCTATGGATATTCCGCAAAGGTAGCTTGCTCCGTAGGCTACGATGGTGCCTGCAAGCACTATGCCTGTTGCCGGCAAAAGTAATTTTGCTCCGGCTGTGCGCAGGGAGCTGAAAAAACCGGGGCCCACCTGCAATCCAAGTGCATAGACAAAGAGTACAAGGCCGAAAGATTCGGCATAATGCAGCATAGAGGGGTCGATGCTTAATCCTTGGCTGCCTGCAAGAATTCCTATGAAGAACACGAAGGTTATTCCAAGCGATATTCCGAATATACGTATTTTGCCTAGTACAATTCCCGCAGCCGAAATGAGCGATAATATAATTATAGCCTGCAAGGCCGAGTGCTCTACAAAGAGTGAGTTTATAAAATTCATAGTTATTCGAATTCTTTGGCAACAGCGCGAATATACATAATTTTTATAAAAAATCACTCGCTTGGCAGGGTAATAACAATTAAAGAGGGGAATTACTCCGCCTCTTTAATGGAAAAACCTATGGATTTTACTGTGTCGATTACTTTTTCCTTGTCGAACCGCCCTTTTACCGTTGCTTTTCCGTCGGCGAGGGTTACTTCCACGCTCTTAACCCCCTCTATGGCAGTCACGGCCTTCTCTACGCTTGCCTTGCAGTGGTTGCAGGCCATTCCTTCAATGGTGAATGTGGTTGCTTCTTCTTGTGCGTTGCAGTTGCAATCGTCGCAACCGCAGTGATTGTGTTTGTATTTGTGGCGGTGGCGTTGTATAAAGGCGTTTATGAGCATAATGGCAAGAAGAATCGAACAAGCTGTATCAAAATAGGAAAAACCGCCGTGCCCGTGTGCGTGTATGCCCGACAGTGGGGTGCTGAACCACTCGCCTGGCAACAGATTGTCTATAATAAGTCCGAAGGCAATGGCACCTCCGATTATGGATAGCAGATAGAGAAGAAGGGTGCGACGGCCCATTACTTTGCCGATTATGAGCATAGAGGCTGTGTTTACCGCAGGGCCGGCCATAAGCAGCACGAATGCGGTGCCGGGGGTGAGCCCTTTGAGCATAAGAGCCACGGCTATGGGTATTGAACCGGTGGCACACAGGTACATTGGTATTGCCAACAAAAGTACCAGCAGCATACTCAACAGGGAGTTGCCGGCAAAAATCCCAAAAAACGATTCGGGTACAAACACAGTGATAAGCCCTGCCACGATGAGTCCCACAATGAGCCATTTGCCAATATCCTGCATCATATCCACGAATGCATATTTAAGAGCGCTCGTAATTTTTGTGGCAAAAGAGCTTCTTGCCGTTACTCTCTCGGGTGTTGCTTTTATACTGTTTACTCCCTTTTCATCGGAGAATTTTGCGGTGAGCAGCCCGCCTGTAAGTGCCGTTACTATGGCCGCAATGGGGCGCAGCAGAGCAAATGGCAATCCCATAAGAGAGTATGTGGCAATTATGGAGTCGACTCCTGTTTGAGGGGTGGCAATGAGAAACGATACTGTTGCGGCCTTTGAGGCTCCCTCTTTGTGCAGCGACATTGCCGTGGGAATTACACCGCACGAACAGAGAGGCAAAGGTACGCCAAGCAGTGTGGCATTTATTATGCTGCGCAGTGTACCGCCGCCCAAATATCGACGATAAAGGTCGCCCGGAACGAATGCGTGCATAATTCCGGCAAGCAGGAAACCCAGCAGTACAAAAGGCGACATTTTGTTTATCAGTTCAAGAATTTCGGTCATAATGCAATCTTTTATATATGCAAAAATAATATTAAAATTGTGCAAATAGTTTGCATAGTTTGACTATTTTTTCTCTTAAAATAGTATTTTTGCACTATGGACTATGAGAAAATTCTTAAAGAGCACGCAATAAGGCCCACTGCGGTGCGGTTGCTTATATTCAAAGGGGTGGTGGAGTATGCTGCCCCCTTCTCGCTCGAAGAGTTATATAATTATCTCTCCACAATAGATCGCAGCACGGTGTTCCGTGCCCTCACTCTCTTTGAAGAGGAGCATCTTTTGCATAGTTTCGAGGATGGCAGCGGAAAAAGAAAATATTGCTATCACCATCCCTCGTCGGCAATGGCCGATGAGGCTTCTCGCCACACTTGTCGCCACATTCACGCCACTTGCCGCGTGTGCGGCCGCTCAATGTGTATCCCCTCGCAGGATGTTCCTGTGGTTGCCCTTCCCATCGATTTTGAGGTTGAGAATATAAATTACATTGTCACGGGTGTGTGCAACAACTGCAAAAAGGGGTGATTGCTGGTACTCAGAGTATCTTTTTATTGGGAAAGTTTGTGCAAACGAGTGAGTAAAGCTTGCTTGCACACAAAACGAGTGCAGCCAAACTTGGCGTAGTCAATGATTTTACTCGTGTGCTGCGTTTTTGCTACACTTTTTAAAAAAGTGCAAAAGAAAAGACAATTGCCGATTGAGAGAATAGCCGAGAATGACACTGAGGATTTTAGAGTAAGTTTTTTTATTATACTGACAATATTTTTACTTTACCCCCCCAACTTTTACAGGTGAGCCACATCTTTCGGTTCAGTATAAATTTACTGTGGATACTACTATTTGTTTGTCAAACATTCTTGCTTTTAACTTCTCGGTAGCCCGCGAGTACGTTCAAGTCGCTCACGCCTCGGCTCGCGAATTGCTACGTAATATCCCTCGTCTGTTTCCTTAACTTCGACGGCCTTTAATTCTTTCTCTTACGGTGCCGGTTATTTTTTAGAATTACCACTGCTGATATACTACACAATAATTAAAGATTTATTTACCCACACCTTTTTGCTATTGAGCCTATCTTTCTGTATATTATGTACAATTTGTAGATAATTTAAAAAAAAATAAAAACGCTAATCGCTTGTTTGTAAAGTGATTAGCGTTGCGTGGAGTACTCGAAGCGGGACTTGAACCCGCACGGCGTTTAAATGCCAAAGGATTTTAAGTCCTTCGTGTCTACCGATTCCACCATTCGAGCGACCTTATGTTTTTGTGGTTCTTTTTACAAAACCGCTGCAAAGATAATGGCTTTTGCCAAATAAATCAAAAAAAGGGGCGTTTAATTTGTGATAATGATGTTCGCCCCGTTTTTGGCTACCTTGTATTGCCATAATGGTCGCCTTGCCGGGCCTTCTAATGGAATACCGCCGCTGTTAAGGTCGAATTTGCTGCCGCACTTCTCGCAATGGGCGTGCCCCAAAGAGTGTGTAACTTCCAATTTGCGGCCGGCCTGCTCACAATGGGGGCAGGCAAGGTCGAATGCCATAATGTTTCCGTCGCAGGCCGATGGGGTGCCTATTATGAGTCCGGAGAGCCCATAGAATGAGTTTCCGTACATTGCCTGCTGCGCCGTGAGCCTCACTGTCAGCTCTTTGTTGCCTGCCCACTGAACTTTGTAGGCTGTGGCGCCGTCGCGGGTGATTATTATATATTCGCCATAGCCGTGTACTATGTTGTAGGGGTGAATGGATGCGTCGCAACTGAAACTCACCGGATAGTTAGAGTAGAGCGATTCGCTGTCGTCGCTGCACGATGCGAGGGTGGCAATCAGTGTTATTGCTGTGAGTAGAATTTTAGTTCTCATAATTGTTCGTCTTTTTGTATGAAAGAAACGCAGCCCGCCTGCATTTATTATGCGTGCGATGCTGCGTTAACCCTTTTTATGATTTTCACTGTGCAAGCAACTGCTTTTCGGCTTTTCGGCTCTTTTCAAAGTCCATTGCGCTGTATGTGCTCTCCATAAGCGTTGCAATCTCCTTGTTGCACAGGTTGCCGATGCTGCCCTCATGAGTGTGCTTTATGGCCTTGTCGGGGGTGAAGGTGCCTGCCTCAATGTCGAGCCCCACCTTCTTGTAAGCATCGCGGAAGGGCATTCCTTCGGCTGCAAGGCGGTTCACCTCCTCCACGCTGAACATTGCGTCGTAACGGCTGTCGTCGAGAATGTTCTTGTTTACCTCTATTCGCTTTATTATATAGGTTGCCATATTCAGGCAATCCTTTATTTCGCCGAATGCGGGGAGGAACAACTCCTTTATTATCTGCAAGTCGCGGAAATAGCCGCTTGGCAGATTGTTCATTATCAGAATAATGTCGGTGGGGAGTGCTTGCAGGCGGTTGCATTTTGCACGCAGAAGCTCGAATACATCGGGGTTCTTCTTGTGTGGCATAATGCTCGAACCGGTGGTGCACTCGGCGGGCAGCTTCACAAAACCGAAGTTCTGCGAATTGAACATACAGGCGTCGAAAGCCATTTTGGCGAGTGTGCCGGCTACGCTTGCAAGGGCGTAGGCTATGTTTCTTTCGCATTTTCCGCGCCCCATCTGTGCATATACCACATTGTAGTTCATTGAGTCGAAGCCCAGCAATTCGGTGGTCATCGTGCGGTTGAGGGGGAACGAAGAGCCGTATCCTGCGGCCGAGCCCAATGGGTTGCGGTTACACATTCTGTATGCTGCTTGCAGGAAGAGCATATCATCGGCAAGGCTCTCGGCGTATGCACCGAACCACAGCCCGAAGGACGACGGCATTGCCACTTGCAGATGGGTGTAGCCGGGCATTAACACCTCTTTGTGCTTCTCGCTCTGCTCAATGAGTGCATCGAATAGTTCTTTCACTGCCTCGCATACATCCTGCAACTCCTTGCGAGTGAATAATTTAAGGTCGAGTAGTACTTGGTCGTTGCGCGAGCGGCCACTGTGTATCTTTTTGCCTGTGTCGCCCAGTTTGCGTGTGAGCATAAGTTCCACTTGCGAGTGAACATCCTCTACGCCTTCTTCAATAACGAATTTACCCTCTTTTATTATGGAATATATGTTGCGCAGTTCACTGTGGAGGCTATCCATTTCCTCCTTTGTGAGCATTCCTATACTTTGTAACATTGCACTGTGAGCAATTGAACCCATTACATCGTAGGGCGCAAGGAATAGGTCGAGCTCACGGTCTTTCCCCACGGTGAAATGCTCAATCTCGGGGTTTACGTCGATATTCTTTTCCCAAAGTTTTTTTGCCATATTATCTATTAGTATGTTATCTGCGAGAGTGCCTCGGCTATTTTTTCGAGTCCCTCTTTCAAGGGCTTCTCCACCATTGCACGGAGCATAAAGTTAATCTCGGCTTTTGCAACTACGCGCATTTTAGAGCCTTCTTCTCCGTCGGGAATAATCTGTACCCAGAAGTTGGCGGGCATAGGGGAGCCGACAGTCTCGAATTTGATGCATTTGGGCGATTCGCGCTCTATGATTTTCAGCGTTATTTTGCCCACGGGAGGCACGTCTACGGTCACTTGGTCGCGGTCGAATGTGAACTCCTTTACCTTGTCCTGTGGTATACGGTCCTTGATTGTTTCGAGATTGTTAAGATCTTCGAGTTTGCTGAATACTCTATCCTGAGGGTAGGGTATACTTTTTACGCTGCTTTCGTATTGGCTCATAGTATTATTTTAAGTCGTTTCTCCACTCCGAGGGGTTGGCGCGCCACTCTTTGAGTGTGGGCATTACCTCTTCTGTAATATATCCGGTTGCTTTTGCCGCTTCGAGTACTGCCTCGTAGTTTGTGAGGGTGATGAGCTTTACTCCGGCCTTTGCAAATGCCTCTTCGGCTACGCTGAATCCATAGGTGAACGATGCTACCATACCCACAACTTCTACGCCTGCTGCGCGAAGAGCGTCTACTGCTTTAAGGCTGCTCAATCCGGTAGATACAAGATCCTCAATCACGACAACCTTTGCTCCCGGCTGAATGTCACCCTCAATCTGGTTGCCAAGGCCGTGGTCCTTTGCTTTTGGGCGTACATAAACAAAGGGCTTTGCAAGCTCCTCGGCTACGAGTGCGCCTTGTGCAATTGCTCCTGTGGCAACGCCGGCAACAGTGTCGGCCTCGGGGAACTCTTCGAGTATGAGGTTGGCCAATCCCAATTTAACGCGTGTGCGCAATTCGGGGAAAGAGAGAGTCTTGCGGTTGTCGCAGTAGAAGGGTGATTTCCAGCCTGATGCCCAAGTGAAAGGTTCTTCGGGTTGTAGTTTTACGGCTTTGATTTTGAGCAGCTCCGCTGCAAGGATAAGTTCTGATTTAGTTGCCATAATATTTTGTTTTAAAGTTATTTGTTATGTGAATTTGTTGTGTGCGAAGATAATAAAAATATGTCAAACGGCGCTTTGTTTCCTATTTTGTTTGTGTGTAACCCTCTTTTTTTAGCAATTCTATGATTTTTTCCTTGAAGTCGCCCTGTATGAGTATCTCTCCTTCTTTTACGCTGCCGCCCACTCCGCATTTGGTTTTCAGCAGTCGTCCAAGCTCTTTTAGGTCTTCGTCGCGCCCGATAAAATTCTTTACAAGTGTCACGGTTTTGCCGCCACGATGGTTCTTCTCGATGTTCACGCGGAGTTTCTGCTGTTGTTTGGGTAATGTGTCAAAATCCTCCTTTTCATCGGTGGAATATTGAAAATCGGGATTGGTGGAATATACAATATTGAGGCGGTTTTTCCAGTCGTTGTTTTTCATAAAGGCAATATGTTTTTATCTGCTTCGCTTTTGGGGGCAAGCGTGCGTGCATTATGTAGTGCTTGCCTGTTTAGATGCAAAGATACGTACAAACGAGCGAGATACACAAAGTTTACTTTAATGTATTTCACAGCGAGTGCAGATTATCTTCGAGTTTATCTCAAAGATACGTACAAACGAGCGAGATACACAAAGTTTACTTTAATGTATTTCACAGCGAGTGCAGTGTGTCTTCTACAAAGATATAATATTTTTATCAACAAATTTTATCTCTTCACAAAATAACATTATTTTTGTTGCGTTATAATAAACACGCGCGACCTTGAAAAGTGTCTGCCGTGGAAGTGAAATGTGTATAATATTATGGAGAGAGTTCCCGAACCTACTTTGCGTCGTCTGCCTTGGTACCTGTCGGTCTGCCGCCTGCTAAAATCCAAGGGGGAGCAGTTTGTTTCATCGACACGCTTGTCGAAGGAGACGAATATTGTAGCCTCGCAAATTGCAAAGGATCTTTCGTGCGTGAATGTGATTGGGCGCACCCGTGTGGGGTATGATATTGACAATCTGTTGCAGGTGCTCGAAGATTTTTTGGGCTTCACACGTATGCACAAGGCATTTTTGTTCGGAGTGGGGCGTTTGGGTACTGCGCTGCTGAACGATTCGGGGCTCAAACAATTCGGGCTCGAAGTGGTGGCCTCTTTCGATGTTGACCGCCGCATCGTGGGGCGCACCGTGTCGGGAATACCCGTTTATCACATAAGTGAGCTTGAAAAGCAGATGCGTCGCCACAATGTGAAGATAGGTATCCTCACCGTGCCAATCGACAATGCACAGGAGGTTGCCGATAAGATGGTTGTGTGGGGCATAAAGGCTATATGGAATTTTACCCCTTTACGCATAAGGGTGCCCGAAAATATTGCGGTGCAGAATACATCGCTCTATGCACACCTGTCGTTAATGTTCAACAGGCTCGACGAAGTGCAAGGGGGTGACAATAAAAAATAGAGATAGATGAAGATTATTGCTGTTGGAAAAAATTACGCTTGTCACGCATTGGAATTTGACGGAACGTGTGAAAAACCGCAATTTCCAATGATATTTATGAAGCCCGACTCGGCTATCTTGAAGAATGGCAAGCATTTTTATATGCCCGATTTTCTTGGCCGTATAGATTATGAGGCCGAGGTTGTGGTGCGCATAAATCAGCTTGGTAAGAGTATTCCGGCGCGTTTCGCAAGGCGTTACTACGATGCTGTTACCGTGGGCATAGATTTTACCGCAAGGCAGATGCAGCGGGAATTCATAGAGGCCGGTGCCCCTTGGGAACTCTCCAAAGGGTTCGACGGCTCGGCAGTTCTTGGTGAATTTCGCTTGCTCGACGGGCTCGATGTAAATAATATGGATTTTTCGTTGACAATAGACGACGAAACGGTGCAGAGTGCAAATACCTCGCAAATGCTCTTTTCGGTAGACGAAATAGTAGCCTATGTGAGCCGCTTCTGCACATTAAAAACAGGAGATTTGATTTTTACGGGAACGCCGGCCGGTGTTGGTGCGGCACGTGTCGGCACTCACTTGAAAGGTTATCTTATGGGGGATAAGGTTCTCGATTTTCATATACGATAAGAGATATAAGAGAGATTATGGGAATTAGAAAAAGTTTTATATCTGTTTTGTTGTTTGCGTCACTGGTGGCGAATGCACAATTTACAAATGTCGATTGGGCGCAGGCCAAAAGGGATTCGATACTGCCTGTGTGTACAGCCGTAATTCCGTTGCCGGCCGATTATGACGGGTATGAATATTCGGTTCAAATAGAGTATCCCGAGTATAGAGATATGACGGCCGAGGAGGTTGCTGTTTTTGGAATGTCGGCCTATGAGGGTCGTCTGCAAGCAACGCCGGCAGTGGAAACATCTGTGTCGATAGCTGCCAAAAAACCGATGCTGGATGTCTGTTTCTTGCCTGTAATATTGCAGAATGGCAAGTATAACTGCATAAACTCATACAAATTGGTCGTAAGCCGCACAGAAAAGGCTGTTCAGCTTCGCAAGGCGGCGACAACACGGGCAACTACCTCGCGATACGCCGAAAATTCTGTGCTTTCATCGGGCAAATGGGTGAAAATACGAGTTTCCGAGCGAGGCGTGCATCAAATAACCTCGTCGCAGCTTGCCTCAATGGGATTTACCAATCCAGCGAAAGTGCGCTTGTATGGCTATGGAGGCAATGTGCTTCCCAAGAGCGATATTCACACATTGATTGACGACCTGTGCGAAGTTCCCCTTTGGCGCGAAGGTAATCGTCTGCTCTTTTACGCCAACGGAACAACCTCGTGGAAATACACCTCGGGCCGATACGTGCGTAGCGAGAATGTCTACTCTACAAATGGTTACTACTTTCTCACCGAGCAGGATGGCGAGCCGATGCAATTTCCCATTGCTGCATCTGCAACCACCTATTCATCGACGAATATAACCTTCCCCGATTATGAACTCTATGAGAAGGACGAAATATCTTTGTGCAACTATGGTAATATAATGCTCGACAGCTATAATTATGCCACGGGTCGCAGCAAGCAATACTCCTTCTCTCTGCCCGAAATTGCAGGCGTGAATATGACTGTGGAGCTTGGCTTTGGTTCGAGTGCCGAGGAGAGTACCAAACTCGCTGTGGATGTGAACGGTACCCGCGTGGGCAATATGAGTATATCGAGAAGAGGCTCCGGAGATTTAGGCAAAATTGCCACCGCGCGTTATTCTTGCACGGCGGGAGCGACCAACACTGTTGTAACCCTCTCTCACACGGCATCCTCTGCGAGTGTGTCGGGGTACCTCGATTATATATCGTTGAACTTCACCCGCAATCTTGCAATGCGCGGTTCGCAGATAAATTTTCGTGGCAAGAGCAGTGCGACCGGCAATGCAAAATTTGTGATAGCCGGTGCAACATCGGCAACCCGTGTGTGGCGTGTTACGGAGGCTGACGGCATTTGTCAGGTGCAGGGAACATTGTCGGGCGGAGAGTATTCGGTAGTTGCTGCGGGTTCGTACAACGATGAGTATGTTGCGCTGAATACAACGGACGAATTTCCCACGGTGGAGGCTGTGGGCTTGGTTCCCAACCAGAATCTTCACTCTTTGGGGCAGACAGATATGGTTATAATAGTTCCTTCGAGCGGGAATTTCCTTGCTCCTGCCGAGCGCCTTGCCGAGGCGCATCGTGCCAACGATGGTATTACCGTTGCTATTGTGACAGCCGAGCAGGTATATAATGAATTTTCGTCGGGAACCCCCGATGCAACAGCTTATCGCCGCTTGATGAAGATGCTGTACGACCGTGCCGATGATGCAGCGGCTGCCCCCAAATATCTGCTTCTGTTTGGCGATGGTCTTGTGGATAATCGTGCGCTCTCTTATGCGGGACGCAATACGTCCGACTATCTGCTCACCTATCAGTCGGATAACTCTACAAATGCAATATATTCCTATGTGATGGAGGATTATTACGGCCTGCTCGACGACTCGGAAGGCAGTAATCTTCTGCGCGACAAGGTGGATATAGGTGTCGGCCGCATTCCTGTTCAAACTATAACACAGGCCAATGCTGTTGTAGATAAAACCATTGCCTATATGGAGAATAAAGAGGCCGGCGATTGGCAGAATGTAATATCGCTGTGGGCCGATGATGGCGATGATGACCTCCCCAATCAGCATATGATTGATGCAGAGAGTGTAGCCGCTGTTGTTTCGCAGAATTATCCCTCTTATGTGATAGACCGAATTTACTGGGACGACTATGAGCCGGTGGCCAATTCCACGGGAAACTCCTATCCGTTGGTAACATCCTCTATATACGACAGACTGAATAAAGGAGCTCTGGTGGTGAACTATTCGGGGCACGGCAGTGCCACTATACTATCCCACGAAATGGCGTGGTTACTCTCGGATATGCAGGCCTTAAAGTCGCCCCGTCTGCCATTCTGGGTTACTGCATCGTGCGATATAGGCCCTTTTGATATTGGCGATGTTTCTCTTGCCGAGGCGGCTCTGCTTAATCCCAATGGCGGTGCCGTGGGCCTTTTGACAACTACCCGCACCGTGCGTCAGGTGCATAATGCCACCATAAATAGAGAGTTTGTGGGGGTACTCCTAACTCCTGTTTACGATGGCCTTCGCCAGTCGGTGGGCGATGCGTTGCGTCGTGCAAAGAATAATGTAATATCGACGGGTAATGATTTGAGCGAGAATAAGTTGTCGTTTGTGTTGCTTGGCGACCCTGCGCTTCGTCTTAAATTGCCCGAATATAAAGTGGTGGTCGATAAGTTCAATGGTGCGGCTGCAACCGTCTCGTCCAAAGTGTCGGCCGGCGGAATGCTCACCGTCGAAGGCTATATTGCCGATGGCTCGGGAAATGCAGTTACCGACTATAAGGGAATAATGTCTTCGTCGCTCTTCGACAGTGCCGAGGATGTATATACAAGGGATAATCTTGGCTATGGCCCATTTGAGTATACAGCCTACAATAAAAAGTTGTTCGTTGGTAGCGACTCGGTGAAAGATGGCCGATTCAAGATTACAATGCCTGTTCCTATGGATATAAGTTACAGCGGCGAGCAGGGTATGCTTAACCTCTTTGCCGTGGATGGCTCAAAAAACCGTTTGGCACAGGGGCGTTATAATAATTTTGTAATGGCCGGAACATCGCCTTCTATGACAAACGATGGAAAAGGGCCCGAAATTTCAATGTATCTGAATACTCCCCTCTTTGTAGATGGCGGTGAGGTAAATTCCACTCCCTTCTTTTGTGCAGAATTATACGACGAGAATGGTATAAACACCGTAGGCACGGGCGTGGGACACGATATTGTGCTCATAGTAGATAATGATATAAACCACACATATAATCTGAACGACGTGTATACTCCGGTTGTGGGTGACTACACTCGTGGAACGGTTGCCTTCTCGCTCGATGTGCTTGCACCCGGTTATCACACTCTTATGCTGCGTGCTTGGGACCTGTATAATAATTCTTCGGTGGCGGAAATCTCGTTTGTAGTTGTTCCCAATCTTGCTCCGAACTTCACCAATATAACATTGTCGCCCAATCCTGCACGTTACGGCCAAACATCGAACTTTGTGCTTACACACGATTTCCCTCATAGTGCCGTGGATGTAACAATTGAGGTGTTTAACTTCCAAGGTCAAACAATTTGGAGAAATACCGAGCACGCAATATGCGATGGAAATACCTATACTTATGCTTGGGATGTTACATCTACCGATGGCCGTCCAATGCCCACAGGTGTATACATCTATCGTGCCACAATGTCGTCGGGTGGTAGCAGCGAGGTAACAAAATCGGGAAAATTTGTTGTGATAAACAATAAATAGCGAAAAAAATAGTTTAAATAAGGTAACGCAAATAAAAAAGATAGAAAATGACAAAAAATAGAATTATAACAACTTTGTTGTTGGCTGTTATGCTTGTACCGCTTTATGCGCAGGAGGAGCAGATGAATCTTGTTGAAACAGGTGTAACCTCCTTGTCCATTGCTCCCGATGCCCGTGCCGGTGCTTTAGGTGATGTGGGTGTAGCCACAGAGGCTGATGTTTTTTCGCAATATTGGAACCCTGCGAAATATCCTTTTAATATAGCTCGTGCAGGAATGGCAATGTCCTACACTCCGTGGTTGCGCCAGTTGGTGGGCGATATTGACCTTGTGAACCTTGCAGGCTTTTATCGCATAGGTAACTATTCGGCAATAAGTAGCTCGCTCACCTATTTCTCGCTTGGTGAGGTGACAATAGGAAATACCGAAATGTCCATTAAACCCTATGAGTTTGCTTTTGACTTGGCCTATTCGCGTATGTTGTCGGAAAAGCTGTCGGCAGCCATTGCCTTGCGTGTAATATACTCCGACCTTAAATACTCGTTGGACGAGGATGTTGAGCCTGGAAAGGCTTTTGCCGCAGATATTGCAATGTATTATAATAATTATATAATGATGGGCGACCGCGAGTGTATGCTCGGCCTTGGATTTAATATCTCCAATATAGGTACCAAAATATCCTACAACAGCGGTGAGAGTAGTGAATTCCTGCCCACAAATTTGCGTCTGGGTGCATCGTTGGTATATCCCATAGACGAGTATAATACACTTTCTTTCAGTATAGATATTAACAAATTGCTTGTTCCTACCCGCCCCACTTATAAACAATTTCTCGAAGAGAAGGGGTATGATGCCAATGATGGTATTGACAGAAAGGATGAGTATAGATTATGGTTAGATGAGGATGGTTACAACGATATTTCGCCTATTTCGGGCATGTTTAAGTCGTTCAACGATGCTCCCGGCGGGTTCAGCGAGGAGTTGAAGGAGGTTTATGGAGGTATCGGTGTTGAATATTGTTACAACCAGAAATTCTCGGTGCGTGCCGGTTATCACTATGAGAATGAGTTTAAGGGTAACAGAAAGTATTACACGGTGGGTGCCGGCTTTAAGATGAGTGTCTTCTCGCTCGATGGTGCCTACCTTATTTCGGCTGCACAGAATAACCCGCTCGACCAGACTTTGCGTTTCTCTTTGTCGTTTGAAATGGATGGGCTGCGAGAGCTTTTCCGTCGTTGGTAATGTAATAAAAAAGAGGTATTATGATAAGGGTGGGTTTCGGAATGGATGTTCACAAGTTTGTGGCAGAGCGTGACTTGTGGATTGGGGGTATTAAAGTTCCTTATGAATTTGGCCTTGCCGGGCACTCCGATGCGGATGTGCTCATTCACGCTATATGCGATGCGCTGCTTGGTGCTGCCAATTTGCGTGATATTGGTTTTCAATTCCCCGATACTTCGGATGAGTTTTTGAACATAGACAGCAAGATTTTGTTGCGTCGCACAGGCGAACTGCTTGTGTCGAAGGGCTACAAAATTGGTAATATAGATGCAACGGTGGCTGCACAGGCTCCCAAATTAAATCCGCACATTCCTGCGATGCAGGAGGTGATGGCCGAGGTTCTGGGAATAGACGTCGATGCTCTCTCCATAAAGGCAACCACCACCGAGAAACTTGGCTTTGAGGGGCGCAAGGAGGGTATTACCGCCTATGCTGTGGTGCTCATCGAGAAGTAGTTTTTATTATGGGTTACCCCCGTTTCATAGTTCCGTTCTTATCGGCAATATTGTTGCTCTCTTCTTGTGCAACCCTGTCGGGTAGCGGAGTGGGGCGTGTGAAGCACTATTCGGTGGAGAGTGTCCGCCTTCCCGAATCGTTCGACGGGGTGCGTATCGCCTTTGTGTCCGACCTTCATTATCCGAGTAAATTTACCAAAAAGCGGCTCGTAAAATTGTGTCGGGCGTTGGGCGAAATTGATGCGGAAATTCTTGCCATAGGAGGGGATTTTACCCCTTCGGAGAGACACGTTGAACCTCTTTTTTCGGCCTTTTCATCGATAGAAACGGCTTATGGAAAATATGCAGTGCCGGGCAACCACGATTATGAATTCTATGATACTCTGCACGAAGAGGCTCGTCGATGTGGTATAAAGATGCTTGCCGATTCTGCAATTTGCGTGTCGGATGGCATTGACAGTATATATGTAGCGGGAATTTATAACTCTTTTACCATCGACTCCTCGGCCGAAAGAATGCTTGCCGGCCTCGATAAGGATATTTTTACCATTCTTCTCTCGCACACTCCCGACTTTGCGCAGAATTTCTCGCCGGATTGCGACCTTGTGCTGTCGGGGCACACGCACGGAGGGCAGGTGAGCCTCCTTGGGCTTTATACGCCCGTGAAGAATACAAAGTATGGCAGACGCTTCCTGCGTGGCAAGAATTTGACCGATAATGGCACTGTGGTGATAACCACCAATGGCGTTGGTACATCGAGGTATAAAGTGCGTTTTTGTGTGCCAAGCGAGATAGTGGTTGTTACGTTGAAAAGGGTAGCAACTGCCGAATAACGCTATTTTCGTTTGACCTATTTGTGCGGGTGAAAAAATCTTTTTGTATATTCGCATCGTATATTTTTTAACCCCTTATTCTCGTGGAGAAAATCTTGTGTACCGATGAATTTTATATGCGCCGTTGCTTGCAGCTTGCCTCTTGCGGCGCAGGAAGTACCTCGCCCAACCCTATGGTGGGTGCTGTTATTGTGTGCGACGGGCGCATAATAGGTGAGGGGTATCACATTCGTGCAGGTGAGCCACACGCCGAGGTTAATGCGGTTAATTCGGTAAAAAATACCGACAGGCAACTGCTCTCTCGCTCCACAATGTATGTCAGCTTGGAGCCTTGCTCGCATTATGGAAAAACACCCCCTTGTGCCGACCTTATAATCTCCTGTAAAATACCTCGTGTGGTGATTGCAATTACCGATACAAACTCGCAGGTCAATGGCGTGGGGATTGCTCGCCTGCGTGCAGCCGGAGTTGATGTTGCGGTGGGAGTTCTGCGCGACAAGGCATTTGGGCTTAATAGAAATTTCTTTACATTTCATAATGATAATCGCCCGTTTATAATCCTTAAATGGGCCGAAAGTGCCGATGGTTTTATCGATGTTCTGCGCGAGAGTTCCTCTGTTCCGTCTTTGAAAATTTCCACTCCTCTTTCGCAGGCAGTTGTTCACAAAATACGTTCACGTTGCGATGCAATACTTGTGGGCCGTCGCACAGCGTTGCTCGACAATCCGTCGCTCGATGCGCGTTATTGGGGCGGTCGTTCACCGTTGAGGCTGGTGATAGACAAAGAGGGAACGCTCCCTTCTACGCTCAAAATTTTTGACGGAACATTGCCCACGCTCCTGTTTACTCAAAGTGAGCAGGTTGGTAAATTCCACGAAGGAGTGGAGCTGGTTGTGCTGGATTTTTCGTGCAATATTCTCCCGCAGATACTATCCTGTCTGCATTCTCGCAAGGTGGGAAGCCTTCTTGTGGAGGGTGGTGCCACGCTGTTGCAGAGCTTTATAGATGCATCGCTGTGGGATGTTGCAAGGGTGGAGCGTAATCCGCTCCTTTTTGTCGGAGAGGGGGTTGCGGCTCCTCGTCTGCCCGGTGGGGTGCAAGCTGTAAAAACCTCCCTTTCGGGAAATGAAATTACAGAATATTATCCAAAAATATCAATATAATATATAAAATATTATAAATAACGCGCGAAAAGTGGGCTAAACCGAAAAATGTTGCTAATTTTGTAGATTGAATAAAAGTTCAAAAACTATGAGAAAAAACATTGCAACATATTTGGCTCTCTTCGCGCTTCTCTTGGCAGGGGTGTCGTGCAGCAGCAGTGACGATACAACGGAAGTAACAGGAAATTCTTATGCTTATGCCTATGCGTTCAGTATCGGCAATATAAAGTCGCCTTTTCACGATTTTACCGTAGAGGGCAAGGATACTATTGTGGAGAAGGTTGTGTCGGGTGATGAATTTAAATTTGTCGTCGACCAAAAGGCAAAGGAGATTTATAATATCGACTCGCTCACCTATGGCACTCGTGTGAACAAGGTAGTTTCCACACTTTCCTGTTACGGTACCCCCTATCGATACGATGAAGCTTTGGGCTCATACGTATATTTCAACACCACCGACTCTGTGGATTTTACCTCCCCCGTTAACGTGTGTATAAAATCGACCGATGGCACATACGACAACTTCTACACAATCAAACTGAATGTGCATAGAGTGAACCCTGACCTTATGGTGTGGGAACAGTATGCCGATAATGTGTTGAACGATATTCGTCCGGTGAAAATGTTTGAGCACGAAGGGAATATGTATCTGTTCGGAACCGACGTTGCCGATAATGCGGTTGTGGCGGTTACACCGGCCGATGGCGTGCCTGTGTGGAGTGCTTTTGCGGCTTCTGTTCCGCAGGGAAGCGACCTCTCTTCGTTGCAGTTGTTCAATGGAAAATTCTATCTGCTCGCCTCGGGCGATGTGTATGTGTCGGAAGATGCAATCGTTTGGTCGTTGGCCTCGGGTGGCAACAGCCTCGTGTCGCTGTTTGCCGTTTCCGATAATGGCACTAAAATGTGGGGTGCCTCTTCAAGCAATCTTTTTTATACAACCGATGGTGAGAATTTTGTGCAGGCAGAATCGTTGTCGAGCGATTTTCCTCTCTATGGTTGCAGTTTCGTGAGCAGTTCGTTGAGTACCAATGCAAGCATCTGCCGTACAATGTTAGTGGGCTTTGCCGACAAGGAACAGGCCGGTGATGTGCAGGTGTGGAGCAGGCTGTCCAATAACGACGAATGGTATAAATATGAGTTTGGCAACAATAAGTACAATTGTCCTCCATTAAAGGGGTTGGCTGTTCTTGGATACGACGATGCAATGTATGCCCTTGGTGGTGCTGCCACGGTGGATGGCGAGGAGATAGCCTCGTTTGAGAGGTTTTATATATCTCGCGACAATGGTGTTGTGTGGAAGCCTTGTACCGATTATGCAGTCTCCTTGCCTGCCACTCTTAAAGGCAGTGATGCTGCTTTTGCCACCGCTGTGTCGCAGGATGAATATATGTGGATTGTAACATCTGCAAGCTTGTGGAAGGGAAGAATAAATCGTTTGGCCTTTAAATAAGAGACGCAATTATGAAGAACACCTGTTTGCGTAAGATATTTCTGTTGTTGGTTGTGGTAGCGGGCTTTTCGACCGCCGCTCGCGCCGACGACCTTGAATATAGAATGGAGGTTGGCGGAATGTTGGGCCTCACGAGCTATTTTGGCGATGCTAATTATGGCGGCCTCTTCAATAATATGAATATAATGGGAAGTGTTGCCGGCCGATACAATCTGAACCCGCGAATGGCTGTAAAAGCCAATATGGCCATAGGTAAAATATCGGGCAACACTGCCGATGGCGATAATCGTTTCCCGGGCGGAGATACGGAATTCAGCCGCACAATCTACGACCTGTCGGTGCAGTTTGAATGTAACTTTTTTGCCTATGGCTATGGAGCAGCATACAAAGGAACCCGCCGCCTCACGCCTTACATCTGCGGAGGCTTGGGGGCTACATACGCACCGGCTCCGTTGGAGGGCGTGTTTGCGGTAAACATTCCTTTGGGCGTGGGTGTTAAATATAAATTTGCTCCTCGCTGGAACGCCGGTTGCGAGCTGTCCTATCATTTTACATTCTCGGACAATCTCGATGTTGTGAGCGAGCAAAGGCCTATGCTCAGCGACCCTTATGGTATTAAAAGCAGCGGAATGAAGAACAAGGATAGCTTCTCGTTCTTCTCGGTGTTTATAACATACGATATATTCCCCAAATATAGAAAATGCAATAATTGATATAAATATTTCAAAAAAAGAACACGATATGAGCTATTCAGAACTTGTAAATAAAGAGAATGTCCCTCAGCATATTGCTATAATAATGGATGGTAACGGGCGTTGGGCGCAACAGCGCGGTTACGACCGTTCACAGGGGCATCAGGCGGGTGCGGCCACCGTGCGTAAACTTGTAGAGAATGCACTGAATCTCGGTGTTAAGTATCTTACACTCTATACATTCTCCACTGAAAATTGGAAGCGTCCGCAGGCCGAGGTTGCCGCTCTTATGGCACTGTTGTTCGAATCTATCGAGGAAGAGATATTTGTAAAGAATAATGTGGCCTTCCGCATTATAGGAGATTTGAGCAAATTGCCGCAGAATGTCCGCGAGCGTCTTGAAGCCTGTATGGAGCGCACTGCAAAGAACGATAGTATGACTCTTGTTCTTGCATTGAGTTATTCGGCAAAATGGGAGATTGTTGAGGCTGTACGCAATATTTCGTCGAAGGTGAAGAGCGGTTCTCTGAATTTGGATGATATAAACGACGAGCTTATCTCGTCGGAACTTACTACTGCTTTTATGCCCGACCCCGACCTTCTCATTCGCACCGGCAAGGAGCAACGTCTGAGCAACTTCCTTTTGTGGCAGTTGGCGTATTCTGAGTTTTATTTTACAGATATACTATGGCCCGATTTCAACAAGGAAGAGCTTTGCAAGGCTATATATGAGTTTCAGTGTCGTCAACGCCGCTATGGCTTGACAGGTGAACAAGTGACAAATGAAGAATAAATATTATAAAATGAGGTTTTTACCATTTTTGAAAGTATCTCTTTTGGCTTTGGTGGCGCTCTTTGCTTCGACTTTGTCGGCGCAGGAGGTTGTTGTCAAGCCTACAATCCTATATACCGGTGCTGCGCACAAATACACAATCGGCGGGTTCAATCTGTCGGGAGTGGACAATCTTGAACCGTCTGTTGTGATTGGCTTGTCGGGCTTGTCGGTGGGCGATATCATATCAGTGCCGGGCGAAGAGGTTACAAATGCAATCAAACGCTATTGGAAACACGGCCTTTTTGAGGATGTCTGCATCACAGCCGATAGTATAAAAGGTAATTATATCTATTTGGGTATTGCACTCAAGCAGCGTCCCCGTGTGTCTCAGTTCAATATACTGGGTATAAAGAAAACAGAGCGTGAGGAACTTGAGTCCAAGATAGGTATCCATCAGGGCGGACACATTACCCCGGACATAATTTCGCGTGCCGAAAAGGTCATCAAGAACTATTATGATGAAA
>JAZRAC010000031.1:0-22667 GCA_045634365.1 Bacteroidaceae bacterium | reverse complement strand
ACAGAACGACATGGCTACGATCCGACTTCAATATTTGGCGGTGCTTTGCTTTGGTGGTTCTTCATAACATATGTTGTCAGCAAACTGAGAACACGTTTTGACGACCGTGGCATACAGATTATAAATCGCATTATAGGTTGTGCTGTTATGATTGGAGCTTCAATTGGTGCCATACTTATAGCAACCGGAACTTGGTCTTTACATTAAAAAATATATTGTTTTGATAATTTCAAGAGAACTTAGAAAAAAGAATATAGCAGAATATCTGTTATATATGTGGCAGGTCGAAGACCTGCTTCGTGTTTGTGACTTATCGCTCGACAGGATAAAGAGTAGCTTGGTGGCTCCTCATAATCTGCCCACCGAGGCTGCACAGGAGATGCTCGATTGGTATGATAATCTTGCCGAAATGATGCGCATAGAGGGTGTTAAGGAGAGTGGGCATCTGCAAATTAACAAGAATGTGATAATAAACCTCACAGACCTGCACAACCGTCTGCTAAAATCGCCCAAGGTACCATTCTACTCGGCAGCTTATTACAAGGCACTTCCTTTTATTGTGGAATTCAGGGCAAAGAGCGATGGCAAGGATAAGGGCGAGATTGAAAATTGTTTCGATGCGCTTTATATGTTGTGGCTTATGAGGTTGCAGAAACGCGAGATAAATAAGGAAACAGCTGCTGCCACAGCCGAGATAAGCAAATTTATTTCGATGCTCTCGCTATACTATAAGGAAGAGGAGGAGGGCAAGCTGAATCTGGACGAAGAGTGATTATTTAAGAAACATATTCATAGCTACGGGATTTTTTAGGGGGAGTGCTTCGAATAAAATCGAGTAGTTAAAAAAACGATAAAACTATTGGTTCAAATGAACATAAATGAGGAAATTGGAAGAAGAAGAACATTTGCGATAATTTCGCATCCCGACGCAGGAAAAACCACGCTCACCGAGAAACTGTTGCTCTTCGGCGGGCAGATTCAGGTTGCCGGTGCGGTAAAGTCGAACAAGATAAAAAAGACCGCAACATCCGACTGGATGGAGATTGAGAAACAGCGTGGAATTTCTGTTACAACATCGGTAATGGAGTTCGATTATGAAGGATATAAGATAAATATTCTCGACACGCCCGGTCACCAAGATTTTGCCGAGGATACTTTCCGCACGCTTACCGCGGTTGACAGTGTTATTATTGTGGTGGATAGTGCAAAGGGCGTGGAGACGCAGACACGCAAACTGATGAATGTGTGCCGTATGCGCTCTACTCCTGTGATTGTGTATGTGAATAAGATGGACCGTGAAGGTCGCGACCCCTTTGAACTTCTCGATGAGCTTGAACAGGAATTGCAAATTGCGGTGCGTCCGCTCAGCTGGCCCATCGATCAGGGTGCGCGCTTCAAAGGTGTCTATAATATATATGAGCAGAAGCTCGACCTTTTCACTCCCAACAAGCAGAGGGTTACCGAGAAGGTTGAGATTGACATAAACAGCGAAGCACTCGACAAGAATATTGGTGAGGACCTTGCCGCTAAATTGCGTGCCGACCTTGAACTTGTGGATGGCGTTTACCCCGAATTTAACGTGGAGGATTACCTCTCGGCACAGGTGGCACCGGTCTTCTTTGGCTCGGCACTGAATAATTTTGGCGTCGAGGAACTGCTCAATTGCTTTGTGAAGATTGCTCCCAGCCCCCGTCCCGTGCAGGCGGTGGAGCGTGTGGTAAATCCCGAGGATGCAAAGTTCACAGGTTTCATCTTCAAGATTACAGCAAATATCGACCCCAACCATCGTTCCTGCGTTGCCTTCTGCAAAATATGTTCGGGTAAATTTGTGCGTAACCAGCCCTATCGCCACATACGTTTGGGCAAGGACTTGCGCTTCTCGTCGCCCACACAGTTTATGGCACAGCGCAAGAGTACCATCGAGGAGGCTTACCCAGGCGACATAATAGGCTTGCCCGATACAGGAAACTTCAAGATTGGTGATACTCTCACCGAGGGTGAAAATCTGCATTTTAAGGGTCTGCCGAGCTTTTCGCCCGAAATGTTCAAATACATTGAGAATGCCGACCCTATGAAGACCAAGCAGCTTGCAAAGGGTATTGACCAGCTTATGGGCGAGGGTGTTGCGCAGCTCTTTGTGAACCAGCATAATGGTCGCAAGCTCATCGGTACGGTGGGGCAGTTGCAGTTTGAGGTTATCCAGTATCGTTTGGAGAATGAGTACAACGCAAAGTGTCGTTGGGAGCCGGTGAACCTCTACAAGGCCTGCTGGATAGAGAGCGACGATGCTGCCGAGCTTGAAAACTTCAAGAAACGTAAATATCAATATATGGCAAAGGATATTGAGGGACGCGATGTATTCCTCGCCGACAGCAACTATGTGTTGCAGATGGCACAGAATGATTTTAAGGGTATCCGTTTCCATTTTACAAGCGAATTCTAAACATCTATGGGAACTATTGCCGAGGAGGCCAAAAAGGCCGTTGAAGTTATGCGTAAGGGTGGGGTGATACTTTATCCCACCGACACTGTGTGGGGCATTGGATGCGATGCTACAAATGCCGAGGCTGTGAAGCGTGTCTATGAGATTAAGCGTCGCACCGACAGCAAGGCACTCCTGTTGCTTGTCGACAGTGCCGACCGCCTTGCACGCTATGTTACCAACGTGAACCCCGTAGCGTGGGATTTAATAGAGCTCACCACAAAGCCATTGACTATCGTATACGATGGGGCACGCAACCTTGCTCCCAACCTCATTGCTGAGGATGGCAGTGTGGGAATACGTGTAACTTCGGAACTTTTCTCCAAGGAACTATGCTACCGTTTCCAGAAAGCTGTTGTATCAACTTCGGCCAATATAAGCGGTGAGCCCACTCCTGCCAATTTCGGCGAGATTAGTCCCGAAATAATTGCAGCCGTGGATTATGTGGTAAATTACAAACAACTTGACAAGGGCCGCCCGAAGGCGTCGAGTATAATAAAGCTCACGGCCAACGGAACGGTTACCGTTATTAGGGAATAATGAGTACACAGATTAAACAGGAAAAGGGGTTGCTCGACAAGTTTATAGAGTGGCGCGAGAAGAATATTTCACAAACAAAGTTCATTCTTATTTTGAGTTTTGTGGTAGGTGTTCTCTCGGCCTTGGCTGCTTATATCCTTAAAAACTTAATTCATCTTATACAGCACCTGCTTACTCACGGGTTCGATAAGGATACTTTCAACTGGCTCTATTTGGTTTATCCGGTGATAGGTATCTTTATCACCGGGCTGTTCATAAGAAAAGTGGTACGCGATGATATTAGCCACGGAGTAACCAAGGTTCTCTATGCAATATCGTGCCGTCAGGGAAAGATACGCAAGCACAATACTTGGTCGTCGATGATTGCGAGTGCAATAACCATCGGCTTTGGTGGTTCGGTGGGTGCCGAGGCTCCTATTGTAATGACAGGGTCGGCCATCGGTTCCAATTTGGGCTCTCTATTCAAAATGGAGAAGAAGGTGATGATGCTGCTCATTGGCTGTGGTGCTGCCGGTGCCGTGAGCGGTATTTTCAAGGCTCCAATTGCGGGGTTGGTATTTACTCTCGAAGTACTTATGCTCGACCTTACAATGTCGTCGCTCCTTCCTCTGCTAATATCGAGCGTTACGGCAGCCACACTATCTTATTTGTGGCTGGGTACCGAGGCTACATTTGAATTTCATCTTGAAAATAATTTCGACCTTGCACGTGTGCCCTATGTGATACTGTTGGGCATTGTGTGTGGCCTTGTGTCGCTCTATTTTACGAAGGTTACCACCAAGGTGGAGGGCTTTTTCAAGAGGTTCACCAACCCCTATGTACGTTTGGCAATTGGTGGCAGTGTGTTGAGTGTGCTCATATTTCTCTTTCCTCCTCTCTATGGCGAGGGCTATGATATGATTCACCACCTGATAAACGGTTCCTCGGCCGATGTTATTCTGAATAATTCTATGTTCTATGGGCACGCGAGGTTCCTTTTCCTTTATATGTTCCTCATTATATTGTTCAAGGCCTTTGCTTCGACGGTGACAAACTGTGGCGGTGGTTGCGGTGGTATATTTGCACCCAGCCTCTTCCTTGGTTGTGTGTCGGGCTATCTGTTTGCCGGTATTTGTAATATGATGGAGTGGGGCGTTGCTGTTTCCGACAGGAATTTTGCCCTATTTGGAATGGCGGCTCTAATGTCGGGTGTGTTCCACGCGCCGTTGACAGGTGTTTTTCTCATTGCCGAACTTACCGGCGGATATGCTCTGTTCCTCCCGTTGATGATTGTATCGGTATTCTCGTATCTCACCGTTAAGATTTTCGACAAGAATAATATTTATGCTGTGCGTTTGGCGCAACGTGGCGAGCTTATTACCCACCACAAGGACCAAGCGGTACTCACCATTCTGAAAGTGTCCGATGTTATCGAGAAAAATTTTATGCCTCTTACTCCGGATATGGATTTAGGTGCGCTCACGGCAGTGGTGGCAAAGACCAAACGCAATATATTTCCTGTGATAAATGCCAACAAGCACCTTGTAGGAATTCTCTTTATCGATGATGTAAGGCACATAATGTTCCGTCAGGAACTTTATCATCGTTACAAGGTGGCAACGCTTATGCGTGAGGCTCCTGTGCGTTTGAGTATAGAAGAGCCGATGGAGGCGGTGATGCGCAAGTTCGAGGAGACAAATGCTTGGAACCTGCCGGTTGAGGATATTAGCGGCGAATATATAGGTTTTATATCAAAGTCGGCAATATTTACAGCCTATCGTAAGACATTGTTGGAATTTACTTCGGATTAAGCCGTTTAACTTTTTCAGATAATGGAGAATAGATTGAGAATAGTATATCTTGGTACTCCCGATTTTGCGGTGGAGCCTCTTAAACGCCTGCTCGAAAAGCAACATTCCTGCGAGGATTGCGGCTACGAGGTGGTGGGTGTTGTTACAATGCGCGACAAAATGATTAACAAGCGTGGCAATCAACTGCTTATGAGCCCTGTGAAGCAGTATGCGGTGAGCGAGGGGTTGCCGGTGTTACAACCTCAATCGTTGAAGAGTGAGGGGTTTCTTGCGGCTCTTGCCGAGTGGCGTGCCGATTTACAGATTGTGGTAGCCTTCCGTATGCTGCCCGAGAGTGTGTGGAATATGCCTCGTTTGGGTACTTTCAATTTGCACGCGTCGCTTCTGCCACAGTATCGCGGTGCCGCGCCCATAAATTGGGCCATAATAAACGGTGACAAGGAGACGGGGGTTACAACTTTTTTCCTTAAACACGAGATTGACACGGGCGATGTCATTTATCGCGACAAGGTGGCGATTGAGGAGTGTGACACTGCCGGCACCCTGCACGATAAACTTATGTATCAGGGTGGCGAAACTGTGTTGCGCACCGTGGATGCTATTGTGCGTGGAGCGGTGGAGCCTGTTCCTCAGGAGCAGATGTTTGTCGATGAGAGCGACTTGCGCCCTGCACCCAAAATCTTCCGTGATACTTGTCGCATCGATTGGGAAAAGGATTGTACCGCGGTGTACGATTTTGTGCGCGGAATGTCGCCCTATCCTGCTGCTTGGTGCGAAGTGCAGGATGCAACCGGTAATCTCATTGCCATAAAGGTTTATGAGGTTGCAAAGGAGATAGCACGGCACGACAAGCCTGCGGGTACTCTGTTCACCGATGGCAAGAGTTTTGCCAAGGTTGCCGTTGAGGGTGGATACATTAACTTGCTCTCTCTGCAAATTCCCGGCAAGAAACGTATGCCTGTGGCCGACCTTTTGCGAGGTTTCTCTTTGCAAGGGTTCACGATTGTGAAATAGTTGGGTTAAAGTCTCAAAAGTAAACTTTTTCCTATAATAAAATCATGCTCGGCCGTACGGCCCAAGGTGATTTTATTATAATTCTGTTTTTACTGTTACTTACCTAAAATAATAGCAATAAGTGCGGTAACATCGGCTACATTCACGGTGCCGTCGCCGTCAATATCGGCAGCATTGGTTGTAGTGCCACTGCCAAGAATTATACTCACAAGTGCGGTAACATCGGCGACATTTACTGCACCATCGCCGTCAATGTCGCCTGTGAGGCCGGCATCATCTTCCACAATATTGGTAAAGTTCTTCCAGTATGTGGTGCTTATGATTGCGCTTTCGTCAACGGGGATGAGCATTATCTGGTCGAGCAAGAAGCGGAATGCAAAAACATTGGCATTCTTTGAGGTGTAACGACCATTCCTTTCGTTATACTGCAATGGTCTCAAAAGTTCTATGTTTACATCCACTGTGTGGTAAGAACTGTTCGCAAGGTCGAATATGTAATCCTCGCCATTGCTCTCTTTCAGGTATATTGTGTCGATGCGTGAACGGTCGGGCACAATAGCGTGCTTCTCCCACACACCGAAGTTGGTTTTTGAAGTACCGATATTGAAAGAGTCGCAGGGGAACATTGCCAACTGCTTGTTATTCTGGCTCACGCGCACTCTCAAATAAGAATCTGCGTATTGAGGCAACGTTGGGTGTTTAATCAGAGTATCGCTGTACGATTCTATGAACCAAGGCGGGGTGACAAGTGCAATCTTGTATCGTCCGCTGCGTGTGCCGGTTATTCCGAATGTGGCTTTGGGCAGATTGCTTATATCTGTTTTGTCTTCTTGATAGGCAAGGAGATAATCTTTTCCGTAGAGAGTGCCTGCAACATCGGGGTTTTGTGTGTTCACAGATACGGTGGTGTATGTGGCATTTTTGTTGCGGCTCTTTATGCTGTTTAGCAGGTCGTTGCAGTGTGTTGTATGTAATTTAATCTCTTGTTCTTCACGTTGCGAGGTGCTCGATTGGTAGGCTGCCTTTGTGCCGGCGGGAACGTGGAGTGTTGCACTTGTGTAATGTTCGGCAAAGGCTTCGCTGTCGAGCAGTGCGGGCACTGTGCTATTTACATATATATCTTTTAGTGCGGTACAGCCTTGGAACGCTGCATTGCCAATAGCAGTTACGCCACTGCTGATAGTAATGCTTGTGAGGCCCGTGCATTCGGCGAATACTGCATTGTCGATAGTGTAACTATTGCCGAACTGATTTTTTTCGGGGAGTGTTATTTCGCTTTCGTTGCCAATATATGCAACAAGGTCGCCATTGTTGTCGAATATGAAATCTTCTATGGTGCTGCCACCCTTGTTCTCTATTACTTCATTGGCATAATAGGCAACGTAGCCGTGATCCCTACTGCCGGCAACAATATCGAGTGAGGAGTTGTTTACAACTAGTTTGAGATTGTTGCAACCCTCAAAGGCATAGTATTCTATTGTTGTTACACTGTTGGGTATTGCAATATCTGTGAGCCCTGTGCAGCCTTGGAACGCAAAATAATATATTGTGTTTATGCCGGCGGGAATAAAACTGTTTTTGCAACCTTGAACAAGGGCGTTTGTGGCTGTTTCTATAATTGCATTGCACTCTTCGCGACTATCGTATACAGGGTTCCCGTTCTCTACTTTTATGCTCGCAAGCCCTGTGCAACCTTGGAATGTGTTGTCTTTTAAACTTGTTACGCTTGCAGGGATTGTAATGCTTGTGAGCCCTGTACAGCCTTGGAATGCATAGTATTTTATTGTTGTTATGCTATTGGGAATTTTTATTTCTGAAATATTTGTGTAATCCTTGAAGGCATATTCGCGAATGGTCGTTACTTTGTAGGTTTTGCCATTGTGGGTGATGGAGGAGGGGATATTCACAACCGTACTGCTGCCCAGATAGTCTGTTATCTGCACGGTTCTCTCTTCCTCGGAGATTATTGCAAAAGCAAAGTCGTTTACAACAATTTCACCAACTACCACAATATTGGTAAAGTCCTTCCAGATGTTGGAGTTTGCATATAGTTTCTTGCCGGCGGCAGGAACGTAGAGTGTTGCAGTGTCGTATAACCCTGCGAATGTGTTAGGAGCATAGAGATTTACAGGAGTTTCCCCTAAACAATGAATTTCGGTGAGGTCGCTGCACGCCTCAAAAGCCCACTCGCCAATTCTATATACGCTTGCGGGGATGGTAATCGATGTTATTCCTGTTACGCTGTTGAATGCTCCATTGCCTATGTAGATGGCATTTTCGGGTATAACTGCACCTCTCCAACCGAATATCACACTGTCGCCTTTCATTATAATATTGTTGTTGGAGGGGATATTGTAGACCTTGTTGCCGCTGTCCATTGTGATTTTTTGCAGATTGCGGTTCCAGGTGAATGCATAATCTCCTATGCTTGTTACACTTGCGGGGATGTGTATTTCGCGCAGGTCGCAATATTGGAATGCTTTTTCACCAATGCTTTTTACGTTGTTGCCAATGGTTACGCTTTTCAGGCTGTCGCAATAGGTGAAAAGGTATCTGTTGATGCTTGTAACTTTATTACCGATGGTTACCGCCTTTAAATTTATGTTGCGCGAAGAGTAGTAGTAGTAATATTGGGTGAGGTCTCGTCCTAAATAGATTGTCTCTGCCGAAAGAGTCTGGAAGAAATTGTTTGTATTTATCGACAAGGGATTTTCAGAATCCTCCAAGCGCATCTCTTTCAATGCGGTACAGTTGTCGAATGAAAAGTGTCCTATTGATGTTACACTGCCCGGAATTGTTACGCTTGTGACAGCTGTGCAATTCTCAAATGCATACGACCCAATGCTTGTTACGCTGTAAGTGGTTCCATCGTGTGTAACAGTGGAGGGAATGCCCACCGCATCGCTATACTCGTAGCCACTGGGGCAATTGGTTACTTCAACGGTTTTTGCCGTTGCATCGGTGATGTTGTAAAAAATGCCGTCGACCTCAAAATCTTGGGCTGTGGCGATGCTGCCGCACAGCAACAAGAGGGTCGTGAGCAGGGATTTAAAGTAATTTTTCTTCATAAGATTATATAAATTTGCAGTTCTATTATTGAGTGGTGCCGGAAACAGCTTCGCAATAGCCACACTCAGTGTTATTTTATGCAAATATATATATTAAGGTGTGTAATTACCCCCCCATTTAGTTAAAGTGTGTTAAAAAAATTATTGTTATATTGTTTTCCCCTTTTTAACAGAGTGTGAACTACTCGAATGTGAGTTCCAACTGCTTGGGCTCATTGCCAAGGAGGTTGAAGGAGGTGCGGTGATAGGGGGTTGTGCCATATTCGCGTATGGCGGCGCGGTGCTTGGCTGTGGGGTAGCCTTTATTATTTTGCCAGTCGTACATCGGATATTCGCCTGCGAGGGCGAGCATATAGTCGTCGCGGTAGGTTTTTGCGAGAATGGATGCGGCGGCTATGCTCATATAGGTGGCGTCGCCTTTTACAATGGTTGTGTGGGGCGTGCCCGGGTAGGGGCTGAATTTGTTGCCGTCGATAAGAAGATGCTCGGGGCGCACTTTGAGAGCGTCGACGGCGCGGTGCATTGCGAGGATTGATGCTCGCAGTATGTTTATCTTGTCAATTTCGGCGGCGGTGACTATGCCCACGGCCCACGCAACGGCGTCGCGCTGTATAATTTCGCGCAGTTGGTAACGTTGCGCCTCGGTGAGCTGTTTGGAGTCGTTGAGCAGTTTGTTCTCAAAATCGGGGGGCAGAATTACTGCGGCGGCATATACGTCACCGGCAAGGCAGCCACGGCCTGCTTCGTCGCAGCCTGCCTCTATTATGCCTTCTGTGTGGTAGGGTTTCAGCATCGGTCGAACATTTTTACGGCTCTGTTTATTCCGGCGATAAGTGCATCTACCTCTTCGCGTGTGTTGTAGGCGGCGAAGGATGCACGCACCGTGCCGGGGATGCCCAAATGGTCGATGAGGGGCTGAGCGCAGTGGTGCCCTGTGCGTATGGCTATGCCCAGATGGTCGAGTATGGTTCCAAGGTCGGCCGGGTGAATGTCGCCCACAAGAAAGGAGATTGCTGCGCCGTCGGGATTGCCGAATATACGCATTCTCGGTATTTCGCGCAGTTTTTCGAGGGCATATTGTGTGAGTGAGTGTTCGTGTGCCGCAATATTGTCGATGCCTATCTTCATTACCCATTCGAGGGCGGTACCGAGGGCGATGGCTCCCACATAGTCGGGGGTTCCTGCTTCGAATTTGTAGGGTAGTTCGTTGTAGGTGGTTTTTTCGAATCGCACGGTCTGTATCATTTCTCCGCCACCGTGGTAGGGCTGCATTGCGTTGAGCCACTTCTCTTTACCATAGAGAATACCTATTCCTGTGGGGGCATATACTTTGTGGCCGCTCATTACAAAAAAGTCGGCGTCGAGTTCTTGAATATCCACCTTTATGTGGGGGCTGCTCTGCGCGCCGTCTATGAGCACGGGCACTCCGTGGCTGTGGGCAATGTCGATAATCTCCTTTACAGGGTTGGTTACGCCAAGCACGTTGGATACGTGGGTGATGCTCACGAGTTTTGTGTGCTCGTCGAAGAGTTGTTTGTAGGCCTCAATGTCGAGTTTTTCGTCGGCGGTGAGGGGTACGATGCAAAGTTCTATTCCTATGCGGTCACGCAACAGTTGCCATGGTACAATGTTGCTGTGGTGCTCCATTGTGGATATTATCACTTTGTCGCCCTTTTTCAGGAAGGTGTTGCCAAAGGATGTTGCCACGAGGTTTATGCTCTCGGTGGTGCCTCGGGTGAAGATTATTTCGTGACTGTGGGCCGCGCCGATGAACTTTTGTGCTGTGCGACGAGCCTTTTCAAACTCTTCGGTGGCCACCTGCGAGAGGTGGTGAACGCCGCGGTGCACGTTGGAGTTTATGGTGCAGTAGGCGTTGCCGATTACCTCTATTACGCATTGAGGTTTTTGTGTGGTGGCCGCATTGTCGAGGTAGACGAGGGGCTTCCCATAGACTTTTTGTGTGAGTATGGGGAATTCTTTGCGTATGTCTTGCGGGTTGAGCATCGTTGGTCTTTTATTTACAGAGTGAGCACCCCTTGCAGTGGTTGAGCTCTCCGCGGAACCGTTTTTCCACGAGCAGGTGCAGGCGGTCGCGCAGGGCTTCAATCTTTATATTTTCTATTACTTCGCCGGCAAATGCGTACATTAGCAGATGGCGTGCTTCGTCGGCCGGTATTCCGCGTTGTTGCATATAGAAGAGAGCATTCTCGTCCAATTGTCCCACGGTGGAGCCGTGGCTGCACTTTACATCGTCGGCATATATTTCGAGTTGTGGCTGTGCATACATACGGGCGCAGCTTGTGAGGCACAGGTTGCGGTTGGTCTGCTCCGATGTTGTTTGCTGGGCATCGGGGTGTATGAGCATCTTGCCGGCAAATATGCCAACGGCCTCTTCGTCGAGGATGTATTTATAGAGTTCATTGCTGTTGCAATGCCCTGCCTTGTGCTCCACAAGTGTGCGGTTGTCGATGTGTTGTTTGCGGTCGCCAATAACAAGGCCGGTGATGTTTGTGTCGGCACCGGGGCCATTGAGTGCAACATTTATTCGGTTGCGGGTAAAGCCGTTGGTGAGGGTTATGTTGCAGTGGTTGAAGCGGCTGTCGGCTGCTTGGCTCACGAGCAGATGCCCCACACGGCTGTTGCTGTTGCCTGTCTCTTCAAGCTCATAAATGTCGAGCGATGCTCCCTGCCCGATGAACACTTCGCTCACCTGTGTGGAGATTGTTTTTTGGGCGGTGGAGGAGTGGTCGCAGATGAGCAGGCTTGCTTTTGCCCCCTTTTCGAGTATTATGAGCAGGCGGCGGTTAGACATCATATCCACCTTCGATTGTATGAGACTTACTATCTGTATGGTTCCCTCAATCTCGGTGTTTGCCGGAATGTAGAGCAGTATGCCATCTTGTACAAAGGCGGTGTTGAATTGTGCAATGCTGTCGCTATCGGCTGCCAGTTTGTTGTAGTAAGGGGCTATAAGCTCTTTGTGGCTGTGGGCTATGCTGTTGAGACTGCCGAAGAGTACTCCCTGTGGCAGTTTGTTTTCTTTGTCGGCTGCTTGGAATGAGTCGTTCACGATGAATGCCCTGTGTGTGTGCAGATTGGGCACGTCGCAGGTGAATATTTCGTGAAGGTCGGCCGACAGGGATATGCGCCCGAGATTCATTCCGTAGTTGCTGCCACAGAATTGTGCTGCAACGTCGGTGTGTAGCCAATCCTCCTCCTTGGTGGTGGGGAATCCGCTGTTGCGGAACTTTTCGATGGCTGCGTGGCGTGCTTCGTTGAGCAACGTAGCGCAGGGCTTTTCTATAAGTTCCTTGTGGGCGTCGTATAGTGTTATGTATTCCTGTGCGTTGCTCATTGGTTCTCGTTTTTAATCCAATCGTATCCGCGTTCTTCGAGTTCAAGGGCAAGCTCGGGGCCTGATGTTTTTACTATGCGGCCGTTGTAGAGTACGTGTACAATATCGGGCTTGATATAGTCGAGCAGGCGTTGGTAGTGGGTGATTACGAGGGTTGATGTATCCTCGCGTTTGAGTTTGTTCACACCCTCGGCCACAATGCGCAGTGCATCAATGTCGAGACCCGAGTCTGTTTCGTCGAGTATGCTTAATGTGGGTTCGAGCATTGCCATTTGGAATATCTCGTTACGCTTTTTCTCGCCACCGCTGAATCCTTCGTTTACCGAGCGGTTGGCGAGTTTGCTGTCGAGGTTCACAAGGGCACGTTTCTCGCGCATCAGTTTAAGAAACTCGGTGGCGTTCATCGGGGGGAGCCCTTTATATTGGCGCTGTGCGTTTATGGCTGCACGCATAAAATTGGTGATGCTCACGCCCGATATTTCCACAGGGTATTGGAACGAGAGGAATATGCCTTCGTGGCTGCGGTTCTCGGGTGATAGCTCCAAGAGGTTTTTGCCTTTGTATATTATTTCTCCCTCGGTTACGGTGTAGGCAGGGTGTCCCACGAGTACATTGCTCAGGGTGCTTTTGCCCGAACCGTTGGGGCCCATTATGGCGTGTACTTCACCGGCATTTACGGTGAGGTTTATGCCTTTGAGTATCTCTTTGCCATTTATAGTGGCGTGTAAGTTCTTTATTTCCAATAATTTTTCCATAATCTGCTTCGGGATTTTATCCTACTGCTCCTTCGAGCGATACGCTTAATAGTTTTTGTGCTTCTATGGCAAATTCCATAGGGAGCTTGTTTAATACCTCTTTGGCGTAGCCGTTTACTATGAGCCCGATGGCCTCTTCGGTGGGGATGCCTCGCTGGTTGCAGTAGAATAGTTGTTCTTCCGATATTTTGGAGGTTGTTGCTTCGTGTTCTATTATTGCGCCGTTGTTGTGAATGTCCATATAGGGGAAGGTGTGTGCTCCGCACTTGCTTCCCAAGAGCAACGAGTCGCATTGGCTGTAATTGCGTGCTCCGTCGGCATTTTTGCTCACGCGTACAAGACCGCGGTAGGAGTTTTGGCTGTGTCCGGCCGATATTCCTTTGCTTATGATGGTGCTGCTGCAATTTTTGCCCAGATGTATCATTTTGGTTCCTGTATCGGCTTGTTGATAGTTGTTGGTGAGTGCCACGGAGTAGAATTCGCCTTGCGAATTGTCGCCACGCAATATGCAACTGGGATATTTCCAAGTTATTGCCGAACCTGTTTCTACCTGTGTCCACGATAGCTTGCTGTTACGGCCGCGGCAGTCGCCTCGCTTGGTAACGAAGTTGTAGACTCCGCCTTTGCCTTCGGCATCGCCCGGGTACCAGTTCTGTACGGTGCTGTATTTTACCTCGGCATTGTCGCAAACGATTATCTCCACAATGGCGGCGTGCAGCTGGTTCTCGTCGCGCATGGGGGCTGTGCAGCCTTCAAGGTACGAAACGTAGCTGTCGTCGTCGGCCACAATGAGTGTGCGCTCGAACTGTCCGGTGTTGGCGGCGTTTATTCTGAAATAGGTCGATAGCTCCATCGGGCAGCGCACTCCCTTGGGAATGTATACAAAAGAGCCGTCGCTGAACACTGCGCTGTTGAGTGCGGCAAAGAAATTGTCGCGATAATTGACTACGGTGCCCAGATATTTGCGCACAAGGTCGGGGTACTCCTGCACGGCCTCACTCATTGAGCAGAAGATTATTCCCTTCTCTTTTAGCTCTTCCTTGAAGGTGGTTTTTACCGACACGGAGTCCATTACCGCATCTACGGCTGTGCCGCTGAGTGCCAATCGCTCCTCCAACGGTATTCCCAGCTTTTCAAAGGTTTTCATAAGCTCGGGGTCAATCTCCTTGTTCTTGTTCTCCTTCTTTTTAAGAGGGTCGGCATAGTAGGAGATTGCCTGATAGTCTATGGGGGGAATGTCGAGGTGCGGCCAGGTGGGCATCTTCTGTGTGAGCCAGTAGGCGTAGGCCTTCAAACGAAATTCCAACAGCCATTCGGGCTCATTCTTCTTCTTGGAGATGAGCCTTATTACATCCTCGTTGAGTCCGCGCTCTATTATGTCGGTCTTTATCTTTGTGATGAAGCCGAATTCGTAGGCCTTATTGGCTATTTTATTGAATATATTGTTCTTCTTTTTCATCAAGTCCTAAATATTCTTCTCCGCCTCGTTGATGATTAAAGAGGTCAATATTTGTGTTTGTTTAAAAAACAATGAATTCTTCTGTGATGTTTTATCGGTGTATTTGTTTGGTGCAATATATTCGATGAGTTCCACACTCCCCACAAAAAGGAAGGTGGCTATTGTTGTTGAGAATATAGCTCCAAGAGCATTGTCGATAAAGGAAAGGTGACACAATTTCAGTATGCCTGCAAGAATAAATCCAACCAATTTGAATATTATAATTGTGCACACGAGTATTATGATAAAGGCTATTGGTATAGTGAGCCAATCTTCCCACTGTGTGTGTGATTTTATCCATGCGGCAACGATGTGATTATACATCACCGCTTGGAGCAGGCCTAATGCTATTCCTGCTCCAAACGATAATTGTTTGATAAGTCCTTTAAAGTATCCGTAGGCAAAACCAACGAGTAGTGAAATTATCAATGTAATATCTAAAATGTTCATTTTGTTAAATTAAAGTTTTTGTTTAACCTCCACTTGAACAAAGGTCTCGATGATGTCACCTACTTTTATGTCATCCTGATTCTGCAAGCTGATACCGCACTCGAAGTTTGTACCAACCTCTTTAACATCGTCCTTGAAGCGTTTGAGGGCTGCAAGGTTACCGGTGTGTATAACAATACCGTCGCGTATGAGGCGGGCACGGTCGGTGCGCTTAACTTTTCCTTCACGAACCATACAGCCGGCAACTGTACCCACCTTGCTGATGTGGAAGGTTTCGCGCACTTCGATGGTTGCTGTAACCTCTTCCTTCACAATGGGGGCAAGCATACCCTCCATTGCGGCTTTCACCTCCTCGATGGCGTCGTAGATGATTGAGTAGATGCGTATGTCCACTCCCTCGTTCTCGGCTACCTTGCGGGCTGTTACCGAAGGACGCACCTGGAAGCCCACGATGATAGCATCGGATGCGGCTGCAAGGCTCACGTCGCTCTCGGAGATTTGTCCCACGGCTTTGTGTATTACGTTTATCTGTATAGTCTCGGTCGACAGTTTTATGAGTGAGTCGCTCAATGCCTCGATAGAACCGTCTACATCACCCTTAACGATGATGTTCAGTGTCTGGAAGTTACCGAGTGCTATGCGGCGGCCCACTTCGTCGAGGGTGAGCATCTTTTGTGTGCGGAGGCCCTGCTCGCGTTGCAATTGCTCGCGTTTGCCGGTAATTTCGCGTGCTTCGCGTTCGCTCTCAACAACGTTGAATGTGTCGCCGGCGGTAGGAGCTCCGTTGAGGCCCAGAATGAGTGCGGGCTCGGCGGGTGCCACTCCTTTTATGCGCTGGTTACGCTCGTTGAAGATGGCTTTTACCTTTCCCCACTGTGTACCGGCAACCACAATATCGCCCACTTTGAGTGTTCCGTTCTGTACAAGTACGGTGGCTACATAGCCGCGGCCCTTGTCGAGTGTCGACTCGATGATGGAACCGGTGGCCTTGCGGTTGGGGTTGGCTTTAAGGTCGAGCATTTCCGCTTCGAGAAGCACTTTTTCCATCAATTCCTCAACACCCATTCCTTTCTTGGCCGATATTTCCTGTGATTGGTATTTACCGCCCCAGTCTTCTACAAGCATATTCAGCTGTGCAAGCTCTTCCTTAATGCGGTTGGGGTCGGCGGCGGGCTTGTCGCACTTGTTTATGGCAAATACGATGGGTACGCCTGCTGCCATTGCGTGGTTGATGGCCTCTTTTGTTTGGGGCATCACATTATCGTCGGCAGCGATGATGATGATTACAATGTCGGTTACCTTGGCTCCACGAGCACGCATAGCGGTAAAGGCTTCGTGACCGGGAGTGTCGAGGAAGGTGATGCGCTTGCCGCTCTCCATCTTCACGTTGTAGGCACCGATGTGCTGTGTGATACCACCGGCCTCACCGGCAATTACGTTGGCCTTGCGTATGTAGTCGAGCAGTGAGGTCTTACCGTGGTCTACGTGTCCCATCACGGTGATGATGGGGGCGCGTGATTGCAGGTCTTCTTCGCTGTCGGCTTCAACTTCAATGGCGTTGGCAACTTCGGCACTGACATATTCGGTGGTGAATCCGAATTCTTCGGCTACGAGGTTGATTGTTTCGGCGTCGAGGCGTTGGTTGATGGAGACCATCATACCTATGCTCATACAGGTTGCGATTACCTGTGTTACCGAGATATTCATCATATTTGCAAGCTCGTTGGCTGTTACAAATTCGGTGAGTTTCAATACCTTGCTGTCGGCCATTTCGGCGTCGAAGGCTTGTTGCTGACGCTCGGCTGCCTGTTCGCGTTTGTCTTTGCGGTATTTGGCGGCTTTGTTGTTCTTGCCGCGCTGTGTGAGGCGGTCGAGTGTTTCGCGTATCTGCTTCGATACATCCTCCTCGCTTACGTCGTTCTTGTCGAAGCGTTGGTGCTGACGGTCGCGGTCGCGACGGCTGCCCTGCGAGGGGTTGCCTCCGCCGTTGTTTTTGTTGCGGTTGGCGCTCCAATCTTGATTACGGCCTTGGTCGTTGCTCTCTTTTACTTCGTTTATGTTAACGCGTTGGTTGTTTATGCGCTGGCGTTTTTTCTTGCCGCCTTCGCCGTTGGCATTTGCACCATTCTGCTGGCGTTGTGCATCGCGCTGTTGCTTGCGCTGCTCTTCGCGTTGTTTGTCTTTTTCTTCACGCTCCTTTCGCTTCTCTTCTTTGCTCTTTTTCTTGGGGCGTGTCGATTGGTTTATTGCCGAGAGGTCTATCTGGCCGATGATGTTGAGCTTGGGGGCTGCAACCTCTTCTACTTGGGTGAGAGTTGCTTGGGGTGCCTCTTTTGCGGGCTCCTCTTTTGCGGGAATTTCCTGTGCGGGCTCTTCCTTGGGCTGTGCAACCTCTGTTGCCACGGGCTTTGTCTCCTCTTTCTTGGGCTCGGGCTTTGGTGCTTCGGCTTTTTTCTCGGGCTCCTGTTTCACCGGTTTACGGTTTATGGCGTCGAGGTCTATTTTGCCTGTAACTTTTATTTTGTTCTCAATTACGGGCTTTTTTTCCTCTTTTTGGGGTTCTTCCTTTACTGCCGGAGCGGGCTCGGGCTTGGGTATTTCCACTGCCGGTGCTGCCTCTTTCTCTGTTTCTGCGGGAGCGCTCTTGGGTTTCTCTTTGTTCTGGCGCTCTTTGGTGAAGTTGTCCGATTGTATGCGGGCCTTCTTGTCGGCGCTAAATTCCTCGATGAGCAGTTTGTAACCCTCTTCGGGTACAACTGCGTTGGGGTCTTCTTTTATGTCGAAGCCCTTTTTTTGGAGGAATTCCACAATTGTGGAGAGGCCCAAATTAAGTTCTCCCTGTACTTTATTTAATCTTATTTTCATTCGTTCTCTGTTGTTAGGTTACTGAAACTGTTTTATTCTTCGTCTTCCTCGAATTCGGCTTTAAGAACCGAAAGGAGGTGATCGACGGTGTCCTCTTCGAGGTCGGCTTTTTCGATAAGTACCTCGCGGGGGGTGTTAAGAACGGCTTTCGCTGTGTCTAACCCAAGTTTCTTTATGGCTGCAATTACCCACTCGTCTATTTCGTCGGCAAATTCTTCGATGTAGATGTCGTCTTCTTGCTGGCTGTCTATTTCGCGGTATACGTTTATGGTGTATTCGGTGAGCATACTTGCCAGCTTGATGTTAAGACCATCTTTACCGATGGCGAGTGACACCTCCTCTTGTTTGAGGTTTACGTCGGCAATGCGCTTCTCTTCGTCGAGTGTGATGCTGAGTATTTTTGCGGGGCTCAATGCTCGCTTGATGAAGAGCTCTGTGTTAGATGTGTAGGGGATTACGTCGATGTTCTCGTTGCGGAGCTCGCGCACGATTCCGTGGATACGTGAGCCTTTTACACCCACGCAAGCACCTACGGGGTCGATGCGCTCGTCGTATGTCTCCACTGCTATTTTTGCGCGTTTGCCGGGGATGCGGGCTATCTTCTTTATGGTGATGAGGCCGTCGTTAATCTCGGGCACTTCAAGTTCGAAGAGGCGCTGCAAGAACATTGGCGATGTGCGGCTGAGGATGATTTTGGGGTTGTTGTTCTGGTTGTCGACACGGGCAACAACGGCACGCACATTCTCGCCCTTGCGATAGAAGTCCGAGGGTATCTGCTCGGTCTTGGGAAGGATGAGCTCGTTGTTCTCGTCGTCGACGAGCAGTAACTCTTTTTTCCATATTTGATATACCTCGCCGCTTACAATCTGTCCTATGCGCTCGCTGTACTTGTTGTAGAGGCTGTCTTTTTCAAGTTCGAGGATTTTTGATGCGAGTGTCTGGCGCAGGTTCAATATTGCACGGCGGCCAAACTCGGCAAAATTCACAATTTCGCTCACATCCTCGCCAATCTCGAATGAGTCGTCGATCTGCTGTGCTTCGGTGAGCGATATTTCCATATTGCTGTCTTTTACATCGGCGTCGGCAACAACGGTGCGGCGGCGTTGTATTTCAAAGTCACCACGGTCGGGGTTTACGATTACCGAGTAGTTCTCGTCGGTTCCGAACATATTGATTAGCACTTTGCGGAAGCTCTCTTCGAGCACGCTTATCATTGTGGTACGGTCGATGTTTTTCGACTCTTTGAATTCTTGAAATGTATCAAGAAGGCTGATTGTTTCTTCTTTCTTTGCCATTTTATTTGAAATTTATAATATACTTCGTGTACTTTACGCTGTCGTAGGTGAAATGTAAATCCTCCTCGACAATCTGGGGGCGTTTGCAGCCCTCTTTTTTCTCTTTTTTGGAGATTGTGAGCACAAACTCCTGTTCGTCGGCATTTTTGAGAATGCCTTTGAGTTTTTTACCATCCTTTGTGAGTACTTCAACTTCGAGCCCTATGTGGTTTTTGTACTGCTGTACAACCTTGAAGGGTTGTCCAAGGCCGGCCGAACCTACTTCTAATTCATAATCGTCGCCGGCTTCGCCAAGGCCTTCGCCTATGTGGCGGCTGAGTTCCACGCAGTCTTCAATCCAAACACCTTCGGCGTGGTCGATTTCTACCGTAATTTTGTCGTCTTTACTAATGATTACATCTACCAAAAAATACTCTTTGTCTTTAAGCCACTCTTTGGTGAGGTCGATTACTTGTTGTTTTTCAATCATATAACAAAAATCTTTATGATGGTATTCTTGTGTGTTTATGAAAAAGAGGGGCTTGCGGGCCCCTCATCTATCATCACTACTTTGCAAAAGTACTAATAATAGGTTATTTGTGCAAATGTTTTTATATTTTTTATGGTGCGGGGGTGAAAATATTTATTAGGCGGTTGTGTTATATTTTTTGTATCTTCGTGGCGTAAATTGTAAATTCCTGTGAAACTACATATTTTTAACCCCGAGAATGACCTTGCTCTTGCCGACGGAAACACTAACTATTGCCCCCCGCCGGCGGCACGGGCTATTGCACACGACCTTGCTACGTTGCCTTTGTGGTTCGCTCCCGAGGGTGATGCGGTGCTCCTGCCCGATGCTCTGCATTGTGCGTTCCACAATTCTATGAGCGGTGTTTTTTCGCTTGCTGCTCCTTTGAGGGATATACGGGCGGTGGATGCTTGTGTGCCGTGGGGGTGGAGTGCGCAGATGAGGCGTCGCCTGCTGGCAATGGGGGTGAGCGAGGATGTGTTGCCCGATGGGGCTTTTGTGGATGCTGTGCGCACGCTGTCGAACAGGTGTGTGGCGATAGGGCTCTTGCGGGCTTTGTGCAGTGCGGGAATAGATACTCCCGAAATTCCAGAATATTTTACCTCGTTTGCCGATATTGCGGCGTTCATAGAGAGTATTCCCCGCTCGGTATTGAAGGCTCCTTGGTCGGGCAGTGGAAAGGGTATTGCTTGGGGAATAGGGCGTGTGGAGGTGCCTGTTGAGCATTTTTGCAAGGGGGTTATAAGGCGACAGGGAGGCGTGGTGTGCGAGCGTTTCCTCGACAAGGTGGTGGATTTTGCAATGGAGTTCAGGGCTGTGAGGGGCGAGGCTGCTTTTGCGGGCTATTCGCTGTTTACTTGCGAGGGTGGTGCCTATTCGGGCAATATTCTTGCCGCCGACGGGGCTATTGAGGATTTCTTGGCGCAATTTGTGGAGCGTGGGGTGCTTGCTGCGGTAAAGGAGCGTTTGTCGGCGGAGTTGTCGGCGTTGTTGCGCCCCATCGGGTACACGGGTTTCTTGGGGGTGGATATGCTTGTTTATCGCTCGTCGGGCGGCGGGTATCGTTTGCATCCTTGCGTGGAGCTTAATTTAAGGATGAATATGGGTGCAGTGTCGCGCCTGTTCTGTGATAAATATGTTGCCCACGGGCGGGTGGGGCGTTTTTTTGTGTCGAATTTCAGGCGTGCGGGCGAGGCTGCGGAGTTCAATGAACGTTGCCGTACCGAATATCCTTTGCGGGTCGCGTATGGCAGGGTGGAGAGTGGTTATCTTCCTTTGTCGCCTGTGGCCGGTGATACTTCCTATTTGGCCTATGCGCTTGTGTGCGAGGGGGCGGTTCCTTTGCAAGAACTTTATGGTTGCAAGTGAGAGAGGGCTTTGCTGTTTCGTGCCAAATTGCTATCTTCGCACCTGTAAAATAATGAGAAGTTATGAGTAGTTTCAAAAGGCGTAATGCCAATATGAATTTCCTGTTTGGCAGTGTATTTTTCTTTTTTGTGATAATTGTGACGATAGGTCTTTTTGCCTATTATTCATTATATAAATATTGGAGCAGGCCTGGCGATGTGAGGTTTAGTTACGAAATTTCCTTTTCGCCTTCGTTTGCCGGAAAGGATTATAGTGTGTATATGAACGATAGCCTGCTCTACACGGGTGTGCCAGTGAATTGCGACACAGTGTTGCGCGTGAACCGCTTTGCCGAGGAGAATGCCCTGCTTGTGGTGAATGTTGCCACCGACGGGGTTGCTATTTTGCAACTGCCCGACAAGGGAAGGGTACTTCTGCGTCTTTCGGGCGAGGGCAATGTTACAGCCGATGTTAAGTAGCAGTTTCTTAAAATAAACAACTTTAAAAAAAGGCGGTGACCTAAAAGTAGAACAGGTCATCGCCATTTTTTTGGTTCAGTAGAAATTTACTGTGGATACTACTATTTGTTTGCTAAATATTCTTGCTTTTAACTTCTCGGTGTCCAGCGAGTAGTTCTTGCTTTAAACAAATTGTTTTATATATTCTTTTGTACCCAAAAGAACCAAAAGGTCCGGCACACGAGTACGTTCAAGTTGCTCACACCTCGGCTCGCGAATTGCTGCGCAATATCCCTCGTTCCTCGCTTGTTTCCTTAACTTCGACGGCCTTTAATTCTTTCTCTTACGATACCGGTTATTTTTTTTTAAATTACCACTGCTGATATACTACACAATAATTAAAGATTTATTGGCCCACACCTTTTTGCTACTGAGCCATTTTTTTGTATCTCTCTCTTTCGATATTGCACTCTCGGCTCATTGGTAATAATCTTTTTTTTAAAGTGTCAATATCGCAACCTTCTCCCTTTGTTTGCACACTACATTTGCAACAGAAAACCGCGGGCATAGGTGCCATTGTTGTGTGGCAATGTGTTGCCGATGCAGGATTCTTGTCTCATTATTCTTTGTGTCGGCGGTTTTTTGCAAATAACTGAAATTTATAATATGAAAAATGTAAAAATGAAAATGAATTTTCGAAAATCAACCGACACAGGGCAAGGGGCGTGGTGCGAACTTCTCACCCTTGATGAACTTATTTGGGCCGGAGTCTACCTTGTTCGCCTTGCGGGTGACGATGCTTCGTTGCCATTCTCTTTTGCAGAAAATGAGGTTGTAACCCTTGTGGTAAAGGACCACAATGTTGCCGGTGCGTTGCAAAATAACAGGGTTGTGGCGCAGACAATAACTCGTGTGGACCCTTCAAAGGGCAATGTGCTCACTTTCACCCGTACCCGTCGCTATGTCGATGGCTTGCACAGGTGGGGCAATTGGGTGGGCCTTGGTGCGGCAACCACCAACGACATACAGGATAACTGTATAACTGCGCAGAAACTTTCGATCGATGTGCGCGACAAAGTGAATAGCCCTTTACGCTCGTTGTTCATCGCTGCCGGGGCTCTTTATAACGACACCGATGCTCCAATCACACGCACTTCACCGTGGAAAGAGAGTGTACAGCACCTCCCCGGGCATTATTACCTTAACGGGCTTGGCGATATTACCGAGGCACAGATGGCAAAG
>JAZRAC010000030.1:0-59186 GCA_045634365.1 Bacteroidaceae bacterium | reverse complement strand
CCGTGCCTTTCGGATTGAGCAAGGTCAAGCCCTGTGGGTGTCGTGGAAAAATCATCCTCGCCCCACGGGGCTTGCGGTATTTTTCCCGCCAACCTTGCACAATCCTGCACGGAACAGTCAAGGCGGTAAAGAAATAGAATACAATACAATGCTTCGCCTGTAATATGCATTACTTAAAAAAGATAGGCTATGATTAGAATGACATTATCAGAGTATCTCCGTGTGCCAAAAGATTATCGCGGAGTATGGACCAACGAAAGATGGGATATCCCCAATTGGGCCGATATTAGAGAGAAACATTTAGGCAAGCGTACACTAATGACAAACATCAATGGTGGCACTTGTTTGGTCGTGGAAGGTATGGGATTGGAGATTATTGATGACTCCGATTGGAAGAAACCCGATGCTGTCAGAAAAGAGATTAGTCGCCAATGCCTGAAGTTCTTTACAGAGCGAGGCATCGAGCCTCATTATGCCGATTGTCTTATCCGCTATAAGGACAACTACGATACAGTTGAAGTGCGTATCGCCATCGGAATGGATTCCGATACCGAAAAGGATGATGACATTTTCTTCTATTGCGATACGCTGGAAGATATGAAGTCACTTGCAGAAATCGGCTGTGAGGACTTTTACATTGCCGACTGCTACGGCTTTGGAGTATATGAAGATTTATTATAAACCTTAAAAAATATCGAGTATGAAGATTTTATGTCAAGAGCGTTATGACAAGGCTGTTGCCTACGCAAAGGAAATTAAGAACGACACCCTGCAAATGTGTATTGACCGTTTGAAGCAGTGGGAGGAAAATCCAAACTGCCCATGTGAGATTGAACTCTACTATGACTCGGCTCCACACTCATTCGGATTCCGACAAGTATATCCCGATGGTAGAACAGGAATTGTCGGAGGCTTGCTCTATCACGGACAGCCCGACCAATCGTTTGCTGTATTGATGAATCCTATTCACGGGTGGAGCATACACACATAAACAACTCCAATTTCTAAAATTTATAAAGCCAACTTAGGGATACGTAAGTCAGCCCCAAGTTGTTAAAATTTTATTGTTTTATTACTAACTCTAATTTAAAATTATTAATTTTGTGACAGAAAAATATATTGGATATAAACTAATTTTAAATAATATCAATATAACTTTAACTATTTAGGATATGGACTTGTTTTTTTGGAGGGCTTACTACCCATTTGTGTCTCAGAAAAATGTGGAGATGTTAAATGTTCAAGCTGTTGTTGACCAATTGGGGTTATTATATCGACATGAATATGAAAATTCTTCAGAATCAGCACGTAAAATCGGTATAAAAAAAATATACGACACATTAGAGCATAAAGTTTCAAAACGTCAGATTAAAACATTTGTAAATATATCTGTAAGAAAAGGACAGACAATCTCATTGCCATTTAAATTAATGCCTATCTTTACAACATTAACAAAATTAGTTGATGAAAATAAGTCGTTGCGTAATTTTTGTAAAAACCATTGCCTTAATTGTATTAACAATAAAAATAGTAAGTATTGTAGAGAATTGCTTATGCCATCTCTTTATGACTGTATTTTAACTCATCAGAATCAAATTAGGCTGAAGAGTCAACGTGCTAAAGAAGAAATCGTTGATCCATTGATGAATTATGATGTTATATGTGAATAAAAATTTGTTAATATGGATAATAAATACTATAGAAAGAATGCGCAACTTAGATATCAATTATCGAAAGAACTTGATATCTATAAGCAAAAAAAGGAAGATGCGAATAAAAATAAAATAAATCCTTTTTTTAGTCCGATACTATCCGCTCTAATTGCAATTTCTACAGCAATTGCAGGTTTTATAGCAAGCAGTAATAATTATGACTATGGAATAAATGCATTTTGGCTACCTCTGATTGTATCAGCTATTTTTATACTAGTATACGCACTGAACAAATTCATACTATATCCTATCTTTTTTTGGGTTAACAAGGAAATTAAATACATTATACCCAATAACAAGGAATTTTACAAAAATCTTTCCCAAATTGAGAAGAAAAAAATATTGGCTAAATTTGATTTCGACATAACAGGTTTAATTCATTTATCTTATGTTATATCTACGGATATAATCGAAGATGACATAACATTAAATGAGTACAATAGAGGAGAGGCTTTATTTTATATTGATAGATGCTTAAGAAAATTGCAAAGTGTATTTGTTGATTATGCAGAATACACTCCTGACATATATGAGTATAGAATTAAAAATAACATGGACTTGCTGGGCGCAGCAATAATTTCACTCTCTAAATCTTATAAGACAGAACAAGACTATCTTAAGTTATATATACATAATGCAATATCATTGTTTAACAATATAGGAAACATAATTAATGACAAATACGCTAAACAATTAGTTTTACAAATAGAAGAAAAATAGACCTATATTATTCTAAGTAAAGACTCAAAGATATTTTACTCCATTATCTTTGAGTCTTTATTTTTTATAATTAGTACTCTTTATTTTCCTGTTTATGGTTTTATCTTAATTAACTTAATGTAGCGTGAAAATCCCGCTTCACTCGCCAAGTCCCTTCAAGAAGTTAACTCGGAGGGACAATACCTCCACGTTCGAGCCTAGGGTTTTCGGGCAAAAAATTCTCTGCGATAATTTTTCACCCGAAAAAACGCTCCGGTATCGCCGTCCGAGTTGAGACAGAGGTTGGGACTTAGCAAGCGAAGCGACCTACGACGCATAGTACAACAGGTCAAAAATACATTGCGGTAAGATTTGCCGCATCTCTATTCTCAACCTGACTGCCATATCTATATTCTATTATAAGGTCTATCAACCACCGCCATCTTTTTAGTGCCCGATTTTTTAAGTGGGGACAAAAGCAGCTCAGCTCTCAACTCTGCATATTACAAAAGTTATTGCTTTTCGGTCATACCACCGCTCTTTCTCGCACATTTTTTTGCCTTCGTTTTTCGCTCATTTCAACCCCGTTTCTATGTGGAGCGTTTTCCCTCTTTTTACCCTTGTTTTACCCCTTTTTGTACCTTTGCTTTCCTGCCTGCTATGACAAGTGATGACACCTTATGACTTGTATAATCTAACACATTAAATGTCAATGTTTTATCAAATTTTGCTATATATATTTGCGGTGACAACATTAGTTATTAACGCTAAAAACTTCTTAGTATCTTTGCAAGATAGAAGACACCTCACCAACAACCGCCGTTGTTATCTTTCTGTTGTGAATTGCTTTCAAATTAGTATCTTTGCAAGATAGAAGACACCCACGATAGCAGCAGGGCCGTTAGTGTACCGGTTGTGAATTGCTTTCAAATTAGTATCTTTGCAAGATAGAAGACACCAAACCCGAAATATTGAAGTCGGGCGCGGAGTTGTGAATTGCTTTCAAATTAGTATCTTTGCAAGATAGAAGACACCATGTTGCAATGAAAAGCTATCGAATGAGCGTTGTGAATTGCTTTCAAATTAGTATCTTTGCAAGATAGAAGACACCCCTGTGCAAGAGCAAACGCTACTTGATATTGTTGTGAATTGCTTTCAAATTAGTATCTTTGCAAGATAGAAGACACCAATATCACGATAAGTAATACCGCGTTTCCTGTTGTGAATTGCTTTCAAATTAGTATCTTTGCAAGATAGAAGACACCCACAACGGTTGAGGTTAGCAGAGGGAAGCTGTTGTGAATTGCTTTCAAATTAGTATCTTTGCAAGATAGAAGACACCACCCGCGCTTTTTTCTCGCTTTCGCTCAGCGTTGTGAATTGCTTTCAAATTAGTATCTTTGCAAGATAGAAGACACCCTTACAAACGAAGTTTGCATGTTATACCAAGTTGTGAATTGCTTTCAAATTAGTATCTTTGCAAGATAGAAGACACCTCTGCGAATAGGGTACCTTGTACTCCGCAGTTGTGAATTGCTTTCAAATTAGTATCTTTGCAAGATAGAAGACACCTTCGGCGTGGCTTCGAAACAGCGTCAACCCGTTGTGAATTGCTTTCAAATTAGTATCTTTGCAAGATAGAAGACACCTCATCCTGCATAATAAGCAAAAAATCAACAACTTACAATGGGTGTTAGAAAAGAAAAATAGAGGTCTTCTATGACAACAAATCCCGCTTATGGCGGGATTTGTTGTTTCTATAATCGAATATTTTTAGAAAAGTTCGAGTTGTTGACCCGGTGCGGCGACCTCTTGCGGTTTCTTACCGTGAAAGATTTTTAGATTTCCAAATTGCTTGTCGGTAATACAAAGTATGCCCACTTGTCCAAAATCGGGAAGGAAAGATTTAACGCGTTTGATGTGTACCTCGGCATTTTCCATACTTGCACAATGCCGGATGTAGATGGAGAACTGAAACATAGTGAACCCATCACGTTGGAGTTTCTTGCGAAACTCTGTATAGGCCTTGCGGTCACGCTTGGTCTCGGTAGGTAAGTCAAATAATACAAGCACCCACATAACACGATATTCACTAAAACGTTCCATATAATCACAAGGGGGTTATCTTTCGGGATAGGCTATCTTGCGCAACTCGCCACTGAAACATTTGTAGAGCGAGGCAGTAGTTTGCCCTGCTGCTACCATAAGCGGACTACGTTTACCCGAGATAAATACATCGAGTGTGGGGATAATAAGAAGTTCCGACTTCCATTCTCGTGTGAGCCCATCGGTTGGCAGACCTTTATTCCTTACCAATTTGTAAACAAGTTCGTCTACATAGGGGCGATAAGGCTCCATAATATCATCGGCCAAGCAATAGGCATTGTAGCGATTATGATGGTGTATGCCGAGGGTTGGAAGTAGACCGCTGGTGACAAGAGCGCGTGCTATCACAGCTCGCAGGATTGCATAGCCATAGTTGAGTAGATTGTTGGGTGGCACTCCGTCACGGTCTCTTGTAAAACCGTTAATATGTTGGCCAAAGAGATACTTCCAATAATAAGCGGCTGCACGGCCTTCCATATTGTCAGCATCACCACTGCGCACATCGCGTGCCCACACACGCATACAGTGTACCTCTTCATCGCGTAAATCGTGAAGCACCGATGCTTGATTATTGATTTTACATTGTATGGTTTGTTGCCACAACTGCTTCTTTAACGGAACGGAAGCGTCAAGCTGATGATGGAAACGTTCATTTTGTGTGGTGTTGCCGTAGAGAGGTAGCATAAGACCTGTAGGCATACTACGACTATCGCAAGTGATGAGTGCGCAATTATTTTCGAGCAAGGCTTCAATAACTCCCGATGTTATGGTAATCTGTTTGTTATCGAGCACTACTACACCAATATCTTCAATGGGTTTGGTTACTTCGGCTTGCTTCTTGAACGACTCGGGTAGCGCATCGCACTGCTCCACTTCGGGTAGTTTGATTATCAACTGATTGTTTCGCAATGAGAGGTAGGCGGGGTTTCCGAAGTAGAGAGTTTTCTTAATCATAGTAATGTGTATTTGAGGGTTAAATATGCGGATGGTAAAAACACAGAGTGGCTGCTTCACCTGCAACAACCACTCTTATGCTTAATACTCTCCAATTGATACAATTTGGCCAATGTGATTAACTCGTACTTTCACAATAGCGTCTAATCCTCTGGAACTTCTAAAATCACGCCACGTTACACCTCTCGTCTTTGTAGTAGTATCAACGACAGAAGTCTCCAAATGATGCCTAAATACATAATTTTTATATGAGAACTTCTGCACCCTAAACAGATTAGGACTTATCAGAGCATAGTTGTCTGGATTTAGTAGGTCTACTTCCTTAGGGTTAAATCCTGTCTGTTCATTGGGGAACACGAAATACTCATTTTGCTTCATTGTGAAGAGAAATTTCCAACCTTCCTCATATTTGTAGCTCTTATCGACAATGGGTAATCCCTCATTGGCTCGTGCTACGGCTTCGTAGAATGACACGATGCGCTCTTCAATCTCGTACATAGCATCTCCATAGTCATCGAGCTTCTGCAAGCCTTGCTTGTCTAACACGGGTTTGCGATATACCGCTACATGGTGGTTGTTGCCTGTGTTCACAAAATCGACAGGAATGCGATTGCCACTCTCGTCAAGCATAAAGTTGCCCTCTTTGTCGCGCTTCTCGTGAAGGGCTTGCGCGTTGCTAATGCCGGCGATGGTGACGCGCTTGATTTTGATACCCTTCTCCTTGTTGAACCAAATAGGATTCTCGTCGAGGTTGGCAAAGGCTTTCTTGGCACCGCCATATTCCTTGATACGCTCTTGCAGGAGTTTTTGAATGCGTTTATTTACCACCTTGTCCACACTCAAATTTTCATCGATAGGCTTGCGTATGGTGTAACACACCTTTTGCGCGACGGTCTTCACTTTTGGGGGTACGGCAAAGCCTCGTGCTTGGTCAATCCAAATGGGAGATTTCTCGGGTGAGTTTTTACCCGTAAAGGCTTTCTTGGCATCATCGCTAAATTGGTGAAGGCGTTGGAGCAGGGCTTCGCGATATACTTTGCGGCAAACGGTCATTATCTTCTCTTCGGTGAATGACGCACCTACTTTCTCTTCTTGGGTTACATACTCCTTATGGCTACCATAGATGGTCTCTAAATGGAGCTGTCCGCGTGGGGTTTGCTGGGTTATTCTTAATGTACCACATTTCTTTGTAGATACCTTATTGAGATTGGAGGTGACTACCTTGTTCTTGGCCTTAATAGACACCAAGATATTTTGCAAGTGGCGTTTAACTTCGCTTCGCAACTCGCCCAAAGGCATTGGAGCAATAGCACGACCTTCGCGGAAATACTTATGCTTGATGGCGTATGCATTAGAGTCGGGGGTGTCGCTGGCGTTCTTATTATTGTAGTATTGTACAAAGGCTTCCTTAGTAAATACCACAGTGAGGGCATCCATTGCGTGGTGACGATGGTCGTTACGTTTAGTCCATTCGGTGATGCGCCCTATCCGACGACCATCGTGGTCTTTGTGATACTCTACACGACCAAGGGCTTTATACTTATCCCAATTGAGCTCCTTCATAACATCGACCAATTGCCAATCGTTGCGCAGTTCGTCGGTGATGGCCCCCGTTGTTGCTACCACACGACGCGATATATTGCTCAACATAGCAAGTGCTTTTTTAGTAATGTACTGGGTGAGACTGAGGTCGCGGGCAAGAAAATCACCGGGAATATCGGCTCCGCTCATCAGTAGTTTGCGGAGCTTTGCTTTCTTCTCCTTGAATAGCTTTTCGCAAGTGTTGCGATATCTATTAAGGCCCTCTTCTCCATACTCATCTGATATAAAGTCATAGGCGGTCTTTTTCCCTTTCTTTATATTGACGCTGTGTACTTCGAGAGTCTTGTTTGAGAACGAGTCGTCAAAGCAAAGTGCTTGTGGGATTATATGTTCAATATCATACTCTTTGCTGAAAAGTTTATCTTTAGGGATATAGCTGTTAGAATACAAAGTTTTATATCCATTACTTTTCAACTCCTCATACAAGCGATAGCGAATAATATCGTTACGCGTTACGTGAGCTATATTAAATTCTCTCTCTAACCGCTGGCGTATGTCTTCTTGCTCCTTTGTGGCATTAGCCAGCGATTTTGTGAGTTCTTCTCGCTGTTTGGCATTCTTTTTAAGTTCGCGGGCCAGCTCAATGCGTACTTCATCGGGGCGACCATAGGTGTCAATAATTTCGTTTATTACGTTGACCATCTGATTGAGGATTTTCTCTACTACGGGACTACGCAACGAATTCTTGGGCAACAGTTCCAAATGCTCTTTGAGTTCCTTGGCTTCTATCTCTTCCTTCGTAAGCGAAGAGGCTGAATGGCGGTATCCGGCATACGAGCAAGCTTCATCGTATTTATTGCCCTCTTTTAGATAAGGGAGTATCTTGCGAATGGCCTTGGCACTGAGGCTGCCATAGTCCTCTACGAAAGTCAGTGAGGTGAGATTCGGGGCATAATCTATGTCGAAGCCCATAAGTGTTGCAACCTTACGTTTGAGATTGGCATCACCGGTGACAGTGTTATCACCTTCAAACGAATAGAGCAAATGCCATAACTTATAGTGAGGTTGTGCATCAAATGGTTGGGATGAGTCGAACGAAAGTACGCCGGTGTTCCACCTCAACGAAGCAAATATCTCGCGTACTTGTGTCTTCAAAGTTTTTGCAGGCTGCTTGAAGTTTAAAGGCTTATGCCCCGATTGCTCTAACAATTGACTGAAAGCTCCGTAGAACTTTGCATTAACAACATTACCCTCAACCTCCTTGTAATTCAGATCATATTGTTTAGGATTCTCAAACAGAATTTTGAGAATATCATCTTTCTTCAATTTTTCGTGTATCGACAGCTCTTCGGCCAATAATTCTTTGTCCTCTTGGGAAAGTATGTATTTTGTATGGTCGGCTTTGGAGAAAACTTCTATGTTATTGAGTGTCTGCCACACCTTAAATTCTTGAAATAGAGGGGATGAACGAGGTATCACGCGACTACCAATGGTGATGGTCTTTGTTTTGCCATCAATAACTATTTTTCGTTCTTTACTCTCGAATTCACAATAGCTTATGAGCGATTTTTGGCTCTTCAAACGCCGCTGATAGAAGATGATAATATCGCGTATCGTGCATTTGAGTTTATCGGTCAGCTGGGGGTGATAATGGGCTTGCGTCTCCCATAGGCGTTCAAACTCGTCAAGATAGTCTTGTCTATAAAATACGGTGTTTGTGAGACTCGTGTGAGGGTTTTTATCTAACAATGCCATCAGATACTGGCCTACGGTCTGCTTGTTAAAGAAGAGAGATTTGCTACGATCGCTGATAGTACCAAGGTAACAACTTGATGAACTAATCTCATCATTAATCTCTTGCAATACTATGGCCAAGCGTTCGAGATTCATTTGCTCTGTGAGAGATTGAACGCGCCACTCGTAATTTTCGCATTTCAGGTCGAACCCTTTAGTGGTGCGAGTAAGATCGCCCAACCTTTTCTCTTCTATATTAGATTTTGTAGCAGCGTTATTTTCGTCCCAAACAAAGGTTTCTTCTTCCCAAACAAAGTGCTTGGCTAATATTGCCGAAGTTTGTTTTTTATTCTTACCTCTAATCTCTTCTTTTACCTCATTGGTGAGAATTGTAGGATAGAATTGGTATTGAAACTCCCATATACGATTAAGTTCGTCCTGTAAATCTGAACGATAGAAGTCGGGCATTTTCTTTTTACCCTTTTTAAGAAGTTGCAAGCAGAGTTGAGCCGGGGTGATATTCTCATCATAGAGGCGCTTTGCTATCTCCATTCCATCAATGAGCGCTCCATCTTCGCCACCCTTTGCCTTACGGTTGCTCTTGTAACCGCGTTTCTTGTTTATCATTAGCAAGATGCGGGCAAACTCCTCCAACGTTACCTCTTCGGTAGCAGCTTTGGCACGAAGGCGATAGGTCTCAAAAGTTGTGCGATTGCCTTGTTCTGAAAGTATAGTATCATTGGAGATGAAACCTTCCTCAATAAGTATCTTTACTAATTCTTGACGACGCAACTTGTAGCGTTGAAGATTACGGCGAGCACCGCGTTTGAGGGTGCGATCAGCATTAGTAGTAATGCTTTTGCCTTTTTCATAATTTTGTAACTCATCGACAGTGAGAGGGTTTACCCTGACTCCTACGTTGATAATTGAAGAGCGTTCGTCAGCACGCTCTGCCTCATTTACCAAAGCCCAACCTATACTACTTATGCCCAAATCAAGGCCTAATATCTTTTTCATAGCACTTTATTTTTTACATATCACACAAATGTATGAAAGATAAGTGAGAAAAGATAGGCTTTACGCACATATTTTTCTTATACAATACCGGTTATAAAGGCTTTTTGAAAATAATAAGCTATTCTCTTGCAAGTTAAAGAATTTTATTACTAAATTTGCATTAACTAATTTGAAGCAATTCACAATAAGGATTATTCCGTTGTGAAAACACTAGGTCCCCTCCTCCTATATGCGGGGGAATTCCTCGTTTAACACGAGGAATTTTTTATGCCTCAATAGCAAAAATATAGTAATAAGAATGTTTTTGTCTCGCAGATATTATTAAAACCAACAGACATTTTTTTGCAAAAGTTTCTAAAAAAGAGTATCGAAATTCACTCTGCGGAATATTTCGAGTCTGCCCCCACGCGAAGCGTTTAATATCTTAATGCCACGCTTTTCGCACTCCTTGCGTGCCTGCTCGTATGCAACAAGATTAGTATCAACCTCGGGCGGGGAGTAAGTGCGATTGCTGTTGAAAAGACGCTTGTCGAAATAACTGTCGGCAGTTATTGTAGTGTTGCTCGGAGAGTAGTTGCAATCGACCCCGATAAGGTAAATCTCCTTAAAACCCATATACGCGGCAAACTGAATCATAGAATAGACCACCGTCTGGCCACTGTAAACCACAAGAGGAAGATTCTTTGAGAACCCATTGGGATTTAACAACATATTATAATATGTAACATCCGGCAGATGGTAGCGATGCGCATAATGAGCTTTTATGAATTTTGTACCTGTGTATTTGTTTATAAGTTCCTTGTTATCGAGAATAATCTTATTGTCCTGTGCAAAATAGAACGATGGAGCGAAAGGAATCTCGTCGAACAATTTAATTAACGAATTACACGCAAAGGTATACTCGCCCTGTTTGTGCAACAAGCGTAAATCCTCGCTGCGCAAGCTGGGGCCATTGCCCACAATGAAGCACCTTTTCCCATTGTACGCATCCTTTAAGGAGGACAATCTGCGCATACTGCCCCATTGAAAAAAACCATAGAGAAAGTTGAGCGCATTCCATATTTTAAACCACAGCCAAGCAAGCATAATAAAATTAACTTATAAAATACCCTGCGAAAATAGTACATTTTCTTTAAAAAAACTTCTCAAAATCCACAAAATACCCTCGGCCGCAAGCATAAAACCTGCTAATTTGTTGTCTGTTTGCAAAAAAAGCACTACTTTTGCACCGCCGATACGAGTTATCGGATAACTCAAATCTTTAACCAATAAAAAACATTAAAAAATGGCAACAAAAATCAGACTTCAGAGAAGAGGCCGTAAACACTACGCATTCTACTCTATCGTGATTGCAGATTCGAGAGCTCCACGTGATGGAAAGTTCACCGAGAAAATCGGTACCTACAACCCCAACACAAACCCTGCTACCATCGATATTAACTTCGAGAGAGCATTGTGGTGGGTAAACAACGGTGCTACTCCCACAGACACTGTTCGCAGCATCCTCTCTTCGCAGGGCGTTTATATGATGAAACACTTGCAGGGCGGTGTAAAGAAAGGTGCATTCGACGAGGCTACTGCACAGGCAAAATTCGATGCTTGGAAGAGTGCAAAGGAGAATGCCTTGAACGGTATCAAGAGCGCCGACGAGCAAGCTAAACGTGATGCAAAGAAAGCACGTTTGGAGGCCGAGAAAGAGGTAAACGCTGCTATTGCCAAGAAGGTAGCCGACAAGAAAGCTGCCGAGGCTCTTGCAAAAGCAGAGGCAGAGGCTGCTGCAGCTGCCGAGAATGCAGAGGCAACAGAAACTCCCGCAGAGGAGGCAACCGAGGCTCCTGCCGAGGCTTAATGAGCCTTCGAGGCAATTTTGCTCAAAATAAAGAGACCGCTAAAAAATTTTTTAGCGGTCTCTTTTGTGTAGGAGATGAATAAAAATTAGAATTTTACTCAGCTATCAACTGCTTATAGGTGGTCTTGGGAGAGCGTGCCGCAGTTGTTTCGTCGAGACGACGCACCGGTGTTGAATATGGTGCGTTTTTCACAATGTCGGGGTTCTCTATTGCCTCGCGTGCAACCTTCTTCATCACTGCTATAAATTCGTCGAGCGTCTCCTTACTCTCTGTCTCGGTGGGCTCAATCATTATGCTCTGATGGAAAAGCAAGGGGAAATAGATTGTGGGAGCGTGGTAGCCATAATCGAGCAGACGCTTCGCAATGTCGAGTGTGGTTACCCCCGTAGACTTATCGGCAAGGCCGTCGAATACAAATTCGTGCTTGCACACTCCCTCGATGGGTAACAGATACTCCTGTTTTAACGACTCTTTTACATAGTTGGCATTGAGTACGGCAAGTGGGCCCACCATCTTCACATTTTCACGACCAAGGGTGAGAATATATGTGTAGGCACGCAGAATAACACCGAAATTACCAAGGAAACTCGATACATTGCCGGCCGATTTTTCGTCGCAAGCAAGATAGAAACGTCCATCGTCGCTCTTCTTCACCTGTGGATTGGGGAGCAGCTGTTCGAGCCCTGCACGCACACCCACAGGACCATCGCCGGGGCCTCCGCCACCATGAGGGGTGGAGAATGTCTTGTGGAGATTTATGTGCATAATGTCGAAGCCCATATCTCCGGGACGGCATTTGCCAAGCACAGCGTTGAGGTTGGCTCCATCGTAGTAGAGAAGGCCGCCGGCCTCGTGCACAAGGCGCGAGATTTCAGGAATTTCCGTTTCAAATATTCCCAAGGTATTGGGGTTGGTCATCATTATGCCGGCAACAGTGTCGTCGAGAAGGGGTTTAAGGTCTTCTACATCCACTGTTCCGTTGGCGGTAGACTTTACCTCTACAATTTCGAGACCGCACACTGCTGCGCTCGCAGGATTGGTTCCGTGAGCACTGTCGGGTACAATTACTTTTGTACGCTTATAGTCGCCACGTTGCTCGTGATAGGAGCGCATAATCATAAGGCCTGTAAGTTCACCGTGGGCACCTGCATAGGGGTTGAGGGTGAAGGCCGACAATCCACTTATTTCGGCAAGTGAGGCGGCAAGGTTGTAGTAGACTTCGAGGGCTCCTTGCGCCGCTTCGTCGGGTGTTGCAGGGTGCAGATTAAAGGCCGGCAACGAGCTTATCTCTTCGTTTATGCGGGGGTTGTATTTCATTGTACAACTTCCCAAAGGATAGAAGCCTGTGTCGACGCCGAAGTTTTTGTTCGATAGGTTTGTGTAGTGACGTACTACATCAAATTCGGTTACCTGTGGCAACAGAGGGGCATTCTCGCGTTTGAGGTTTGCGGGAAGGGCGCAGGGGCAATATTGCTCCTTAAATTCATTTTTTGGGAGGGAGTAACCTTGACGGCCCTCTTTTGAAATTTCAAATATCAATTTATCGTAATTGCGTATCATATAATTGCCTCCCTTCTAAATATTGTTTATAATTTCCACGTACTTATCAATCTCGGCCTTTGTGCGCTGCTCGGTAACGCAAATGAGCAACATATTATCGGCAACTTTTACACCGCCGAGGATGCCTTGTGCAAGGAGCGCTTGCAACATTGTGTCGACGGGGATGGTTGTCTTAACGGCAAACTCATTCATAAAGGGTTTGTCGAATGCCATAGAGCATTTGCCTGTTGCAACAAGTTTTTCGGCAAGGTAGTGGGCACCGCCATAAGATGCGGCATTTACCTCTTTCAATCCTTTGTGCCCCATAAGCGACATATAGATTGTTACGTAGAGTGCCATTAAGGATTGGTTGGAGCAGATGTTGCTGTTGGCCTTCTCGCGACGTATGTGTTGCTCGCGTGCTTGCAGGGTGAGCACAAAGGCTCGCTTGCCGTCAACGTCGGTGGTTGCTCCCACAATGCGACCGGGCAGTTTGCGCACAAGCGCATTGGTGGTTGCAAGGTAACCAACATACGGGCCGCCATAGGTCATAGGAATACCAAGCGACTGTGCATCGCCGCAGGCAATGTCGGCACCCCACTCTGCCGGAGTTTTAAGAACGGCAAGCGACGAGGGATTGGCGTTCAACACCATAAGGGTTTTATGGGCGTGACACGTTTCGGCTACTCCTGTATAATCCTCTACAATGCCGTAGAAGTTGGGCTGCGCAAGAATTACTCCTGCAACATCGTCGCCGGCGAGTTTGGCCTGTAAGTCGGCAATATTGGTTACTCCACCCTCTTCGGCTATTGTAACAATCTCTACGCCTTGATACTTTGCGTAGGTTTCTACTACGCGACGCACTTTGGGACTTACCGTGGCCGAAACGAGTACTTTATTTCGTTTCTTGGCTGCGGCAATGGTCATCATCATCGCTTCGGCAGTGGCGGTGGTTCCATCGTACATAGATGCGTTGGTAACATCCATTCCTGTAAGCTCGGTTATCATCGATTGGTACTCGAATATATATTGCAGTGTACCTTGCGATATTTCGGGCTGATAGGGGGTGTAGGCCGTGAGGAATTCGCCACGCTGTATTATTGCGTTGATGATTGATGGCGAATAGTGGTCCTCTACTCCCGCTCCTGCGAAACAGACAAGATTGCTATTGCGCTTGCCGAGCGTTTCGAAGAATTTGCGTATCTCAACCTCGGACATTGCTTCGGGCAGGGCAAATTCTTTATTGAACAGCAACTGCTCGGGTATTTCGGCAAAAAGGTCGTCCATAGACTTTAAGCCGGCTACCGCGAGCATCTGCTCAATATCTTCCTTTGTGTGGGGAAAATATTTCATTCTTCTTTTTTTATTCGTTAATGTGTGATTTATAAGCCTCGGCTGTCATAAGGTTCTCTACCTCTGCGGGGTCGGAGAGTTTTACCTTTATAATCCAGTTGGCGTATGGGTCGCTGTTTATAAGTTCGGGGCTGTCGGCAAGTGCGCTGTTAACCTCCACCACCTCACCGCTCACAGGAGAAATGAGGTCGCTGGCTGCCTTGACACTCTCTACTGCTCCAAAATCTTCGCCGGCCTCAACTTCGTCGCCTTCGTCGGGCATATCCACATATACTACGTTGCCAAGCTCGTGCTGTGCATAATCGGTAATTCCTACATAGCCGTATTCGCCTTCTACCTTAACATACTCGTGTGACTCTGCATAAAAAAGTCCTTCAAGAATTGTGCTCATAATTGTAAATTTTAGTTGTTATAAGTTTATAATCGGTTATTTTTTATAGTTCTTGTCGTAAAAGCGTTTTTTGGTTACTTTGCCGGGGAACACTTTTTTGCGTATGCGCACCGATACTTCGGTATCTAATTTTGAATATTCGGTGGAGATTAGTGCCATACATACACTCTTGCCGGTGGATATTGAGTTGTATCCTGTGGTAACGCTGCCAATTACCGCGCCATCGACCTCAACATCGTAGCCGTGACGGGGAATTGCCTTGTCGTATAGTTCAATGCCCACTATTTTGCGTTTAAGTCCTTCGGCTTTCTGTGCGACAAGAGCCTCCTTGCCGATAAAATCCTCTTTTTCGAGCTTGACAAAAATGCCGAGGCCTGCTTCGAACGGGGTAATCTCATCGGTGAGTTCATCGCCGTATAATGGGAGGCCAACCTCGAAACGCAAAGTATCGCGACAACCAAGGCCACAGGGCTTTACTTCGCCACTTGCAAGAAGTTTATCCCACACTTCGTTGGTGAAGGCAGGGGAGCCATAAAGTTCAAAGCCATCTTCACCTGTGTATCCTGTGCGGCTTATAATTATTGTTTCGCCATTGTAGTCAACCTCTTTACAGGTGTAGAATACCATTTCGCTGCAAGGAATGCCGAGTACTTTTTCTATTATAGCTTCGGTGTTGGGGCCTTGCACGGCAACCTCGCCATATTTATCGCTCTGATGGTCGATGGTAACATCGAACTGTGCGGCGTGCTCTGTAATCCAAGCAACATCTTTGTCGATATTCGATGCGTTAATTACCAAGAAGTATCGTTTATCCCCCATTTTATAGACCAAGAGGTCGTCGACTACTCCACCTGTGGGGTGACACATCATTCCGTAATATATTTTGCCATCGGGAGCATTTGTTATATCGTTGGTGAATATGTAGTTCACAAATTTTTCACTATCGGGGCCGGTGACAAGAACTTCGCCCATATGCGACACATCGAATATGCCACAGGCTGTGCGCACGGCATTATGTTCTTCTACTATATTGCTGTACTGTATGGGCATATCAAAGCCACCGAATGGGCTTATGAGTGCTCCAAGTGCAACGTGTTTGTCATAAAGACAGGTTCTTTTATTTTCCATAAGGTCAGTTGAATAAGAGTTTTATAAATTGTTCTGTTTTTAAGTTATGTATCACGGTGCCTGTGTCGCAATCGGCAAGGGCTGCGGTTACTGCTGCGGGGGTATACTCCGTGCCGCGCAATTTGTCAAGAATAAGGGAATCAATATCTCCTATTATAAAAAAATCTCCCGACAGGCTCACTCTCTTTATGATGGTGTCTTTTATATTCATACGAACCTCAAACTCTCCCACTCCCTCTACACGGTGGCGCACTATGGTACTATATGCGGGATTGCAGCCGTAAAGGAACTCTTCGCGTTCATACTCGCAAGCGATTTTCTCTATTTCACGAATATCGGCAGGGGCAAGCACCACTTCTTCGTTACAAAGCATTGTGCGCAAATGATGTTTGAATTCTTCTATCGTGAGGGTGATGTATTTATTAAGGGTGGTAATATGCTGACGAACCGATTCCACCCCTTTGCTTTTCAGTTTCGTGGCCGATGGAGTTGTTGCCTGCAACATATTCTCAACATCTGTATCATAGAGCATTGTGCCGTGAACTATGCTTCTGCAAGGCAGATGATAGAAGGCGTTGCCCGACACTTTCTTTCCATCCACCAATATATCGTTGCGGCCTGTCGTGCGTGCGTCTACCCCTATACTTTGCAGTGCGTACTCCACCATAAGCATATAGCGGTTGAAAGTGAGGTTCACGTTTGTGTCGGGGGTTATATAGGAGAGCATTATATTACCACGGTCGGCATATACGCAACCGCCGCCACTCTTGCGACGATAGAATGCTATATTATTCCTCTTGCAATAATCCACATTTACTTCACTATCTATAAACTGATTGCGCCCAAAAATAACAGTGGGCTCCACTTGCCACATAAAGAAATAATCACGGGCCGGAAAAGTGCGTGCGACATACTCCTCCATTGCCAGATAGAATGGCAACGGGCGGTTCTCTTCTATGGGGAGTGCAACGTATATCATCGGCTGCTTATAAACGCATTCTCTATGGTTACAAATTTATTGAAATTATGGATAAAATCAAATTTTAGATTTTTATTTTTCACTCTTCGCCATATAAATATTTTATAATAAGGAAGGAGTCGCCCGAGCATTGTAAACATTGTTTACTCATTTGCTATTTTACCACTTATGTTACAGCAAATGGTAATTTCGCAACCTGCAAGGCTTAAACTGCCGCTACCTTTGAAACGAATTTAAAAACACAAATATTTATGGCAGAAATAAACAAAATCAATTTGAATGGGAATAATTACAACATTGTTCCACAGTTGGGTACAGGGTTAATTGCCGACGACGGCGTTGTAAGCATCAATTTCGGAAGCGGAGTAACTCTCGACGAGGATGGCAAGATGAAAATAAATCTTGGCACAGGCCTTATTTGCAATGAGAGCGATGGAGAGATTATGGTAAACTTAGGTACGGCGCAAGTTATCGACAATATCGGTGCCGACTGCGGCATTGCCATAAATGATTCGGGGTTTGTAATTAACCCTGTGAGTTTCAAGAGATATCTTGTTTCGCTGGGCGTACAATTCACACAAGTATAATGATAAGCATTGTTGTTACGGCATATAATGTGGAGCGGTTCATTGCACAAGCAATAGAGAGCTGCCTTGCACAATCGTTCAAGGATATTGAATGTATTATTGTGGAGGACTGCTCCACCGATGCTACCGCGCACATTATCGAGCAGATTGAGAAACGCGACAAGCGCGTGCACATAATAAAGAATTGCCGGAATATGGGAGCCGGAGCATCGAGAAAGAGAGGCATTGAGGCTGCCGAGGGCGAATATATACTCTTGCTCGATGGTGACGATTGGCTGGAAGAGAATTTTATAGAGGTGCTGTATAAAAAAGCAAAAGAGAGTAACGCCGATATTGTGAGTGGTGGAATTAAAATTGTGCACGAGAATGGTGCGTGGGAAGCATCCTCCTATGGTAATTGCGTTACCGAGGGGAAAGAGAAGGTTACACGTTTCTGGGGCGAGAAGGTTGTTTTTATGAACAACAAACTCATTCATCGCAAACTGCACGAAAAAGTACCCTACTGCGAAAGGCGTTTCATAGAGGATACTCCCACAATTATTCCGCAGCTGTATTTTGCCAACAAGGTAGTTTATGTCGATAATATCGGTTACAATTACCGTATGCAGGAGAATAGCCTCACGCATAAGGCATCGCCATTTAAATATGCTCTGTTTCGCGCATTGTGTGCCGAGGAGCTTATTGCTTTCTTCGAAAAGCACGATAAGGAGTATATAAAGACAATTCCATTGGGCATTGGCTACCAAGAGCAGATTAAGAAGATAAGGGAGATTAACCCTACAAAAGAGATGATTGCTCCTTACAAAGAGGAGTGGATTGAATTTACAATCGCAATGATAAGAAGATTAAGATGATACACGGGACACATAATAGTGGCACAGGCGGCCGACTCGTTTGGTGGCAACGGCCATTCGCTTTCATTTTGAACTGCACGAGCCGTTGTCAGGAAAAGAGCATTGCCGAGCAGGTGAAAGATGGAGTAAAATTATTCAACCTGCAAGTTACATACTATAAGGGTGATTGGCATTTCAGTCACGGGCTCTGCATATATGAAGAGAGGCTTTTCGAGGCTCTTGGCATTATGCGTGCCGCCGCCAACAAACGAGCACCCATTTATTTCCAATTATATTTGGACAGGAACTTTATTTGCGGGCAGAAGAAAGAGCTCTTTTTAAAGTTGGTAAAAGATATTAAGGATTACTATTGCGTACCACATTTTGTGATGCTCACAGCGTGGATTGAGGGGAGCGACATTTACCCGCACAAGAGTAAAAAGAGCATTGACAAGCGTGAGCATTATTGGACAAAGGCGTGGGGAAAAAGTTTCGGAAAAAGTTTTATCGACCGATTGCCTTTGCCGCTGCGTCACGCAAAGCTTTATAATGCAAAATACAGGAAAGAGTGTGAAAGTAAATATCTTATGCTCGATTTTTACAACCGATAATAGTGAAAAGAATTACCCCTGTCAGTTCTATACGACAGGGGTAATTTATTGAAACGGGGCCTCTGCCCTACTTTCAGGATGGATTATTTAAGGTTGGAAGCGGGGTCGAGATTTTCGCGCTCAATATCCTTAAAGTAATTTACAGTACCCACTTTAAGCTCGGCAGTTGCAGCATCGTCGCAAACAATAATGCCGCGGGGGTGCATCTGCAATACGCTGATGGTCCACATTTGTGTAATGTTGCCCTCAACAGCGTGATAGAGAGCCTGTGCCTTGTTGTGGCCGTTTACGAGGATAAGAACCTCTTTTGCATCCATCACTGTGCCAACACCAACGGTAACAGCAGTCTTGGGGACTTTGTTAATGTCGTTGTCGAAGAAACGAGAGTTTGCGATAATAGTATCGGTTGTCAAGGTCTTGATACGGGTGCGTGAAGCAAGTGAAGAACCGGGCTCGTTGAATGCAATGTGACCGTCGGGACCGATACCGCCGAGGAAGAGGTCAATACCGCCATAAGATTTTATCTTCTCCTCGTAGCGTGCACACTCGGCAACAAGATTTTCGGCGTTACCGTTGAGAATGTTTACATTCTCTTTCTTTACGTCAACGTGGCTGAAAAAGTTGTTCCACATAAACGAGTGGTAGCTCTCGGGGTGCTCCTCGGGAAGGCCTACATACTCGTCCATATTGAATGTAACAACATTCTTGAAGCTAACCACTCCCTTGTTGTAGAGGTTGATGAGCTCACGATAGGTGCCGAGCGGAGTACCGCCTGTGGGCAAGCCAAGAACAAAAGGCTTCTCCTCTGTGGGTTTAAACTCGTTGATTTTCTTTGCTACATAAGATGCAGCCCAGCAAGAAAGTTGCTGATAGTTGGGTTCAATAATTAAACGCATAATTCTTAAAAATTTATAGTGTTATTTAAGTTTTAGTTTATCAAACTGTGTTTCTACTATTGTTATACGCGGAAGGCTCATTTTCTTGCCATTCACTATCGTATCCTTTTGGTACGCCATAAGCATCTTGCCATCGTAATCGTTGAACAGCATCGCATTACCCACATTACCCTCCATAAATGGTTGTGGCTCTATGTGCCAAGGGCCGTTAAGATGCCCTGTCTCGGAATACGCTACGCCTATGCATTTTTCCTCGCCCACGTATGTGGTGAAGAGAATTCCAAGCTCACCTTCATAAGTGTTGAAGAGGAAGGGTGCCTCCATTAAGGGTGAGGGCTCTTCTGTGCCCACCTGTTTCGACCATTGGTTCTGCTTTGCACGGAACATAATATAGGGCTCACCAATCTGAACATCGAGTTTTCTTCCCAAGCGTATTATCTGAACCGTAGCATTGCCATTCTGTTCCCCACGATGGTTGTATAGCATATAACCCACATTAAGGTCGTCGGTGCAGAATGTCGGGTGCGCAGTGCTCTGCGCGCTATTAAGCAGGGGCGCGCCTTGCGTTAAATGGGTGTAAGGGCCCATAAGCTTGTCGCTTACAAACAGTTCGCACGATGTACGGGAGATTTCTTTATCACCATCCTTCTCTATCGCAATATCGGGACGGGTGAATGTCGCCATATAGTAATAGCGCTCTTTGTAACGATGAATCTCGGGCGAGGATATAATGGGCGATGCACCCATCCACGATTTTAGAGGAGGAACAAGCACCTCAAAGGGACCTTCCCACACTCTCATATCCTTACTGCGCCACATTGCTCCGCCGTTGCCGGTCATATAATAACAGTCGGTGAGTTTGTCGTATAGAATATAGGGATTGGCAAGATTCATTGTATCAATGGATACATTTGTCAACGGTGCTTCATTGCCCTGTTGCACATCCCTGTTGCTTTGCACACACGATGCAAAGAGCACAAGCAAGAGTATATATGTTAAACAGAGCCTTTTCACCTATTCTCACCTATTTATTTGTAAAGATAAGCAAATTTATATAAACAAAATATCTTAAACAAGAAAAATGCAAATAATCTCCTTTTTTCTCTCTCAATCGCCCAATTCAGGAAAGTCCTTTTATAATTTATTATCCTTTTTTCATAGGCTGCATACGGTGGAAGATTGTTCTATTGTTGAGTTTTTAAATTTTGAAATTATGAAGAAGATATTTTTCCTGTTGGCCATAGTGGCTATCGGCTGGTGCATAATTGGCACGGCACAGGACGGAAAAAAGATGACAAGAAAGGAGCGAGAAGCAGCGTGGAAAGCCAAAAGACTGAAAAAGAGAGCCGAGCGGGAAGCCCGACAGGCAAGAGAAGACTCTATAAATTTTGCACAAGCGGTACAGGCTTTGCAAAATGGCTCTTGGGCATTGGAGGCTTCCAGCATCACTTTCAACAATGGCTACACGGAGTATGTCACCCCGAGTACCAATTTTGTATCCATCGACGAGGGGAAAGGTATTGTGCAGACAGCCTTCGACAATAGTAACATATATTCTCCCAACGGGCTGGGAGGGGTAACTCTCGAAGGTGGAATTACCGATGCTGAGATAAGCAGCGACAAGAGTGGCAATGTCTACTACTCCTACGGCATACAAGGGCCATATATTTCGGCAACGGTACACGTTACGCTGAATGCCAACAGCAACAGTGCTTCGGCCTATGTGAGTCCCAATTTCAGCGGGAGAAATATGACAATGGAGGGAACAATTTATCCTTATAGTACTGCCGGGGTGTTCGAAGGAACCCCCGGTTACTGAGACAGCAGTTCATTCAATAGTAACACCTATGCGTGGTTCGCTCCCCACCCTGTCGTATTTTCGCCCCCACCCTTTATGCGGCCGACAATGCCTCGTCCGCCCCGTCCACCAATGATGCGGCCACCGATAATGGGAGCGCCACGACCTCCTGCGATGCGACCACCGATGGCAAGGCCACCGATGATGCGACCACCGATAGGTCGCCCGCAAGGCCCTCCGGGATTTGTACCATAGACAACATTCTCCCAAATGCGTTTGTGTTTGGGAGAATGTGTTTATTTATTGTTATTATTGACAAAACACATTCTAAAATAGCAAACCGCGCGACACAAATAGATCTGTGCACGCGCGACTACTGCTGAATGTGCTTGTCGATAAGCTATTGCTTGGGAGTATTGACAAGACACAATTGAATATGTGCTTGTCGATAAGCTATTGCCGGCAATAGCTTATTCTTGGGGCATCATATTTGTGTAAACATTCTGAACATCGTCGTCCTCTTCGAGACGCTCTACAATCTTGTCGATTGTGGCACGCTGTTCGTCGTTAACCTCCTTTTGGTCATTGGGAATACGGGTAAACTCGCTGCCTGTAATCTCAAAGCCTTTCTCCTCCAAGAACTTCTGTATGGCACCGAAAGATTTTGGGTCACCATAGATTGTTACCTCGTTCTCTTCCTCGTCAAACTCATCCTCTACGCCATAATCGATAAGTTCAAGTACAAGTTCGTCCATATCAAGGTCGGCTGTCTTTGTGAATGTGAACACGCACTTGTGTGTGAACATAAAGTCGAGGCTGCCCGATGTACCGAGTGTTCCGCCGAATTTATTGAATACCGAACGCACGTTGGCCACGGTGCGAGTGGTATTGTCGGTTGCGGCGTCCACAAAAATTGCAATTCCGAAGGGGCCGTATCCTTCGTATGTTACCTCCTTATAGTCCTTCTGGTCTTTACCGAGTGCATTCTTTATCGCACGCTCGATATTGTCTTTGGGCATATTCTCGCGCTTGGCATTAGCGATAATTGCACGCAAGTGTGAGTTTGTATCGGGGTCGGGACCGCCGGCCTTCACGGCAATTGCAATCTGTTTTCCTACACGGGTAAATGTACGCGCCATATTACCCCATCTTTTTAGTTTCGCAGCTTTACGATATTCAAAAGCTCTTCCCATAGTATATTTGTTTAAAATTTTAAGTTATTATCGTTGTATTGCGCCCAAACGCTTCTGGAAATTCTCCATCAGGCGGGCCATTGTCTTGTCTATCACCTTGTCGTTGAGAGTCTGGTTGTCATCTTGGAGAATGAAGCTCACGGCGTAGCTTTTCTTACCCTCTTCAAGATTCTTACCCTCGTATACATCGAAGAGGGCCACGCTCTTCAATAGTTTCTTCTCCGTTTCACGCGCTACCTGCTCAATCTGGGCAAATGTCACAGATTTATCGAGTAGCAGGGCAAGGTCGCGCTTCACGGCTGGATATTTGCTTATTTCGGCGTAACCGATCTTTACACTCTTAACAGCTTTTAGAAGCTCGGTCCAATTTATGTCGGCAAAAAGTACCTCGCTGCCAATGTCGAAGCGCTTGGTTATCTTCTTGCGCAAAATTCCCAGCTGCGCCACCACTTTCTTGTTACCCGCAGCCTGTATCTGCAAGCCTGCCGAGAAAATATCGTTGCTGAATGTAGACAAAATGCGCATTGCAGGCTTAAAGCCGAGGCGGTCGAATATGTGCTCCACTTGCGCTTTAAGGTCGTACACGGTGATGGCACGGCCGGGCTCCATCCACGATGCGGCCACGTTGTTACCCGTCTGCCACAAGCACAAATGATAGCTCTCGCTGTAAGGGCTCAATATTTTCTCCTCGGTGCGTTTATCGGCATCGAAGCGGTAGCTGTTTCCAAACTCAAAGAACGAGAGGTTTGTGAATTTGCGGCTGATATTGCGTTGCAGGCTTTCAAGGCCACCGAACAGCAGTGTCTGACGAAGCACGTTCAGGTCGTTGCTCAACGGGTTCATCAGGCGCACTAGATTTTCGCTCTTGTATGTTTCAAGGCCGTCGTAATAGGCTGCCGCGGTGAGCGAGTTATTCATTATTTCGTTGAATCCGCAACCAACCAACTGCTCCGATACTATATTCTGCAATTTGTGCGATTTATCCTCGGCACCTTTGGTGATAATTGACGAATGGAGTGTGGTGTCTATTGCAATATTATTGTAGCCGTATATGCGCAGGATATCCTCTACTACATCGCAGGGACGCTGTACATCCACGCGATAAGGGGGAACAAGCAGTGTGAGGCCGCTCTCTGTTTCGCCGGCAATCTTCATTTCGAGCGATGTTACAATGCTCTTTACCGTTGCGGGAGAAAGTTCGGCACCAATAAGGCTGTTAACATAGCTGTATTCAAGCTCCACTTTAAAATCCTCCACGGGCGCGGGATAAACATCCTTTATTTCCATAGATATTGTTCCGCCGGCAAGCTCTTTTATGAGGATTGCAGCCTGTTTCAGTGCATATATTACATTATTGGGGTCAATGCCGCGCTCGTAGCGGAACGAAGCATCAGTCTGCAAGGCGTGGCGACGCGCAGTCTTGCGTATCCAGGTAGGATGGAAATATGCACTTTCGAGGAATACATTTTTGGTCTCTTCGGTGGTACCCGATTCAAGACCGCCGAATACACCGGCAATACACATAGGCTCCTCGGCATTACATATCATTAGGTCGCGCTCCGACAGCTTGCGCTCCACTCCGTCGAGTGTTACAAAGGGAGTACCTTCGGGGAATGTGCGCACTACCACTTTTCCTCCTTTTATCTTATCGGCATCGAAGCAGTGCATAGGCTGGCCGTAAGCGTGGAGTATGTAGTTTGTTATATCCACAATGTTGTTTATGGGGCGCAGGCCTATTATTTGCAATTTCTCCTTCAACCAATCGGGGCTCTCCTTTACGGTTACACCCTTTATGCTCACTCCCGCGTAGCGCATACAGGCCTCGGGATTCTCCACTATAATGTCGATGGGCAGCGAATTGTCGTCTACCTTGAAACTATCGCACGAGGGGCGTGTTATAGTTGTCGCGCCTTTGTTCTGTGTGAGATAGGCATAAAGGTCGCGTGCAACACCATAGTGCGAACAAGCGTCGGCACGATTGGGGGTAATATCCACCCCTATCAGATAGTCGCTCTTTATGTTGTAGTACTCCTTTGCGGGTGTTCCGGGAATAGCATCGGCAGGAAGAACTATTATACCATCGTGGCTTGTACCAATTCCAATTTCATCCTCAGCACATATCATTCCAAACGACTCGGCACCACGAATTTTGCCTTTCTTTATTGTGAAGCACTCGTCACCGCTATATAGTTTTGTACCGATGGTTGCAACTACCACCTTCTGGCCGGCAGCCACATTGGGCGCACCACAAACAATCTGCACGGGGTTACCATCGCCGAGGTTTACGGTTGTTATGTGCAGGTGGTCACTATCGGGGTGGTCGACACAGGTGAGCACCTCACCTATCACCAAGCCTTCGAGGCCGCCTTTTATTGTCTGTACCTCTTCAACGCCGTCTGTCTCCAATCCTATGGAGGTGAGGGCTGCTGAAACTTCTTCGGGAGCAAGGTCGCAAGCGACATACTCTTTTAACCAATTATAGGAGATATTCATATATTATAAATCTGTTTTTTATTCCGTTTTTCTTGCAGTCGCGCAAGCGACTGCGAAGTTACACTTTTTTTATGAATTTGAGAAATGTTATTGCGACAATTAAAAAACTATTTTATTATTAAGGTATAAACACTGCTTATTTACAAAGAAAATCGGTCCGCTTGCACAATATTCAAGCGGACCGATTTTTATTAAGAAAGAGAAGCAAAGGAATTACTCCCCGCGGAAACGGCGAGCCTGTTCCTCTATCAATTCTTTATCCTCGAAATAGTTTATTTTCATTGCACGGCGTACATCGGCAAGAGTGTCGGCAGCTGTGGCACGGGCAACGTTGCAACCCTCTTCGAGCAGGGCATATACCTCGTGTATCTTCTGCTCCCACTCTTTGCGGCGTGCGCGTATGGGGGCAAGTTCCTCTTCGAGTATTGCAATGAGGAATTTCTTTACCTTAACATCGCCCAAGCCTCCGCGACGATAGTGAGCTTTAAGCTCGTCGAGCGAGGGATAATCGGGCAGATAGCGTTCAAAATGCTCGGGCTTGCAGAAGGCGTCAAGATAGGTGAATACGGTATTTCCCTCCACCTTACCCGGGTCTTGCACGCGCAAATGGTCGGGGTCGGTGTACATCCCCATCACGTGCTGACGCAACTCCTCGGCAGTGTCGGAGAGATAGATGCAGTTGCCCAGCGACTTACTCATTTTTGCCTTGCCGTCGGTACCGGGCAGGCGCAGGCAGGCTGCATTGTCGGGCAACAGAATTTCGGGCTCCACAAGAGTGTCGCCATATATTCCATTGAAGCGGCGGGCAATCTCGCGAGCCTGTTCAATCATAGGCTGCTGGTCCTCGCCGGCGGGCACCGTTGTTGCACGGAAGGCTGTAATATCCGATGCTTGGCTTATGGGGTATGTAAAAAAGCCCACGGGGATGCTTGTCTCGAAATTGCGCATCTGAATTTCGGTCTTTACTGTGGGGTTACGTTGCAAGCGCGACACTGTCACAAGGTTCATATAGTAGAATGCAAGTTCGCAAAGTTCGGCCACTTGCGACTGTATGAAGATGGTGCTTTTTGCAGGGTCTATTCCCACCGAGAGATAGTCGAGTGCCACCTCTATTATATTCTGACGCACCTTTTCGGGATTATCGGCATTGTCGGTGAGTGCCTGTGCATCGGCAATCATAATAAATATTTTGTCGTACACACCCGAATTTTGCAGTTCCACGCGACGGCGCAAAGAACCCACATAGTGCCCCAAATGCAAACGGCCTGTGGGGCGGTCACCTGTCAATATTATTTTGCTCATTTTCCTGTTTTTTCAAATTTAGAGTGCGAAGATAGTAAAAATATTCCAATATCAGAATGGCACATCGCTCGAATTTCCACCGCCTATAAAATCGACGGGAGTGCCGGGTGACTGTTGCATATAATCGGGAACATCGCCGGGGAGCGGTTCGGGCTCCACATTGGCATTCATTTTCGATGCACGCACCACAGGAATATCCGAGGGAATTAGGTTGCCCAGCGATTCGTCGTTCATATTCATAAAGCGGGCATACTCCTTGCGGAATGTGAGGCGTACATCGCCTGTGGCACCGTTACGATGCTTGGCTATGATAATTTCGGCCTTGTCGCGCCAATCAAAATCTCCATCTTTGTATATGTGGAAATATTCGGGACGGTTAACAAAGAGTACAATGTCGGCATCCTGCTCTATGGCTCCCGACTCGCGAAGGTCGCTCAACTGCGGGCGTTTACCCTCGACACCCTCGCGCCCTTCGAGGTTACGGTTCAGCTGGCTCAATGCCATAATGGGAATATTAAGTTCTTTGGCCAATCCTTTGAGCGAGCGGGAAATGGTGCTGATTTCTTCTTGACGGCTACCCTTTCCCACGTTGGCTGTCATCAACTGCAAATAGTCGATGAAGAGCATCTTCACTCCGTGCTCACGCACCATACGACGGGCCTTTGTTCGCAGCTCGAATACCGACAGCTGCGGAGTGTCGTCAACATAAATAGGTGCATTTTCGAGTGCTACAATCTTGCGGTCGAGCTGCCCCCATTCATACTTTTCGAGGCGGCCGCTCTTAATCTTGTCACCGGTAATCTGGCACACGTTACAGATGAGACGGTTCACCAACTGCACGTTACCCATTTCCAGCGAGAACATTCCCACCGGAATTCCTTGGTCCACCGCCATATTGCGCACCAGCGAGAGAGCAAATGCGGTTTTTCCCATTGCCGGACGGGCGGCAAGAATTATAAGGTCGGTATTCTGCCATCCGGAGGTCATTTTGTCAAGGTCGGTAAAGCCGGTGCTCAATCCGCTGAGTCCGCTGGTATTCTGCGACGCCTTTTGAATGGCAGCGTATGCATCCTTCAACACTCCGCTCACGGGTGTAAAGTCGCGTTTCATATTGTGGCGCGAAATTTCAAAAAGTTCACTCTCGGCCTGTTGCATAAGCTCCTCAACATCCTGTGTCTCGTCGAAGGCCTGCACCTGAGTCTTGCTTGTGAACTTTATAAGGTCGCGGGCAAGTTTCTTTTGTGCGATGATATTGGCGTGATACTCAATGTTCACCGACGACACGACCTTGCTGGTGAGCTGTGCAATGTAGACAGGGCCGCCAACATCCTCCAAAAAACCACGGCTGCGCAGATACTCGGTAACGGTGAGAATGTCAATGGGGCGGTCGTTCAGGTCCATCTCCTGAATAGCCTTAAAAAGCAGTTGATTGCGTTTGTCGTAGAACGACTCGGGTTTAAGAATGTCGCCCAAACGGCCAATCGCGTCACTGTCTATCATAAGCGCACCAAGCACAGCCTCTTCAAGTTCAAGGGCTTGCGGTTGCACGTGCCCATACTCACTCAACAGAGGAGTCGTCTGCTGGCGGTTGCGTGTGTTTCTCTTCGGTGTATTGGTATTTTCCATATTCTTCTTGCAAAATCGGTTGCGAAGATAACATCTTTAATCTTATGGAGCAAAAAAACTTTTTCCGGCTTTTCAACAATTTACCGCTACTTATTAACTGCCGGAAAATTACGATGCAAAATTCAACATACAGAAGGATGGCGTTTCTTCCTTATTCGCGACACTGCCGAATATTTTGTGGAAATTTGGAGAAAATGATTTTTTAACGATTGCCCACTTCATACAACCATAAACAAGCCGAAACTGCACTTTATTCGGCTTTGATGTCTTTTTATAAGAAATTTAAACAATTTATAAAATAAAACTCGTATTTTCGCGGAAAGAAAAAAACAGAGATATAATGATTACCTTTCCTAATGCAAAAATAAATCTGGGGCTCGACATTGTGGAGCGTCGCCCCGACGGTTACCACAATCTCGAAACAATCTTCTACCCCATCCCCTTGCAGGATATTCTGGAAATAACCCCTGCTACCGACGACGATGCACCAGAATATACATTCAAAATGTTCAACGCACGCTTCGACGGCAGTGACGACGACAACCTTGTAGTAAAAGCATATAAAATTCTTGCAGTCGACCACAAACTGCCTCGCGTGGATATTTCGCTCTACAAGCACATACCCACCGGCGCGGGCTTGGGCGGCGGCTCGGCCGATGCAGCCTTTGCCTTGAAAATGCTCAACGAGATTGCCTCTTTGGGGCTCACCGATGAGCAGTTGGAGGCATACGCCGCACGCTTGGGTGCCGACTGCGCTTTTTTCATTAAAAACACCCCAGCCTACGCAACAGGTATCGGCAACATACTCACCCCTACCTCTTGCAATCTTGCCGGCTACCATCTTGTGCTTGTAAAACCCGACATTCACATATCCACCAAAGAGGCCTACTCGCTTGTGGTGCCCGCCGCGCCCCAAACACCCCTCACCCACATTGCCACCCTCCCCGCCGAGCAGTGGAAGGGAGCAATGAAGAACGATTTTGAGAAGAGTGTTTTTGCCAAGCACCCCTCGTGCGAGGCAATAAAGGAGAAGCTCTATGCGATGGGCGCGGTCTACGCATCAATGTCGGGCTCCGGCTCTTCGTTCTTCGGCATTTTCAAAGAGGAGCAGAAGGTTGAGGATATAAAGGCAGCCTTCCCGGGAATGTTCTGCTGGTGCAACAAGTGCGGATAGCTATTCTCTTACAATATACTCACAAAAGAAAAAAAACAGTTGCCCCGTGATTCACATCAGAGGGCAACAATAACACAAACACAAAATAAAACACGACAAAACTACTATGCAATGTTGCCGGCTTGCTGTGCGCGAGGCACAGATGCAAAGAGCAGGTATTCACATATCCGCCATCTGCTCGGGCCGGCTTGCAATTATAGAACAGCGGGGGTTGAGAAATAGTTTACAACCAACCGTTAATAAATTTTAAAATCAGAAAAATCTGTTTGTAACGACACTAAAAGCCTATTCGTTTGTTCTTTTGTGTAAAGTGTGGTTATGAACGGACATATAACAAATGTACTTGCCGACGGCATTGAGGAGTTGTTGGCCTACGTTGGAATCTCCATAAACGCCGAGGGGCATTGGAGTACTATTATTTCGCTATTCGCCATTGTCTTTGTGGCACTGATGGTTACCGAAATTATCTACCGCATTGCATTGGTACTCACTCGCCGAGTGTTGATACACAAGGAGTATACCCTGCTGTCGAAATTATTGAAATATGGTACTGTGCGCAAGCTATCCTATCTTGCCCCGCCCATAATAATAAACGCGTCGTTGCCGGCACTGCTCAACGGGGAACATCTTGCCCGCCACTATATTGAGATTTTTGTGTGGATTTTCTTTATTGTGGCTGTTGTGATAGCTGTTAATGCCATACTAAACTCTATTGGCGATTCGGCCTTCACCAACAGCAAGTATCACGACCGCCCCATAAAGGGGTTCATACAGATTACAAAGGTTGTTGTATATATAATTGCCGTGATTGTGGGTATTTCAATCCTCACAAATAAATCGCCGCTCTATCTTATTGGAGGACTGGGTGCATTTGCCGCAGTGATTATGCTCATTGCCAAGGACAGCATTATGGGGTTCGTGGGCGGTTTTCTTTTGTTGGAAAATGATATGGTGCGGCTGGGCGATTGGATTGAGGTTACCGGAACAAGCATAAACGGAACGGTGACAGATATTTCGCTCACCATTGTTAAGGTGCAGAATTTCGACAATACCATTGTGACAATCCCTCCCTATTCGCTCATAAACAGTACTTTTATCAATTGGCGAGGAATGAGCGAGAGTGGCGGGCGACGCATTGCGCGGGGCTACACTGTGAAGCTCGACAATATAAAGCCTTGCAGTGAGGATTTAATTGAAAAATTGCGCAAGATTGATGAGGGACTCAACACCTTTATAACCCGTAAATTGGAGCAATACAGTGAGGGAACGGTGGTAAATACTGCCAACCCCGACGGGCTCACCAACGGCACGGTGGACACAAATATGGGACTCTTCCGCGCATACGCTGATATGTATCTGCGCCACCACCCTCTCATACGCCAAGATATGCTCATTATGGTGCGCACGCTTGCCCCCACCGAGGCGGGATTGCCCGTGCAATTTTACTGTTTCACGACCACCACCGATTGGAGCGAGTATGAGAGCATACAGGCTGAAATTATGGAGCATTTTGCTGCCATTATGCCTCACTTTGGGCTCTACCCTTTCCAAGCGGCAGGAGCACGCGACACAATAATCGGAGGGTTGCTCGAAGGGAATTTCCCCATCGAGCGCATAGAGGGGATGCCCTACAAGACTGCCGATTGATGCTTGTTTAATTTTAAAGGTAAGTTTCAGAATTCTCGGTAAAAAGAGTTACCTTTGCCACTCGAAAAAAAACTCGCTTATGAATACTATATGGATTGTAATGCCTATTCTCATAGTGCTGATGTTCCTCTTGGGTATCGACCTTAACAGAAAGGCATTTGCTAATATGGCGAAAAACCCGAGAGCTGTGCTGGTGGGATTGGTCGGGCAGATTATTGCACTGCCCATTATTGCCTTTGCCGTTGCTTGGGCATTGAATTTGCCGACGGTCTATTTTATGGGACTTATGCTTGTTGCCTGTTGCCCCGGAGGAAATTCCTCCAACGTATTCTCTATGCTCGCAAAGGGGGATGTTGCATTGTCGGTGACATTGACGGCACTGAGCAGCCTGATAACCCTTTTCACCCTTCCCGTGATTATGGAGTTTGTAACCGACTTTGTGTCGGACGCATCGGGAGTGGAGATTTCTCTCCCCGTGGGCAAATTGCTTGTGCAGAATCTTGTGCTGCTTTTTGCTCCGTTGCTTACGGGAAGTCTGTTCGCACGATATTTCCCGACGGCAGCTGTGAGAGTGGGCCGTTGGCTGGGAAAAGCTGCGTTCCCCGCGCTTATGATATTGGCATTCACATTCTTCTTTCAATACAGGCAGGAGATTGCCGATAATTTCGCAATGCTCGGCCTTTCAACAATGTTGCTCATTTTCGTGGCAATGTTGTGCAGTTCTGCAATGTCGCGATTGGCAGGAACAGGCACTCCGGTGAGGCGCACCATTGTAATTGAGGTGGGAATGCAGAATGCGGCACAGGCTATTGCCATAGCCTCTTCGCCCTTTATCTTCAACAGTGGCGAAATGGCACTTCCGGCAATTATTTATGCACTGTTTATGAATTTAATTCTGCTCACTTATGTCTACTTTATAAGAAAGAATACAAAATAATTATGGCAAAGAAAGAGGGTATAAAAAAACTGTTCGACAATATAGCTCCCGACTACGACAAGCTCAACCACATTCTCTCGCTCAACATTGATAAGGGGTGGAGAAAAAAGGCGGTGCGTGAACTTGCCGACACAAACACTCCGTTGCGTGTGCTCGACGTTGCCTGCGGAACGGGTGATTTTACAATTGAGATTGCCCGCAAGGTGGCGCAGGGAAGCAAAGTTACGGGTATTGATATTTCCGAGGGTATGCTTGCCATTGGAAGGGAGAAGGTGGCAAAGGCCGGAATTGATGCGGAATTACTTACCGGTGATTGTGAGGCTCTTGCATACAAAGAGGGTACATTCGACCGAATATCCGTAGGGTTCGGAGTAAGGAATTTTGAGCATCTTGAACTTGGTCTTTCCGAAATGTTCCGTGTGCTGGTTCCCGGCGGCAAGCTCATAATCCTTGAACTTTCCGTTCCTTCAAACTCTTTCATTCGCTGGTGCTACAAACTATATTTCCTGAAAATTCTTCCGGCAATAGGAGGGTTAATTTCGGGCGAGCGTAGTGCTTACGAATATCTGCCTGCATCGGTGTTGCGTTTCCCTGCTCCCGATAAATTCATTAAGATGATGAAGGAGGCTGGGTTCGATACTGTGGAGCACACTGCGCTCACCTTTGGAATATGCAGAATGTATGTAGGCAAGAAGAAAGCCATATTATGAAAAAGTGGATTGAGGCTATGCGATTGAGGACACTGCCTGTGAGTATAGCCGGTGTTATTGCAGGAACGGGATGCGCAATGGTGGCGGGAGCGTTCAAGATTGTGCCGGCACTGCTGTGTCTGGTTTTTGCGATGCTTGCACAGATTGCCTCGAACTTTGGGAACGAATATTACGATTTTAAGAATGGAATAGACAAAAAGGGGCGCGAAGGCTTCCGTCGGGGGGTTACCGAGGGGGAGATTTCTCCTGTGGCAATGAAAAGAGTCACCTATTTTACGTTGTTCGCCGCAGCAGCCATCGGCTGTGCAATGCTATTCTACGGCCCTTGGTGGTTCGTGATTGTCGGGATTGTTATTATTCTCTTCGCATTGGCATACAGCGCAGGGCCCTACCCTCTCTCGCATCACGGATTGGGCGATGTTGCTGTTGTAATCTTTTTTGGGATTATTCCCGTGACGCTCACCTGTTATATGCAGACTGCATCGTGGGAGTGCCTGCACATTGCTCTCCCTGTGTCGGTTGCCACAGGATTGCTTGCCGCCAATGTGTTGGTGGTGAATAATTATAGGGATGCTGATGATGATGCGGTGGTGGGCAAACGTACCACGGTTGTCATATTCGGGCGCAAGGCTATGAGCCTCGCCTATCTGCTCTCGGGTATTTTTGCAATGGCTGTAATGTATCCTGTGTGGAGATTGTTACCATTGTGGGCTCTAACGGCACCTGTCATTTATATTGTTCTTCACTTGCTAACGTGGCGGGCTTTAAGGAGTGCCGAGGGTGCAAGGCTCAACCCTATTCTTGGGCGCACAGCCATAAATTTGTTCCTCTTCGCTTTGATGTTTCTGGTGGGCTGTATATTTTAAATGGCAATTATATATAATGTTACACCAATAGAAAAACAGATAGGAATCTGTCATTCTGCAAATATAGAATGACAAACAACTGTAACATTGTTAATCACCTTTTTATATTTTCTCCACAAAAAAACAACAAGATAGGTTACTATTTTTAGCAACCTATCTTGTTTATTCTTATTTCCCCAACCTTTACTTGCTGTTAAGGTCGTCGAGAGTAACCTCGGGGTAACCGGCAGCCTTTAACGAGGCGGCACAAAGGTCGAGATTGTCGGGGCGTATAAAGATGTTGGCAATAGTATCCTGCGCGTATGCGTACATATACTCTACCGACACTCCGGCGTTGCTTATTATCTCCAAGGCTTTGCCAAGCTCGCCGGGAACATCGGGAGTTTGCAGGCAGACAACTTTGTTCAACGATGCTGCGAAGCTGTTGGCACGCAACACTTCGCAAGCCTTCTGCGGGTTCGACACAATTATGTGCAGCACTCCAAACTCGGCATTTTCCGACACGGTAAAGGCCTTCATATTTATATTGTTCTCACCAAACAATTTTGCAATCTGTGTGAAACGTCCGAGACGATTCTCCAAAAATACTGATAGCTGATCTATAAACATATTGCTCTGTTTTTTTGGGGTTATTATTCAAATTTACGATGGTCGATGGTGCGTTTGGCCTTGCCCATACTGCGTTCTATGGTGTTGGGCTCAACAATCTTCACATTGGGCTTAATACCAATCACACTCTGGCAACGTGCGGTTATGCGCTTTTTAAGCTCCACAAGTTCGTTAACCTTGTCGGTATAATACTCGGGGTGTACCTCCACTAGAATGTCGAATGTGTCGACATTGTTCACGCGGTCTACCTCTATAAAGTAGTAAGGCTCGCACTCGGGGAATTCCAGAATAATGGACTCCACGGTAGAGGGGAATACGTTTACGCCACGTATGATGAGCATATCATCGCTGCGACCGAGAATTTTATTCATACGCACTGCGGTACGACCACACTCGCACTTTTCATATATAAGAGAGGTGAGGTCGCGTGTGCGGTAACGTATCATAGGCATACCCCACTTTGTGAGATTGGTGAAGACAAGCTCGCCCTTCTCGCCCGGTGCCACAGGTTCCAGTGTGACAGGGTCGATAATCTCGGGATAAAAATGGTCTTCCCACAAGTGTGTACCATTCTGGCACTCGCACTCACAACCAACGCCGGGGCCGCACATTTCGGTGAGGCCGTATATGTCGTAGGCTTTCAGATGGAGTTTTTCTTCAATTTCGGCACGCATACTGTTGGTCCAGGGCTCGGCACCGAATACTCCCACGCGCAATTTAAAGTCGTTTATATCGAGGCCGCTCTTGGCAATTGTCTCGGCGAGGAAGAGGGCGTATGAGGGTGTACAGGCAAGCACTGTGCTGCCAAAGTCGTGCATAAGGGCTATCTGTTTCTCGGTATTTCCGCTACCGGTGGGTACTATCGATGCGCCGATGAGTGTTCCACCGTCGTGTGCGCCCAAGCCTCCGGTAAAGAGGCCGTAACCGTATGACACCTGCATAATGTCCTTGCTGGATACTCCGGCTGCCATAAGCGAGCGGGCCGTAACCTCGCTCCACATTTCAAGGTCTTCGCGAGTGTAGCCTGCCACGATGGGCTTTCCTGTGGTACCCGACGATGCGTGCAGACGCACTATTTTTTCCATTGGAACGCAAAAGAGGTTAAAGGGATAGTTGTCGCGCAGGTCCTGTTTGGTTGTAAACGGCAATTTTGTAATGTCGTCTATACTGCGAATATCCTCGGGCTTAACCCCACACTCATCCATACGCTTGCGATAATAGGTTGAATCCTCGTAGACGTGTTTTACCATTTTTACAAGCCTCTCACCCTGCAAGCGGCGCATCTCCTCGCGCCCCATACATTCAGCTTCTTTGTTCCAATACTTTGTCATAAGTTTTTTAATTTACCCCATTTGGGTGTTAGTCGTTTTTTAAATTTATAGCTGACGGCAAAACTACAATATATTTTCAGAAAAACATTTAGAAAATGTAACTTTTTTAAACAAAAAATCGCAGAAAATTGTTATTCCCATAGGCTTACGGGCCACAATAGAGAAAAAATCATTTGTGAAAAATGTACAAGCAGTGTACACAATGTACCAAATTAACATTTTTTGCACAAAAAGGGATAAAATGCGCAGAAAATGAAAAACAGTTTATTTTCATTTTGCACTACCTTCGTCGGTCGAAAAAGGATAAAAACCATAAAGAAATTATGACAAAGATAAAAGATTGTTGCGTGCTTGTAACAGGTGGCGCATCGGGTATTGGTAAAATTATGGGGCGTATAGCTCTTGAACGTGGCGCACGATGCCTTGTTATTTGGGACATTAACGAAGCAAACATCAATGCTGTGAAAGAGGAGTACAAAAATCTTGGCCGCGTGGTTGGCTACAAGGTGGATGTATCGGACAGCAAGCAGGTGGGAAAAATCGCTGCGCTCACCGAAAAGGAGTGCGGCAATGTGGATATACTCATAAACAATGCCGGCATTATTGCCAACAACAACACATTCGACAAGCAGAGCACAAGCGACATTGAACGCACCATAGCCATAAACACCGTGGCACCTATGGTAATTGCCAAGCAGTTCCTTTCAGGAATGATTGAGCGCAAGAAAGGCCATATTTGCAACATTGCATCGGCTGCGGGTATGCTGTCGAACCCCAAAATGGCCGTCTACGCAGCAAGTAAATGGGGTGTGATAGGATGGAGCGATTCGGTGCGCATAGAACTCAAACGAATGAAGAGCAAGGTGCGCTTCACCACCATTGCACCTTATTTTATAAATACAGGAATGTTCGACGGTGTAAAATCGCGCATATTCCCCATCTTGAAGCCCGAGCCCACCGCGCGCAAAATTATGAATGCCATCGAGGTTAACAAGGACTTCAAAGGAATACCTTTCAGTTTCCATTTTATACGTTTCTGCCAAGCCTTATTGCCTACTACGATTTTCGATTATATCTTTGGCGAGGTTGTTGGAATTTTCCACGCAATGGACAAATTCACAGGACGCAAAAAGTAACACATAATTATGAGCATTGCAAATACAGATAACAGCACTATTAAAGCAATAGTAAAAGCGCAGCGCGAATATTTCGCAAGCGGTGCAACGCTGGAATACAAATTCAGAAGAGAGCAGCTTAAAAAGTTCCAAAAAGCACTAAAAATGTGGGAAAAGGAGCTGTGCGAGGCACTGTGGACAGACCTCCATAAGTCGGAACAAGAGGCTGTGATGACCGAAACAAGCATTGTCAAGGGAGAGATTAAACACCACATTGCCTGCTTAAAAGGATGGATGAAGAGCCGTAGCGTCACCACCCCCATAAAAATGATGCCCTCGTGCAGCCGCACAATGTACGAACCGCTTGGCAACGCACTCATAATGTCGCCGTGGAACTACCCCGTGCAACTATTGCTGAACCCCTTGGTGGGTGCAATATCGGCAGGATGCACAGCCATCTTAAAGCCATCGCCACAGGTGCCCAACGTGTCGCTCACCATAGAAAAAATGATTAAAGCAACCTTCGAGGAGCGATACATTGCAGTGGTACAGGGCAATCGCGACGCCAACAAGGCTCTGCTGCAAGAGCGTTTCGATATTATATTCTTTACTGGAAGCCCGACACTTGGCAAAATAGTTATGCAGGAGGCGGCAAAGACACTCACCCCCACAATCCTTGAACTTGGTGGCAAAAGCCCCTGCATCGTGGACGAGAAGGCCGATATTTCCATTGCCGCACGCCGTATAGCCTGGGGTAAGACTCTGAATGCCGGACAAACCTGCATCGCTCCCGATTATCTGCTCATCCACTCCTCGCAAAAGGAAAAATTCATAGAGGCTTTTGCCAAAGAGATTAAGAAACTGCACGGCGAGGATATCAAGGAGAGCAAGCACTATGTGAGAATGGTGAGCGACAAGGCATTTGAGCGGATGAGTGGTTATTTGAAGGACGGCCGCATAGTGTTCGGAGGTAAACACAATGCTGCCGAGCGTTACATTGAGCCCACTCTGCTCGATGATGTAAATCCCGACTCACCGGTGATGCAGGAGGAGATTTTCGGTCCTGTACTGCCAATGATTGAGTTTACCGACCGAGGCGCAGCCATAAACTTCATCAACCGTCGCGAGAAGCCCCTTGCACTCTACTATTTTGGCAAGAGTAAAGATGGTGAGGAGGTGTTGCGCCGAACATCGTCGGGCGGTGCTTGCATAAACGACACAATTATGCACATTGCCAACGACAATCTGCCTTTTGGAGGCGTGGGTAATTCGGGAATGGGCAATTACCACGGCAAGCGCAGTTTCGAGGCATTTTCGCACCTGCGTGCAGTGGTGAGCACCACCACCCTAATAGACCTTCCGTTCCGCTATATGCCCTATAATATGTGGAACTTGGTAAAAAAGATTCTGTAAAATATTGAACAATAAATTCCCCGCATTTGTAAGCTCCGGTGCGGGGAATTATTGCTTTTATCACCTTACTTCTCACCAAGGAAGAGAATGCATCCTTCTGTTGCATCATATTTCTCTTTGCAGTAATCAAATTCGCCGGCAGTGCCCTCCTTTGCCTTGTCGAATTTCCGTCTACCACCTCTGCGTGTTTCACCCTTGCGTTTAGGGATTAACATTGCTACAATAATACCAGCAAACAACATTCCGGCAAAAAGAGCCAAAAAACAGTGTCCCAACTTCATAATAAAAATATTAAAATATAAGTAAATCCCGAAACTCCACCGGAACATTGTTTCGCAAACGCAAGGATAGTGCTTCAATTGTCAAAATCTTATCTTTAAAGAGTATTTTTGCAGAATTTAAAAAATCAAAATACCTTTATTAGCTGTTTTTCAATACAAAATTGTTATCTTCGCTTGTTGAAACAAAGTTTTTTGAGTATCCGGTTATATTAATAACACTTTTAAAAGGCTTTTTCCCTGAGGATTTTACTTTTTTTTGAAAATTGAATAGAATGAAAAAAATAATAGTGCTATTGGCAATATTTGCCATAATAATCGGTTGCAAGAATACGCAAGAAAATAAGGGAGTGGATAAAGAGGGAAGCAAGGGCAACCAAATTGCTTTTGACACATTAAGGATGAAAAAGAGTATTCCTCTCGACTCCATCGACAAGAACTCTCCGGCATTGAATGTGGATATTACTTTACTTGCTCCAAAAACAGACGACGAGAATTTAACAACCAAAATAAATGGTTGCATCGTATATGCCACATTCGGGAAAGATGGCAACAATCTGCAAAAAGCGTTAGACTCGGTGGTAAAATCACTCACCGAGAATTATTACACGCTGCGCGACAGCTATATAAACGAGAAGGATATAAACCCCGACGCACCGTGGTTCAAGGCATATTATATGCTCAACAGCGAGGCTGTGCAGGGGCCCGGGAGCATCGTTTGCTACACGACAAACAACGAAGTGTACGAGGGGGGAGCACACCCCTACCACATAATAAGCGCGGTGAACTTCGACGCAGCCAATGGCAAAGAGATTACCCTGCAAAATATTTTCAAGGCAGGGAGCGACAGTCTGCTCACCGAGAGGCTCACCACTCGCCTTGTGCAACAGCACAATGCTTCTTCGCCACAGGAACTAAAAGAAATGGGCTATTCATTAGATGAAATGTTCGTTACCGATAATTTCGCAATGGAGAAGGATAGTATATTCTTCATTTATAATGAATATGAGATTGCGCCCTACTCTTGTGGCAGCAGCCGCATTGGTTTTAAATATGAAGAACTAAAAGATATTCTTAAATAAATGGAAGAGATACTTAAATATTTTCCCTCGCTCACCGAGAGGCAGAAGGAGCAGTTTGCTGCGCTGTATGACCTATATTTCGAGTGGAACGCCAAGATAAATGTAATTTCGCGTAAAGACATAGAGAATCTCTATTTGCACCACATTCTGCACTCGTTGGCCATTGCAAAGAGCATACAGTTCCGCCCCGGAACCACAGTGATGGACTTTGGATGCGGTGGAGGGCTCCCGGGAATTCCTCTTGCAATAATGTTCCCCGACACACAATTTCACCTTGTCGACAGCATAGGCAAGAAGGTGCGTGTGGCCACAGAGATTGCAAAAGCCGTAGGACTAACCAATGTGAGGGGCAGCCACAGCCGTGTGCAGGATATTAAGGAGAAGTTCCATTTTGTGGTGAGCCGTGCGGTGATGCAGTTGCCCGAGCTTATAAAAATATGCAGCAAGAATATTGCCAAAGAGCAGATAAATTCCCTGCCCAATGGTGTTATTTGTTTGAAAGGCGGTAATATTGAAGGAGAGATTCAGCCGTTCAGGAAATTTGTAGAGACCACCGAACTATCCACATTCTTCGACGAGGAGTTCTTCAAAGACAAAAAAGTTGTTTACGTTCCCATCGGTTAAAGTTATTATGCAGATAAAGAGATTTATATTCAACCCCATAGAGGTTAACTGTTACCTTCTGTGGGACGACACGAAAGAGGCACTGCTCATAGATTGCGGTGCGTTATTCGAAGGCGAGAGAGAGCAGTTGAAACGTTTTATTGCCGATAATGGATTGGTGGTAAAGCACTACCTGAATACCCACCTGCACTTCGACCATATATTCGGTAACGCATTTGTGGAAGAGGCATTCGGGGTTAAATATGAGGCCAACGATGGCGACTGGCCGTGGGTGGAAAATATTGCGGAGCGTGTGGCACGCTTCGGGTTCAGATACACCGAGTATATCTCACGCCCCGAGCGTGTGTTGCAGGATGGCGACACTATCACTTTCGGTAACCAATGTGTGAAGGCCATTGCCGTTCCGGGGCACTCGCCCGGCAGCCTTGCCTACTATCTCCCCGAGCACAAGGTGGTGTTCACTGGCGATGCACTATTCAGGAACAGTATAGGACGCACCGACTTTCCCGACAGCGACCACAATACACTCATACGTTGCATAAAGGAGAGGCTTTTCACCCTGCCCGACGACACCGTCGTATATCCCGGACACAGCGAGGAGACGACCATAGGATACGAAAAGGACTATAATATGTACATAAGATAAAGACTATGAAGAAATTACTATTTACACTGCTTGCCGTGGCAGCAATTGGTGGCACGCTGGTTGCCACCAACCCCGTGAAAGAGGCTCACGCCGATGCTATTCTGACAGTATTCGATAATGCCGATACAAGAGAGGAGATTACAAAGAACAAAATTGCAGAGGCTGCTGCAATAAGACTTTTGAGGGGAGCAATCAAGGATGCAATTAATGTGGACAACTATTACATTTTCAGCATAGGAAGCCCAAAAACATCGAAAAAGAAGATTACACTCGGAATTTTGGGCAAAGTATATCTGCTCGACAAAGAGTCTTTAACCGGAAAAAAGGTGAAATAACAGGCAGAACCTTATCAATAAAAAATGTACCCTGAACATTCAAGGTACTTTTTTTTATTCACTTTATTCTTCTAATGCAATATCTTGTATAGCAATTCGCGCATAATCTCGCCGTCGGGAGCAGCAGCACCCTCGGCACCTTTGGATTGCGCATCGGCAAGGCGAATAAGATGCAAAATCTCCATTACGTGAATGGCACGATAATTTTTCATTGCCTTAATATAGTCGCCCACTCCCCACGCACTCTTCAATCCCAGAAAAGCAGCAATGCCACGTTCACTCTTTTCGGGAGCATAATAGGCCATCATCACATTCGAAAAGAAGCCGAAGAGCAGCGCAAGCGTCATCTGGATAGGATTTTTCTTCGGATTTTCGGCAAAGTACTTAATTATTTTATTGGCCTTGTATACATCCTTGTTCACTATCGCATTCTGCAATTCAAAATTATTATACTCCTTGCTTATGCCAATGTGCTCCTCCACCAATTCGGGCGAAACAGCTGTGACACCCTCGGGCAGAGCAATGGCAAGTTTGTCAATCTCACTTGCGAGGCGACAAAGGTCGGCCCCTACCGATTCACATATCATCATCACCGATTTATTGTCGGTCGCAAGGCCCTTCTCGCGCAGATAGCCATTTACAAACGATGGCAACTGCTCGGTGCGCATCTTCTTGCTGTCGAGCAACACACAGGAGCGTTCAAGCTCGGCAGCCACCTTTTTGCGTTTATCGAGCGAGCCGTTCTTGTGGGCAAACACAAGAACCGTGCTCTCCACCGGAGCTTGCAGATAGTAAATAAGGTTGTCGATATTCTTCAACATCTGCGCCTCGCGCACAATAATCACCTGCCTCTCGGCCATCATAGGGAAACGTTTGGCTGCGGTTATAATATCGTCGATATTGCTGTCGAGCCCATAATATACCGCCTGATTAAAGCCCTGCTCATCCTCGGAGAGAGCGTGGGAGGCAATATAATCGGTTATTCTGTCGGTAAAATAACCCTCTTCGCCCATAAGATAGTAGACGGGGCGGTATTTCCCGCTTTTAAGCTCTGTGATAATTGATTCGTAGGTATACTTTGCCATATTGTACTTTTAAACTACCTTTGCACATACAAAGATAGTGAGAAACGAACAGGAAATAACAAGTTTACTTGATTATTTCATACAGAGAGTGCAATCTATCTTCGAGTTTATCTCAAAGATAGCAAAAAGTGAGAGCAGAAAAAAAAGTTTAACTGTTTTTTCTGTCGTGCCACCGCCCATCTTATATAAAGATACAATATGTTATCATTAAATCTGCCACGCTACGAAGCAAAAATACGCAACAAGGAGGGGAAGATTGAGATTTTCGACTGCTTGCGACGATGCTATGTGGCACTCACTCCCGAGGAGTGGGTGCGACAGCATTTTGTGAATATGCTTGTGGAACATAAGGGCTACCCTGCCACGCTCACGGCCAACGAGGTTGCAATCTCGCTCAACGGGATGAAACGCCGGTGCGATACTGTGGTGTACGACAAGGCGTTGCGTCCAAGGGTTATTGTGGAGTATAAGGCTCCGACGGTGAAAATAGATGAAAAAGTTTTTGCGCAGATTGCCCGCTACAATCTTGTGCTAAAAGTGGATTTTCTTATTGTGAGCAATGGGTTGCAACATTTTTGTTGCAAAATGGATTACAACAGCAATAGTTTCTCTTTTTTAAAAGAGATTCCTTTGTACAAGGATATTATAGGGGAGTAAGATACACGCTTCCACTACCCCGCAGACAAAAATGATTAGAGGGTGAATTCCTAACGGAGTTTCACCCTCTAATCATTTTTTAACTGCCTTATTCGCCCTTACACAAGCGATGCGATACACGCCTGCATTTCGGGCTGTGCAGCCTCTACACTCTGCAACAGTTTGAACTGTGCTTTTGAACGAACAAGGTTGTGCTCGGGATACTGAATTTTGTAGTATGTATCGCCGTTAATGTAGTCGGCAAGGAAACGCACTGTCTGCATATAGGGGAATAGAGCCGCAGCATAGGGCAAATTCTCAACTTCGAGAGGAGTGATGAATGAAGCTGCCGATTTTAAGTAACCCTTCGCAAAAGATTTGAAAATCTCCATATTGAAGTTTACATTATCGAGCTCTTTGTCGTCCTCTTTACCGGTGTTGGCAGCCGAGCGCAGATAGTCGCCAAAGTCGGAGAAGATGAAGTTGGGCATCACAGTATCGAGGTCTATTACACAAAGCACGTTACCCTCTTTGTCGAAAAGGATGTTGTCTACCTTTGTATCGCAGTGACAGATGCGTTTGGGGAGCTTGCCCTCGCGATAGAGACGCTCGCCTTTGCACATCTCCTCGGCACGTTTTTCAAGTTCATCTACAAGCCACTGAACCTCGGCCAAGCGACCTGCTTTATTTTCGGCAACAGCCTCACGCAACTGTTGCAAGCGGAATTCCATATTGTGGAAGTCCTTGATTGTCTCGCCCAGCTGAACGGGAATATCGGCAAGCATAGCCTGGAAATTACCGAAAGTTTCACCCACAATGTACGATGTCTCGGGAGTAACGGCGGTCATCGACTCTGTTTCGGGGATAAACTCCATTACACGCCAATATTTTTCACCATCGAAATAGTAATATTTACCATCCTTTGCGGGAACGAATTTCAGCACCTTGCGACTGATGTCGTCGGTACCTGCTGTTTCCAACTTTCCGTGAATGTGATTGGTTACTGCCACGATGTTGTTCATAAGCATATCCACGTCGGGGAAGATAGCATTGTTCACGTGTTGCAACACATAGTCGGGTGCATTGCCTTCGGTCTTTACACGATAAGTGGTGTTAATGAGACCATTGCCCAAGGGGGCTACTTCAACTACATTACCTTGAATGTTGAATTGAGAAACAATTGTGTTCATTGGAGTATATTGTTTAGGTTAGTTATTTTTTTCAAATGTACTCTTTTAATTTATAAACGCAAAAAAACAGAGAATATTATTTCGCATTTTCCAATCCTATTGCAAGGGCCTTTATGTTCATATCCACAATTTCGGTGCCTTTTGAGGCAAATACTGTGGACACTGCCTTTTCGAGCAATGAATAGTCGAGCCCCAATGCCTTTGAGGCAGCACCGAGCAGTATCATATTACCGCTCTTGCGCATATTATTCTCGGCTGCGAGGCCCTCAACATCAATCTGTATTACGTTGGGGTATTTTGCAAGCTCGCTCTTCAACACTTCAACATCGGGATAATTGGGAACGTTGGCAAAAATGTTGTTCGATGTTATTATCCAGCCTTCGGGTGAGAGGTAGGGGGTGTAACGCAGTGCCTCCATCGGCTCCAACGAAATTATAACATCGGCGGTACCCTCGGCTATGAGGTCGCAGTATATGGGTTGCGAAGAGATGCGAAGGCTCGACTCCACGCTGCCACCTCTCTGGCTCATTCCGTGTATCTCGGCTTGTTTAATGTACAGGCCCTCGTTCATAACTGCCTCACCAATGATAGTGGCGATAGAGAGGATGCCTTGGCCGCCTACTCCGGCCAAAATTATATCTATTTTCATAATCGATTATGCTTTATTGGCTTTTTTCTGTTTGAGTTTACGGTTCATTGTCTGTATACATTCGCGACGAGGAATTATTACCGAAACGCCGTTGTATTCAATTTCCTCGCGGATGATGCTGCACAATTCATCGTGGTTTTTGGGAATAGGAAGCATTACTCGCAGATGTTCGGGCTCCACGCCCAAGCCTAAGCAGATGGATTCTATGCGTCCTGTACCTGCCGAGTCCTGTCCGCCGGTCATCGCAGTGGTGAGGTTGTCCGATATTACCACGGTTATATTGGCCTTGCTGTTAATAGCATCGAGCAGGCCTGTCATTCCCGAGTGGGTGAAGGTTGAGTCGCCGATAACTGCGATGGCAGGGAAAAGGCCTGAATCGGCAGCACCCTTTGCCATTGTGATAGAGGCACCCATATCCACGCACGATGATATTGTGCGGAAAGGAGGTAACGCTCCCAATGTGTAACAACCAATATCGCTGAATACCTTTGCATTTGGATACTCCTTTATAACATCGTTGAGCGCAGTGTAAACATCACGGTGGCTGCATCCCTGACACAATGCGGGAGGACGGGGAAGCACAACCTCGCTCTTTGCGTATACAACCTTGCAGGGAAGGCCGAATGTTGCCTTAACTCTATCGGGGGTAAGCTCGCCGGTGCGGTTAACCTCTCCTGTGAGGCGGCCCTTTATGGTGCAGGGTGTGGAAAGTGTTCCACGCACAAGTTCTTCCACGATGGGCTGGCCCTCTTCGAGTATTACAAGTTCGTCGCACATTGCGGCAAGCTCGTTTATCAGCTTCTTGGGAATGGGATATTGTGTAATTTTAAGCACGGGAAAGTCCACTTTGCTCTCAAATGCATCCATTAGATAGTTGTATGCAATGCCACAGGTTATCACGCCCTGTTTGTAGCGACCGCCTTGTGCAGGCACAATCAGTTGATTATATTGCGATGCACAAGATAGTTCTTCGAGAGTAGCCTGTTGCGCGGTAACCTCGTTGTTACGGCGTATGGCGTTGGCGGGCAGAAGCACCCAATCCTTTGCCTTTTGTGGGAAAGCCAATGTATTCTGCTCGCGGGGTTGCTCGTCAATCTCCACGGCGGCACGCGAGTGGGCCATACGTGTGGTCACACGCATAAGCACGGGCAGGCCTTGCGCCTCGGAGAGGTCGAAGGCATACTTCATCATATCATAGGCCTCCTGTTGGTTCGAGGGTTCGAGCGAGGGTATCATCGCAAATTTTGCATAGAAACGCGAGTCCTGCTCATTCTGCGAGGAGTGCATCGAGGGGTCGTCGGCCACAAGTACCACCACTCCACCGTTAACTCCGGTCATTGCCGAGTTTACAAAGGGGTCGGCACACACGTTAAGGCCAACGTGTTTCATACACACCAACGCGCGTTTGCCCACGTAGGAAACGCCAAGTGCAGCCTCCATTGCAGTCTTTTCGTTGGTACACCAGCGAGAGTGCAGCCCACGTTCACGAGCTATGGGCGAGGCCTGTATAAATTCGGTAATCTCGGTCGAAGGAGTGCCCGGATAAGCGTACACACCGCTTATTCCGGCGTTTATCGCTCCCAGGGCTATTGCCTGATCTCCTAATAGTAGTTTTTTCATTTCAAGTGTTTTATTTATTTTTATTATTATATTCTTTTGTCCTTGTGCAGCACCGGAAAGTTACGGCGCAGTCGCTCCATCATACCCCATTCAAGCTCGGCGGTTGCACTTCCTTGGTAACGCGAGCGGCAACGGGCAATAGTCTGCCCGTATGGGTTTATTATGGCACTGTGCCCTATGTATGTTCCAAAATCGTCGATCCCCACCCTGTTCGACGCGGCCACATAGCATTGGTTCTCAATGGCACGTGCACGTATGAGAGTATCCCAAGCGAGCATACGTTTTTCGGGGAAGTTGGCCGAAATGAGCATAACATCATATTCGCCTGTATTGTGCAGGAATATAGGGAAGCGAATGTCGTAGCAAATTACGGGACGCACACGCACTCCGCGCCACTCCCACACTACGATTTCTTCTCCGGGGGTGTATACCCGATCCTCGCCGCTGTACTCAAACAGATGGCATTTGTCGTAGTATTTAATCTCTCCATCGGGGGTCGCAAAATACATTCTGTTGCGATAAATGCCACCGCCTTCGTGTGTCATAACCGTGCCGGCAACAGCTGCATCATATTTTTTTGCCCACTCACTGAATTTCTGCGCAGTGGGCCCGTTAACAGGCTCGGCAACCCCGGTGGGCTCCATACAAAAACCTGTGGAGCACATTTCGGGGAAGAGATAAATGTCGGCCTTCTCGGCTTTCGCTATCAAGCGGCTCATCTCTTTGAGATTGGCTTCTACATCCTTCCAGACTATATTTTGTTGTATTATGGTTATTTTCATAATCTGTCCGGCCCATTCAGCAGGGCTATTAGATGCAAATTTAGAAAAACTTTTTATAAATGAGGTAATAGCTGTTTAAAATTCTTATAAAATATATCAAAAGTGTGCAAGAGCAGATGCAACCTACTAAAAAGTCACATAAAAAAGTTACCCCCTTCTCTCGGCCCTGTTCACCAAAGATATTCCCACACAAATGAGCGAGAGAGCAAGCAAGAGCCACGCATCGAAGCGGTCCTGTCCGGTGAGCAAAGAGACTATCGTCGCCACAAACAAAGTAACATAGCCATACATTGCCACAAGCGTGGTTTTCAAATATTTAAGCCCTATCGGCATTAGCAGATAGCTCAACACCGTGGGGAATATAAGCACGAAGAGAAGCAGAAGCACCGCCGAAGAGTTATACTCCGTGAACATTCGTGGAATTTTGCACCCATCGAAAAAGAAAGTCGCAAATGCCGATGCCGCCGCACCCAGAAAAGTATATTTAAGCATAATAATATTGCTCACGCGCCGCAACAGTGCCGTCGACGAAAAAAGATACACAGCATAGCACAAAGAGCTTGCAAGAGCCATTGTATTACCCAGAAAAGCATTCGACGCAAGCTCGTGCGGAGCTTCGGAAAATAGCGTAGCCACCACCCCCGAAAAGCCCAGACAGATACCTGTTACCTTGCCAGCGGTGACACGTTCGTTGCGACACACAACCGAAAAGGCAAAGACCCAGATTGGCTGCAAGGCATTGAAAATGGCAAAATTCACAGGGGTTGTATAGGTGAGTCCCGTCGCATAGAGTGTCATATAGCCAAATACCATTGTAGCTCCCAATGCAAAGAGCCTCACCTTGTCGCGCTTCGTCGCAGTGTCGGGCCCTGCAAAAGCACCTATCGTCCAGAAGAAAAGCGTACCGAACAACAACCTCACAAGCACAAAGCCCACAGGCGCAATCCACACAGGCAACAGGAATTTTGTGCAGTTGACATTAAGCCCTGCCGACATTCGAGAGGCGAACAGTGCCAACGAACCTTTCAGATAATTTTTCATCGGCCGCTCCTCCCCTTCTGCAAAATACCCCTCGCAAGAAGAAAGCCCAAGCCCACCACACACAAACAGGAGTTAAGCGCAAAAGCAAAGCGCTCGCTCGCAACCTTTGCCACACTTTGAAGAAAATCGACCACAGGAGGAGCTATTACAATCGCAACATAATTCATCGTCATAACAAGAGCAAGAGCAAAAGTCACTTTGCCGGGCGAAGCAACAGAAGACGTGCGGTCGTATATACAAGGTTGCGCCGTGCCGTAGCCCGTCCCCGCGAGCAACACTCCCACAGCCGCCCCCGCAACCGATGGGTAGAAGAATATCACCATCAATCCGCAAGCAATGAGCAACAATGAGAAGAGAAAAACCCTCTCGCCCAAAAAACGCAAAATGTGGTTCAAGAAAAGGCCGGGCAGCATAATCGCAAGAAAAAAGAGCGAAGTAACAAGCCCCACACTGCCACTGTCGTGCCCATTCTCGCTCATAAGAAACGGCAGATTGACGCTCACAGCCATAACCAAAAAAGTTATAAAAAGGTAGTAAAGCATAAGTTTCCACAAAGCAGAATAGTTTATGAACGACGAGCGCCCCACTCCATTCGAAACAACTGTATCGGCCGAAGATACCCCACAGCTTTTCTCGGCACTTTTAATATAAGGAACAAGCATCAACGACACAGCCGGCAACAGATACACGATGAACGGCAGGTGCCACTGAACCTCGGCAAGATAGCCGGTGAGAGCAGTGGCGGCAACAAGAGTGAGATTATTTACCGCCGAAGAGTAACCAAACTGCCGCGTGCGCTGTTCGCCGGTAAAAAAGCGCGACACAAGCGAAGTTGAGAGCGGAGTTATAATTCCTGCTCCCACCCCCAAAAGAGTGCTCACAAAAATAAGTTCCATAATAGTGTCGCACAAAAAATATAGCAATCCGCTCAACAAAAAAATACCCAGCCCAAAATAGAGCAAACGTATATACCCCACAGCATCGCTCGTGCGGCCGGCAAGCAATATAAAAGGTATTATAAGCAACGAGGGCAGCGAAGTGAGCATCTGAACATCAAAGTCGGTAGCAGTTTTAAAAATCGTCGAAAGGTCGCCAAGAATAGGCGAAATTGCAAGCCCCGGCAACGAAGTAAGTGCCGACACCGACCATATACCCAGCAAGGCCCAGTGGGAGATACTCCCCTTTCCTGTAAAAATTCTCATACTCCAAAATTTTAATTATATGCTTGTAAACAAGAAGAGCAACCCAAATGTTCACCGCCCCATTCTTGTTAAAAAGCCAAAGAATTGTACCATAATCACAAAAAAAGCAAACAGGCGAACAAGATGCAACAAAAAAACGTTCATCGGTTACAACTGGATTTACAAACCCTAAAAAACGAAAGAAAATGAAACAAAGTGAAGATTACAAAGAGACAGGCGTGACAACAGCGGTATTCGGTTCACGCGAGATGCTAAAATCGGCACCCGTCGATGAAATTCCACAAAAATCAACCACAGCCGAGATTGCCTATCAGATGGTGAAAGACGAGACATACGCTCAGACACAGCCTCGCTTGAACCTTGCAACGTTCGTAACCACATATATGGACCCATACGCAACCAAACTTATGAACGATGCAATAGCAATAAACTATATCGACGAAACAGAATACCCGCGCATTGCGGTTATGTGTGCAAAATGTATAAACATAATTGCCAACCTTTGGAACACCCCCGAACAGGCAAAATGGAAGACCGGTGCGCTTGGCATTGGTTCGAGTGAGGCCTGTATGCTTGGTGGCGTTGCTGCGTGGCAACGCTGGAAAAAACGCCGCGAGGCTGCCGGCAAGCCCTGCGACAAGCCCAACTTCGTAATCTCTTCGGCGGCACAGGTTGTGTGGGAGAAATTTGCACAGCTGTGGCAGATTGAGATGCGCACCGTTCCCATCACCGCCGAGAAGCCCACATTGTGTCCCCAAGAGGCAATAGCAATGTGCGACGAAAATACAATCTGCATTGTTCCCATACAGGGAGTAACGTGGACCGGCCTTAACGACGATGTAAAAGCCCTTAACGATGCTCTCGACGAGTATAACAAAAAGACGGGCTACGATATTCCCATACACATAGACGCAGCATCGGGAGGCTTCATTCTCCCCTTCCTCGAACCGGAAAAGCAGTGGGACTTCCGCCTCAAATGGGTACTCTCCATTAGCACCAGCGGGCACAAATACGGCCTTGTCTATCCGGGCATCGGCTGGGTAGTGTGGAAGGATAAGAAATATCTGCCCGACTCAATGTCGTTCAGCGTGAACTACCTTGGTGCCGACGTTACGCAGGTGGGCCTTAACTTCTCACGCCCCGCCGCACAGATACTCGGGCAGTATTATCAATTCATACGCTTGGGCTTCGAGGGTTACAAAGCCATACAGCACAATTCTTTGGAGATTGCAAAGTATCTGCACGCAGAGATTGGCAAAATGGTACCCTTCCGCAATTACAGCAAAGAGGTAGTGAACCCACTGTTCATCTGGGAAATGAAGGAGGAGCACGCAAAAAAATGCAAATGGACACTGTACGACCTTCAAGATAAACTCAAACAGAATGGTTGGATGGTACCCGCCTACACTCTGCCGGCGAAACTCGAAAAAACAATAGTTATGCGCCTTGTGGTGCGCAACGGATTCAGCCGAGATATGGCCGACCAACTGCTCTCCGACATTGCATCGGCTGTGGCAGAGCTCGAAAAGCTGCAATACCCCACTCCGTCGCGCATTTCAATAGAGAGCAACGTGAAAGTTAAAGGAACTGTATATACCCACACAGGGAAATAGATAATAAAAAGATGGATAGAAGGATTACACGAGAGGAACTGCACGCTGTTGTTCAAGAGGCATACGAGCTGTGCAAGAAGGAAAAAGGTGGCAAAAATGCCGACTATATACCCTATCTTGCAAGCGTCGACAGCAATCTCTTTGCAATAGCCATTTGCTTGCCCGATGGCGAAATTATTGAGGCCGGCGACAGTAGTTACCGATTCGGAATTGAGTCTGTTTCCAAGGTTGCAACAGCCTTATTGGTACTAAAAGAGTATGGTGCAAATACCATAATGGATATGATTGGCGCCGACGCCACCGGAATGCCTTTCAATTCGATAATGGCTATACTGTTGGAAAAAGACCATCCTTCTACTCCATTGGTTAATGCAGGGGCAATATCCGCCGTCAGCTTGGTGCGGCCGGTGGGCGACAAGCAGCAGAAGTGGGAGTCGATACTGCACAACATAAATGAGTTGTGCGCAAGCGAGCTTCCCATAATCGACGAACTTTATAAGTCGGAGCGTGTCACCAACCACAATAACCGCGCCATCGCTTGGCTTTTGAAGAGCTACAACCGCATATACGACGAGCCTGATATGTCGCTCGACCTTTACACGCGCCAATGCTCTTTGGGAGTGACAACAAGCGAGCTTGCGGTACTTGCCGGCACCATTGCCGACGGCGGAATAAACCCTGTGACGAGACGCAGAGTATTTCCACAATATCTTGCGAGCAAAATAGTATCGATGATGGCTGCCGTGGGGTTCTACGAGCATAGTGGCAACTGGATTTTCTCCACGGGAGTGCCTGCAAAAACAGGCGTAGGCGGCGGTATCATAGGTGTACTTCCCGGGCTGTTTGGTATTGCCGCCTTCTCGCCGCCAATAGATGCTGCCGGCAATTCCGTGAGGGCGCAGAAGGCTATTTCCCACATAATAAAAAAGATTGGGTTCGATATTTACAGCGGTGAGAGGATTTTGATGGAAGAGAATGCTGTGGCCTATTAAAAGTTTCAGCTTCAACATAATGCGGGCGACTGAAAATAAATTTTAGTCGCCCGCATCCTTTCTACGTTTATGATTATTTGAGAGTTATTTGTATCGATAGAAAGAGTTGTTTTTAAGCAAAGTGATTACTTCGGCAAAAGTGGAGCCGTTGTTGCCATCGGTAAAGGTCATATTCTTGCCCACGCTCTTGCATTTTACATCGCACTTGCCGTCGGGGGTGAGCAGGAGGCTGTTTTTCTCGTCTATGTTTATGGCAATGGCCTTTCGTCCAAAATAGTCGACAAGCTGCATTGAGCGGTATTCAAGGTCGTAGTGTTTGCCGTTGCAGGCTATCTGAATATCGCCCGAGCGGTTGAAGCTCACTCTTGCGCTCTTTACAGTATCCTTACCTTTAAGAACAATATTGCCGAAATAAAAATTAAAATCGTATTGTGCCGAGCGGTCGTAAATGGCCTTTGTTGTGTAGCCGCCGCGCCAGCCATCATTTTCGAGATTGGTGATTATGAAGTTACGCGACGGGTGTTTGGGCACGGATACTTTGTTCTTTGTACTCTCGATGAAGAAATAATTTTCATCCTCGCCTGTCTGCTTAAATTCGGCCCACACTTGACGTTGTTTCCCGGGCGCATACTCTATCCACTGTGTGTTGTTGCGCACAAAAAAGCCATTGTGCCAATCGCCTCGCCCGTCGTTGTAGCAGTAGAAAAGGCCGTCTTTGTTAGGGCACATATTGTGAACATCAATGGTATTGTAGACAACCTCCCAATTTTTGCTTTTGCCGCGTGCGATAAATATTTTATCCTTTTTCACTTTGGGAATGGCAAGCTGGCATTTTTTGTTTTTAAGATAGAAGAAGGTGTCATCCTCGCGCCACTGCTTGTAGCTCGACCATATTCCTTTCTTCTCGGCCGGACGATACTCCTCCCACACTTTATCGTTCTTCACAAAGTAACCGCCTTCGTACACGACAAGCGCGGTTGTCTGCGCCACTGCATAATAGGTTCCTGCCAAGAGCAGGGCAAAAATCAAACAAACTTTTTTCATAATATTCACTGTTTATAGTTAATTTTATTGTAGTAATCGAGATTGTAGAATAGTCCACGGGGATTCATTAAATTTCCGGCAGAGAATTGAATGCCATTATCCCCTATCGTTATTCTGCATTTGCGAGCAATTACTCTCTCCTCGGCGGAACGATAGCTGTTTACAACAGATGCAAATGCATCGCTGTCGCCAATGGTAATGCTCATACAACAACGCTTCTCGGTGGGAGAATCGTATATGCACACAAGCACGCTTCTTTCGCCGTATAGTTGAACGAATCGCTCGCCCGAGGGTGAATCGTAGCGGTTCACCACCTTCATATTCTTGTAACGCTCGCCATCTTTCAGGGCAAAGAAAGGGGCAAGGTCGGAGAGAATATCCTCGTAACCTTCGGGAGTGAGGGATTTTCGGTAGAGCAGTGCCGGTGCCCCACCCTGATACTCAGCGGCAAGATGCTTGCATAAATCGTCCGACGGATGCTCTATCGACAAAGGCAGAATATCATGGGCACGAAAATACTCTTTCACCACAGAGAATGGAGTTATAATTTCGGACTTTTGGTGGGGATTTTCACCGCCTCCTTTGCCAAAGCCCGTTTCGTTTATCCAATCGTATACGCCGCTCACGGCATAAGGGCGGCACTCTTTTTTATCATCCTCGGAGAGTGTGGGAATTGCCACCCGATAGTCGCCGGCACCATTCGGGAGCAACGCCGGCTCTGTAATACTATCATTATAGAGAGGGCCTGCACTTTTCTTTACAGTTTTTTTAATCATAATATCGGCATAAACTTTTGCATACTCGTCACTATCATCCTCGGCCGAGAATGTGTAGCTTGCATTATCGTCGTCGTTAAAAACAACATCGAAACTACTCTCGCCAATGGCCTCTACCACAGTCAACATTGTCTTTTGCAACAGTTCTATGATATTACAGTCGGAAGCGCAAATTTCGTAGGTATTCTCGTCGGCATTATCGTTGAAGACAAAAGTATAATCATCGCTCAAAAAAACAATCTGCTGCTCACCCTCGTTGCGGCTGTTTACCATAAGAGGAATGCCGTAAAGTTCATCGGCTGTGTCAATCTCGTTCTTCTCCACAAACGAGGCTACACGGTGGTAACCGTCAATGTTATTCGTTTCGAGCAGAATAATTCTTTTCCCTTTCCCTGCAATAGGAAAATGCTCCATAAGTTTCTCTACACCCTCTTCGCCAAACTGCTGGCCCAATTGGGAAATAAATTGTTCCCTTACATAAGAGTTCATCTCATAGGCCTCGCAATAAACGCCGTCGCCGGCAAGAGCCTTTATATCCTCCATCAGTTTTTCAACGTCGGAATTTTGTGCAGGAACAACTGCAACAAAGAGAAAGAGGGCAAAAATCGTTATAAATATTTTTTTCATAGTACTCTGTTAAAAATCCAATTCAAAATCACTATCCATAAGAATCTGTTTAAAGCCATCGTAGGAGAGGCCCACCACAAACACCACGGAGAGAGACTCGCCACTGTCGTTAATGAGAAGTATATTATCGCTCCCTGCATATATCACCGACATTGCATCAGCCTCACGGTTAATGGTCATCAGTTCCATATTCATAACTTTTTCATCCTCCTGCATAAAGGGGTGAAGAACAGCTGCAAGCTGTTTTTTCCCTTCGGGGCCGGTGGTAAAGAAGCGTCGCAGGCTCTTCATTGTGCCGAAAAGTTCTTTCACCATAGGTTCCTCGGCAAATATCGGATTAAGCATCTGCTTGAACATATTGAGCGAAATATAGGCGTAATTTATTTGCGAGGATTTTATCTTCGATGCGCGACGTATAAGCATTTCCGCTTCGCTCTTCTCCGTCGTCGTGCGGGCCGACGATTGCCCTGCCGCGCCTGTGGCCACGGCAAAAAGCAGTAGAGTTATTAGAATAAACTGTTTCATAAAATCACTTCTTTAATGTTGTTTTTATCGCTCGCGTTTCTCGTGCCGACTCTTCGAGCGTGCAACCAATTGCTATTGTATTTTCGCGTGCAGTGTTCATTGCCAGCAGAATCTCGCCAAAGGCTTGTCGGGCGCAGTGAGCAGCCTCTTCGGGAGAGGAGAATGTATCTTTCTCCTGCATTGCCCACTGTTTATTTTCCGCACCATCGTACACAAGGAAAAACAGCGCGACAATGGCAGCGGCAGCGGCGACAGCCACCCTCGACAATATGGGTATTTTCAGTTTCTTTATTATGGGGACCTCTGGTCGATGGTCGACAGTTTCGACGGGAGAGATATTTCTGTCAAGTTCGTCGAGCATAGCCTCCAAACGCTCGGCAGCACCCGGCGGCAAGGAGACATCCTCGTCACCGCCACAAAGAGCAAGCACCGCCTCTTTATCGCGTTGCAACGACGGGGGTACATCATTCTCACGCAAATAGCGGCACAATGCCTCTTCCTCTTCCATCGACAGAGTACCATCGAAAAAATCTTCTATCAATTTATTTATATCCATATTTGCCTCCTATTTATCGTTGTAATACTCACGGAACTTTTTTCTCAATCTCGATATTATAACCCGTATGTTTACACCCGAGATTCCTGTTATTCTCTCAATCTCGCCATAAGAGTATCCGTTCATTCTCATAAACACCACGCGGCGTTGCAACAGCGGTAGACGTGAGAGGTATATTTTCACAAATTCCTTTTCGTCTTTTTCTTCAAATGTGCTCATCGGTGCCTCGGGGTGTGGCAGCTCTTCGTCGGCAAAGAGTTGATTTTCTCTTTGCAACCGTCGCCAGCGGTCTATGCATATATTGTGCAGCATAGTGCGGCAGTAGGCCTCCGGATCCACTAATCGGGCAAGTTCGTCTCTCTTTTCCCACAGCCTTAAATAGAGATTCTGCACTGCATCCTCGGCCTCGAACTTGTCGCAAAGCATTTTGCAGGCTTCGCGAAAGAGCATCGGTTGCAGCGGCATAAATTTCTGTTTAAATTCTGTGTGTGTCATTTTGTTTTTTTCTGTGTGCAGAAGGAGAATTTATCCCTCTCACATTAGTAAGACGGAGTTTTTGGTTTTTTGTTACAAACAATGGTATTTTTTAACAATTTAATTTTGCAGTCCTACTCTTTCAATAAAGAATTTTCTATAAAAGAGTCGTTCAGATGGAAACGGTCGGAACTTTTATATAGAGTACCATCCTTTAAAAGAATTTCCATATGCGGTATGCCACTGAAATTGAAATGGGAACTTAAATGAGCCCAAGTGTCGCCATTCACGCGCAAATTCTCTCCTTTTATATTATTGGTGGTGAAAAACTCGTTCACGGCAGCTTCGGTATTATTCTGCGCAACGCTTATATAGACGAAGTGCACTTTGCCGGCATATTTCTCGACAAGCTCGCGGTGACGCAGCATTTCCGAGCGACAGGGACCGCAACCAAGCCCCCAAAAATCGAGAATAATAACTTCGTCGGGATATTTTTCGTTAAGGGATTTAAGGAAACGGGCAACCTCGGGGCTCATCTTTCTTTCGCCGCCACCCTCACGCTCGGCAACTATCTTGCGCAACTTGTTTACAAGCTGCCCGGCAATAACAGGATTGGTGATAAAGGGCATTGTGCAGGCAATAATCTCCATTGTATGGTCAAGATTATTTTCTTCCAAATTTGTAATCTCCAATATGCCCTGTTGCAACATCATACAGTTGCCAATGCCAAGCTCTTTCTCAATATCCTTAAACGCACTGCCATAGATATAATTATTGTTGGGAAGCGAGTCGAAAGGAATTTTGCCGGCAAGCTCCGCTACCTTTGCGTTATATTTTCCCGTGTAGTGATTGCCGTACTTCAATAGGCCGAGTGCATTTTTAAAATCTTCGCTATCTGCATTTTCGGGCAGGGAGGCAATCTTCTTAATGCAAGGTTCCTCCTCGAAATTATTTCTGGCACGATAAGTTCGTGAACAATACGAATGCAGCAATTGGAACGCCAAACGATTGAATATTACCCAATTGTTGCGGTTGCAAAGGAAATAATCATTATCGAGAAGGTTGCGGGCGTTTATACTGTCGTTCAAGAATGAGTAGTACCCCACAGTGCTCAAAGGAACAAAATCTTTGTTCTCCTCCCACACATCATTTTCTCCTTTTATATATGCATTTTCGTTGTAAAACATATCAACATCAAATATATTCGAGAAAAGTTTCTCGGCCACATTGGTTATTATAATATCCTTTGCAACGGGCGAGAGAGGAAGGGTGACAAGCTGTGCGGGTGCCTTTTCGTATATTTCCTTGAAGAGCGACGCAGCCTTCGCCACAAAAGCAAGCGCACTCTCCTGTGTGGCCGAATGGTTCTTGTTGTATGCGCCACACTCTTTCACCCCCTCGATGCTATTTTCGATAATCTCTTTACAGGGCAACGAATAGCGTGTGAGCTGTGCCGAGAGGCTGTTACCAAGAACTGCGGGAGCGCGGTTGCTGTAATATTCGCGGTCGCTCTCCACTGCATCGTAGCACATTACCACCGTGTCGCCGGGAACCACAAAGACCATAGTGTTCAGCGGGCTCTGCATATAAACATAGTGCGGGTGGTCAACCTCAAATTCACATTGGAAAGTGCCGTCGCGGTTTATTGCCACAAGCTCGTTCCCGCTGACGGAGAGTGCATTGTTGTATTTTATGATTTTCATAAATTTCTGCTGCTCGGTGGTTGTGAGATTGTTTATCACGCACCCTTTGAGCAGCACTTTGCCCGAACGGAAAAAGAGAGGGGTTGCGCGGGCGGGATTATATGTGTAACCATCGTCGACGGTTATTGTTTGCGCCTTGCGCGTGAGCAGTGTGCCTTTATCTTTTTTATCCTTTTTAAGAAGAAGTGTGCCGTTGCTCTTCTGCACGGCAAAAAGCTGTTGAGTGGTACCGCCGCAAGTAATGTCGATGGTTATATTTTTTCCATTTTGCGTGGCGGTGTATTTCCACGCTTCGCCATCGTAGAGCAAGCGGTCGCGCACAAAGGCTGCAACAACATTCCCCGCGTCGCCCACCGGTTCCCAGCTGCCTTGCAAAGAACTATGCAGGGGCAAGAAAGAAATTCCGTTAAGTTCCCATAAATCTTGCCCGCCTTCAACATCTTCTCTAAAATCGACGCTTGTATCCTCGTTGCTCACAGGCTCAAAATACAGGGTGCAGTCGATGCGGTTACTCGCCTGCATAATTACCTCTTTATCAACCTCAATACCCTCGGCACGCAGGAATTTATACACGCGGCCGGTGGTGCGCCCTTTGAGCACACTGCTGCTGTTTATTCTCACCCAGCTGTTGTGTCGCAGCCAAAGGGTTACCGACACAACCGTTGCCTCTTTATTTACCTCGATGCGGGTAAATTCTATGCTCGATGTGTTTGCATTCTCGTAAAGTGGGAGTATTTTTTGCTTTTTGCAGCATTCCACTTCTTTCAACAAACACCATTTCAATGACTTACAAATGTAACATCTGCACATGAATTTATATGGTTGTCCGTAACTTGTCCAAACAATATACCCTATTTTTTTGCTGCTATTTCCTTTTGTAACAATTCGTTCATTGACTCTAACAGAGCGATACGTTTGTCCTTTTCTTCGAGTAATAGAGCAAGATGCTCATTGCGCTCTTCCAGCCCTTTGATAGTCACGCAAGCGACATTATTACTATTACCAACCACGCTGATGCTTGGTTTCTTCTCTCGAATGAAGAATGTGTCTATCGAAACACCGAAGAAATCTGCAATCGCTTCAAGTTTTCCCACAGTGGGGTTACCTTCTACAAAAGGTCTTATAGAACCACCATAATTGACTCCAAGAGCTTCAAGGAGGTCTTTTTTCTTCTTCCCCTGCTGTTTTAGCAAAGCGTTGATAATCTGCCCGTTATACATATTTGTCTGCAATATTAAGTTTTTTTAACGATTAAAATCTGTAATATATTGTTGTTTTTGTAAAAAATACACTACTTTTGAGCGTCAAAAATAAGAAAATAAGCAAATAAATAACAATAAAATCTTTAATAAATTTCAAAAAATGGTTATTTCGGACTATTACAAAAATTTACCTCACAGGGAAAAAGGGAAATTTGTTCTCGCGATTTGCGAAATCTGCGGTTTGGGACATTCAACAGTTCAGAAGAAATTAAAAAAGGGATTCAAGCCCTTGGAAGAAAAAGCTGTAATAAAATATATCAATGAGGCTAAACAACATTGAATTTTATAACACCCCCGAC
>JAZRAC010000029.1:0-16929 GCA_045634365.1 Bacteroidaceae bacterium | reverse complement strand
AGACCGCTTGGCCTCCGACTTGTCAATCGTCAGGCGAAAATAGGGCTATTTTTATATAGGTTTATAAAGTGCCGTAAACTATTGAAATAAAGGTATTTAAACGGCTTTTTAATAAATACGCATCGTTTGAATATCAGCAATTTAGCGCTGTGTCTTTTTTCTATATATAAGTGTGTATACTTTGCAATCAAACAACAGGCGCAAACAATGGCTACATCACTTGTAACACAGATAAATAGCAAAGAGTTCATCACGAAACTGAAAAAAATCGTTTTCTCAACGAGCGACGAGTCGGTGACAATCACCATCAGCGTGGGCGGGTCGCAGATTCTGAACGAGATTTACTACCCCGACACCGACGGCAACGTCACGCTCTACGAAGTGAACGCTCTGCTATCGACTTACCTTCTGCCGTCGCTGGTGGCGCAGGTGACGCTCGGCTGGACAACAGGCAACAGCACAAGCGACCAAACCTTCACGGCGTTCTACACCACCGCCGACATCACCGAAACAACCGCCGACTTCCTGGCCGACCACTTCCTGACGCACCTGCGCAGCAAAGAAACCAACAACAACTGGCGCGAAGTGTTGTACTTCTACCCGTCAATGCCAACGCGCCCGCGCTTCGTCGGCTATTACAGCGACAACACGGTGATGACGCAGGACTACCCGAGCGAGTCGCCTGTCGACCAGATTCTGTCGTTGGACGTTTCGCCCGCACAGTTCGCCGTGTCGGGCAAGAAGTTGGTGTCGTACACCATCGGCGCGGGCAACCGTGTAATGAAGTACAACGTCAGCCACGAAGACGTCGAAGCCGCCCCGAAGTTGCTGTTCCGCAACTCGTTCGGGTGCGAAGAAACAATCTACTGCATCGGCACGCACGAACTCGAGCCCGAGTACCAACTGACGAGCGCCTACGTCGAGGGCGACTACCGCAATATCGACGTCGAAGAAAAGAAGGTTTTTAAAGCCTTCACGGGTCCGCTGTCGGCCGATATGAGTAACTGGGCCGACGACCTGTTCCGCTCGACAGCCATTTACCTGTTCACCATTGCGCAGGACCAGTCAATCGCACGAGGCCGCGAGGTGGTAATCACCAGCGCCAAGTCGGTGCGCAACAACGAGGTCGAGTTCACGCCTGACTTCTACTTCGAATATCGCTATGCGCAGCGCATCCACAACATCTTCGACAAGGTGGTGGTGGGCCGCATTTTCGACCATACATTCGCTAACGTTTTCAATTAATTATGAAGTTATTACACATCACACAAATGCGCCAACTCATTGAACAGGGCAAGCCCTGCGAGTTGAAAGTCTGGAAGGCCACCAACGGCGACATATTGGAATATCGCAACGCCGTAATGATAGGCCACGACAGCCGCCGCGGCACCTTCAGGGTAATGCTGCAAACCAGTCACCAGATTCGCGAGTTCAGAGACGTGTGTGTGTTCGAGATTAACGGAATGCAAGTACATCTATAAACGCATACGGGTGGCCAGCGTCCGCGTTCGCAAAAAAAGCCTGGACCTGGTCGCCCGTTTTAATGAAACGAGACAATGAAAAAACAAAACACACACCGACCGACAATGCCGCCCGTCGAGTTCGCCGTAACCGACAACGGCACCGAAGTCGTCTACATTAACAACGGCGCCGAGTCGCTCGAGTTCTACGCCGAGAACCGCAACCTGCGCACCCAGAAACTACCAGGCGACGACAACCGCCAGTACGTAGTCTGGGGCGCTGACAACAAGTTGCCCTACTGGCTAATAAACACCATCGGCAAGGACGAAGTAATGGCCAGCAACAAGCACTTCAACGTTTTGACGTGTTTCGGCTGTGGCCTGCACTACAAGCCCACCGACGGCAGCGAAGAACCCAGCGAAGACGTGCGCAACTTCGTGCGCCGCAACGCCTTCCCGCGTCTGTTCCTGGAACTGTGCACAGATATGAAGTACTTCTACTTCTGCGTGGCCGTGGTGGTTCTGAATAAGGCGGGCAACAAAATAGTCACCATCCGCCCGAAGGAAGCGGCTTATTGTCGTTTCGAGAAGGCCGACAAAAAAGGCCGCATCAACCACGTGTTCTTCGCCGACTTCAACAGCGGCAACCCAAAGAAGGACGAGTACGAAGCCATCACACTGTTGGACGAGTACGACCCGCTCGGCCACCTGAACGTGCTACTTGGCAACGAAATAGGCCCCGACGGCCAGAAGAAAGTGCGCACAAAGGAGCGCAAGTTCGCCATCGTCTGCAAGTTTCCGACACCAGGCAACCGCTACTATCCCGTGCCGTACTATGCGAGCCTGTTCCGCGGCTATTGGTACGACATTAAGCAACTCATCGGGCTGGGCAAGAAAACCAAGATTAAAAACCATTCAGGCATCCGCTACCTGGTAAACATCAACAACCAGTACTGGCTCGACCTGTTCAAGCGCGAGCACATCACCGACGAAGCCGCCCGCACCGAACGCATCAAGCAAGAGAAGGAAAACATAAACAAGTTTTTGAGCGGCATCGAGAACAGCGGCAAGACCTTATACAGCGGCTTCTACACCGACCCCGACGGGCACGAGATTCAAATGATTAAAGTCTCGACCATTGACACCACCAAAGAAGGCGGCGACTGGGCCGAAGACATCCAAGAAGCCAGCAATATGCTGTGCTACGCCGACAACATTCACCCGAACTTAATCGGCGCAACACCAGGCAAAGGGCAGCAAAACAACAGCGGCTCGGATAAGCGCGAACTGTTCACGCTGAAGCAGAGCCTGGAAATAGCCTACCACGACATTATGAAGGCACCCTTCGACCTTGTCGCAGGCTTCAACGGCTGGCCAGTGGTGCCTATCGTTCCAATGGTGACGCTGACAACGCTCGACACCCACAAAGACGCGCAACAAGTAACCGCTGAATAATACCTACAACTATGGAACTGCAAATCACACAGCAACAATTCAACGAAGTGGTCGGCACACCAACAACCGCCGCCACCGAACTATACAACCGTGTCAAGCCGTGGTTCACCCCAACCATTCAGGACCTGGAAGACATAATCAACTACAAAGTGGCCGACCTTCCGAGCGACGACGCCGACCTATACAATGCCGCCGTGTCATACGTCAGCCTGACCGCCTTCTGGTCGGCTGCGCCATCGATTGACCTTGTCTGGACGCCCACGGGCTTCGGCATCGTAAGCAACAACACGCTGGCGCCCGCAAGCCGCGAACGTGTCGACGCACTGCGCAACGAGTTGCACGACCGCGCCATCCGCGCCAAGTTCGACCTATTGGAAGCCGCCTACAAGCACACCGCCTTCGCCACTTCGCAACCCGACGCCCCTTTTGTGGTGCTGCCGTCGCAATACCGCCGCGTGTCTGGTGACAACATCACCGACACCGACTTCGACAAGTTGGTGGGCAAGATTAAGTACGCCGAGCGCCGTCTGCGCCGCCTTATATCGGCCGCCGAAGTTGAGCACCTGCGCAGCGTGTTTCACGAGTCGCTCGCCAATGCCGCAGCCATCACAGCCGTGCAGGCCGACGTGGTGAAGTTGGTGCAACAGTTCACCATTGCCGCCGCCAACGAACTGACGCACGCCGACAGTTTTCTGGCCGACATCCTTCAGTTGGTGAACGACCCAGCCAACGCTGCCGACTTTCCGCAATACGTGCAATCATCTGAATATTTATCTAATAATGCCGAACCGTATGCTAACACAGTGGAGAAACCGACGTTTTTTTTCTGTTAAGGTAGACGTAACGCTGCCCACCCGTTGGGCCGAACTCGACGACCGCCAGTTGCACTACTTTGCGTTCCTGTCGTCGCACTACGACAGCGAGACAGTGAAGGCCTTAATGGTGCTGCGCCTTATGAACCTGACCGTGCTCAACCGCCGCGGCCGTACCTGGAAGTGCATCTACCAAGGCCGCACCGTCTACATCGACCCCGCCGAACTGGTGCCTGGTGTCGAGACGCTGAAGTTCCTGGACACCACCGCCGCCGTGCGCCCCGAACGAATGCGCAACTTTCACGCCGTCAACATTCTATTGCAGGACGACTTCACCTTCTACGACTACATCCGCACCGAGACGTTCTGGCAACGCTACGTCGGCACGCAGCGGCCGTTCTTTTTGGTGCAAATGGCCAACTATCTGTATCGCAATGCCGACGGCTCGTATGCCAACTTCGGCAGCGAACTGTCGCAGACCGAACAGGCCATTATTGTGCTGTGGTATATCGGGCTGAAGAACCAACTGCAAGTCTATTTTCCTGACTTCTTCAAGAAGACAGAGACAACCGACGAAGCCGAACAGGCCGACCTAATGGCCGCCAACGACGCAATGATTCGCGCACTTACGGGCGGCGACATCACCAAAGAGAAGCAAGTGCTCGACACACAGTGCTGGCGAGCCTTCGCCGAACTCAACGCCAAGGCGCGCGAGAGCAAAGAACTGAAGAAACTATACGCAAAACATTGACACAATGGCACAATTCTCTATCAAACAATACATTCAGGCGTTTATCGAAGCCCACAAAAACGACACAGGCTTCGACTGGAAGTTCACCGAAGTGTCGGGCGTTAACGGACTCGAAGGCATTCTGTCGGGTGCCATTATGGACGACAACTTTATGGCGACCGACAGCACGGGCGACGGCTACATCGTTCAGAACCAGAACGGCGGCTACTTTATTCGCCGTGTTGCCACCGTGTTCCTGGTGCGCAAGTACCCCTACGGCGATATGGCCGCAATGCTGACGCAGACGCAAGAGTGCCGCCTGTGGTTCAAGCGCATACTGCGCCAAATGGTGGCCGACCAGGAAGACCTGAAGAACAAACTCATCTATCTGAACACCGAGCGCGTGGCCTTCCGCGAACTTGCGCCCGAAATGGCCGAGCACTTCACGGGGCTGTACTTTATGCTGGAATTTTCGCAACCTTACGACGTGCTCAATGACTAACTTACAGCGCGATATTGAACTATACAGCGTGGCGTGGACGACAAAAATGGTCCAGATATGGGACGAAAAACTCACACTTTTAGGCGTCTACGACACTGGCTCGCTCATTGCATCGCTCACGGGCAGCACGCAACCCGACCTTCTGACGTTTCACTTTCTGGAATACGGCGTTTACGTCGACTCTGGCGTTGGCTACAACTATCGCGGCCACGGTGGCGACATTGAGTTCCTGAACGAAGGCTATCGGATTGAGCACGGGCTCGACGTTCCGAAGCGTGTCGGCCCTGCGTGGGGCGGACGTATGAGTTCGGGCAAGCCCAGAACCCGCCGCCCGTGGTTCAACAAGAAGTTCTACTCGTCAACTATGCGCCTGAAGGCCGACCTGGCGCGCATTGTCGGCGACACGTTCGTCGGCATCGTTCAGACGCTCGACACTTCGGCCACCGTCAGAAAAAGCCGCGCACAACGGCCGTATGGTATTGGAATTTAGTTATATTTGCAATCAATAAGGCGGCAGGGCGTTCGCGCATACTTTGCCGCCGTTTTACACGAACGCTTCGGGGGCGCGTCTTTGCCCAATGGATTAAACGAACAGCCTAAACGCGATAGGGCTGTTTTTTTATTGCCAACACCTAACACTTAACACCAAAAACTTCGCCCCGTTCTGTCTTTTTTCGTGTGCTATATAATGGTGTAATTCGAACAAATGAGCGAACAAAATGGCATACTTTGACGAACTAATGCAGCGGGCTATCACCGTCCGCAACAACGTGGCACCCAGTAGCAACACCGCCATATTGGTCGGTGGTGTTTTGGTGTCGATAGTGTCGGCCCTGCAACTACTTCTCGACACCAAACAAGGCACGCTTACCTTTGATAATGAGCCAACCGACGGCAGCACCAACCCCGTCACCAGCGACGGCATCTACGAAGCCATTGCCGACGCTATTGCCAGTATCGACTTGTCGGCCTGCGAGAAAATCGTCAATAAAGTGACCGCCTTATCGGCACAGAGCACCGACACCCAGTACCCGAGTGCCAAGTGCGTCTACGACGCGCTGCAAGCCATTGACCTATCAGCGTGTGAAAAGATTGTTAACAAGGTGACGAGCCTGTCGGCACAGAGCACCGACGTGCAGTACCCGAGTGCGAAGTGCGTCTACGACGCGCTGCAAGCCATCGACTTGTCGGCCTGCGAGAAAATCGTCAACAAGGTGACGAGCCTGTCGGCACAGAGCACTGACACCCAGTACCCGAGTGCGAAGTGCGTCTACGACGCGCTGCAAGCCATTGACCTATCGGTTTACGAACTACTCGCCAACAAGGTGACAAGTCTGTCAGCACAGAGCACCGACGTGCAGTACCCGAGCGCCAAGTGCGTCTACGACGCCCTGCAAGCCATTGACTTGTCGGCCTGCGAGAAAATCGTCAACAAGGTGACGAGCCTGTCGGCACAAAGCACCGACACCCAGTACCCGAGCGCCAAGTGCGTCTACGACGCCATTCAAGCCATCAACTTGTCGGCCTGCGAAAAAATCGTCAACAAGGTGACGAGCCTGTCGGCACAAAGCACCGACACCCAGTACCCGAGTGCGAAGTGCGTCTACGACGCTATTCAAGACCTTCACAACTTAATCTACTACTATCACGCCCCCACCTATTATGTACGTGGCACATCGTCAAACGTTAACGGCACAGATAGCTTTTACCTTCAATATAAAGACGATATTACTGGGACATTAGCGTGGGTTACAGAAACAGTAAACGTTGACGCCGAAGGCAACTGGGAATTTTCATATAGAAGAAAAAAAATAATCAGATTACAAGGTTTTGTAACTTCAAATTCTCGGGCACATATTACGTCTGTGGACTTTAGCGAGGCCGACCCCTTCGACGAATTGCAATATTTTGGAGGCACTAACAACGGTGCGTTTCTTAATTGTGCAAACCTGGTATCTGTTAATTTAAGTGCTCAACACTTTGTAAAGTGCGTTGATATTTCCTTTGCATTTTATAACTGTACTTCTCTTACCACAATAATATTCGGCGAGGGCGTAACGTTTGGCGAAGTTGTTAACGCCTTTAGGTTTTGTCAGGGTTGTGCCGCTCTTACAAGTATAAATATAAGCAGCGCGACATTTGAAAAAGTAACAGACCCAGGTTTATTATTTTATGGTTGCGCCGCTCTTACGGCATTAGACCTGCACAGCGCGACGTTTGAAAAGGCAACCAGAACCATGCAAATGTTTTATAACTGCACATCGTTGGCAAGTATAGATATAAGTAGCGCAACGTTTGAAAAGGTAACAGATACGAGCGGAATGTTTGCAAACGACAGGGCCTTAAGTAGTATTAATTGGGCGCAAAACTTAACACTTCCATCTCTTACAAAAATAGGCGATACAAATAGCGGTATGTTTATGAATTGCGCCGCCCTGACGTCTTTAACGGCATTATCAATGGTTACCTTTGCAAATGTAACAAACCCATCTTTTGCGTTTTATAACTGCACAGCGTTAACAACATTAGACCTGCACAGCGCAACGTTTGCATCTGCCGCTACATTATTTAGGACGTTCCAGGGGTGTAGTTCGTTAACTTCTTTGTCTTTAGGCAGTGCTATTTTTGGTTCTGTAACCAATGCAACTGTCGCTTTTAATGGTTGCACAGCGTTAACAACATTAGACCTGCACAGCGCGACGTTTGCCGCATTAACAAACGCCAGCCAAATGTTCGACTCGTGCTCGCACCTGGTAACTCTTAATATGAGTGCGGCCACGTTTGCCGTGGTTACAACAACGTCGAGTTTCCTTGCGCGTTGTTCGGCTTTAACAACACTTTCTCTACCTCAAGGAACAATGCCGACAACATTCACAACCACGGCCAGCCCGCTGTCATATACGTCTATATTGGCTGTTGCAAATTGGTGTAAAGACTTAACGGGGCAAACAGCGCAGTCGGTTACTTTCAAAACTTCAGCCTGGAACGCCCTATCGGCCGCAGAGCAAAGCAATATAGATGCAATTTTAACCGCAAAGAACTGGACCCGCGTATTAGGCTAACTAAAAATATAAGACAATGACCTACAACGAACAAACACGAATCTTAACGCCAGCCGAAGGCAAATATATTACCGACGGCACGGCATACGGCACAGAAGCAAAACTGGCCCCTGGCGACAGCCACGAAAATTGGCACGAAATCGACGAAGCCGACGTGCCCGTGAAACCCGAGCCTGACGAGTACGCCAACACCGAACCCGAAGAATAGAACGCTATGGAAAAATTAAACTTTGAACAGTTGCGCCTTATTGCCGTGTCTGCCATTAGTTCGCTGGCGGCAATAGTAACGCCCACGAGCGGCTTCGTGCTCGCTCTGGTGACAATGTTCGCCTTCAATATCTTTGCAGGAATGCGCGCCGACGGCGTCTCAATCATTCGCTGCAAAAATTTTAAAATGAAGAAGTTTGTCAACTCGTTGGCCGAGTTGCTGTTGTACCTTCTAATCATCGAGACAATGCAGGTAATATTGACGGCCTGCGGCGACGGTGGCGCTGCGTTGGTGGTTGTTAAGTCGCTCACTTACGTGTTCCTGTACGTCTACACCTGCAACGCCTTCCGCAACCTAATCACTGCCTACCCGAAGAACGCGGCGCTGCGCATTGTGTACCACCTTATCAGGCTCGAGTTCACACGAATGTTGCCCGAACACTGGCGCCCCATTATTGAGCGCGTCAAGGCCGAGACTGACGAAAAAGAAAAAGCCGAAACACCTAACACCTAAATAACTATGCTGCACTTATTACTAACCCGCAACTATCGCAAGCCGACCTACACCATCGGCAAAATCTACGCGAACGGAACGCTCATCTGCAATTCAATGGAAGACGTCGACCGCCGACTGTTCCAAGGGCAACCGCTGGCCGACATTCTGAAAATCAAAATCAAAGGCGAGACGGCCATACCAACGGGCACCTATCGGCTCGTTGTGTCGGAAAGCCCCAAGTTCAAGCGCCCGCTCATTGAAGTGTGCGACGTGCCTGGCTTCAGCGGCATACGCATCCACGCACTGAACACGGCCGAACAGTCGGAAGGCTGCATCGGTCCAGGACTGAACACCGCCGTGGGCCGTATCACCGACAGCCGCAAGTATGAGAATATTCTCACCGAAATGGTGGCAAAGGAAAAAGAAGCCTACATCACTATTATATAGAAGGTTATGCGCTCAACAATATATTCTGCTTTTGTTTTCACACTATTAGTTGCGTTTGCCGTAACCCTGCACGGGTGCCGAACCACCCGAAAGGCGCAGACCGTGGCTGTTGACTCAACAACGACAGCCGCCACGGTTATAAACGCCGCCCACCACACGTCTGACTCTGCCGCTCATCAGAGCCAGGTGGCCGTTGGAAGCCAGGTCGTAGAGACAGCCACACAGGTGACTGAACTCTACGACACAGCGGGGCGCGTCACCGCACGCACCACCATCACCACCAACCGCCAGACGGTGGCCACCGCAACCGCAACCACGCAGACTATTGAGACGCACACCACCGCCGACACTGTCGCCATCCGCGACACCACCACGCACAACGTGCTCACTGTCAGCACCACCGAAAACGAGAAAACCGCACCCCAACGGCAGCACCCTGTTCGCCGCTGGTGCCTGGTGCTTCTTTTGGTGGGCGCTGTTGTTTTGGGCTATCGCATTCACAAATACCAACACAATGACTAAACACGTAGCAATCGTCAACTTCAACACGCCGCGCCTGACCGAGTGCGCCATTCGCAGCGTCCGCAAGCACACGCCTGGCTGCACCTTCCACGTGTTCGACAACAGCGACCGCCAACCGTACACCACCACCGCGCCCGACGTGGAATATATCGACAACACACGCGGCCAGATAATCGACTGGCCCAAATGGCTCGACGGCTTTCCTGACCGCGAACCCGAACCCACCAACAACTACGGCAGCGCCAAGCACACGCGCACCATTCAGTGGCTTATTGACCACGTGGCCGACGAGTTGGTGCTTCTCGACAGCGACGCGCTCGTCAGTCGCGACATTGACGACCTGTTCGACCCCGCCTATGCGTTTGCCGCCGAGTTGCGCACAAATCGCGGCTTCTGGGGCGCTGACGTTATGCGAGCCTCGCCCATTCTGTGCTACCTGAACGTGCCATTAATGCGCCAGCACGGCATTACCTACTTCAATCCTTTGAAAATGTGGGCGCTCGTTAAGGAAAAACCCGCAAGCCGTTACGACACTGGCGCGTGGTTCTTCGAGCAAGTCGAAGCAAAGCGTCTGCCGTACCGCACCTTCGCCCTGTCGGACTATGCCGTGCACCTGGCACACGGCTCGTGGCGCCAACGCCCCGCCGAACCTTGGCTGCGCCAATATAGCCACCTTTGGAACGAGTAAAACACCGAACAGGCGCAACTCACTCTGTTCTGACCTCGTCTGTCTTTTTTCGCTTCGCCATACATATATATATATGCGTACTAATCAGTACGAACTATGGCAATCAATGAGCAAGCAACCGTCACTATCGACATCAACAGCGCCAACGCGCAGCAACGTCTGAACACCCTGCAACAACAGGCGCAGAACCTGTCGGCAGCAATCAAGAAGGCATACGAAGCGGGCGACAGCAAAACCGCCAAGCAACTCACCAGCGAACTGAAAAAGACCAACGCCGAACTGAAACAGGTGCAGAAAAGCACCGAAAACCTGAACGCGGCAATGGCGCACATCAGCACCGCCACCCCGAAGGAACTGAAGGCCATACTGTCGGCCATCAACCGCGAGTTGAACAGTGGCGCAGTGAAGCGCGGCAGCAAAGAGTGGCAAGACTACAATCAGAAACTTATAGCCGTCAAGGCGGAACTGGCAAAGATAAACGCCGAGCAGAAGGCCGCCGAGCCGCTTATGGACAGAATGCGCGCAGGCGTTTCTCGTTTCAAAGGTGCCATTGTCGGCATCGGCGCAAGCATTACAGGCATTGTGGCCGCAACGGCAAGTATGCGCGACTATGCGCAGAAGAAGGACACCGCACGCGCAGGACTTCAGGCGCTGACAGGACTCGACGACGACAGCGTGGCGTGGCTGCAACAACAGGCCGAGACAATGAGCCAGGTAATGGACGAGACGGGGCTGCGCGTGACGCAGTCGGCCGACGAAGTGCTTCAGGCTTATATGTTGGTGGGCAGCGCCAAGCCCGAACTGTTGGGCGTGAAGGAAGACCTTAACGCCGTCACCGTCGAAGCCATCCGCTTGTCGCAAGCCGCTGGCATTGAGTTGCAAGACGCTGTCGCAGCCGTCACTACATCAATGAACCAGTTCGGCGCAGGTGCCGACCGCACCGCCGAGTTCGTCAACGTTCTGGCCGCTGGTTCGAAGGCTGGCGCCGTGGGCGTGGCCAACATCAACGAAGCCGTCGTCAAGTCGGGCGTGGCCGCAAGTCAGGCGGGCCTGTCAATTCAGGACCTGACCGCCGCCATTGAGACGGTGGGCGAGCGTGGCCTGCAAGGTGCCAAGGCTGGCACGGGGCTGTCGTCGTTCTTTTTGAACCTCGCCACGGGTGCCGACGAGACGAACCCGAAAATCGTCGGAATGAGCCAAGCACTCAAAAATTTGGCCGACCAGCATCTGACCGAAGCCGAAATGGTGAAGCGGTTCGGCAAAGAGACCTACAACGTGGCCAGCATTCTCATCAACTCGTCGGCAGCGTTCGACAACTATAAGGAAGCCGTCACAGGCACCAACACGGCCGTCGAACAGGCCGCCATAATGGGTGACACGGCAGCCGCACGCACCGCACAGTTGAAAAACCAAATAGCCGAAATCGGGCAGAAAATCTACGCGGACATCCAACCCGTGGTCGACAAGTTCCTCGACGGCAGCGCCACAATGTTGAAAATGGTGGCCGCGCTGGTGTCGGTGTTCAAGAACTACGGCGTCGCCATCCTGGCCGTGGTTGCACCGTTGGCCGCCTACAACGTGGCGCTGGCGTTGTCGAACGTTCTGCACTCGAAGGCTGTGGTGGCCATTGCGCAGTACATTAAGTCGCTGTTCAGTATGGCCACACTCGAGAAGGCCGTCACCGCTGGCAAGTACCTACTCGCCGCCGCCACCGCGTTGCTCACTGGCAACATCAAGAAGGCAAGCATCGCTTTTAAAGCCTTCAGCCGTGTGCTGGCAATGAACCCCATCGGGCTCGTGGCCGCCGCCATTGCCGCCGTGGTTGTGGGCCTTATTGCCTGGACGCGACGCACCAAGGAACTCACACAGGCGCAGAAGAACCGCCAAGCCGTGGCCGAAATGAATGCCGAAATCGAGAAGAAAGTCAACGACCAGACAGCCGACGAAATCAGCAAAATAGAACGCCTGAAAACGGCAATTCACAACAAAAACCTGTCGGAAAAAAGCCGATTGAAGGCAATACAAGACCTGCAAAAGATTATACCAGGCTACAACGCGCAAATATCGAAGGAAGGCGACATCATTAACGAGAACACGGCCGCACTCGACAACTACATCGCAGCCATCAAACAAGCCGCACGCGCCAAGGCTGCCGAAGAACTTCTCACCAGCACCATTAAAGAGAAACTCGACACCGAGCGCAGCCTCGAAGAAAACCGCCACAACCTGGAACTCGAGCGCCAAGCCTACGAAGCGTGGGAAAACGGCATCGAAGTCGACAACGCCGAAGTGCAGGCACTTATCGACAAGAACTCAATACTGTGGGGCGCTGGCTACCACGTGAAGGCAATGCGCCAACTCACCAACGACAACAAGGCGCTCACCGACCAACTGTCGCAACTCGACGCAAAAGAGAAGGCACTGTTGAAAATGATAGCCAAAGACCAAGAGACTGGCGTCACCACACCGACAGGCGTGCCCGAAGCACCAACCGAAGGCGGCACGGGCGGCAAGAGCGACGCTTCGGCCATCGAGTTGGAAGCCGAACGGCAGCGTCTGGCCGCCGAGAAGGCGTTCGCCGCCAACCAAACCACCTACGCGCAATACCAGACTCGCCTGTTGGACATCGACAAGTGGGTAATCAATCAGAAGGCCGCCATCTACGAGCAAGGCACAAAGGAATACATCGCTAACGAGCGCGAACGCATTGCACTCGCAAAGAAGTACGCCGACCTGAACAGCAAACTAATACAGACGCAAGCCGAACAGGACAAGGCGGCGCTCACTCGCGACTACGCCAACGGCCTAATGACCTACACCGACTACCAGAGCCGCACCACCGACATCGAACTCGAAGCGCTGCGCCAACGGCAGGCACTCTACAAGAACAACCAGCAAGAGTATGCCGACCTTCAGAAGCAAATCGACGAGAAACTGAACCAACAGAACGCTAACCGCGTGGCCGTTATTCGCTCGCAAATGGAAGCCGAGAACGAAGCCATCAAGCAGGAACTGGCTATGCGTCTGGCGCAGGGCTTAATGACCGAAGACGAGTACAACGAAGCGATATTTCAGAACGAAGTGGAATATCTGACACGCCTGCGCGAACAGTACAGCGTCTACGCCAACGAGTACATCGAAATCACCAAGCGCATCAAAGACGCCGAAGTGCAGCACCAAACGGAAGCCGCACAGCGTTACCGCGACAACCTGCGCGCCTTCAACAATCAGTACACCGACAAGGGCGCAGTGGCCGAGTACAACAGCGGCGTGGCCAGCATCAACCAAATGCAGAGCCGTGGCGACATCACCGCCGAAGCCGCCCAGCGTGCAAAGACCGACCTCGGCGCCAAGTTGCTCGACCAACAGGTGAAACTCATACAAGCGGGCAACAACAGCATCGTCGACACCTACAAGGCGCGCTACGAAGCCATTGAGAACCTCGAGCGCCAGGGCGTTATCGACCACGCCGAAGCCGAGAAGCAGAAACTGGCCGCAACCACCGATATGTTGGGCCAAATTACCGACATATACGAGAGCGCCTGGGGCTCAATTAACACCGTAATGCAGGCCTCGTCGAACCTTATACAAGCCAATGCCGACCTCGAGACGGCCAAAATAGAAGCCGAGTACGACAAGCGCATCGACGCGGCAGGACGCAACCGCCGCAAGGTCGAAAAGTTGGAAAAAGAACGCGACGAGAAACTGCGCGCAATGAAGACGCAAGCCAACGAGAAGGCAATGAAAATTGAACTCGCGGGCGCGATAGCACAGACAGCCGTGGCCGCCATCAATGCCTACTCATCGGCTGCCGCCATACCTGTGGCTGGCTTCGTTTTGGGACCAATAGCCGCCGCTGCCGCACTTGCCGCTGGCGCTATTCAGATAGCCACCATCAAGAAACAACAGCAAGCCGAAGCAGCGGGCTACGCAGTCGGTGGCTTCACACCCAACGGCCGCTGGGACGAGCCGCAAGGTGTAGTTCACAGCAACGAGTTCGTCGCCAACCGCTTCGCTGTGGGCAACCCCGCCATCCGTCCAGCGCTCGACCTAATCGACCGCGCACAGCGCAACAACACCGTCGGCAGCCTGACAGCCGAAGACGTCACCGCTTCGCTGTATAGCCGCACCAGCCCCGACGTAGTGGCCGCCGTGGGTGCCACACAGGCAGCAGTTGAGCCAGCCGCCGCAACGCAAGCCGCCAACACCGCCGCCCTCGACGCTGCCGCAGGTGCCATCGCCGCCAATGCCGACGCACTGCGCCGCCTATCCGACCAACTCGACGAAGGCATTACCGCCATCGCCAGCATCGACGGACGCAACGGCATCAACCACCAACAGGAACGCTACAACCAACTACTTAACAACGCACGCTAATAAATCAACACCGCGCGTCGATTATTCAACACCATACGACAATGACCGAACTCTACATCAACAACCAACTCGTCGACCTGCCGACAGACTTCAAAATCACCCTTGTGACCGAGAACCTCTACTTCAGCAGCGCATCAACCTACACCTTCGACGTGAAGTTGACAATGGCACCGTGCAGCAACAACGCGCGCATCTTTGCCAACATTAACCGCCTCGACAAGTCGGTGACGGCGCAGTCGCTACCTGCGCGGCTAATAGTCGACAACCGCGTAATTCTGAACGGCACCGCCGCCATTGTGGGCGTCACCGACGAGAGCGTGTCGGTGCAGTTGCTTCAGGGCCGCAGCGAGCAGAACTGGAAGGCCAAGTATGAGAAGACCTACATCGACGAGTTGACGCTGGGCGACATTACACAGTGGGGTCTGAAGTGGGAAGACGGCAAGGCCAAAATGGACGGCTCAAAGGTGACGCCCACCGAGTGGGGCTCGTCGTCGAGCGTGAACCACGGCTACTACTGGACACAGAAGAACTTCAGCGACTACAACAGCGGCAACGTGGTGCTGACACCTGTCGAGAATCAGGACACGGGCGAAATAATGAACCCAATCGGCTCTGTTACCGAGTTCACAACGCAGTTGATATTCTGCCTTCGCAACCCCGAGACACCCTACCCGACAGGGCACCCGTTCTACATTCAGCCCGAACGGCTCGCACCGCAGCCAAAACTGAAGGTAATGGTCCGCAAAGTGTTCGAATCGTTGGGGCTCGAATTGTATCAGAACGAACTCGAAGACATTGCAATGTATAATTCGCTTTATATAGCCAACAGCACCGAAGTGCGCTACATTGCCGAACTGTTGCCCCACATTACCTTCGTCGAGTTCGTCGAGTTGCTTCAGAACCTGTTCAACTGCGTGGTCGAAATCAACGGCACACGCACACGCATCTACCTGCGCAAGAACCTCTACACGCTGCAAGGCGGCTACTATGCCGAAAAGATTGAGAAAGTTGTCGACGAGTTCGAGACTGACATCGACACCGAGCCGTCAGTGTCTGACGCCGACAAGGCAAAAGTGTACGATATATCGTACCCCGACTACGGCACTATGTTCCTGGGCAACGACTTCAAAGACGTGCCAATAATAACAGACCCCACAAAGTTGACCAATCAAGCCAACCCCTACGTGTTCGGCCGCGACACCATCAACGGCATCAAGTACTCGTCGCCGTATGTATCGGGCAATCGAATCTATGGCCAACAAGTCGACCGCTGGGAAGCGTCGAACGACCTCGAAGACAGTGTCACTCTGAAACTGGTGCCGCTTATGCCGTTCGAGAACTACACCATCGACCCGCACCACTACTTCTCAATACAAGACAGTAGTTTCGAAATTACTGGCCACCTCTACGCCGATATTGTTATCAACATCCCGACAGCGTTCGGACACAACACGCAGAACAGCGGCCAAAACATTCAGGACCTTCTCGACGCGCTCGAGTCGCCCGAAGAACGTCTCACCATTGACAAGGTCTGTCTGGGCTTCCTGTCGAAAAACTTCGCCTTCGACGAGCCGCCAACGCTCGGCACCCACAACTCAACGTACAGCATACTGACGCCGCAATACAAAGAAAAACTCGAAGACCAACTCAACCCTGGCCAATACATTGCCGACAGCGAGCAGGTGTACGATATGAGCCTGCGCCGTCGGTTGCAACTGTCGGACGTGCTGAAGAACTTCTACAACGAGTTCTACAAAGACACACCGATTATCAGAACGTCGAACGCTACCAATATCAAGTTCGTGCCGAAGAAAACAATGTTTAAAGTGCTCGACAACTTCCTAATCAAAAACCAGTTGTATGCGTGCCAACAAATCAAGTACACCATCGACGCCAAAGGCTTCCAGCCGATAGCCGAAGGCCAGTTCTACAAGTTATAGGTGGCTGTTTTACAATCTGAACAAAGCGAAACATTTAGCACACAATGCGCTACGTGTTTCTGTTTTTCATTTGTTTTACAACAAAAAGCCGTTTTTAAACCGCAACACCCTAACAATTAACACGTTATAAAAGCCGCGCCAACTGTTTCCCAAGTTGGGGGTCGCGAGTTCGAGCCTCGTTGCCCGCTCTGTTCTCAAGCCGTGTAAATCAATAGTTTACACGGCTTTTCG
>JAZRAC010000028.1:0-19221 GCA_045634365.1 Bacteroidaceae bacterium | reverse complement strand
CTTCGCTCTTTTTCAAAATTGATTTTTCAGTTTAGCGGTATATGCCTGATAGTTAACACTTTGCAAACATATCTTTTTATAATTGGCGGGATGGTTGTAGTTTAGTGGTTACTAAACACTTACGAGTATGGCAACAATATCCGAACGCGAAGCGGCCGAACGCATTGGCCACTTCATTAAGTCAGAACGAAAGCGTCGTAAATACACGCTTGCAATATTGGCGGGGATGATGGACCGCTCGGCCACCTGCGCATTCAATGCCGAGCACAGAACGTACAACACGCGGCTCGACGTGTTGCTGCGCCCACTTCATACGCTGGGCTATACCTTGGCCGTTATTCCACTCGAAGACGCCGACAAGTGGGCACCAGCACGCAAGGGCGAACTGGCGCTCGACTTCGACGGCATTAAGCCAGATACATACGACCAGCGGCAGGAAAGCGCTCGCAACCAATAGCGAGCGTGTCGAAGGCGTCGCTGCCGTCGGTTCTGTTCTCGAGTTTGTCTTCTTCAGTCTCGGCTAACTTCTCGCCGCGCTTGTCCTTCTTGTTATTATACACGCCAGCGGTGCGTATACTTATAAGTAGGTCTTCGTTGTTGCCGTCGTTGAACAGCGGCTTCAGTGTTGCCTGGCCCGATAGCATTCTGTTGATTAGTAGGTATTTCTCGCTGTGCGCCATTGGTTGGCCGATATACACGGGTGTCACCGTCCAGCCGTGCCGCTCGAACTCTGTGCAGATTACATACTTGAAGTCCTCGTCGTTCACTGCGTAGTTGCTGCCGAGTGCGGTGCTGTCGTAGTAGAACACCACCTCGTGGCAGTTGTGCGGCCGATAGTACGCGCAGAAGTCGGCCACCAGTTCTGGCAGTTTGCGCTCATACTTTACATAGAAGGACTTGATTACGCGCAACTTGTCACCGTCCACTTGCCCAGCGACGAGCCAGTTAATATTCGCGTTGTAGTCCATTCCGATGGCAATAGGCTGGTCGGCAATTAGGTCGGTGTCCTGTTTGCAGGTTTCCTTTGCCAACTTGTCGAAGTTGTAGTCGCGGTCGAGTAGGTACCCGTTGTCGTAGGCGGTGTAGATGTGTTTGTCAGTCAGGCACGCATAGAAGCCGTCCTTCGTGATGCCGATGCGCTTGCAGAGTATTGACGTCTGAAACGTCAGCGGCGGCAGGTCGCGCTTCATTTGCTTTATATAGTTTTCACCGAGCACCTGCATATTGTAGATTGACGAGAACTCGCCATAGTACAGCGCAATACTGCGCAGCCGTTCGACGTCGTCCGACAGGTTCTTGTATTGGTTGTGTAGGTGCAGCGGCACCTCGCCCTGTTTCTCGGCTTCCAGAATGCGCTGCCGTAGTCGCCACAGTTCGCACACGCCGCTCTGTATTAGTTCGATGAGTTTCGGGTCGCTTTTTTCTTGGTAGTTCAGAAACCACGACCCCTTCTTCGTCACTGGCATATCGCTCGTTATAAGCATTCCGTGGTGGAACGATAGGTGCCCGAACAGTTTCTGCTGGCCTCGGTTGGCTGGCATTGCTTCGTCCTTCAGACGGTCGAAGTTGACGAACTTCGCCTCGTCCACGTCGAGCGCGTCGTAACTCAATGAGTTAGCGGCACCGACCACGTCCTGGCTCAATATGTAACCGACTGCGCCAGTGTAGAACGATATAACGTGCGAGTAGTCCGACACAGGGTACAATGGCGGCGGAAAGTTGGCCGTGAGTGGCGGCTTCTTGCCCACGAAGTAGTGAACGTCGCGGTGGTAGCCCCAGTCTTCCCAGACTTGGAACATACTCGGCAGCGTGTTCGTGAGTGCCTTCTTGAACGTTGGCACCACGAAGCCGACCGAACAGCGCGGCATTTGTTGAAAGTTGCGCAAGTTGAACCAGGCGTGCAGTGTGGCCTTGCCAATTCCACGCCCCCCAACGAACACGGTGTCCTTTGCGCCCGTGGCTATAACTATCTGTTGGGCGTCGTTAAAGTACTTTTTTTGCATTGGTCAGGTTCATAAGTTCGTTAACACTGTCGGCCTCGACGTAGTGGACGTCTTCTATTTGGTCGTTCCAATATTTGGCAATGGTTGCCTTAATCTTTTCGCGGACGTTTGGTATAGGCTTGAATCCGATGGTGGTCGGGTCGTCGCTCATTATAAACAACTGCGGTCGCAACGACTCCCAGCGCTGCGGTGTGATGTCTTCCTTGTCGAGTTGGTTGTACTTGGCGAACTGCCCCAGCGCCTTCACCATTGCGTCGATGTTGCCGTCCTTCTTTGCCGCGTCGTAGGCGTCGCGAATCATTTCGTTGAACTGGAACCTGACGTAGTCCTTGTTGACTTTGCCCAGGTCGCCGATGAGTGAGCGCAGCACGGCCATATATCGGTAGCCCTTGTCGCGGTCGATGCCGTAGCGCTTCGTCATTTCGTCGAGTATGTCCTTCTCGCGTGTGGTTGGGTAGGCTATCCAGTAGTTGTAGATGTCGCGTATCTGAAGAATGCGCGTCTGGTCGGCGTCCGACAGTCGCGCCTCGTTCATTTCTTCGGGTGTGGCGAACAGGTTGGCGCGGATGCGTTCGACCACCTGATTAGATAATTGTCCCATTATTATGCGTTGTTTTCGTGTTTGTTCAATTTTTGCCCGCAATTCGTATATTTTTTTTTGAAAGTGTTGGCGGCGGGTGTTGCGGACTTTTTATAGGGTTGCCCGCCGCCCCACTTTTCTATTCAATTCCGAGCGCGTTCAGTGCGTCGATGGTGTCGTCACTGAACACCACCTTCGCCTCGCGGCATTGGTCGAAGCGTTCCTGCATTTTTTCCTTCAGGCGTTCGGCCTTGCTTGTCTTGCCCTCGGCAATGAGTTCTTGCAGTTTCTTGATGTTGGTAACAACGAAGCCCCTGTACGTGCCGATGGCCTTCGCCGTGGCGGCTGTTGCCTTCTCAACTGTCGACTCGTCAACAGGTGCGGGTTCTGCGTCGTCGCGCCACTCTGCGGTGCCGTAGGTGTCGTACTTGTTATAACAATCGCGGTAGCGGTCGTACATTTTCAGCAACTGCTTCAGATAGGGGTAGCGGTCGCACGGGCGTGCGGTGTTCAGAACCTTGAGCCGTTCGTGCACACTGCGCATACTTATCATTAGGTCGTGCGCCTCGTCGAACAGTTTGCGCACGTCTTCGGGCAGGCTGTTGTGGTCGGCTCGCATTCCTTTGCGCAGTTCGGCCTCTGCTTCGGGCTTCACCACCTTGGCCACCTTTGCAGTCACCTGCTTGTCCATTGCCCGAACAGCGTCGAGTGTCAGGCCGTCCAGGCGGATGTTCAGGTGCTTCTGAAGTTCGTACACCAACTTGTCGTGAAGTTTTGCGGGGTTGCGCAGGATGTTGTTGTAGAGTACGCGGTTGCGGTTGAGTTGCAACAGCATTAGTGCGCCCTCTTGAATGTTTTGCTGGTCAGGCATAGCGTTGAGCCAGTCCTGAATCCGTTTTGTGAGTTTCTGGTCCATTGCTTTGTATATTGCTGGTTAATAACAAAGAAGCGCGGCGCAACGCTGCGCCACGCCTCCCCAAACACTAACGTATAATTGTGTGTTCAATTATCCGTTCATTAGTTACCTGAACCGCTGCCGCTGCCGCTCTCGATTGGCTGGCCGTCGGCGCCACTGATTGGACCGTCCTCGGTCTCGATGATGCCAGGGTAGAACGGTGCAGGGCACACGTCTGTGACCTCGACCTCGATGGTGGTTCCAGCGGTGTCTGTCGGTTGGCTGCCCGACTGTTGGCTGACTTTGGTAGTGGTTTGGAACATTTCGTTACCAAGCACGCGAGCCTTGCCAGTTTTGTCGAACACGATATACACCAGGTCGTCGCTGTTTGCCTGACGGGCGAAGCCAGTGGCCTGTTCTGCCGTTCCTGGGAACGAGAAGGTGCCCTTGTTCAGGCTGGTGATGCACGGCTGGTCGCCTTGTGCCTCGCTGCTTATCGACGAAGTTTTGTCGACGATGTCAATGTGCAGGAAGGTCTTGTCAGCGGCGAGCGTGAAGTTGCCGTCGTAGGTTGCCAAGTTGGCCATATGTTGGGTCGTGCTTTCAGGGTTAACACCTGGAAGTTGCGGCCACGCAACGATGTCCTTCTTTGCAATGTAGAACACCTTGCCACGAATGCCTGGCAAAACTGGCTGCCCTTGGCACCAGTCCAGGCCTTCATATAACGATTGTGATGTGCAAGTTGTAGGCATATCTTTACGTATTAAGTTATTAAACAATTAGTTAGTTTATTAGTTCGAACCGCTTGCGCTGCCGCTTCCTGAAGCCGAGCCTGAAGCCGAGCCCGAACCGCTGCCGCTCTGGCTCGATGCCAGTTTCACAGCCAACAGGCGCTCTTTGCTGATTGACTCGAACTGTACGCCGAAGAACATTGTGGCCACGAAGGTCAAAACGAACGGTGCGTACTTCTCTACGCTGATGCGTTCCTCGTCGCCCTCGGTGTCGACGCCCACCAGCATATTGCTGCGCGGTGTGAGTTCGAAGTACGGGGCGCCTGCCTTGTTTGCCAACGGCACAATCTGGCAACGGTTTTGCGAGCCCTCGACGTACAACTGGTCGAACGACTTGTTGTAGATGATTGGGCCAACGGTGCTCTGGTAGTCGTCCACGTACTTGTTGTAGGTGTCGTAGTCTACGAACAGAACAGTCTCTTGCTCGCGAAGTTCGTCACTTGCAGCACGCCAGATTGACTTCAGAACGTCGTAGGCGTTCGATGCAGTGATGGCCTCGTTCAGCACTAACAGGTTGCCCTTTGCGGCTGCCAAGTTGCCAGCGGTTTCTTCGGCGGCCAGAATGGTGTCGAAGCCGTTGAACAGTGTGGCAGAAGTTGAGCCACTGTTGTCGCGTACAGCGTTGAACAGCACCTTGTTCAGGTTCTTGCCCAACTGTGCAGCCAGGAACGAAAGCACCTGAAGCGTGATGTCCACGTTTTTCAACTCGTCGCCCTTGGTGATTGACGAGCCATAGATTGACTGCGCCACGCTGTTCGGTTTGAAAGTCTTCACAACCGAGCCAAGGAAAGTCTCCAAGGTGCGCGGGTTAACAACTACGTCCGAAGCGTCCACGCGAGTGTCCGAGTACGGGCCGAGTTGAAGGTCGCCGCTCAATTCACCGACCACCTCTTTATAGCGGATGCCTGTGCGGACGGTCATATACTTGAGCGAGTTCTCGAGTGCCAAAACAGGCATTTTTAGCAACTCTTTGCGGTAGATAATTGCCGTTTGGGCTAACGCGCCCAAGTCGACGATAGATTGATTTGCCATAGCGGTAATGGTTTAAATTAAGTTTTTGATGTTTTCGTACAAAGAATGCGCGTCAACATTCACTGGCTCGGGCTCGACGTGTGTCTGCACGGGTTCAGCGGGTTGCTCTTGCAGTTCCTTAACTTGCGCCTCGAGTTCGGCAATGCGAGCCTCTTTGGCTTCGACGGCTGACTCGAGTGCGTTAACTTTCTCGGCGTCCGCTTTCAGGCGGTTGTCGATAGTAGTCATTTGCTCTGTGGTCAGCACAATGTTGTCCTTCTCGTCGTCGAATCCCTCGACGTTCAGAAGGGCGTTCAGGTTTTGAAAATCCTTCTTCATTGTTTTGATTATTAATTGTTTAACAGAGTGTAACAGTCCTTTCTTTTCGTTGGTGCGCAGCGGCAGCGGCAGGCCGAAGGCGTTGAGTTTATTCTCAACTGTCGGCTTGTCATACGACAGTCCCTTGCCCACCTGGTCGCAGAATCCAAGGTCGTAGGCTTCCTGTGCGGTGAGCCAGTCGCCAGCCTTCAGTATGTCGAGAATCTCGTCCACAGGCTTGCCGCACTTCTTGGCATACATACGGGCGAGCACAAGGTCCATTTTGTCGTTCTCGCGCTTGTTGGCTTCCAGTTCTGCAATTACTTCGGCCATTTGGTCGGCGTTCAGGCTGCCCCAAACGTCCACCCAGTTCATAACCTTGTGTATTAGGTAGAAGGCATTCTCGTCGATAATTGTCTCTTTGCCGCCGAGTGCTATAATGGTGGCAGCGCTGGCGCAGTATGCGTACAAGTACACCGTTGCGTCGCCGTGTTCGTTGAGCCTTGCGGCAATGTCGAGCGCGTCGTCTAACGAGCCACCGAACGAACTTATGCGCACGTTCATATGGCGCCCTTTGTTGCGGTCGATAATGTTGCGGCAGTACTGCTTCGTATAGCCGCCTGGGCCGATATAGCCGTCAATGTCGAGTTGATATTCCATTGTTGTGTAATTAGTTGGTGCTATTATATATATATGTGAGTAGGCCAAAAAAGACAGAACGCAAAACACTGATTTACAGCCACAAAAAAAGCCGCCCCAAACGGGGCAGCCTTGCATTTGCCGCCTGCTTCGCAGCGGTGGCCTTTGTCAGAATAAAGGAAATTTTGTTGTTAAATAGTGCCTTGCCATTCGTCGGTATAGAAGCCTATTTGCAGGCCTTCTTTGTATGCCGAAAATATAGGGTGAATGTTTTTGCCTTCCCAACTATTGCCAAAACTATCAATGAAACTGAATTGGCATTGCGAAAACAAATACTTCGTATAATCATCTTCTTTTATTTTGAAGTAAGATATTGTCTTTGGCACATATAAACTAATATTAATGCCGTTGTTGTCGGCGGTATTGTTGCCGCTTTCAATCTTACTGGTGCCGTCAATCGAATATTCAAATTCGATTTCGGGAAAATTAAGGGCGGCCATTTCCAAAATTAGCCACTGGTCGGCAGTCGGCATAAAGTCGGCAATAAAGCGCAATAAGTCGCGATATTCTGATTGCCATTCTTGTGTCTGAAAACCAACAACTCTTTCGTCTGTTATCACATCTGTAACGGTGTCGCTATTGTAAGTGTCATCAAGTGTTTTGCGATATTCGCTCCAAGCATCGCGGTTTGTAAACTCCGAAAAAACAATCTTGCGCCGCGAACGTTGGTCGTACCATTGCCAAGCCTCCTCTGCGTGTGGCAACCCTAAAGAATACCTGAACAGCGAAAGCCCGTCGAGTGAATAATAGTGATAAATATATTGATTCACAGTATTTTTAAGAAGTTCCTCCATTGCGTGCGACGTTTGTTTGGTCGGAAGCGCGACGGGGTACGGGTTGGGGCGCGGGAACGGGTCTGGCACAATGCCAACAACTTCGCCGCAGCATATATCGAATTTTCGCGTGTCAGGTTCGACGGGTTGCGCTATTTCGCCGCAACAAACATCGTATTCGGGGCCGCTAATCGGTTCTTTTGTCTGAATCTCGCCGCAACAGATTGTAAACTCGCGCGTGTCAGGCACGGGCGGCTGTGCTATCTGGCCGCAGCACACGTCGAACTCGCGGGTGTCGGGCTGTTGCGGCTGGGCAATGGCCCCGCAGCAAATGTCGAACTCGCGCGTGTCGGGAACGGGTTCGGTGGTGACGGGCAGACGCAGCGGCGCGTAGGGTGCCTTGAAGTCCACGGTGGTGGTGTAGCCGTTTATGTCGCCAGCGGTGGCGGCCACGTTCTGGCGGGTGGTGACACTGCACCGTGGCGCAACTTTCGAGCCCAACAGCATACGCTCGCCTTCGTTGGTCTCAACAACAAAAGCATAGTACTCGCCGTCGAGTTCGGGGTCGGTGGCGGTGACGAACGTCAGGCGGGCGGTGTACTGGTGGCGGCGGTTCACCACAGCGTCGTCAACTGTCAGCGTGGCCTTGGTGCCAATAAGGCACGGCAGCGTGGTGAGCGGGTTGGTGACTGTGCACTTGCCCGTGGCGGGGTTGAACACTTCAATGTCTTGCGTATGGCCGCCGCCCGCATCTGCTTCCACGTAGTGCAGCAGGTTCTTCGACAGGCAGTACTTCACTGCCTTAATTCCGTAGATTGCCATATTAGTAGTCCTTTAGTTTGATTCCTTTGTCTTCGTAGGCTTTTCGCAGCCTGTAATATTTTTGCCTGATACACTCCCAGTAGGTGTCGGCAATGCCGTGCTTCTCGAGCCACGCATATATGGCCGTCGACAGTTCGCAGTTCACCTTGTTAATGTCCGACAACTCGGCCCACAGGTTCTGAAGGAACAGTGTCGACAGGCACTCTTTTATCATTGTTTGCGCCCGCGGGCTCATATAGAAGTAGCCCGCCCTTGGGTCCTTTGCCTTGCTGCTTGGTATTTTCACCGACAGGTTGCCGCGAAGGTCGGGCAGACGGTTGCGCGGCTGCTTGTCAACAAACAACTTAATCAATCGCGACTCGGGGCTGTCCTTCGGAAACTCGACGGGGTTGCCCAAGTGGTGACTGGCCCATTGTGCCAAGTATTCAGGCACTTGCATAGTGAACGTATACATATATATGTCAGTGTTTTGAACAAAAGTAAACAAAACTTTCGCACCAACGAAACAAAATGAAACTACACGCAAAAAAATATGTCCAAAAAAATATTGGATACCCATTTTTGAGCGCCAACAGGTGCAAACAGCCAACAACGAAACACACTTATATTGATATTCAATTATTTAAGCATTTTTCGAAGGCCGTTTTTGTTGTTTTTTTGTTGTCAAAACTGTTGTCGTGTTGGCAAAAATTTCCGCGATTTCGGCCGATTGTCGTTTTGTTGTCAAAATGTTGCCAACACGTTAGCAAAAAAAAATAACGTGCGATTCTCAAATTATACTCTTATCTCTCTCTCTCTTAAATAGATAATATAAATGTTGGCAAATGTTGTCAAATGTTGACGCGAATAAGGCCTCGCGCGCGCGCGGAAGTGAAAATTTAAGCCCGTTTCGGTTTTTGGGGCTATCTTTGTGGCTTTCAGTGATATATAGGTATAGGCACAAAAAACGCCCGCCAGATTGTTGGCGAGCGTTCACCTAATTAGTCGCCCCGACGGCTTTTTGTTCTCAATTCGTCGGGGACTGTAAGAAAAGAACCTTTGCCGCCCACTTGGTTCGCGCAGGGCGGGCTTTCAACTTCCGCGCGTTAATCTTTTGGCGGCTCAATGGCGGCCTTATAGTTGCCCATTTCTTCGGCGAACAGTGCGTCGTACAGCGTGGCTTCGCAGTGCGGCTTCACTTCGTCGAGTTTCTTCTTCAGGCTTTCAATGCGTTCGCAGATATTAAGGTACTGGTTGCGTAGTTCGGCGTGGCTGTAACCACTTGCGGCCAGACGGTTGAAGTCGTGTATTGCGTTGGCCACACTGTCGGCGGCCTGCTCAATCCAGTATGTTTTGACAAGTTTCGTCTCTGTGTCGGTGGTGTTCATAGTTATAAGGTGTTGGTGGTTGGTGATAACTGTTTTTGTCCGCCGTGCGGGCAGTTGTTCCACTTGCGGCAGTTCTTATACTGGCAGCGCAGAATGTAGCCCGTGCGCCCTACGCGCACCCACTCATAGCGCAGTTCCTTGCATACCTTCAGGCTCGGGGTCATAGTGTTACTTGGTTAAGTCTTCGCCATATTTGCCCCAAATGAGCCAATATATAGCCAATAGAATGTAATAGATTTCGTCGGTTGGCTTTTCTGTGATTATCAAACCAACACTGAATGTCATACACAACATTGCGACGATTAAGGCAAATTTTTTCATATTCTGACTGTATTACGATATTACTTTGAACTCGACAATCGGGTTGTCTTTATATAATGTGTATATAGTAAGCGTTGACTCTTGCGAGTCTACTCTTACACAATCGGCCAGCGGGTACACTTTGCTACGTTTTACAAGTGTGGCGTTCTGAATGGCCGACTCAATCCAACTAATGGCACCGACTGTCGGGCAATAGTTTCGAACTTCATACAGCAGCCGTATGAGCCAGTCAGGTCGTCGGCTGTCTTTGACAAACGTCTTTATTGCTATTTCCATAGTGTTAACTTATAGGTTAATTCAGAAGTTGGGCTCGGCGAGGCCTGCGTCGTACTTGAAGACGGGGTTGTCGCTTCGGCCGTTGGCTATTAGAATAAAGGCGTCGGTGTCGGCGTCGGTGATAAACGAAGGTCGAGCGTCGGCGGGGTTCTTTGGCACGAACATACTGCGCAGCCCCAAGTACAGCGCCGTCATTGCCACGCGGTAAACATTGCGCACAGCGAACACGTGGTCGTTGATTGTGCAGGCCTTGTCGGCGTTTTCGGGGTTCAGTTCGGTGTAGAACCAGCACAGCCAGGCTAACACGTTCCAGTCGGGCCATAGTTCGGTGTGGTTGTCTTCAATGGCGGCTCTGATTATTTTCTCGTAGTTCGGGTAGTGCTCGCCATCCGTCTGCACGGGGTTGCCGTCAATGTCGAGAATCTTGCCTTCGCGCTGTGGCTCGTAGTTGGCGCTCAAACGTATGAGCGCAGCGCAGTCGCTGGCCACTATCTGGCCGTTGTGGTGATAAATGCCGTTTAATTGCGGGTGCATTACTTGCGGATTTTCGGGCAGGAAGGTGGCGGCCACCTGCACTGCTTTGTTGTAGTTGAGTGTTCGCATAGTGTTTGTTTTTAGCGGTTTAACGATATAAGGTGATAACGACGGGTTACTTCTCGAAGCGGCTCTTGTTGGGGAACAGTTCCTGAAGGATAGCGCGGACGCCATTATTCAGGGCGCGCTCGGTGGTGCTGAACACTTCGGTGTCGCCTATCTGTGTCTGAAGGTCGGCGAGGCTGGTGGCGCGGTCCACTTTGTTGTCCTTTCGCTTGACGGGTTGCACGCCTGTCTTGTCGACGATAATATTGCCCATTAGGCTGTCGTATACGGCAGCGCAGCGCAGTGAGCGCGAGGCTTTGAACAGGCCCGCGAACTCGGCCATAAGTCGGCGGTCGCCGTAGAAGCAATGGTGGCCGCTGTAATTGTTGAACGGCAGCCCTGCCGCCTGCAATAGCGCGCGGGTGTTCGACAAGGCTTCGACGTACTTCCATCCGCCCATATCGGGGTGGCCGTCGGGTGTTTCGGGCAGTACGCCCTTCAGATATATGGGGTAGTTGTTGAAGTCGGTGGGGCGCAGGTAGAAGTAGTCGTCGGCACCGATTAGGAAGCGGTCGGCAATGTCGCAGTTATTGACGGCGTGGAATAGCGCGGCCGTAATGTCGAACTCTTTATAAAGTTTCGGGTCGCTGGTGTAGCGAATGTGTAGTAGGTTGTCGGACGCCCAGGCAGGCTTTGTGTCTGATACCAGGTAAACGCGGCCCACGTTCTGGCCGTTCTTGTCGAGCGTGCGAAGCGCCCAGCGCAGGCTCTCGCTGTCTTTGTAGCCATTGTAGAGAATTAAGAAGTCCATAAAATTGAATATTAAAGTGTTATACATTGAAGTCGAGCGGTGTCTGCCGTCTTGCGAAGCGGTCGCAGGCGGGGTCGGTTTTGAATTTTTTCCACGGTGTGAAGTGACACTTGAGCATAAACGGACGGCCATCGTAGGCGGTGCGGTTTATTTGCTTTGTGTCGACTTCGGCAAAGGTGCAGTCGACGCAGTGGTTGACTGTTTGCTGTTGCTGATATTGTGGTTTGCGCGGTTTCATAGTTGATTATTAAAATGGTTCTTCGTCGGGAAGGTCGGCGGGGCCTGACTCTTCGGCGCCGTTGGTGTAGGTGTTAATATCTATATTATAGTTGGCCTTAATGGCTTCATAGTCGAAGGCCATACAGCGGTCGACCTGACTGTTGGCAATGTTTTCGGTCGAGTTCTTTTCTTCGTCGTGCACGGCGGTGTACTGTTGCTGGCCGCGCACTATAAACTTGAAGCGCATACCACGTTTTTGGCCGAGGTACTCTTTGCTGTTCTCGAGGTAGTACTTCAGACTGGTGCGTGGCAGGCACGTCTCGCCAAGGCTTCGATATTGTTTGGCATATAATTGGAACACGCGGCTGGGGCGAATATATAGCACCAGGCGGGGCGTCTGCCATTCGATACCATTCTGCGACAGGTCGGTGACGAGTTTCTTCTCGGGCTTTATGCGGAAGTCGCTGTCGATTACCAACTCGCCCGACTGAACCAACACCTGAACGCAGTCCCAGAAGTTGCCCAACTCGTTGTTGGTGAAGCAACTACCTTGCTGCTCAATCATATACGAGTAGCACAACTCGAACACCTGGTTGTACTTGAACGGCAGCGTCAGATATTTGCCGATAATTTTGTAAATAACGAGCAACACCTTGTAGTTGTTGAGAATGCGGTCTTCGACGATAGTATTGCCGAGGCGGTCGGCCATTTCGTCAGACACACGCGCCAGTTCGGCGCTGATTTCGTTCTCGACTTGCGGCCGATAGTTCAACAGTTGCAGGGTAATATGTGAGAAGCCCTTGCGCTGAAGGTCGGCCAACTCGTTGAAGGCCTTCTTTGCTTCGGCGCTGAAGGTTGTCTCGCTGAAGCGCAGGAACACGAAGCGCGAGAACAGCGCAATGTCGGCGGTGGCCATTTCCTGGCCGCTGATAATGAGCGCACAATCGACAAGGGTGGACTCGACCTGCTTGTCGCGGTCCAGGCTCATACGGCTGCGCCCCGTATTGTCCCAGACACCCTTCAAACTTTCGCGAATGCGTGTGTCGAGGTCGTTGCGGAACTCGTCGAAGTGCACTATTGCGTTGCTGACTTGGGCCAGATTGTTAGCGATTGCGGCTATTGTGGTGTTGTTAAGGTTGAGCGGCAGGTCTTTGAGTTGAAAAAAGCGCTTCAGACTGACGGCGAGTTCGGTCTTGCCGCTGCCCTTGGGCCCGAACAAGTTCAGAATGGGAAAGTGCAGGCTCGTCTGGTGCAGCACCACGTCTTTGAACAGGCTGGCAATGTAGAACGCGAGGCCCATAATGCCATTGTTGCCGTACACTGTGCCGATACGGGTAAACGCTTCGGTGAGCGTGCAGTTGTTGTAGTTCAGGTGGCTGAAGTTCTTCTCGAACTCGAACAGCGTGCGGTCGTTGGCGTATATCATTGAGCGGCTGGGCAGGTAGTAGTTTTGGTTCTCGCCGAGGCGCACAATGCCAAGTTCGTCGGCTTCGTTGAACACGGCGTTCTGATATATGCCATTGCCGAAGGCGAAGAAGTTGCCCGACACGTTCCACCCCAACTGCTTAATCTCGACGGCTGTCTCTGTCTGTTCGAACAGGTAGGTCTTCAGTTTGGTGAGTTGCTCGTCCTTTGCTTGCCAGATAAAGTTGCCAAGGCCTTCGACCTTCTGCTTGAACTTTTGCAGGCTGACAAGGTCTTCGGCTTTGAGTTCGATAATTTCGGTCTGTTTGCCGTTGGTGATTTTGAACAGGCGCTTCGGAAAAATAACGTCCTTAATGTGGAACAGCGGCTCGAGTGTGAAGTTCGACCAGCGGGTGGTCTTGCCGTTGACGGCCGACACGTAGCCGCCGTCGTCAATCCAGAAGCCGTAGGTGTCGAACAGGTCAATGGCATCTTTGCCGCGCTTGACTGTCTGCTTCTCGCGGCGGTCGTTGAGTGCGCCAATGTAGGCACGGCGCAGCATCGACTTCATACCTTTGACGCCTGACAGTACGGCCACCTTGTCGACAATGAGGTCGGCCTTGACACCGTCGTCGATTAGGGCAATGGTGGCGGCCAGTTCGTTGATTGCGTTGCTTCGGCTGTTGGTGTCCTGGTTGTCGGCATCGGCGAACAGTTTCTGCGCATACCAAAGTATGAACTCTTGCTGCTGTAACGAGTTGAGAATGTCGACACTGGTAACGTATGAGTCGCAGTCGACCTTCTCTTGCGGGTTGGGTTGCGGCAACTCGCGGACGTACACCGACAGCCCCGCCTGCATTGCGATTTTGGCGTTTTGTATGGTGCCGTTGATACCTGTGCCCCACTTCTGCCCGTCCTTCACCACGTCGGCATCGGGAATAAAGCAAATGTTGTTTGTCTGCCGCTGAATCTGACGGAACTGCGCATCGGTGGCGTGGCTTCCGAGACAGGCGACGGCGTTGGCAATGCCTATCGACTCGAGGCGCAGCACGTCGGGCGCACCTTCGACGATATACATAAGGTCGGCACGGCTGGCTTCGCGTGCGGCGTAGTTAATGCCGAACACGGTGTCGGACTTCTTGTATATGTCAGACTCGGCGCTGTTCATATACTTGGGCACACCATCGCGGCCGCTAATATCGCGGGCGGTGAAGCCTATAACGCTGCCTGTGCGGCTATATATTGGTATAACAATACGGTCGCGGTAGAAGTCGTACATTTCGCGGCGTTCTTCGTTGTAGCGCAGAAGGCCGACTTCTTCGAATAACTTCCTGTTTAAATTGTTGTCGCGAATGTAGAAGTCGAGGGCGTGACGCTCGTCGGGTGCGTAGCCAATGCCGACAGTCTTGGCGAACTCGAGGCCCCAACGCTTCTCGACGTAGGCCTTTGCGCGGTCGCTTTTTTCGAGTTGCTGAACGAAGAATCGGCGGGCGTGCTGGTTGGCTTCCAACAGTGCCAGACAGTGAACGCCTTCGGCTGTTTCTTCGGGGCTTTTTTCTGGTATTGGAATATTGTGCCGCTTGGCCAATGCCACCATCGCGTCCCAAAACGTGAGGTTGTCGCGTTCCATAACGAAGTCGATAACGTTGCCGCCGCGGCCGCACCCAAAACAATACCACAACTGCAATGCAGGGTTGACGCTAAACGACGGGGTCTTCTCTTGGTGGAATGGGCAGCGACCCAACCAACGGCTGCCCGCTTTTTTGAGTTCGACGGTTTCGCTGATAACGTCGAGAATGTCGACCTGGGCGAGTATTTTTTCTTTTATGTCCATTGTGGTGGCGGTGTTTTTTTTTATTGGATAATTGGCTCGGGTTGGGTGTGTGCGTGTCCGTTCCAGAAGGCGTTGCGGCCGCCTTCGCAGTCGGTGTCTTGGGCTTGGCCGTAGTGCAGGCGGCTCTCGCAAAATTCTATCTTATAGGTGAGCGCGCTGTACTGTTTTGCGTATAGTTGGTAGTCGGCGCTGTTGCCTTCCATCGCGGCCACGTTCATAAGGTCTTCGACGCTGTTGCGCTCTTTGTAGAGGTGGTTCAACTCGTCGGCTGTTGTGGCGAAGACGAGGGGCTTGCGCGGCTTGCTTGCGGCCTTGCGAATGCGTTCGGTGGCTTGTTGCCGCTGTTCGGTTTGCTGCCGTTCGGCTTCGGTGTTGGCCAGTAGGGTGGCCTTTGCCGTTTGGAACGCCTGAGCGAACACACTAACGACGCCGTACTTGCGGCGAATGCGCTCGACGGTGGTGTCAGACACGCCCGCCTGTTCGCTTGCCTGTGCGATTGACAGGTTGGGGTTGCGGATTATTGCCATAATGCGCTCGTCCTTCTCGTATTTGCTGCCGCTGGGCAACTTGAAGCCCCAGCGCTGGCGGTAGTTGTGCACAGTGCTAAAACTGACGCCCACCTTCTCGGCAATGGCGCGGTCGGGCAGGTTGGTCGTCTCAATTAGTTGCCGCAGTCTGATTAAGTCAATGGCGCGTCTCATAGTTCTGCGGGTTTGGGTTGGTTGTTCAACTGTTCGCGCCATTGCTGGGCCACTTCGGCCATTACGCCGCCGAGGGTTGCTTCGGGTTCGGTTTCGGGTTCGGTGGCCGCATCGGTGCCACGGGTTGGCGCTGTTATGTCGTAGTGCTTAAGCAGTTCGGCCGTCTCGTCGGGTGTGAGTTGGTCGGCGTTGAGCATTAGGCTGTTGACGAGGTTGGTGCGTGTGTCGAACAGGTCGTTCTTGCGCATTGTTGCGGTTGCTGGGCAGCCGTCGCCATCGATAAACGCCACCACATAAATGGTGTTGACTTGCGTGCCGTCGAACTTGACGGTGCACTCGCTTGTTATGCCTTCGGTGATTGTGTTGCCGCGAAGGAAGTAGACGTGCTCGCCGATTGCGTGAGGTGCTGATAAGTGTAACATTTCGTTAAGTGTTTGGTGTTAAGTGTTTAGTGTTTAGGGGTAAGTGGTGAACATTATAGGCCGTGTTTGTAACGGTACCAGGCAATAGTTGCACCTATTAGTACGATTACCAGAAACAAGGCAAAACTGCCCCACGCAGGGGCTAAAACCACCCACCACGCCCAGTTAATTACGCCGATTAGTTTCAACACGATAAATACTAACGTTAGCAGGCCAAAGAATCCGACGCCGTTGCTTGCAGTTTTGTTTTCGCTCATAGTTTTAATGTTTTAAAGTGTTTGGTGTCAACTTTCAGGCTGCAATGCGTTTGCATAGGCATCGGCCTGTGTCATTGATTGATTGATTGATTGATTGATTGATTGATTGTGGTACTCTTCGTAGACGTGGCAGACGGCGTCGTGTTGTTGCTTGCGCAGTTCGTGGTGTCCGTTTTCCCACTCGTTCTGGTTGTCAGTCATTTTGAAGGCGTGGTCGCGTTTTGCGGTGGTGTACTCTTCTTTGACGGTTGTCAGTGTGTCCTGAATGTTCAACTCGTGCAGGCGGTTGCGTTCCATTTCGGGGTTGAACATTTCGAGCCCCTGACGACGCAGTTCGTTGCGTTGTAGCATTACTTCGCGCAGTTCGTTATTTAGCCGTAGGCGGTTGGCTTGGTAGTTGTCGTAGGCGACTTCGAGTTCTGCCTTCAGAAAAGCACGGCGCGTGTGGTAGTTTTTGTTCAGTTCGTAGCGTTTCTCTGCGAACTCCTGATTAATAGCGCACAGGCGTGCGTCAACTTCTGCTTGTGTCATACGTTTAAGTGTTTGGTGTTTAACATTTTATAGTTTTTTGACGGTATAACGCGATAAGGTTATAACGGTATTATTGGCGGTTATTTGGCGGCGCTGTAACGGGTGAGGGCGGCGGCGAAGGGTGCGCTGATAACGGTGCTTCGCTGTCGCTCGGCTGGTGTTTCGACGTAGTTCCATTCAATGCCGTACTTGGCGAAGACGGCGCGGCAGGTTTGAATCTGCCATCCTTTGAGGGCTGTGGTGCCGTTCAGGTACTTGCCGAAGGCGCTGCGGCTGTTAAGGTCGAGGCCTAAAGCCTGCATAAGGTCGAGGCGCGCGCTGGCGAACTGCGCAACGGTTAGGCATCCGAAGGCGCGGTCGAGTGTTCCGTTTACTTTAATCATTTGCATAAGCGTGTTTGTCTAATAATTACACTTTGTTTCGTTATTTTTTCAGTTATTTGCGCAACTGAAACGATAACGGGTGCAATTATAGTTAATATTAAGTTAAGTTGTACTATGAATTAAGCACTTTTTTAAAAATAATTTTTAAATGATTGATTTAAAAGCGTTTAGGAAGGCGAATAAATTAGGGCAGAGCGAACTGGCAAACTATTTGGGCGTTAGTTCGGTGTTCATTTCGCATATTGAGTGCGGCCGCAGTAATTTGCCCGATTATGTCGTCGAAAAACTAACAAACAACGACCGCGGCTGGGTGATACCTGAAGGCATCGCGGAAGCGCAAAGGGGCAACATTGCGAAAGCGGAAGGCGAGGGTGACTTGCTGGCGGTGATTGTGGCACGGCTCGACGAGGCGAACGCACGCTTCGCGGAACAGAATGCGCAGATTGACAGGTTGCTGACGATTGTGGAACAGTTGACAAAAGGGGGCGCAAAATGAAACACTTCGGCCGTATGTTTGAGGAATTGCTGTACAGAAAAGGGTACACGCAGAAGGAAGTAGGCGAGCGTCTGGGGCTGTCGCACGTGACGGTCACTCGTATGAAACGCCAGGAATCGGTGGACGCCGCGCTGCTCGAGAAGGTGGCGCGCATTTTCCACGTCCCCGTGACGCTGTTCTTCGACGGCGACGTGAACTACGGGCGGCCAGAACCTGACGGGGCAGAGCCTGAAGTGGGTGTTCAACTCGAACTTCTGAAAATCGACAACGCGCACCTAAAACAACTCGTCGCTGAAAAGGAACGGCTGATAAAAGTCTTGCTCAAAGACAAGGCGTAGCACTTTGCGGTTGGCGGTGTCGATACGCGAGAAGTCGCGGCGCACGTATATGTCGGTGACGGTGTTGCGTGCGTGGCAGAGTGCGAGGGCGACGTCGTCCATCGGAATGTTGCAGTCGTTTCGGGCAATGGTGGCCCAACTGTGGCGTGCGGCGTAGAACTGAAGGGCAGGAATGCCAACGGCCGCGCCCACGCGCTTGAGTCCCTTGTTGACGGCCTGGTTGAAGGTGTAGTCGGTCTTGTAGGTTCGGCAGAAGTTGAAGCGGTGGCCATCGCGGAAGCGCTCGACAAAGGGGCGGGCTTCGGGCTGAATGGCTATCGATATAAGTGCGCCGTCGCGTCGCTTGCCGCGTGTCTTGCTACGGTTGTAGGTGAGGCGGTCGGGTTGCAGGTCGGTCAACTTGTAGAGGTCGACGGTGTTAATACCACAGAAACAGAACGACAGCACGAACACGTCGCGCGCGAACTCGGCCAGCGTGTCGCCTTCGGGCTTGAAGGCCACAATCTGGCGCAGTTGGTGAACGGTGAGCGCCCGCTTGCGTGTCTCGCCTGGTGTTGGTATGCTGTAATGTTCGAAGGGTGAGCGTCGCAGGCGTTCGGTGCCGTCGGCGTTGAACTCGTCGAGGGCGGCGTTGTATATTTTCCGAAGGCACGACAGATATAACTGCACGCCGCGGTCGCCCATCCGCTTGGCGAGGTGTGCCTGATAGCGTGCGAGCCACGCGGGTGTAATGTCGGCAAAGGTGCAATGGGGTGCGAACTCGCGCAGGCGCAGTGTGGCGGTGCGGTAGTTGGCGGCGGTGTGGGCGCGTCCGTCGGCTTCAATGCGCTGCACGTAGGTGTCGGCGAAGTCGGCCACCAATGGCAGCACGGTGCGCTCGCCTGCAATAATGCGCTGCACGTCGGCAATGGTGTGAATGTCGGGCGCGTGCTGGTCGAGAAGTGTGCGCAGTTGGTCGGCGCAACGGCAGGCGGCACTGTTCAGACGAGGGTCGCGGAAGCCGTCGAGGTTGCGGGTGAGTTGCTTCAGTTCGGCGGTGAGCGGTGTGTCGAAGTAGCGCGTCTGCCGCTGGAAGGTTACGCGCAACTTGACGGGATAGAGGCCGTCGGCGCGGTGGTGGTGCTTGTAGATAACGGGTTTAATACTTAACATATTGATTATAACGGAATAAGGTTATTACGCGATAACGAACGGGTTGCGCAAAGTTTGTAAAACAGTTGTAAAACATTATATAAAGTGTTGCGTTTCAGTGTTTTGCGTGTTGCGTTTGGGTGTTCGCTGTGTTTCGCGAGCGAAAGAAAACGAACCGAAAAGGCAACACGAAAAGCCGTGTAAACTATTGATTTACACGGCTTGAGAACAGAGCGGGCAACGAGGCTCGAACTCGCGA
>JAZRAC010000027.1:0-54337 GCA_045634365.1 Bacteroidaceae bacterium | reverse complement strand
TCTTCAATGGTAGTTACACCGTTGGGAATAACAATGCTTGAGAGTATATCGCAACCGTTGAATGCGTAACTTCCGATGGTTGTTATGTTGTTCGGGATAACTACACTTGTGAGTTCTTCGCAAGCTGAGAATGCACGCTCTCCAATGGCTGTGACGCGATAGATTATTCCGTAGTAGTCAACGCTTTCTGGTATAACGACATCTCCTTTGTACGAATTCGGATTTCCGCTATTTGTGACCTCTACCGTTTTTTCCTTGAAGTCGATGATGTTGTAATAAATGCCATCGGCCTCGAAATTGTAAGCGTTTACAGTAATGCTCGACAGTAGCATAACTGCTGTAACAAGCATAAGTTTAAAGTAAAAATTTCGCATATCTATTTCTCTTTTGCCTTCCCAATTCCCCGATGGAAGTGGATAAAAAAACAAGGTGTGGGAACTATACTTGCTTTATCCTAAAATCAGGCTTCTCGCATTGCCTACGGTATGGATAAAGCAATAGCCCACACCACAGGATATGCAAAAAGAAGCCAATGATGGCTTTACATACCAATGATGTGATGCTATTGCGACCATCTTCATACCGTTTCAAATTTTGCGAGAATTTGATTTTAGAAGATAATTTCAATAACACCTTTTACTAATAAAATAACCCTTTTGCTACCGCTGCAGCCAAGAATTATCGCAAATGTAATAAAGGTATTTTGTTTTATCAAGTTATTTGCAGAAAAATAACTGTTATTGTGGTTGTCTGTAATGTAGATTGTAAGTAAAAGCAGTTGAGTGGCGACAAATTTTGGACAGTGACTATAAAACGCAATTCACGATTTCTATTCTATATATATCCAATTGGTCTGTTTATGTCTTGTGAAGTATCCCCAAATGTAGAGTGGTCTTGTAAACAATCCGTTTTTGATATATCCGTAACCAAATTCTCCCATATCCAAATAGGTTGCATTGGTACAGCGTTTGCCACATTCTAAAGCGAAATCGGACATTGTCATTGGGTAATTGGACTGCAATATGAATGCGCCGTCCTTGTCTTTACATAAAGCTCTACGTATAGATTTCCGCTTATCGTGGAACTTCATTGCTTTGGAATTGTTAACCAATGTCAGTTGCTGAAAACCGTTGTCCCCCATCCATTTTCTGCTGATAAAGAACATATCCCCTTTTAAGGAGACTCTCATTACCATTGTTTTGTTTGCTTCATAGGTCTTTCCATTTATCCTGTAAGCCCCAAGAATTTGTCCTTGTTCATCAGTAAAAGCGGCAGGAACACACATCTTGGCATTTTGCGGTCTCTTGTTCGACCATTTTAGTTCACCCTTTGGCAAGTCAAATCGAGTTACCTTTTTCTCAAAATGTAGATAGACTATTCCCGCACAAAAGCATAAAACAACAAGAATTATACCCAATGTCAATATACTTCGTTTCATAATTGGTACCTATCCTATTTTCACAATTGCTTCCGATTACAAAAATAAGATATTTCTTTTAAAAACACGCCTATACCCTGTTCCTGTCATTATTGCCAATATGATTTCCATTGTGTTTTTTATTTAGTCATTTGTGGCTTTGTTGCATGTGTGGTAATTGGTGCCATTCATTGTTGTGTTAGTGAATGACGGAGCCTTATCGGGGCTTGCACCCCAATGTGATTAGAATACCTTGTGGGGGTAGAGGGGCAGTTCCTTGCAGATCTCCTGTGCTACATCCATGCAGCGTAAGGACTCGGCAAACTGTTCGGGAGTGCGTGCACCCACAAGTACCGATGTCACGCCCTCCTGTGCAAGCACCCAGGCAAGTGACATTGTAGCGAGTGTCTCGCCGCGTTCAACGGCTATTGCGTTGAGTGTGTTCAGGTATTCCAGTAGCTGTGGCGATAGTTTTTCCTGTTGCAATGAACCGCCAAGAGTCATTCTTGATCCTGCCGGAATACCGTTGAGGTAGCGCGATGTGAGCAAGCCCTGTGCAAGTGCCGAGAACGAGATGAACCCCATACCATTCTCCTTGCAGTAGGCGGGGATTCCCTCCTCCTGCACTGCGCGGTCGAGCAGGTTCAGGCGTCCTTGGAAAATCAATGGTGGCACACCCTGTTTGCGCAGGAAATCGTTTGCATACTTTAGGGCATCGAGCGGCCAGCGCGATATGCCAATGTAGAGAGCCTTGCCGGCGCGTACAATATCCACAAGTGCCTGCAGTGTCTCGTCGAGCGGAGTGACAGGGTCATAGCGGTGAATGTAGAAAAGATCGATATAATCAAGTTGCAGTCGCTTGAGGCTTTGGTCGAGGCTTGCCATAAGGTGCTTGCGTGAACCCCAGCTGCCGTAAGGCCCCTGCCACATGTCATAGCCGGCTTTTGTAGCAATGAAAAGCTCGTCGCGGTGCGATGTGAAGTCTTGTTTCAGCATGCGCCCGAGCAACTCCTCGGCGGCACCCGGAGGCGGGCCGTAGTTGTTGGCAAGGTCAAGGTGAGTAACACCGTTGTCAAATGCCAGATGCACTATGTCGCGGCAATTCTCGTACGAGGCATTCGCACCGAAGTTCTGCCAGAAACCAAGACTCACCTTTGGCAACAACACACCGCTGTTACCGCAACGGCGATAAACCTTGTCGGCAGCGGCATATCTCGCATCAGAAGCAACATACTCTTTCATAACTTTCCATTACTTGATTATGTGCGAAGATACAAAAAACTTTCAATGTTTTTGCATGTTAGACTGTTTTTGCTTGGCAAATGTTTACGCCCGGCAAAACACGGAAGAGATGGCGGCATCAATGACCTATTGAGCGTTGCGCTCCGCCTCAATCAGCGCACGCTTGCGCTCAATCTGTTCACCGGCGCGCTCGCCAAAATAACCGCCTATTGAACCGTCGGCAGCCACCACGCGATGACACGGCACCACGGGTGCAAACGGGTTGCGCTTCAACGCCTGCCCCACAGCCTGTGCACTGCGGCACCCGACGCGCCTTGCAAGCTCGCCATAAGTGATAGTCTCCCCCACCGGAACATTCAACACTTCCAGATACACCCGCCTTTGAAACGGAGTAATCTCGGTTGATTCCTCTATCTGCTTGCGTATGTCCATGCGGTGTGGTTACTATAAACGGGTAGTCATATGTGGCTGCACACGATAGTCGAGAGCTATAATCATATCGAGGTTGTAATGCTTTACCTCTCGTTCAACCTTACGAGATCCCTCTGTTTGAACTAATAAGGAATTCTTTACAGTTCGTGGTAACGACCTATGGACTTACAAGGAATGAATATAGCGGTCGTATTCAGAATGTGATAACAATGAATTCCTTGTTCGACTGATAAAATTAGCTTTACATTAGGGCCTCACTTGCAGAAAAATAACTGCAGGTGAGGTTTTTTATTGTTTGTTTTTTGACCACAAATCGTGCATTATCTCACTTTTTACCCACATAATGCACTCTGAATGGTCGAAAATCATTCCTTGCACTAGCCCCTCAAACCCCTATATACGTAATAATCAATAATATAATAATGGAATTAAGTTCTAGCCAAACTGACTATAATAGTGGATATAGAAAAGCAATAAAACCAAGAAGTAATTTTATCACTACAATTATTTCCGTTAGTATTATTCCTATAACACGAGTGCGACATTATTATGCTTACCAACCAAATGAAATAATATAAAAACAACCAACACACACAAGAAGTAACATGATTAGTGCAATTATTACCCCTAATATTGCTCCTATAATACGAATTATTCTCTTGTTATGTTTATTAACAGTATATTCTATTATAAAATTATTGCACTTATATAGGATAAATTGCAACAGAAACAAAACGAGGTAAAAAATAAAGGAAACAAGAAAATTATTTTGCAATCTTTCGGGTAGGGGTATCCAATCCCCCCAAATCAAAGGCATAACATGCGATGTCCAATAGACTATTGCATAAATTATGGCAAAATAAAAAATCATCGAAAGAAATGAATATATCAATGAATATATCAAGGATACTTTCCTGTTACTTTGCACTTTAAGCCAAGAGAGTTTGAGAACAATTCCAATCGTAAGGAAAGAATATATCAGAAAAGAGAACGTGCAAGCGCCTAGATTAACAAGTTCCTTTCCATCATGGCAAAAGCGTGAATATTCATACTCATCCCACCATTCAAATTGATACCTTTCGAAGCCGCCATAAGATGCATATATATAAATTGTTTGTGCAAGGCATAATATGATGGGAATAAGCAACAATGCCCACACTATCATATAACCTTTTTATTTTCTCTATAATTTTCCCCAATTAATTTCAAGAATTTCATAATCGATGATAAAATAATAATTATTATATTTTTCAAGTCAGCATATATGACAAAAAAGAAAAAAACTACACATTTGAGAAGGCAACTAAAAGACTGGCCAAAATAAAGAAAGGCGAGAGCATTAGTAATATGACCACATTTATCACCAACAGCTTGACAATCCTTATTATAACACTGCCTGTAATCTTGTTTATGATAAATTTATTTAAGAAAAACAGCGAGGTACAAGGAACAAGGCAAAGAGTATAGGAATAAAGAAATACTCTTTGCAACACCTCTGGGAAGGCCACAATAGCACGAGAGGCAGCACCGCCGCCGGCAATCAAAAGCATAACATGCGATGTCCAATAGACTATTGCATAAATTATGGCAGAATAAAAAATTATCGAAAGAAATGAATATACCAAAGACTCCTTCCTGCTGCTTTGCACATTAAGTTGAGATAAAATGCAAACAAGCATAATTACAGACAAAAAATATATCAGGAGATATGTCGCGTAAGCACCTACATAGTTAAGTGTTTTTCCTGCATCAAAAAGATTAGAATAGAGTTTGGAATAATAATAATCTTCTCCACAATAATATTGCAGCCCCTCTATACCATCACCATAAGCATATAAATTAATCGTTTTTGCAAAGCATAATATGATGGGAATAAGCAACAATGCCCACACTATCATATAACCTTTTTTATTTTCTCTATAATTTTCCCCAATTAATTTCAAGAATTTCATAATCGATGATAAAATAATATTATTATATTTTTGACGGCTCAAAAACCACTTAAAAAAGAAAGAAACACTTAATTTACCTCTAAATCGCTGTAAATCAAATGTTTCTTTCTGTCGGGATGACTGGATTCGAACCAGCGACCACACGCCCCCCAGACGCGTACTCTAACCGGACTGAGCTACATCCCGTGACTTTTTGTCTGTTTGCGAGTGCAAAGATACTGCTTTTTTGGCAATATGCAACTATCTTTCAAAAAAAATTATTGCATTTTTTAATTTTATTGCAAATTGCACCATAAGCAGATGCTTTTCCTGTGTTAAAAAGAGGCTTCTGCACCCTGTTGCACCTGCTGCAACACACGCAACCAATTACCGCCCCATATTTTCTCAATCTCATCAGGCGAAAAGCCGCGACGCAAAAGCTCGCGGGTTACGTTGCGCAACTGCGACGCATCGGCACAGCCTGTAACCTTGCCGTCGCCATCAAAATCGGTACCGATGCCCACGTGGTCTATCCCCGCGACATCTATTGCGTGGAGAAGGTGGCGCATAAAGTCGTCGAGCGTAGCCTCGCCCTCTTTACACAAAAAACCGGCATACATTGTCACCTGAATTACACCGCCTTTTGCGGCAAGGGCACGCATCTGTGCGTCGGTGAGGTTACGAGGATGGTCGCACAGCGCACGACACGAGGAGTGGGAGCAGACCACCGGTTGCTCGCTCAATGCGAGTGTATCGTAGAAAGTACTTTCGGCTGCGTGGGAGAGGTCTATAAGCATACCCACGCGGTTCATCTCCTTCACTACTCGGCGACCAAACGGGGAGAGGCCTCCGTGCTCACTGTTGCCGCGTGCCGAGTCGCAAATATCATTGTCGCCATTGTGGCATAGGGTCATATATATTACCCCTTGACGGCGGTAACGCTCTATATTTGCAATATCCTTGCCTATTGCATAGCCATTCTCGATGCCCAGCATCACCACCTTCTTTCCCTCGCGTTTAAGGCGCAGAAGATGGGCGGGATTGTCGGTTATTGCCGCAAAAGAGGAGTTCTTTTCCACACGGGCGGCAATGCCGGCGAGCAAGCTGTCGGCCTTTGCAGTTGCCGTGGCAAGCGAGGCTTCGTCGCGTGCCTCCTGCTTTATATAGGCCACCATTGTAACAACATCGAGCAAGCCTTCGTGCATTTTATGCAGGTCGACAAGTGCGCGAGTGCTGCGTTCTTCGAATAGGTAGCCATCGCCAAAGAGCATAGGAGTATCGCAGTGTGAATCGAGCGAGAGAATATTGGCGTGCACATTTTTTGCCGCACGATAGAGCCGTGCCTCGTTCACTATCCAAGCGAAAAGGGGCAACATACAATCGTTATTATCTTTCAGTATAAATGTTTCGGGATGCCACTGCACGCCTATAATGGAGCGACCGTCGACCGCCTCCATTGCCTCAATCACTCCGTCGGGAGAGGTTGCCGCCACTTTAAATCCGGCCGGCACGCGACTTACCGCCTGATGATGGAAAGTGTTTACAAAAAGCCTGTCGCTGCCAAAAACCAGCGACAAACGGCTACCCTGCTCTATATTCACCCAATGAGTGGCAACACCGCGCTCCTCGCTCTGGTCGTGATTAAGCAGATTAGTGCCAAGCGCGGCATAAATATCCTGATGCACGCTGCCACCGAGCGCAGCGGCGAGTGTCTGTATTCCTCGGCATATTCCCAAGATGGGCAGCCCTGAATCCACCGCCAAGAGAGTGAGCATAAGCTCCTGTTCGTCGCGTGTGGGGTTGATTTTGTGCAAAAGGGAGTAATCGGGCTCCTCGCCCATATAACGAGGGTCAATATCGGCACCGCCCGAGAGGATTATTGCATCCACCATTGAGAGTGCGGAGGCCAAAGAGTCGCGGCACCGATAAGGGGGAATTATCACAGGGGAACCGCCGGCGCGTATCACCGACCGGTAATAGCCCTCGGCAAGTGCGGCATTGCGTTCATCGGTAAAATTGGCTGTAATACCCACAATGGGGCGACGGGCGGTGGCGGGATATTTTGCGTGCAGAGCTGCATATTCGGCTCGCAGATTGAATTTATCGTTCATCGTTAATAATATTTTCGATGGCGAAGATACAACTTTTCAGCAACACTCTATGATATTTTGCAAACTAAAAAGAGGCCGACTAAAAAGTATTTTTTAGCGGTCTCTTTTGTGTAGGAGATGAATAAAAAGATGTGGTTCAAGGCTTGCGTAGCCTGAAAAACCGGAGTTTACTAAGCGTAAATGAGAATTTTGAAGGCAAGCGTAACGCAGAAATTACACTTTTTAGTCATCTTCTTTTTTCTTACACAATCAATTATTCCATTGGAAGATTGCGCTTGATGCTGTTGTCGAGGACAATCATTGTTTCGGTACTCACCACTCCGGGAATATCCTGAATGGCACCATTGAGCAACTGCATAAGATGCTCGTTGTCGTGAGCATACATCTTCACAAGGATTGAATAGGGGCCGGTGGTGTAACAACACTCCACAACCTCGGGAATTTCGCGCAAACGCTCCACAACCTCTTTGTACATAGAGCCTTTTTCCAAACGTATGCCTATATATGTGCAGGTTTTGTAGCCCAGGCGGCGAACCTCAATTTCGTAGCAAGAGCCCGAAATAACACCCATATCTATAAGATGCTGCACACGCAAATGAATGGCTGCACGCGACACACCGCACAATTCGGCTACGTTACGGAAGGGAATACGGGCGTCCTTTGATATAATGCTTAGAATTTTTAAATCGAGTTTATCTATCTTATCCATAATTGTTATTTTAGTTTTTGTTACAGTCTTTTAACGGATTTATTTCACGCTCACTATTTCAATTTCGAATACCAAAGTTTTGTAAGGAGGTATTCCATCGGCACCACGCGAGCCATAGCCAAGCTGCCACGGCACATAGAGGGTGCAGACGGTACCGGCGGGAAACAGCGTGAGAGCCTTACGCAGGCCGGGGATTGTCTCGGCAACGGGAACATCTACCGCTTGCCCACCCGACGTTTCAAAAATCTCACCGTTGGTGAAATATCCTTTGTATATAAAGGAAACTACACTCGTTTCCGTTGCTGTGGGGCCATTGCCTGGCTTCTCCATCTTGTATTGCAAGCCACTAGGGAGTGTAACCACCCCGCTACGCTCGCTATTACGTTGCATAAACGTATCACTCTCGTCGCAATACTTCCTACGATTGTAGTATTCCGTGGCTACGCGCATATCCAGCGCTGCTCTATCCTCACAAATGGCAGCCACAACACCCTCGACAAAAAGGTGACGGTCGACCTCGTTTATCCCCTGCAACTTAAATTGTGCCAATGTTTTTTCGTACATTTCCATTGCGCTTGCCCCAAGGCTCATTCCATAGACAAAAGCCTTCGATTCGGGGGTTATGTTCAAAGGGAATGCTGCACGTATGCCGGCTACAAAGGGTTCTACGGTTGTGGAATCTATACCCATTTCGTCAAAGGCCATAGCTCGAAGATTACGCGAAATATGCATCCCCGAGGCATAGGAAAGGCTGTCGTATGCACTTGTAAGCACAATCCTTCCACCCGCTCTCTCACCCGAGCAAGAGAAAGAAAGCACAACAGCGACAATAAGGGATAGATTTATAAGACGTTTCATAAAATCAGACAATCTTTATAAGCTCCACTTCAAAGATAAGTGCGCTATAAGGGGGAATCATCTCACCCGCGCCATTTGCGCCATAGGCCATATCCTGAGGAATATACAAACGCCATTTAGAACCCTCGCTCATAAGTTGCAAAGCCTCTACCCAACCTCTGATAACCTGATTTACGCCAAACACGGCAGGCTCGCCACGGCGAATGGAGCTATCGAACACAGTGCCGTCGATGAGTGTTCCCTCGTAGTGACACTGCACACGGTCGGTAGCCGAAGGCTTCTTGCCTGTACCCTCGGTTATAACCTCATACTGCAAGCCGCTGGGGAGTGTAACAACACCCTCTTTGGCTTTGTTGGCCGCAAGGAATGCCTCGCCCTCCTCTTTCACCTTTGCATAAGCCTCCTCGGCCAATTTGCGGAATTGGTCACTTACTATTTTTTGCGCCTCGGTGTGCGAAATTTCGGTGGCTGCACCGGTAATAACATCCTTAATACCTTTTACAAAATCCTCTATTTCAAGATTTTTCACACCCATCGAGAGCAGGTTCTGACCTATTCCCATTCCTAATCCATAACTAAATTTTTCCATAATCATTCTATTTATTTGTTGTTAAACTTCTGTCATTTTGTCAAAGCCGGAAGCGACCGCCCCCTTCACAAACGAAGCGAAGATACAACTTTATATTTACATTATGCAAGCAAAATGACAAAAAAATTACACATAAAAAGCACAAACAGTGCAAACAGTGCAAAAACCGCAAAAGCAGGAGCCCGTTTGCCATTTTTAACAAAATGCCACAAAAGGCGTAACAAGGTTCGATGTTAATTGATATATTATTTTTATTTATACCCGATTATTTTGCATCGAACAAGGTTTTGATTTATTTTTGCATTATAATGCAAAATAGGATGAACGCGACTATTATACTTATTGCAATTTTGGTTTTTATTTTCGGAGGATTCCTGATACTTAACCGTTTCTATCGCAACAGAATTGTTGCAGACGACCACCACGACCACGAGGGCGGCGAGGATGGCGTGTGCTGCGGAAGGCACAGCAACTGTGCCAAGGGATACGACAACAGCAATCTCTACTTTGACGACGAAGAACTCGATGCCTACAAAGGGAAAAAGCCCGAAGAGTACACCGAAGAGGAGATTGAGGAGTTCCGCAACATTCTTTTCACAATGCGGCACGAGGAGGTTGACACTTGGGTAAAATGTTTGCAGACACGAGGCATTGAAATTCCACAGGAAATTAAGGACGAGATTTTGCTCATTCTACAATAAATAATCCATTTATCAGTTATAATTATATTATTATAACGAACCGACACAAAAACAGAAGTGAAACAACGCATACAAATACTCGCCATAATACTATTGGGCATATTAGTTTCTTCTTGCGCCAGCCGCAAAAAGAACACAGCCGTCACACGTATGTATCACGCCTTTTCGGCACGATACAACACTTTCTACAATGGCAATGTAGCCTTCAAGGATGGCAACACTGCACAAATAAAGGGCCACAAGGACAACTATCTGGAACTTCTGCCAATGCTGATAAACAGCAACAAGAACACAAACTCCATTGGCGTTGCCAACTACGATCGTGCAATCGAAAAATCGCAAAAAGCCATTAAAAACCACTCCATCAAGAGAAAGCCTAAAAAACCGAGAGGCAAGAAACTGAGCGGGAAGAAAAAACGCTTCTACGAGCAGAATGAATATAACCCCTTCCTGTGGCGACCGTGGTTTATGATGGCCGAATCGCAATTCAAGAAGGGAGAATTCACCGAAGCTGCAAGCACATATATATACCTCACGCACCTATACGAGAATAACCCCAAGATGGTGGCAAAAGCACGCATAGGGCTTGCCAACTGCTACACAGAAATGGAGTGGTTCTACGAGAGTGAGGATTTGCTTGCCCGCATAAAGCGCGACAGCCTACCCACAAAATATGAGAAGGAGTATGCCCAAGCGAAGGCCAATCTGCTCATAAAGCAGAAAAGATACTCCGACGCTCTGCCCAACATAAAAAAAGCGATAAAGCGCAAAGGAGCCACAAACCTAGACAAGGCCAGAGAGCACTACTTAATGGGACAGCTCTATAAAAAGACGGGCAACAACAAGGCCGCCTTCAAAAGTTTCGGCAAGGCAATCGCAAAGAACCCGCCCTACGAACTAGCATTCAACGCCCGTATAAGGCAGACAGAGAGCCGCACAAACGAAAATAAAAAGAGCCTGTTGCGCAAACTCAACAGAATGGCCCGCAGTTCGAAAAACAAGGACTATCTTTCACAAATATACTACGCCATAGGCAATGTGCATATAAGCGACAAGGACACCACAGAGGCTACGAAGGCCTATGAGAAAGGAGTTAAGGATGGAGAGAAGAGCGGATACGGCACAGGAATGTTGCACCTCTCTCTCGCCAAAATTTATTGGGAGAAGGAGAAATTCTCAAAATCGAAAGAGAATTACGACAAGGCACAGCAGATGCTGGGCAGCGAAACTCCCGAAGAGGAGGAGATAAAATTCCGTTGTAAGGTGCTGCAAGAGCTTGTGACGCACACCGATATTGTGGAGAAACAGAGTGAGTTGCTCTATTGGGCAACATTATCGGAGGCCGAACTATACCCCATTATAGACGAACTTATAAAGGAGGCAAAGGAGCGTGAGAAGGAGGAGAAAAAAGCCGAAAAGCGTGAAAAAAGAGAGCAAGCAGCAGGTGGCGACCTTACCGATGCAAGCACTGCTGCCGAAATGTCGATGAGCGACCCCACACAGGCCGGCAAATGGTATTTCTATAATCCATCGTTAGTATCGAAAGGCATACGAAGCTTTGCACGCAAATGGGAGAACCGCGAGCTAAAAGACTTCTGGCGATTGAAGGCCGGAGTAATTCTCGCAAAAGAGAGCACGGAGGAGAGCGACAGCATTGCAAACGACTCCACCATTACCGGCGACAGCATTCTTGTGAGCGACAGCATTCAAGGAGGTGCCGAGGATATTTCTGCCACAAGCGACTCGACAAGCAGCGACCCGACGACACGCGAATACTATTTGAACCAAATTCCAAGAACCGAGGAGGAGAAGCAGGCGGCTCACGATGCTCTGCGCGACGCACTCTTCGAGGCCGGCATTATTTTCAAGGACAAGGCCGGCGACAAGAAGCTGACATTCGCTCATCTGGAAAAGGTTACAAACAATTACCCCGAATTTGAGAAGATGCCCGAGGCCTACTACCATCTGTTCTTGGCTGCATCGCGATGGAACGAATATGAAAAAGCCGAGCTATACAAGAACAAACTGCTCACAGAATTCCCCGAGAATGAGCTTGCCTTGCGCATACAACAGCCCGACTTCTTTGAGACCGCTGCAACCAGAAAACACAACGAGGACTCCATCTATGTAAAGGCCTACAATCACTACAAGAGTATGGAGTATTACGCCGTGACGCAAGAGAACGAGGTTGCCCAAAAGAGATACCCCAAGGGGAACCACCGCGCACGCTTCCTCTTTATCGACGCAATGTCTAAACTTTACAGTGGCAAGCAAGAGGAGGCCTTGACAAGCCTTAAACAGTTGGTCGAGGAGTATGGCAACGACAGCATAAGCCGAATAGGAAAGGATATAACCACCGGAATACAGGAGGGCCGCCTGTTGCGCAGCGGAATATCAATATCTATATGGGACCGCAAGAGCGATGGTACCATAAAGGGAGAGAACGACAGCCTGCCCACATTCAGCAAGGAACGTAACGAGCCATATTACTTTATATTCGCATTCCCCAAAGATTCGCTCGACGAGAAGCGACTCCTCTTCGAGATTGCACGTTACAACTTCTCGCACTATATGGTGCGTAACTTCACGCTCGAATTTAAGGAGCTGTCGCAGATTACAATGTTCCAGATTAAGGAGTTTCTCAATTTCGACGAAGCATTTGTCTATCGCAAGCGTCTTTACGGCAACAGCGAAATGGCAACCCTGCTCGAAGGAATTAACGCTTATATAATATCAAAATCGAACCTCGATTTGTTATTAGAGCATTATAGTTTCGCCGATTACCATAAGTTCTACGAAGAGAACCTGTTGAGCATTCCCGAACTTGAAATAGACGGATACACGCTCGACGAGCCCGATTATGGCGACGAGGAGGAGGCTGAAACTGATGATAATAACCCTGAAAATGAATAAAAGACTATGGCTTACCGACTCTTATGGGCCGATGATGAAATAGAATTATTAAGTGCCCACATAATGTTTCTGCAAGCAAAAGAGTATGAGGTTGTAAAGGTTACCAACGGCCCCGATGCAATAGCAGCCTGCAAAAAAGAGGATTTTGACCTCATACTGCTCGACGAGAATATGCCGGGACTCACGGGGCTTGAAACCCTAATGCAGATTAAAGAAATTTCTCCCAACACCCCTGTGGTAATGGTTACCAAAAGCGAGGAGGAGGATATTATGGAACAGGCTATCGGCTCAAAGATTGCCGACTATCTGATAAAACCGGTGAACCCCAGCCAGATTCTGCTCACACTCAAAAAGAACATCCACAAGAAGGAGATTGTGGCCGAGAAAGCCAACACCGCCTATCAGCAGAACTTCGGGAAGCTGGCGATGCAGATTGGCGATGCACGCACCATTGAGGAGTGGCAGGAGGTGTACCGCAAAATTGTCTTTTGGGAGTTTGAACTTGAAAATGCCGACAGGCAGATGCAGGAGATGCTGAAAGCACAGAAGGAGGAGGCCAACAATATGTTCGGGCGATTTATTAAGAAGAATTACCTCGATTGGATGGCGGGCAACAACAGCGAGCGCCCGCTGATGAGCCACGATATTTTCCGTGAGCGCATATTCCCACTGCTCGACAATGAGGAGAAGGTTTTTCTCATAATAATCGACAACTTCCGCTACGACCAATGGAAGGTGCTTGCCGAGGAGATTAGCGAGGATTATAATATTGAAGAGGAGCTATACACAAGCATTCTGCCCACCGCCACACAGTATGCCCGCAATGCTATATTCTCGGGGCTTATGCCCTTGCAGATAAAGCAGATGTTCCCGGCCCTGTGGGTGGACGAAGAGGAGGACGAAGGGAAGAATCTTAACGAGGAAGCTCTCATTGAGACGCAAATAACACGCTACCGTCGCAAGGATAGTTTCTCGTACAACAAGGTGGTAACATCGGCTGCTGCCGAGAAATATCTCGACACGTTGCACACTCTCTCGAAGAACAACATCAACGTATTGGTGATAAACTTCATAGATATGCTCTCGCACGCACGCACCGAGTCGCTTATGGTGCGAGAGCTTGCATCGAACGAAGCAGCCTATCGCTCAATCACCCTGTCGTGGTTGCGCCACTCGGCAATAAAGAGGTTGTTCAAAGAGCTTGCACGCGAGAACTACACGGTGGTAATAACAACCGACCACGGCAGCATACAGGTGGACACTCCCGTAAAAATCATCGGCGACAAGAATACCAACACCAATCTGCGCTACAAGCTGGGCAAGGCTCTCAACTGCAACAGTAAGGATATTTTCGAAATTAAAGAACCTGCAAAAGCTGCATTGCCACAGCCCAACATAAGTACCAGCTATGTATTTGCAACGGGAAGCGGCTTTTTTGCCTACCCCAACAACTACAACTACTATGTACAATACTACAAGGATACATTTCAGCACGGCGGAATATCGCTCGAAGAGATGCTTGTACCCTTGATTAAAATGCGTCCGAAAGGGAAATAAAAGAATATGAACGAACACATTATAAAAGTAAACAGCCTGCAAGAGTATGCCGCAGCTGCACGAGAATTCGTGAAGGCTATGGGCAACAACCGCATATTTGCTTTTTATGGCAGTATGGGAAGCGGAAAAACCACATTTATAAAGAGTGTGTGCGAGGAGATGGGCGTGGAGGAGGCTATAAACTCCCCCACTTTCGCCATTGTGAACGAGTATAAGAGCCGAGAGGGTGAAACAATTTTTCACTTCGACTTTTACAGAATAAAATCGATTGCCGAGGTCTACAATATGGGTTACGAGGAGTATCTTTACTGCAACGCATATTGCTTTATAGAGTGGCCCGAGCTTATAGAGGAGCTTCTTCCCGAGGAGACTGTGAGGGTGGAAATAAGAGAGAATGCCGACGGCTCACGTGAGATTAAGATTGGTTCCACAAATTAAGAAGCCGTTTAACTTCTTATGAAAATATATCAAAGCCGAATAAAAAGTAATTTATTATGAAAATAAACGCAAACGCATCGGGGACAAGAACCATAGAGGTTACCGAGGAACAGTTATTGTTGATTAAAAAATATTCGTTACTCGACAGAATCACAAACAGTTTGGGCATAGTAAACGAGGAGTCACTCGCGAAACTCCGCCTCACGGTGCGTTCCCTCATAGCTTCGCAGGAGATGAACGCAAAGGAACTGCTCGAACTTTGTCCGGTGCTCTACGACGAGAATATGAAGGCATTGGGGCTCACGAACCTGATGACCTGCTATAATAATTGGTTACAGAGCAGCATAAATAAAGAACCACAAACAGGGAGCGAAGAAGAATGACCAACAGAAAGGTTACCGATTGGCTGCCCACCACTCGCAAAGAGGCTGAATTGCGTGGGTGGAACGAAATGGATGTGGTGCTGTTCAGTGGCGATGCTTATGTGGACCACCCCTCCTTTGGAGCGGCTGTAATAGGGCGACTATTGGAGGCCGAGGGGTTGCGTGTGGCGATTGTTCCGCAGCCCAACTGGCAGGACGACCTGCGAGATTTCAAAAAGATGGGAAGGCCAAGGCTTTTCTTTGGAATCTCGGCCGGGTGTATGGATTCTATGGTTAACAAATACACCGCGGCCAAGAGGTTCCGTTCCGAGGATGCCTATTCGCCCAACGGCAAGCATAGTATGCGCCCCGAGTATGCCACAACCGTGTATGCCAACGCAATAAAAAAGTTATTCCCCGACTCGGCTGTGGTTATCGGAGGCATAGAAGCTTCGATGCGCCGCTTCACCCACTACGACTATTGGCAGGATGCATTGAAAAAGAGTATTCTTGTAGATAGCAAGGCCGATGTTCTTGTCTATGGAATGGGCGAACAGCCAATTTTGGCACTCACACGCGAAATGCAGCAACTGCTTGCCAGCGAAGGAGGCGATTATATTACGGCTGCACAGGCAAGGGAGATTACCAAAGGAATAAAGCAGACCGGTTATCTTGCTCCGAAGGGCGATATTAAGGCCGACGATGCAAACGACAAGATTCTCGCCCCACACGCTGTTTGTCTAAAAGAGAGGGCGAAACAGGCGGCTAATTTTATGGCAATTGAGAAGGAGTCGAACAAGGTAAATGCCAAGAGGCTGTTGCAGGAGTATGAAGAGGGGGTGGTTGTCGTAAATCCTCCGTTCCCCACTATGACAACCGAGCAGCTTGACCATAGTTTCGACCTTCCTTACACACGACTGCCCCACCCTAAATACAATGGCAAACGTATTCCGGCCTATGATATGATTAAATTCTCGGTGAACATTCACCGAGGTTGCTTCGGTGGCTGTGCCTTCTGCACAATATCGGCTCACCAAGGGAAATTTATTGTGAACCGCAGCACCGAGAGTATCTTGCGCGAAGTGGAGCAAATATCGAAGATGAGCGACTTTAAGGGCTATTTGAGCGACCTTGGCGGCCCGTCGGCAAATATGTATATGATGAGGGGAAGAAATGCGGATATGTGCACAAAGTGCTCACGTCCATCGTGTATACAGCCGAAAATCTGCCCTAATATGAATATAGACCACGCTCCGTTGCTTGAACTATACAAGAGAGTGGATGCCCTGCCGGGAATTAAAAGGAGCTTCATAGGCAGTGGGGTGCGATACGATATGTTACTGCACAGAAGCGGCGACAAAGAGCGCGATGCTGCAAGCGACAGATACACCGAGGAACTTATACGCAACCACGTGAGCGGCCGTTTGAAGGTAGCTCCCGAGCACACAAACGATGCGGTGCTACGCCTTATGCGCAAGCCATCATTTAAAGAGTTTCACGCTTTTAAAAAAATATTCGACAGGATAAACAGCCATTACAACCTGAAACAGCAGATTATCCCCTACTTCATAAGCAGCCACCCGGGGAGCACCATTGAGGCTATGGCCGAACTTGCCGCAGAAACAAAGCAGTTGAATTTTCATTTGGAACAGGTGCAGGATTTTACTCCCACTCCTATGACTATGGCTACGGAGATGTACTACACAGGAATCAATCCCGAAACGGGCGAGAAGGTGTATGTTGCACGGACAATGCGCGACAAGGAGGCACAAAGAAAGTTCTTCTTCTGGTACAAGCCCGAAGAGAGGCAGGAGATTAAACGCTTGCTACGGCAGATGGGACGGGGCGACCTGTTGAAGCGTTTGGGGCTTTAACAAAAAAAACAACAAGTGAAAATTCACTTGTTATTTTTTTAGGTGATTACTCTTCTACGGGCTCAAATTCCTCTTTTCCGGCACTGCATAGGGGGCATACCCAATCCTCGGGGAGATTTTCAAACGCAACACCCGGTTCTATCCCCTGTTCGGGGTCACCAATAGAGGGGTCGTAAACCCATTGGCACACTGTACAATAGTATTTTTTCATAATGCTTTTTATTAAAATAACACTTTTATCTTCTTTTTTGTTCCACAAAAGTAACTATTTTTCTTATTTATCCAAATACTCCTCTATTAAAATGCGCATTCCCTCCGATGCTCCCTTGCGTATGTGAACGGCGTTACGAGGCAAAATGGCATTTACATCGTTAGGGTCTATCAGATAGATGGGTACGCCCGCCGGAGCATAATTGAGCAGGCCCGCTGCCGGATAGACATTGAGCGAGGTACCGATGATTATGAATATATCAATGTCACGCATTGCAGCCACAGCATCTTCCATAAGAGGTACCGCCTCGCCGAACCACACAATAAAAGGACGCAGCTGGGAACCATCGGCTGCAAGGTCGCCCATATTTATTGCAACCTCGGGCGAGGGCAGGGTACGCACGTTGCAGGGGTCGTTGGGGTTGCGAGAGGAGCACACCTTCATAAGTTCCCCGTGCAGATGAATTATGTTGGTGGAGCCGGCACGCTCGTGCAGATTATCGACATTCTGGGTTATAACCGTTACATTGTATCTCTCTTCGAGCGAGGCTACCAGGCGGTGCCCTTCGTTGGGCTCTACGCGCAACAGTTCGGCACGGCGTTTATTATAGAATTCAAGCACAAGGGAGGGATTGGAGGCAAAGCCCTCGGGGGTCGCCACCTGTTCCACGGGATATTCGTCCCACAAGCCGTTGCCGCCCCTGAACAGGCCAAGGCCACTCTCGGCACTCATTCCTGCTCCTGTGAGTATTGCTATTCGTTTCATAAACTTTTTCTTCTATAAACAGTTTGAGAGAGGCGTTAACCTCTCTCAAACTTATAAATAATACTATCTATTTTCAAGGATTAACCTCCTCGGTTCCGTCGTTAGACTCGTCACCGGTTCCTTCCTCGTTCTCATCCTCGGTTCCCTCCTCTGTTTCATCATCGTCGGGAGTGGGGATGTAGGGGTCGGCAGGAGCAACGGGGGTTATTGAGGGCTGCAAATAGTTGTTGGGGAGGGGGAGATACCAGTTGTCCTTGTTGAGCAGACGAGCATAGAGCTCTCCATTCCATCCCTCGGCACCCTCGGCTGTGCGCCAATCGCCGGTTGCCACGTTACGGGCAGCTACGCGACGTGCGAAGAATTCGGGGTTGCCAAGTGCAGTTGCCAAACGAGAGAGGTCGCCGAAACGGTGGCCTTCAAATGCCATTTCAAGCGCCATTTCGTCGATGAGCTTGTCGTACATAAACTCCATACGCTGCTCGTCGGTTACATCATAAACTTCAACCTCCTCTTCTTCGTATGCAAACTCCCAAACTACATTGCCATCGGAATCAAGCTCATAATCGGGAACTTTCTGGGTTTTTCCGGCTGCATCGACATATTCGATGTAGAGGTCTTTACCGTCGGCATCCTTCTTTATAACGGGCCATTGAGCGAGCGAACCATCTTCGTTAAGTACGGGTATTTTTACAATCTCTTTCTCCTCGGCGGGCTGTATACCAAAATGTGCAGCTACGCAAGAATCGGACAGAGCATAGGCACTGTTGGCCTCGGTGAATCCGCTACCGCGCGAGTGTATACCCTTATTATTGATAAAGGATTTATCGGAGAAGTCGAACATAATATCACCATAATCCGAAGATACCTTTGTTATTACAACAGGTGCATATTGAGGTACCTCTACATTTACAAGAACAGGATTGCCATCGGCATCAAGAACGGGATTACCATCTTCGTCGAATTGTTCCTGAGCACTGATGAGAACCACGGGCTTGCCATCTTCGTTGAGCAACGGAGCCATTATAGCTTCATCATTTGCATCGAGCTGATACTCTTTCACAGTGTCGGGCTTCCAATATACTTTACACTCGCCTTTTATACCGCTTTTAAGCACTGTCATTGCAAGTTCCTTGGCACCGGTCCAACCCTCACGCTCCAAGCCCAAGAAAGCCTCGGCAAGACGCAGATAGACATACTCGGGGCGATCGAGGAAGATGTCTGTTGTGGGGGTTGTGGGAGTAAAGAGCATTAAGCCGCCATCGAACTTCAAAGAATTGGCTTTGTCGATGTTGAACTTAATAATCATATTGTCGTAGCGGGTCTTGTTCAAATCCTCGGCACGCTGGCTTGCCACTACCGAGTAAATACGCAAGTCACCGGGGAATTTTTTGCTCTCTATCACATCGTAATAGTATTTATTCTCGTCACCGGTACGGTGGAGATATGTCTGGCGATTTGATATTGCACGAACAGCAGCCGAAGCCTCCAATTGTTTTTTACCGGGCTCACCAACAGGTGCAAAAATTGTTGCCAACTTCGATACAGAACCTACATTATCGTTGGAAGCGTAACGGATGGCTGCAACAAAGTTACCGATTTTGTTTGTAAAGTTACCCTGAACAAAACGATTGACGAAGCCTGTTCCTGGATAATATGTGAGGTCGTCATCGGGTTTCTCCTTGGAGTGAGAAGAAGCATCCGTTCCATCGGTTTGTTTGTTATCCTCGGTCAAATACAGAGTATAACATTTGGCAGCCATAGCGTAGTCGCTATTGGGGTTGCCATAAGGATAGGGGTATGATGTTGTCTCGGCTCGCAACGATGCACGCCACAAGTACAGGTCGCCCAACAATACTCTTATGGGCATAAACAACTTAGCTGTCATACCCGCTGTTGCATAGTTGGGAACTTCCCATTTAGGCATAGGATAAGCACCGGGATTCTCGTAGGGTGCAATATCATTGATGAGGTTATCAATTACGGTCAACTGGTCGGCAGGAGTACGCGACATAATCTCCTCTGCTTTACCATTGGTGAGCACGGGCTCGGTGAAGAAGGGTACGTGACCGTGATTTTTCATCAACTGCATATATGTCCAAGCGCGAATACTCTTTACTGCAACATACTCACGCAACATAAGTTTTTGGTTGTCGTAAGTGAGGTTAGTGTCTACACGGGCAAGGAATACGTTACAGTTGTTGATGATGGAGAAGTAATCCTTGGCCGCAAGATACTGGTTCGACTCGGCGTTGAAGTCGAAGTTGCTTATATTCTTAACATCGTCCAAAGTGTTTCCATTGATGGTCACAAGGTCGCCACGAAGCTCGCCAAGAAGTACCTGACGGTCGCCAACCTGCTGAACAGCATTCAAGATACCCAATACAGAATATACAGAGTCGTTGAATGTCCAATCGTCAAACTCATACTCAACACGGTTTGACTCCGCGTCCAACATATCCTCGCACGAGCCGAAGAACATTGCTCCGCAAAGAAGGAACGCTACTGTATTAATAAAATTCTTTTTCATTTTTATGTATTGTTTTTCTCGTCTTCCGCTTTTCAGGCGGAAGACGATTTATATTCATTAGAGGTTAACTTTTACACCAAGATGGAAACTTGAACTTTGAGGAACGAGACCTGCATCAACACCCTGATAGAAGATGTTGTTGTTTACCGAAGTTTCGGGGTCGTTACCTTTGTATCCTGTTATTGTCCACAAGTTCTCGGCTGCTGCCCACAATGTAATACCTTGCAACCAGCTATATGATACAGGTACGTTGTAGGACAATTTAACCGATTTTAGTTTAAGATAAGAACCATCCTCGATCCATCTGTCCGAGAAGCGGCTATTAGCCATCGGGTCACCGAATTTAACAGCAGGCATTGATGTTCGCTGGCCATCGAACACCCAACGATATCTCATATTTGTTGATTGGTTGTAGAAATTAGAACCGCTCTCCAATACCTGACGATAGTAGTTGTAAACATCGTTTCCTATTGAGTAGTTACATACAACATCCAGTTTCCAATTCTTATAGGAGAGGCTGGTGTAGATGTTACCATAAAAATCGGGGTTGGGGTCACCAATAACAGTTTTGTCATTCTCGTCGATGCAACCGGGGTTAGTACCGGAGTTAAGGTCGAGGAACATCATATCACCGGCCTGGAAATAAACCTTCTCGGTTCCTTTCATCATATAGTATCCAAGAGCATTTGCCTGAGCCGAAGAGCTTATAACACCACCGGTCTTATAGCCCCAGAATACGCCAACCGGCTGACCAACCATTGTCTTAACTTCACCATCGTAAACCGATGTTACGGCAACGTCCTCGTCAAGAGCGGTTATTTCGTTCTTGTAGTGGCCTACCGATGCACCGAGCTCCCATTGGAAATTGGCAGTGTTTACAAGTTTCGCTGTCAAAGAAGCCTCAAAACCGGTATTTTCAAGTTCACCGCCATTGCTCCAATATTTATCCATACCTGTTACAAAAGCATATTTCTTCTGAACCAAAAGGTCGGATGTCTTAGATTTATAAGCATCGAAGCTGAGTGCTAAACGATTGTCAAAGAGCATAGCATCAAAACCTACATTAAAGCGCGATGTTGTTTCCCATTTAACGCCTTCGTTCTCAACATTTGCAAGTTGAAGACCCATTGTCGCATTGTGGAACTTAATCGCTTGCAGATAGCTACGTGATGCATAGTAGTCGATAGCGTCGTTACCGGTCATATCAAAGCCGGCACGCAATTTAAACATATTTACAGCAGGTAGTTTAAACCAATCTTCCGACGAAACAAGCCAAGCTGCCTGTACAGAGGGGAAGAAGCCCCAAGAAACGCCACCGAGTTTGAGTGCATCAACTGCCTCTTTACCAAAGCGTGACGATGTCTCCAACGAAGCTGCTGCTTGCAAGAAATAACGTGTCTTATAAGAGTAATCGGCCGAGAGATACCAAGATATATTGGTCCAAGTATCATCAATACCGGCGGTTGTCAAAGCGTCAAGGTCGCCACGCACAGAATAGCTGTTGTCGTTACCTGTGTTTGCACCACCAATTGAGTTTGTATCAAAATCGAAACTTGTGTAGCGGAAACCTCCGAATACATCAAAGTCGTGGGCACCATAGCGTTTCTCCCAAGCAACGCGGGTGTCGCTTGTGATTGAAGCCTCGCGACCGAACATCGAAGAAGCGTAGTTGCTTATGCGTGTACCGATGCTCTCCAAATAGAAGTCGTAACCCGAAGCTCCTGCCGGCTGTGCATAGGGCAAGTAGTAGAGCTCGTTAACACGATGCAACGAATAGTTGAATGTCTCTGTAATGGTAAAGTCACCAAGTTTCATTTCGGGAGCGATGGTAATACCCATATTGGTATATTCCATTTCATTCTTATACTCACCTGCACTATTTTCAAGGATAATCATAGGGTTGTAGAGTGAGTTGTTGGGATAGGCAACGCCGGCCAACTGTGCAGGACGATAGGCAAAGGTGTCGGCACCATCGTAGTTCTTACTCATTTCACCAAGGTTCGAGTAACGGTAAGGGCTCAAAAATGGTGATTTAATCTTTGACAAGAAGCCGATAGATGTTACGGGGAATGCCGATTCATCTTCGCGAATACCATCGTCAAGAAGTTCGCGTGCTACGCGAGAATATGAGATGTCTACGCGTGTTGAGAGCTCCTCGGTCAAAGAGATTGTGGAGTTCAAACGCACATTCATTCTATTCATATTATTGCCTTCGAGAGGGCTGTCGGCCTGTGTATATCCGAAAGAGAAGTTATACATTGCAATATCGTCACCACCCTCTACGTTAAATTTGTAGTTCTGCGAGAATGCTCTTGAATATATGCAATCTTCCCAATTTGTATTGTTGTGATACTTATTATAGTTCACATAGCTGGGGTCGCTACGCAAGAATTCGAAATTGGTGTTAGGAGCAATATTGTCGATAGAACCAATAATATCATTGGCATATATACGATACTCCTCGGCACCAAGAACGTCCATTGTTTGAGGAATAGTTGTCATTCCACCATAGATGTTGGCGGTAATGCGGGTAGCCATACTCTTACCACGCTTGGTATTGATGAGAATAACACCATTAGCGGCACGGGCACCATAAATGGCGGCACCATTCTTCATAACCTTAACATCCTCAATATCCTCAATATCGATTGATGAGAGTACATTGTTATAGATACCCATATGAACAGTTGTAGAGGTCTCTTGTGTATCCCAGATAACTCCGTCTACAACTACAAGAGGTTGAGTGTTGGCGTGAATTGAGTTAATACCGCGAATAAACATGGTATTTCCAATTCCCAATGCTCCCGAGCGGGTTATTGAGCGTATATCAGAACCCAAATTCTTTTGAATTTCGCCATCAATAGTCAAAGATGGTGAAACCTCGTTTACAAAGCCATTGTGCTCTATGGCTTTAATGTCGGCACTGTAATTATCCGAGAATTTATCGGAATAGAGACGAACATTTACCACATCGTCGTTGTACACGGGAGCCTGCAACAACAGGTACTCGGGAGTTGAGAAACTGAGTAATGTAACATAGGAGGGAATCTCCAACTTGTACTGTCCCTCGGAATTGGTCATTGTTGTAATTTTTTTATGGCCGGTTCCTTGAACGCGCACACCGGGGAGGGGCACATTTGTTGCTGCATCGTACACGGTACCGGTGATGGTGCGTGTAGCCGGGACATCAACAACTTTCTTGTCGACCTTTACAGAATCGCTCTCCTCGAATACTGCGGTACCAAGTACGGTAGCCCCGAGGGCCGATGGCATCAATACCATTAACGCCATCACTAATTGCATTATTTGTCGCATATACATAGTTTTTTTCTTTTTTTTCAATTAAAGCCTTAATCAAGGGGCTATTCTTCAATATCACCACTCTCATCTTCTGCTGTAACATCGACGGGAATGAGCATTATCTGGTCGAGCAAGAAACGGAATGCGAAATTGTTGGCATTCTTTGCAGTATATCTACCATTCTTTTCGTTATACTGCAATGGTCTCAAAAGCTCTATATTTATCTCCACTGTATAGTCCTCTTCTTTAATATTCATTTCGGTGAGGCCTGAGAAATCTTCACAATTCTTGAAATTGAAGATATAATCCTCGCCATTGGAATCTTTAAGGAAAATAGTGTCGATGCGTGAGCGGTCGGGCACAATAGCGTGCTTCTCCCACACACCAAAATTGGTTTTTGAAGTACCGATATTGAAGGAGTCGCTGGGAATCATAGCCAGAAGTTCGTTATTCTGTCTAACACGCACTCTCAAATAAGAATCGGCATATTGCGGTACTTGTGTATCCTTTATCAAAGTATCCTTATAGGATTTTATGAACCAGGGCGGAGTAATCAAAGCAATTTTATAGTTGGTCGACAATACATTTTTTATAAAGAATGTGATGTTGGGAAGCTCGGTTACCTTCTTCTTGTCGGCCTGCAAAGCAACCATATATTGACCATTTGACAATTTGCCCACAACCTCGGGGTTCTTCTCTTTATCCGAAACAGAAATTCTTTCGTATGTGGCATTCTTGTTAAGCACTTGATTGCCATCCTTGTCCTTTCTCACATTATAGAATATACCCGACTGTGATTCTGTATCGGGTTCAACTTTTATTGTATCCACCCACAGATTGAAAGGATTGATGGGCATTGCATCTACAACGTTAAGCATACCGTTGGACATTGCGTAAGTTTCTACAACCGAGAAACCGGCTGTGGGATATTTCTTACGAGGATAGCTGACCTGACGCACTGCCAACGAGTCGGGCAGATTATCGAAGTCTGTGATAACACCACCCACCTTCTGATCGGTCATACTATATGTAAGATACTGCATATAGGACTTTACACCACGAATTTTGGCAATAGAATCGGCCTCTTTACACTGCTTGGCAGTATTACCATTCTCCTCGCTGATATTGTAATTAAAGAACTTTGCCGATGAAGTATAAATTTCATCCCAAAGCTCATTTGTAGGAACATACATCAACATCAACGAATCTTCGTTGTTGATTGAGCCCATCAAATTAAGCATATCATTTATTTCATAGAATGCCGAGTCGCGATAAGTCTGTTCCTGATTTACAATATCACCAAGGATACTGTTATTGGGGTCGAACTCTTTTCTTGTAAAAGAGGAGCAGAAATCCCAGAAAGAACCAATGCTATTGATACTTCTCAAAGACTCCCAAATAGAAGGCTTATAGTCGTAAACAGACGATATTTTGTGAATAATACCATTCCTTGCCTGTATGTTGGCTGCTACAAGTTTGTTTCCACCAAATGTATAGCCTTTCTGGGGAGAACCCGAGAATGTTATATACTTGTTGTTCAACATCAATAAATCCTTATTCATCTCACCATTGGCGGCACAACGGAAATTGGAAATATGCGATAGAACATACTCCTTGAAAACTCCCTCACGCTCACCATTAGCAAGACGCTCTACTATAACCTCCTTGTTGAAAGAGCCTTCTATCGGTGCAAATACCGAATAAACTCTCGACTGATTGAACAAAGAATCGGCACAACCAACTCCACACAACTCCACAACTTCGAGGAATTGTGCAAAATCGTCGTCCTCTTGCATCACCTCCAACATTGTTTTTTCAGCAGTAACAGGCTCCGGAAAAACAAATACATCTTTATCATCGCAGGAATAACTTGCAAAGAGAGCTACAGCTAATGTCGAAGCTACTAATAATTTATTTTTAAATATTGTTTTCATCTTCTTTATTGTTTTTGTTTAGGGAGGGTAGCTTTTAAACAGCTACCAACTCCCCTTATGCTTAAAGGTTCTCTTTTAAACTCATTAATGAGAGATTGAATCGTCGTTATCCGAAGACTTACAAGATTCATTCTGTACAAGGTTGGGGTTGAAACGCATTTCCTCTTTTGCGATCGGCATAAAGTATGCACTTATGCGATTGAAACGGCGCTCCATCTCTTCATCATCAATTCCGTGATTCTTGCCTTTGTATGAGAATGCAGTCTCTTCACCTTGCAATGCCATACGCACAATATCGAACCAGCGCTTGCCTTCGAAACACAATTCAAAAGCACGCTCGTCGCGAACCAAAGTAAGACATTCCTCGGCTGTCATATCGGTTGAATATTGCAACGGCTCTGTGATATTCAATGTATCGGCTCTCCAACGACGGTTGATTGCATTTGTTATATCGAAAGCCTCTTTAATGGCTGTTGCATCGGCCGATGTGCGTGATACAAGTGCTTCGGCTTTCATCAACATAACATCGGTTTTGCGATATACAATCCAGTTGGCATCAAAGTCATCGGGCTGACGATATTCACGTCCGCCATCTTCGGCAATAGGAGTACCCTTCGCTATATACTTAAACACTGCATATTCCTCAACTTTCTCGGTTGTTGTAACAGTCCAATCGGGGTCGACAAAAGAGGTAAAGGCTGTCTTACGCAAGTCGTCGTCCTTGAACTTTTCAAGGAATTTCTTGGAAACTACAAGCTGACCGTTAAGTTTTCCTTCGGAACCATAAATGGCAGAAATTGCACTATTACCTTTTGAGTGGTTGGAATCGTCTATCTGGAACTCAAATATTGATTCGCGTGAGTTGTTCTCTCCGAAGATCTCATTATAAACCTGGCTGTAACCAAACTTACGTACTTCATCTTCGCCACCATTCGCAATGAGATTAAAGGCAGTTTTAGTCTCATCTCCTCCCTCTTTATCATAGAACTCCTCGTGAATTTCATTCATTCTATCAAGCACCTTCTGGCAGTTTGCAATAGCCATGTCATAATACTCATCGGGAGTGAGAGTAGCAACCGTTGAGCCACCCTCTGTTTCGTAATATTTTGCAAATGCGGCACGCCACATATTAACATCGGCCATCATTGCATATACAGCATTGGTGGTGATGTAGCCAAGGCTTGAAGAATTTGCAGCCGAAGATTTAAGCACCTTGGTGGATGCAATCTCCAAGTCCTCATAAATAGAGTTCAACACAGTCATAGGATGCTCCTGTGAATATGTAGGTATTTCGGCATCACTCATAACAACCTGTGTTGCAAGAGGTATGTTACAGAAAGCACGCAACAACATAAAGTGCGCATAGGCTCTCAATGCTCTCATCTGTCCTTCGGCTACCGCCATATCTCCGTCACTAAAATTGGGGTCGTTGCCTGTAACCTCGGGGCCATATTCAAGCACAAGGTTACAACAGCTTATAGCAGAATAGTATATAGACCACGATGCATAGCCGTTATCATCATAGAGCAAAGCCTCGGTCAGATATTTTATATTGTCATTCTGACTACCTTTTATATAATCGACAGTTTCGGCACGAGTTTCGCCCCAAATAATAGCCTTTGAAAGAGCATCACCATTGCACAAGGTAATATATGCTGTCGCCATCATACCATTTACTTCGGCCTCGGTGTGCCAGAAGTCTTCGTGAACAACCACACTGGGAGGAATAATTGTCAAATAATCCTCACACGAAGTAATAAACATTCCGCTTATAAGGACAAGAGCCAATATAAACTTTTTATATAAATTCTTTATTCTTTCCATAATATTCATCAACTTTTATATTATCAGAATCCCATAGAAACAGAGATTGTGTATGAACGTGGACGGGGAGTCTCGGAGTTGTCATAGGCAATACCATCGCTACCAGATCCAATTTCCGGATCAAGACCCGTATATTTCGACCAGTGGATGAGGTTGTCGGCCGATGCGTATATCGACAAGCTTCTCAGACCAATCTTCTTAACCCAATCGGGGTTAACATTGTAAGAAAGCTGCACGTATGACAAACGCAAATAAGATGCATCCTCCACATAGCGGTCGCTACCCAAATAGTTGTAGGCCGATGAAGAACCGTATACCGCACGAGGTATCTCGGTAATATCACCCTCCTTGCGCCAGCGCCAGTTAACGGCAACGCTCTGGTTGTTGAAGGTAGACATATTCTCGAAGTTCATACGGTTGGAGTTAACAACATCAACACCGTAACGATAAGTGAAGTTGGTCTTCAAAGTCCACTGCTTGTAACGGAATGTAAGACCGAATCCACCCTGTGCCTTTGGGTTGGAGTTACCAAGGTAAACAATATCCAACTGGTTGATGGTACCATCCTTGTTAACATCCTCGTAGATAGCATCACCACCACGGAACTGATAGGTAGATTGTTTTGTTTCTCTTTCATAGAAAAGTGTCATCTGCTTGGGAGTACCATCGGCGTTAAACACTACCTGACCATTGGAGTCGTACACAATGGGACAGGTACCGTTGCGGCCGGCAGCAGCCTCGCTGAGAGCTTTTTCCCAGTTTTTGTAGCTGAAGCGGTAAACACCCTTATAGCGGAAGCCATAGATAGCACCATAGGGGTTACCTACCTGAACACGGCCCAAGTATGCCGAGTTTCTCGGATAGTCGTAAGAATCGTTGCGGGCATCGAGATAAGCCTCTTCCATTTCAAGAATCTCGTTGTAGTTATTACCGATATTGAACCAGGCACTTACAGAGAAATCCTTAAACACCTTGAACGAAGCTGTATTCAAGTTCAACTCCCAACCGGAGTTACGCATTGTACCGGAGTTCTTGTAGGCAAGACTTGAATAACCGGTAGAAGATGGTATTCGGTAACTAGATACCAACTGGTCGTATGTAGTAGCAATATAGTAGTTGAACGAACCGGTAATTTTGCCATCAAAAAGGCCGAAGTCCGAACCAAAGTTCCATTCACGTTTATCCGATGTTGTCAAGGCTGTCAAACGGATATTATCCATCTGGTAACCTCCGACACCATTATACTTCTTACCGGTTGAAGAGTAGGTGTTGAATGTTCTGTTCTCGCCGGGAGCGTTACCATCCATACCAAAGCCGGGACGGAATGACAACATAGAGATTACAGGCTTTGCCCACTGCATCCAAGGCTCATCGCTGATGTTCCAACGACCTGAAATTGCGGGGAACACAACCCATTTATCATCATCACCCATTGATGTCAAACCCTGACCGCGAACCGAAACGCGAAGCATATATTTCGATTTATATGAGTAGTGAGCATCGTAAACGAAACTTATACCTCGTGAGTCCGATTTATAGGAACTTGCGCTTGCAAGCTTTGCTCCCACGGTGGAGTTTGTAATGTTACCGGTGGGCAAGCCCTGTGATGTTGAGCTCTGACCATTACCGGTGTATGTATTCAACTCAAACTGACCGGTCATTGTCAAGTAGTGGTCCTTGCTTCCAAGATAGGGGGTAAAGATAAGGTTGTGACGGGTTGTAAAGCTAAGACCCTTACTGTCGGAAGCTGCCGATTGGTTGATTATAGAGCTCGACCAGTCGCTTCGGGGGTTCAAAGAACCGGGCTTGTAGCTACGGTTGGCCGATGTTGAGGCATTGAGGTTAACCATACCGCGATATCTCAACTGTGTTTGGTTATCTTCGAGACCCAACAAGTTGTATTCAAGTGTAATCATCGGGTTGATACTGTAATTCTCGTTCTCACTCTTGTCGAGATTACCATCGGCAACCGGGTTCTTCAAGCCCATATTGTTCTTCAACTCATTTGTAGCTGTTTCGAGCATATTGTAATACTCACCGGTGTTGGTACCATAATCGTCCTGTTTGTAGATTGACATATTAGGCATCATCTTCTGTGCAGTATAGAGAAGACCCGAACCGTGATATTCACGAGTTACATAAGAGAAGGAGAAGTCGGCAATAACCTTGATACGTTGCGACACAAAGTAGTCGAGTGCCAAGCGAGAGGACAATTGGTTCATCTTTTCACCGATAACCTGTCCTGTTTCGGTTGTAAATGCACCCGATACACGGAACGTAGCCTTCTCACCACCACCATTGAGGTTAAGAGAGTATTCGTGACGATAACCGTGTTTCTCAATAGCGTCTACCCAATCGGTATTGTTATTGTAGTTCTCATATTCGGGATGCAGGGGGTCATAGTTCAATTCAGGAATATTCACCGCCTGATTGTTTCTGTTGAAAAGTGCCTGTTTCATCATCATAGTGTAGTCGTCACCGGTCAACAGGTTCAAGCCTTCGGGTGTCCATTTATCCTTGAACTTATATGTAAAGCTCACACGGGTGGGACCGCGCTTACCACGCTTGGTCTTAATTTTGATAACACCATTTGATGCATCCGGACCCCAAATTGCACAAGATGCAGCATCCTACAACACCTCAATCTCGGCAATATCCTCGGTATTAATCATCAACAACTCTGCAAAGCTATCCTCGGTGGAGTTTGTAAAGTCGAATCCCTCTTCAACCTTGAAGGGTACATCGTCGACAATGAGCAAAGGTTGAAGCTCGGAATCTGTACCTTCGAGCATAGATACACCACGCAGACGCATCTGTGTTCCTTTACCCACAGAACCCGAACCCATTACGACGTCAAGACCGGCAATCTGTCCCTGCAAAGCCTCGTCGACCGATGCAAAAGAGAGACCCTGCATCTCTTCCATATTAATCTTCTGGGTTGCGTGTGTCATTTCTCGTTCAAGAATGTCCAAGCCTCCCGAGCGGGAAATTTCCTGAGCCTCGATAACTACCTCGTCGAGTATCTTATCCTCTACCATCTTTATATTGAAGACAGTGCGGGTTCCAATCGGTAATTTTTGAGTTTTGTAACCAATGTACGAGATTTCCAACTCATTGGCAGTGTTTTTCACCACCATCGAGAAGTTACCTTCAAAGTCGGTTACCGTGGCCTCAATAATACGATTATTCTTATCACGCTCGGTAACATTAACCATAAACAGCGGACCTTCGGCGTCACTGCTGATGGTTCCCGAAATTCTCGCGCTCTTTTGTGCAAAAGCCGGAATACCGAGTGTGCAGCAAAACGCGAGCAATAATAAATGTTTTATTTTATCCATAGTTGATATATTTTTCTACGACGTTAATCATTTACTCTCTCTCGAAGAATCATTGGAGTTCTTCTTCGGGAATTTCTGTTACAGGAACTTTATCCAGCAGTACTCTGTCAAAAGTTATACCGTTATTATCAAACTTCTGTACATATCTGCACTCAACGCTCTCACCGTTAGCATCTGTTTCAACTTTGGTCTCCACCATAAGTTGCATATTGCCTTCGGTATCCTCGCTCACTCTATAACCCTCTTTTGTTATGAGAATCAGATTGTTTTCTTTGTCCTTCACGTATCTTTCACGAGAAAGCTTAACTTCGGTACCTTTCGGTCTGGGCTCCATCATATAACCGGCCGATGTATATTTCTTGCCATCAACACCGGTGAATGTCTTAACCTTGGAAGCTATCAAGTAATAGTTCTTTCCATTTTCGGCTTTGTAAAGACCATCTTTGCCATCGACAAGCAATGTATCCACACTCTCTCCACCGGGAGCGAAACGCTGCACCAAACCATCGTAGCCGAAAAGTCCTTCGAAGCAGAGTACCTTGTCGATGAGGTGTGCCACCGATGCCGAGGAAGATATGATGGCAAACGGGTTATTGGTACCGGCACCTTTAAATTCAAGGTCGCGACATACAACATTCCAAGTTTTGTTCTCGGCTGTTGCATCTTCGGTAATCACATTTGCTACATTGCCACATTTATCGGTGATACTCATCGCGCCACCCGACATTGCAACGTTCAACACTTCGTAAGTACCATTAGCGTTTATATAAGATGTCTCATAAGAGCCACTCAGTGGCAGATTATCTACGAACACCGAGTTATCTTGTATGTGATAACGATACACATTACTCAACAAACGCATTGCAGCAGCAGCCTGCTCGGGTGTACCACTGCCGGTGCCAAGTGCGCAGTTATTCAGGTCGTTCCAAGTGGGAAGTCCCTTATCCAGAATCTCCTTAACTGCATCATTCGATGGAACATATACTGTATAGTTATATCCTTTGAAGAAAGGAACTCCGTTGAACACTGTGGGAGCATCGCTATAAAACATCGAATAGGCCTTAATTGAATCTTCTACACTTCCTTTGGGGAATATATTTTTCATTACCGCCTCAACTTTTACATTACCTTCAAAGTCGTCGGGGCTTGCAAGATTCATAAACTCATAGAATGCCGACTGTTTCTCGCCTGCCGAAGCCGAAAGTTGCAAATAGAGCGACTTTGTTGCAGGAGTGGGTACAGCGGTTTTTTTTGTGGTCCAAGCATCCTGACCATCGGCAGGAATTGTATTATAAGATTTACCGTTAATCTGTTTTTCAAAGGCTTGCTTTACACCAATGGTCATTCCATTCTCCAACTGCTCACCACCCTGGAAGATAGGACTGGCAGGGTTGCTGAAATCAACCTTAATGGCATTACCACCCTTTGTGAGATAGTATTTGTTACCCGATGTAACATCACCTATTATAATAAGGTTGTCGATGAGGTCACTCATACGGTTATACATAAAGGTTGTAAAGGCAAGAGGAGGCGACGCAGGCAACTTCATACTTGATCCTGAGGTAAAGAAGAATTTGCGGCCCGAAACACTGAAATCGATAACATCGGTATTATATGTCGGGTCTTTTGTCATATCAACCTCATAGCTGCCATCCTCGTTAACTTCGTATTCATATTTCTTATAATATAAATAAGGTTTATCGTTGTAGGCTGCAACTTTGTGCATTGCATCGTAGTGCAACTCATACATTTCGGGCTTGCTTGTGCTTATGCGACTCTTAACGAGCGATACGGGATCGTAGTACAAGAAGGCCTTATCATCGGGGATAAAGAGAGTATACTCGGCTTTCTTTGCCAACAAGAATGAGTTATAACCCAACTGCGAGATTATGTTACGCATTATGAGCATATTGTCGAGGATCAAAGAGGGGGCAGCTACCGCAGTGTATTCTGTGGGACCAAATACTTGGTTCACTATATATACAACACCGTTATTTGCAATAACACACTCGGTTACAGCCTCTTTCACACCCTCAATTTCGTCGTTGGCATCGTCGGTAATCTTGTCGAAGCGGCTGGGAACTGTTGACACAAACGATTTTTGCATAAGGTTGTTCAACAATGGCGCAACCAGCTTGTCGGGAATTCTGTCCAACACCAATTTTAAAGACTCAACATCTGTTATTACAGCATCGGGGGCGTAAGCACTTATGATTACCGAACCCGAGCCCAATGTGAAGTAGTCGAGCATAGCCTCATCGTTGGGAGCAAGCATCGCTGCCATATCAGCCTGTACATTGGTATTTGCAGGAGTATATTGGTTCCAACCCGGATCGTAGTCGAGTACGTCATTCTCATTTTCGGGACGATCGGCATCTTTCAATATTGCATTGTCGATTGGGATACCACCACCATCCGATTTTGTATAATAACGAAGGCGGAACACACTGTCGGTGCTTCCTGTCGCACTATTGAAACTGCGTGTCAAAGCCTCGTCGTATACGGGAAGACAATAGCGATCGAGCAAACTGCTGAGTACCGACAATTCCTCACGCTGACGTATCTCGGCAGCCATATTCGAGGGAGGTATCAACACATCGTCCAAGCGATACAGATAACCGTTCTTACAGGTTATGGTCATTGTATCATCGGAGAAGCCATCGCTCATAACACCGCTGGCAAGCACCTTCTTATCGTAGATGTAAACCTCGCCGGTCTTATAAGTTTTAACCTGTACTCCGTTTTTACGCAGGAGGAAAGAGATATCATCCTCTGTAACACCCTTCTTACGCAAAAAGTCAGGAAGGAAGTGTATCATCATAGGATCGGTTCCGTCCATTGCGATGCGCAATGAAGCATCGCGCTCTTTGCCACGCAAAGCATCCCAATATTTATTGAATCGTGGCATCTGGTCGGCTGTTACAAGAGGAATCGAGTCCACGGTAGACAATGATGTGAGGCGACGCATACAGGTACCCTCCGATGTTATACTTGCATCGGACGCAGAGAGCATATCAAGAAGCATCGCGTCGTCGAGCATAGATGCCTTCAAAATAATATTCATCTGCGCCGTTGTTAAATCGGAGAAGGACTTAACGCCCCAGTTGTTATTCTGGAAGAAGCGCTCGAATGCTGCATCATCGGCTACAAAAATGGTTTTGCTACCGGTTCTGTTAAACGTCTCGGTCTGACCCAAATTGTCGACAATATCGGCATAGTAGTTGTAGGTGTGTCCCGAGTTGTTGGCTCTCAAAAAAGAGTAAACACTCTCACCAAGCCACGACGGTTGGTCGCCGTCGTCATAGGTGTACTCGTCGAAATGGTCTTGACAAGAATTGAAAATACCGCCAACGAGTAATGCGCACAACGCCAATAGCGATGTTTTGCTAAATTTGCTTAAACGGTGTCTTAACATAAGTACGATTTTTATTAATTATATTTTTTTTGTTTTTTCTGCATTATCATCAAATGGCACAATTAGCCACTATGTAACGTGCAAAAATAAGACTTTTAAATAAATATTCGCATAAATCTCATTATTTTTTGCCGTTTCTCGCATTTTTTTTGAAATAAAAATAAAATTCCCTCGATTTTTGCCTCTCTTGGCTAAAAAATCGAGGGAATATCGCTTTTTATTTATTTAACACTTAAATGTTAAAATTTACTTTTTAAGTGAAACATATTTAACAGTTGCCGCATCGCCTTTGATTATGTCGGCAAACTCTTGCGGGGAGATTTTCACCGGTTCCACCATAAATTCGGGAACATTGTAGGAGCGGTCGAAGAAGTCGTAAAAATCGGCTCCTGCCTGGGGGAGGAGGAAGGCCTTTTCGGCTTTTCCATTCTCGGCAATGTGGGAAATATATAGGCGGCTGTAATTGGTGTCGTCGCGACGGCTGGCAAACATTATCCAACGGCCGGTGCTGCTCCACGAGTGGTAACTCTCGGCATAAGAGGAGTTTGCCTTTTCCAACGGCCAGCATTCGCCTGTTTCAAGGTCTTTTATATATAGGTCGGCATCGTTGTGCCATATATGGAAGCAACCATACTCGGCCATTGCAAAGAGCAGGTAGCGGCCGTTGGGGGATATGCGCGGGAAGGTTGCGCTCTTGCCAAGCGCAGCTGCGTTGAACACTGTATCCACCGCGCCAAACTCACACGTTTCGGGGTTCCACGAGCGGCGCAATATACTGTATTTCACATCCTTATAATGCTTAATTTCGGCCTCCACGGCTGTCTGCGAGCCGGTACGGTCGGGGAACTCCGACGAGCAGTAGTAGAGTGTGCGACCATCGGGCGACCACCAAGGGAATACTTCGAGTTTTGTAGTATCGTTGGCCACATTGGATATTGTCATAGTGGCAGGATTGAATATTATTATGTCGCTCTCGGTATCCTGGACCTCCACTTTATTTGAGTTTTTAGTGTGGAATATCTGTCCGGTTCTGTTCACCGAGTATGCAACAACATCGTACACAGGGTTAAATGCCGGATAAACGCCGGCCGACAATGTGGAATCGGTTGCCATATTCAGTTTGAATGCCTTGCCCTTATGCACAAAGAGTGTGCCGCCTTTATATTGGCGGACGTGAAATTGCATATTGTCGGTGCGATAATTCTTGTATGCGTGACAATTTATGCACTGCCCATCAGGCTCCTTTGTCACAAGCATATTATTATATATTATATCCTCTTTATAGGAAGATGTCTCGCGTTGACAAATATTCAAACGTTCATAGGCCACATAAGAGGGAGGAATGAGGCGATAGGATATATAGGGGTCTATCGTATCGGGCGACACTTTAAAGGTAAACGGGGCGTATCCGCGCCATTTCCCATTGAGAGAGGAGAAAATCTCCACTTTCACCTCATTGCCTGTTGCCTTTGAGAGGAGATTGCGCCACTCCCCTGCCGACGGCTGTACCTCTTTCCCTGCAAACAAAAGTTCACTCTCCCCTGCCGACAAGCGTGTAACATACTTATCGCCATTCTCTTTTATGGAGAATGTAAGTGGGGCTATGTTCACAGGTATTGTTACATCGACATAATCGGGAGTTATTGCGGGGAGGCTCTCTATTGCCGTATATTTATCGGGAACCGATGGAGTGCAGGAGCATACAATCGCCATCAGCAGAATTCCCATCAACTGCTTTTTCATAATATCATCGTTTAAATAATCAGTTTGTCTTTATTCCACGCACAAAGAAATAGAAGTACCAATAAGTGTCGCCAAATTCCTCAACAAAATGAGGAGCCATCTCCTCCTCCTTCATTCCCTTATAGTCTTGTGTTTTTTTCAAGAAGGCGTCGAAGCGTTTTTTTATTACCGGATCTATGGGGATATTGGTGGTGACATCCTTGCTCAGATTGGTAAACAGTATTATTGCCTCTTGAAAATGATTCGGCACACGGGAAATTCTGCCTTTGTTTATATAGCGTGTCATTGTATCCCAAAAAAGTTTTACATCCTTGCGTGTGAGAGCAAAGACCACCGCAGCCTCCGACTGCAAGCGCGAATCGGTGGGAGAGTATGTATAGGAGAGGCTTTTCGAGAGATAGACCTCCACGTAAGAGTCGTCAAGTTCAAGAGCATCCTCGTAATTATACATAAGGAGAGGCATTGCAAACTCCTTCTGCTTGGATATTAACGACGGCGTTTCCACCAATCGCTCCATATTTTCGGCCCAAGAGCGGTAGAAAAGTGTTTCTTTGAGAATATTTATATAGCGCATTGCCAATTTGTGCTGCCCCGAAAGAAGCGTACATCTGACAGCGTGCTTCAAATACTCCAATCTCCACCCATACTCCACGGAATTCTCTATGCACCAGCGGTAACAGAAGTTGAATTTTCCATACTGAAAATAGTTCATCATTCCTCCTGTCTGTGTTAGGTGCACCACACCCGGGTGAGCAATATCGGCACTGCCTTCGGGATATTTAAAGGCATCCTCGCCGGCTCGGCCGAGCTTTAAAAGTGCCATATTCTTGTTAAGCACAATCTGACGGGTGGGAACATCGGTTGTTTTTGCATAAGCGGCCACAGCCTCCCAATCCTCGTTCCACATTGCACGATTTTGGCTGTTCTCTATATGAAAATTCTTGTCATTGTACCAATAGGAACAGGTAAAGAGCAATGTGCACACAAGCAAAATTGCCTGCACAATTGCAAAAGACCTTTTCTTCCCGTCCTCGGCACCACTGCCCGACAAAGAGCCGCGCAACACTGCGAGCATCACATACGCGAGCAGTATCAATATAAAGGGTATCCAATAACCGAAAATACCATTGGGGTAGAGGCTATCGTTGCCCAGCACCCATTGAAGAACGGGAGTACCCGCAAGATGCATCTGGCCGAGTGCCATTGTAGAGTAAAAACCTTCGCGATACAATGCCACAGGCACAAGCAACACACAGAGGGCAACCGCCACAAGCATACCCGAAGCAGAAACAACATATATGCGACGGTAGCGGCACTTAATTCTGTCTACCACCGAGCCCACGGCAATAACCACCGCACCGGCAAGAGCATATACGCCAAAAAGCATATATCCCCCGACAATCCACAGAACAATCACCGGAGCATACAACCCTTTCAGTTTATAGCACACCCACGCTACAAGAAGAGAGGCCATCGTACCCAGAAGCGGCATATAATAGAAGCCCTGAACCTTTATATAAAATATCCAGTAGCCCATCTGAGTGGAGACGGCAAGCACCGCCGCAACAGGCAACAGGGCCAGCAACGACCAAGATTCGGGAATTTCAAACACTCTCTTCGTGAGCACATATAGCGCAAAGAGCATTGCCACATAGATTGTCGCTCCCAACAAAGGATAGTGAAAGAACTGCACGAAGAAGGTGCCAAGATAGGAAAGGAATCCCGCAGGCAAGGCCATCGCCTCTTCAAAGAAATAACCGTTAAAGAGGAAGAGCGACTGCTCGCTCGCCCTGTAAAGTGTATCGCCATCGTAAAAGAGAAGCACGCTCCACACTGCGGCAAAAAATGCCCAAGCTATATATTTTGTGCAGCGAGCAATATCCAAAGAGAATTTCAGATTACCGCTCTTTTGCTCCTTCTTACTCTTTTTGTTTGTGTTTTTCATTTCAAAATAGTTATTACAGATTCTTTGAAGCGCACCTTGCACACTGCATCATATAGTGGTCGAGCACCACAAGTGCAGCCATAGCCTCAACCACAGGCACGGCACGAGGCACCACACAAGGGTCGTGACGACCGCGGGCCTTTACCACCGTTTCGTCGCCGGCGGGTGTAACCGTAGGCTGCTCCACCAGAATTGTGGCCACAGGCTTGAACGCCACACGGAAGTAAATATCGTTCCCGTTGGAAATTCCACCCTGTATTCCTCCGCTGTTATTGGTGCGTGTGGCTATCTTGCCATTATCGTTATAAAAAATATCATTCTGTTGCGAGCCGCGCCCGTATGCAGCAGAAAAACCGTTGCCATAATCGAACCCTTTTACAGCATTTATCGACAGCATTGCCCCTGCCAAAGAGGCCGACAATTTATTGTACAGCGGCTCTCCCAATCCCGCGGGCACACCTTTCACGACACAGGTAACCACTCCGCCCACAGTATCGCCATCGTGCTTCACCGACAATATAAGCTGCTCCATTGCTGCCGCCTTCTCACTGTCGGGACAACGTACCACGTTACTCTCGGTGAGCGACAGATTATATTCGGTGTATGGTTTTTCGAGCACAATATCACCCACTTGCGAGGTGTAGGCCTGCACCTGAATACCCTGTTGCTGCAAGGCAAGCTTGGCAAGCGCACCGGCACACACACGAACAGCCGTTTCGCGAGCCGACGAGCGACCGCCGCCTCTGTGGTCGCGCACTCCATACTTAACATCATAGACATAATCGGCGTGCGAGGGACGATAGGCCGTACGCAGATTCTCATAATCGCCACTGCGATTGTTGGTATTATATATAACAAAGGCAATGGGAGTACCGGTGGAGCGACCTTCGAATATTCCGGAGAGGAAATGAACCTCATCGGCCTCGTTGCGCGAGGTTGTCACGGCACTCTGCCCGGGGCGACGGCGTTGCATTTCGGCACGCACAAACTCCTCGTCGATAATAATACCTGAGGGAAAGCCATCGAGCACCCCACCTATGGCCTCGCCGTGCGATTCTCCAAAGGTTGTCAGACGCAAAATGGTTCCAATACTATTCATACTCTTTTATTCTTAAAAATCAATGGCAACCGCCGCAACCATCCTCGCAGCCTTCGCCACAGCCTTCGCCTTTGCAACCGCTGCAACCACCGCAACCGCGCTGCGCTGCACGCAAGGCATCGTAAAATTTCTTCATTTCAGCCTCCGAGGCAGGACGCGAATCAACCACATTGCCAAAGAACTGCAAGTCGCAACCGGCAAGAGGGTGATTAAAATCCATCACCACCTTGAAGGGAGTAACCTCCTTCACGGTACCAAGGATGGGCGAACCATCGGCACGCATCATTTCAACCACATTGCCGGCGTATATATGCGCCGAGTCGAATTTACCGTCGATGGTAAAAACCTCGCGGTCAAAATCCTGAACGTGGTCGGGGTCGTAATCACCGTAAGCCTCGGCCGAGGGGATTGTAAAATCGAAAGTATCGCCCTTTTTCAGTTCTTTAAGGTTCTCCTCAAAAGCATCGAGCGTGTAACCCACCCCCGACAAAAACTCAAAGGGTTGTTCACGAGTTGTCTTTTCAACCTCTTCACACTCTCCGTTACGATGCGATATCAGTGTGTAGGCCACACGAATTTTCTTGTTTGTTATCTTTTCCATTTTCTTTATTTATTTTTTATATTTTGTCAATAATTCGGGAGTAAAATTCCTTATGTAGGCAGTGTGGGCGGCAGTTTCGGCCTCGGCCATAGCCACGAATCGGGCAAGCGAGGGGGCAAAAAGTTCTTCGTCGGCCGCAGCATCCATCAACAGCAGTGCCGACATTATGGCGCAAGCTGCCGTTTCGTATATGCGACGCGAAAGAAAATCAATCACCTCCTGACTGTCGTGGGCCTGTGCCGCGGCAAGAGCCTCGTTATACTGCTCGGCAATGGCGGCAATGCGCTCCTTCAACGGTTGCAGGCCCTCCGGAACCTCTGCCGACAGATACTCCTGCAACAACTGCGTGTAGAAGCCGCCGGTAGCGTAGCGTATGGCAGCCACCACCTGCAACTGCGTGGTTCCTTCGTAAATGGATGTGATGCGTGCGTCGCGGTAGAGGCGTTCACAAGTGTAGTCGCTCATATAGCCCGAGCCGCCGTGCACCTGCACAGCATCGTAGGCATTTTTGTTGGCAATTTCGCTTGCCATTCCCTTTACGATGGGAGTGAGCGCATCGGCTTTTTTTGAAAATAGCTTCGACTCCTGACGCTCCTCGGGAGTGAGGGTACGCAGGCGGGCAAGGTCGGCAAACTGGTAGTTCATATCCACGTTACGTGCCGTTTCGTAGAGAAGGCTGCGTGCAGCGTCGAGACGCGCCTGCATAGCCCCAAGCATTTCGTACACCGGCGCAATGGTTATTATCTTCTTGCCAAACTGTTTACGCTCGCGAGCATAGGCAAGTGCCTCCTCGTATGCAGCCTGTGCAATGGCCACACTCTGCGTGGCAATACCCAGACGGGCACCGTTCATAAGCGACATTACATATTTTATCAGTCCCATTTTGCGACTGCCGCAAAGCTCGGCCGGCGCGTGGTCGAACACAATCTCACAGGTGGGCGAGCCGTGTATGCCCATCTTCTCCTCTATGCGGCGTGTCTTTATTCTGCCGCAACTTTTTTCACAGATAAAGAGCGAGAGGCCGCGACCGTCGACACTGCCCTCTTCGCTGCGGGCAAGAACCAGATGAACATCGCTGTCGCCGTTGGTTATGAAGCGTTTAACGCCATCGAGGTACCAGCGGCCATCCTCCTCGCAGAAGGTTGCTTTCAGCGACACACTTTGCAGGTCGCTGCCGGCATCGGGCTCGGTGAGGTCCATCGACATTGTCTCACCGGCACATATACGCGGCAAAATACGCTCACACTGCTCGGCCGACCCGAAATTATATATAGTCTCGGCACAATCCTGCAAGCCCCAAAGGTTACCGAAGGCCGCATCGGCACGACACACTACATCCTGTATCATTGTAAACACGGCCACGGGGAAATTAAGGCCGCCATATTTGCGTGGGAGCGATATTCCCATAAGCCCTGCCTGACGGAAGAGTGTCATATTCTCCTCGGTGGCAGGGGCATATTTCACGCGCCCGTCGACAAGCGAGGGGCCCTCCTTCTCCACACGTGCAGCATTGGGCGCAACAACCTCGGCGCAAAGTTCTCCCACAAGGTTCAGCACCTCTTCGTACCCCTTGCACGCCTCGGCAAAGCACGACGGAGCATAGTTATACTCCGCACTCTCGGCATAATCGCGCTCTTTCATTGCCACTATGCGTTGCAAGAGCGGGTGTTTGAGATAGTGGCACAGGGCCTTATTATCGTTATAGTAGTTCATTCTTCTGTTGGTAATATGTTATTATTTGCGGAACAACCTCTTCCACTTTTCCTGTCACCACATAGTCGGCAATGGCGTTTATGGGCGCATCGGGGTCGCTGTTTATGGATATTATTATTCCGCTATCCTGCATTCCGGCAATATGTTGCACCTGCCCCGATATTCCGCAAGCAAAATAGACTTTGGGACGTACCGTGAGGCCTGTCTGCCCTATCTGACGGTCGCGGGTGGCGTATCCTGCATCTACCGCCGCACGGGTGGCACCAACCTCGCCGTGCAACAGATGAGCAAGCGAGAAGAGCAGTTCAAAGCCCTCTTTGCTACCCACTCCGTAGCCGCCGGCAACCACTATGGGAGAATTTTTCAAATTATTCTCGGCCGGTTGAACGTGACGCTCTATCACCGAGATTACAAAATCACTCTCACTCACATAATCGGCCACATTATGCTCCACTATTTTACCCACAAAGCCATCCTCGCGCACCTTGCACAAAGGCATCACTCCCTCGCGCACCGTTGCCATTTGCGGACGGTGATAAGGGTTCACGATGGTTGCCACTATATTACCGCCGAATGCGGGGCGTATCTGATAGAGAAGATCTTTCACCGTGGTGCCACGCTTTTTATCCTCGTAGTCTCCAATTTCGAGCGAGGTACAATCGGCTGTGAGGCCGCAATGCAACGAGGCTGTGAGGCGGGGGGCAAGGTCGCGCCCTGTAACTGTGGCACCCAATAGAAATATCTGATAATCGTTCTCTTTCACCAACTTGCACAATGCCGCAGTGTGCGGTTGCGTAGTGTAAGGCGACAAGCGTGCATCGTCGAACAGATGCAAAGTATCCACTCCATAGGGAAACACCTGTGCCGCAACGCCTTGCAGCCCCGAGCCCAAGGCCACCGCTTCGAGCTGCACGCCGAGCCTGTCGGCAAGGCGACGACCCTCACTCAAAAGTTCGAGGCTCACGGCAGCCACCTGCGCATCATTCAATTCGCAATATACCAATATATTATTCATTTCACTACCCTATTATATGGTTGGACAACAGTTCGGCAACGAGCGATTTTACATCCTCGCCGGTTGCGCTGTATCGCTTGCTCTCCTTTGCCTTAAACACAATATTGGCAACAGCCTTCACCTTGGTGGGAGAGCCCGAAAGACCGCAACGCGCAGCGTCGCCGGCAACATCGGCAAGGTTCCACTCTTTTATTGTAAGAGCCTCATCGGCAGAGGCTTGTGCTTTATATTCGTACCCCTCGGCAGCCTGCTCCGCAGCTGTGGCTGCTCGATGGAAACGCAGCATACGATAGGCGTTACGGGGGCGACAGGGAGCGGCCGACCCATCGACGGTGGCAAGCAACGGGAGGGGTGCCTTCACAAGCTCGGTACCATTCTCGATGGAACGCTCGGCAAGCAGTCCTTCACCATTAAGCTCCACAATGTCGCGCACACAGGTAATCTGCGGCAGAGAGAGCATACAGGCCACCTGCGGCCCCACCTGTGCAGTATCGCCGTCTATCGCCTGACGACCACAGAGGATTATATCGAAATTACCTATTTTGCGTATGGCGGTAGAGAGAGCATAAGAGGTAGCCAATGTGTCGGCACCGGCAAATGCCATATCCGACAGCAGAATAACCTCGTCGGCTCCACGATAGAGAGCCTCGCGCAACAAATCCGTAGCACGCTTGGGCCCCATTGTGAGCACCGTAACCCTGCTACCCGGGTTTTTATCCTTAATGCGCAAAGCCTGTTCCAGCGCACAAAGGTCGTCGGGGTTAAATACCGCCGGCAATGCTGCACGGTTAACCGTTCCGTCGGCATTCATAGCCTGCGGGCCCACATTGCGTGTGTCGGGCACCTGCTTTGCCAATATTATAATATTCAATTTCATATACGTTGTTTTTTAGTTCTCTGCCTGCTGGCCGCGAGCCTCGCCCAATGCCACGCAAGAAGAGAATTTCTCGCAAAGATAAAAAATGTTCACCAAAAGACAATGATAATGCGGGGAAAATACGCAATTACACATTATAAATATAAAACAGCAGGAATTTTCAATTTGAAAAATTCGTTTCTTAAATACAATTTCCTATCTTCGCAAAATAACCCCGTTACCCCACAAGAAACTATGACAAAAAGAACATTAGGCACACTGCTTTTTGGCATTCTGCTCCTTTTATCCTGCGAAAATGCACCCACAGGCAGCAACGCGCACTTTGTAACAACCGACGGCACGAAATTCACCATCAACGGCAAGCCCTACAACTATATAGGCACCAATATGTGGTACTCCACAATAATCGCATCGGAGGGTTGCGGTGGCGACAAAGAGCGTTTCCTCGCCGAGCTTGACAATCTTAAAGCATTAGGGGTAACCAATCTGAGAATACTCACCGGCCCCGATGCTGGCAGCTCACTCGCTAACCCCGCAAAGCCCTATCTGCAATGCTCCCCGGGAGTATTGAACGACACCCTGCTCAAAGGGCTCGACTACACGCTTGCCGAGCTTGAAAAGCGCAATATGCACGCAGTCATTTACCTCAACAACGCTTGGGATTGGAGCGGAGGCTACGGATTCTATCTTAAAGAGTGCGGATACGGCGACTCGCCCAACGCCAATGTCGAGGGCGGTTACGAGCGATACGTAGACTATTCGGCCTCTTTTTCGCGCTGCAAGGAGGCGCAGGAGCTCTATTTCAACTACATAAAGCAGATTGTTACACGCAAGAACAGCATCACCGGCCGACTCTACAAAGATGAGCCGGCCATAATGTCGTGGCAACTATGCAACGAACCGCGCCCGTTTGCCCGCGACAACAAAGAGCAATTTGCCGAGTGGATAGCAAAGGCAGCCGCAATAATAAAGGCAGCAGACCCCAACCATCTTGTTTCCACGGGCAGCGAGGGTTACATTGGCTGCGAGGCCGACAGGGAGCTGTGCGAGCGCATACACAGCGACAAGAACATCGACTATCTGACAATACATATATGGCCCGTAAATTGGGGGTGGGCACCACGCAGCAACCCCGACAGCGGTATTCACAATGCCTGCTCAAAGAGCAAGGCCTACATTGAAGAGCACACGGCAATGGCCGAAAAACTCGGAAAGCCGATGGTTATAGAGGAGTTTGGCTATCCGCGCGAGGGCAACCGAGCCGGACACTTTATTCCCACAAAGAGCCGCGACACATTTTACCGTTTCGTCTTTAACGAAGTGGCAAGCAGTGTAAAAAAAGGCGGCCCCATTGCCGGATGCAATTTCTGGGGCTGGGGAGGCAACGGCAAGGTGCGCGACGCAGTGTGGCAACAGGGCGACGACTATCTGTGCGACCCGCCTCACGAACCGCAAGGGTGGTATTCGGTATTTGCCGACGACTCCTCCACGATAGCAATAATAGAGGAATTTACAAAAATCATAAAATAAAATATAGAGCCTTATGTACACAAAAGACAATCGCATAGTGGTAACACTCGACGCCGGTGGCACCAATTTTGTATTCGGCGCAATGAGAGGCGGCGAGTTTATAACAGAACCGCTCACCCTCCCCTCGCAGGCCCACGACCTTGATTTATGCCTGCAAAATATGGTCGACGGCTTTAAACAGATTATAGACAGGCTCGACGAAAAGCCCGTAGCCATAAGCTTTGCATTCCCCGGCCCCGCCGACTACCCCAACGGCATTATCGGCGGCTATCTGCCCAATTTTCCATCGTTCCGCGAGGGCGTGGCGCTGAAAGACTTTCTCGAAACACGATTCGGCCTGCCAGTGTACATTAACAACGACGGCGACCTTTTTGCCTATGGCGAGGCTCTCTGCGGCACCCTTCCCGAAGTGAACCGCCACCTGCGAGAGGCCGGTTCCAAAAAGCAGTATAAGAATCTCATAGGATACACGCTGGGCACAGGCTTCGGGATTGGCGTGGTTATAGACAATCGCTTGAATCGTGGCGATAATTCCTGTGTGGAGACCTTCTGTCTGCCCCACAAGGGAATGCCGCATATAATTGTGGAAGAGGGAGTTACCATACGCGCCGTGCAACGAATATATGGCGAAAAGAGCAATAACCCCGACCACGGGCTCACCCCGAAGGAAATTTGCGAAATTGCCGACGGCACACGCGAGGGTAACTGCGAGGCGGCAAGAGCAACCTTTGCCGCAGTTGGAACCACCGCCGGAGCGGCAATAGCAACGGCTGTGACCATAATAGACGGATTGGTGGTGATTGGCGGAGGAATTTCGGCAGCATCGCGCTGGATTATGCCCGCACTTTTAGAGGAGATGCGTTCGCAGATAGGCACGCTCGGAGGCGACAAACTGAACCTCGTGCAAATGCACACATATAACCTGGAAAACCCCGATGAATTCGAGCTTTTTGCAAAGGGAGAGAGCAAAAAAATAAAGGTCTACGGAGAAGAAAAATATGTAGATTACGACTTTCATAAACGGGTGGGAGTGGCAATCTCCAAGATGGGGGCAAGCAAGGCCGTGTCGGTGGGTGCTTACGCATTTGCCCTTAACGAACTTGACAAAGAGAGCGCGCAATGAGAACCATCGCCACACTGCTCATTTTGTGGATTGCGGCGGCAACAAACTGCAATGCACAGCAGCCCGCCGAATTGGTAAATCCATTCATCGGCACAAGCAACTATTGTGCCACACACCCCGGAGCGGTAACCCCCAACGGAATGATGTCTGTAACCCCTTTCAATGTAATGGGGAGCGACCTTAACATTTATGACAAGGACAGCCGTTGGCTCTCCACCCCCTATGAGTATAACAATAAATATTTCACCGGCTATGCCCACGTTGCACTCAGCGGAGTAGGATGCCCCGAGGCCTCGTCGCTGCTGGTGATGCCCACAAGCGGCCCTCTGAATGTCGATTATCGGGCCTACGGAACGGAGTACAGCAACGAGATTGCCGTGCCAGGATACTACTCGAACAACCTCACAAAGTACAATATAAAGAGCGAAGTTACAGCCACCACACGTACCGCGTGCGAGAGGTTCACTTTCCCGGCCGGCGAGGGGCACATAATCATCAATCTGGGTGAGGGGCTCACCAACGAATGCGGGGCGATGGTGCGCCGAGTGAACGACACGGAAATTGAGGGATTCAAGTTGCTTGGTACCTTTTGCTACAATACACAGGCTGTCTTTCCGCTCTATTTTGTGATACGCGTGTCGCGCAAAGCCACAGAGTGCGGCCCTTGGAAATTCCAGCCGGTGATGAAAGGCATCGAGGCACAATGGTCGCCCGACGACGGCACATACAAGCTATACAAGAATTATCACAAGGAGATTGCCGGCGACAACATTGGTTACAGATTCAGTTACAGCAACCTTGCCGCCGGCGAGCAGATTACCGTACAGGTGGGAATATCCTTCGTATCGACGGATAATGCACGGGAGAACCTCGATTGCGAACAGAAAAATGCCGATTTTGACAAAATACGCGCCGACGCATTCGACAGATGGAACAACGACCTTGGACGCATACGCATAGAGGGCGGCAGCAAGGAGGAACAGACAATCTTCTACACAGCACTCTACCACTCACTCATACACCCCTGCATAATAAGCGACGTTAACGGGGAATACCCCAAAATGGAGAGTGGCGAGACGGGCCGGAGCAACCACAATCGCTACACGGTATTTTCGCTGTGGGACACCTATCGCAATCTTCACCAACTGCTCACCTTGGTGTACCCCGAGCGGCAGACAGATATGTTGCGCTCGATGGTGGGAATGTACGACGAATGGGGGTGGTTGCCACGATGGGAACTTTTCGGGCGGGAGACCTTTACAATGGCCGGCGACCCTGCGGCGATAGTAATTGCCGACAGCTGGATAAAGGGGTTGCGGGGCTTCGACATTGAAAAAGCCTACGAGGCAATGATAAAATCGGCTGTAACAGAGGGAAAAGATAATCCCTTGCGCCCCGACATTGACCCCTACATTAGCGACGGCTACATTCCCCTGTGGTACTTCTCCAACGACCTTTCGGGCGACAATTCCGTGTCGCACACAATAGAATATTGCGCCGCCGACTATGCAATTTCCCAGCTTGCCTACTCGCTTGGCGACAAGGCCCGCGCAAAGGAGTTTCTCAAACGCTCGCACAACTACCGCCGCTACTTCTGCAAGGAGCACGGCACGTTGCGTCCCTTGACAAAAGAGGGAAAATTCCTCGATGAATTCGACCCTTTTACAGGCAAGCACTTCGAGAATGTGCCCGGATTCCACGAAGGTTCTGCGTGGAACTATACATTTGCCGCCACACACGACATTAAGGGGCTCACCCGCCTTATGGGAGGCAAAAAGAGATTCATAGAGAGCCTGCAAAAGGTGTTCGACGAGGAGCACTACGACCCCACCAACGAACCGGATATTGCATACGCCTATCTGTTCAGCCGTTTCAAAGGGGAGGAGTGGCGCACACAGCGCGAGGTTGCAAGAATTCTGAAAAAATATTACAGCAACAGCACCGGCGGGCTGCCCGGCAACGACGACACAGGAACAATGTCGGCGTGGGCGGTATTTTCGATGATGGGCTTCTACCCCGACTGCCCCGGAGAGCCATTCTACACGCTCACCACCCCCACATTCGACAAAGTGAGCATCGCACTGCCCAATGGCAAAATAGAGATAGAATGCCGCAAAGCGTCGCCCCGCAGCCAATATATAAAAGAGGTAACCATCGGGGGTGAGAAGGTCGAAAGTTACCGCATCGGCCACAAGGAGCTGACAGGGAACAAAAAAATCATATTCACACTAAAAGATGAGCCCGATGAATAGACTATGCAAAATACTCGCACTGTGCAGCCTTGCCTTTGCAGGGTGCACCCCCGACAGGGTGACCGACAAGGTTAATCCGCTCATAGGCAGCGGAGGGCACGGGCACGTGTTTGTGGGCGCAAGCGTTCCCTTCGGAATGGTGCAATTGGGGCCCACAAGTGTGAGCCAGGAGTGGGATTGGTGCTCGGGCTACCACAGCAGCGACGCATCGGTCATAGGCTTTTCGCACACCCATTTAAGCGGCACGGGCATTGGCGACCTTTTCGACATTACCATAATGCCTGTAACAGGAAACGTAACATACACACGTGGCACGCTCGATGCTCCCGATAGCGGATTATGGTCGCCGGCCGACCGCACAAAGGAGATTGCCGAGCCGGGATATTATGCCGTTCCGCTCACACGCTACGGCATTATGGCCGAGCTTACTGCCACTGCACGCACGGGAGTGCACCGCTACACCTTCCCTGCATCGCAAGAGGCCGCCATTGTGATAGACCTTGAAAATGGGGGTTGCTGGGACCGTGCCACCGAGGCTTTTATGACAGCCGAGGGCAACAGCTGCGTTACAGGCTACCGATACTCCAAAGGGTGGGCAAGAGAGCAGCGCGTCTATTTTGTGGCGGAATTCAGCAAGCCTTTCGAGAAATTTGAGTTTAAAGGCAAAGATAATATGTATGCCCGCGCCTCCTTCACCACCGAGGAGGGGGAGAATATTATTGTAAAAGTGGGAATTTCGCCCGTGAGCATCGAGGGAGCAAGGCTCGCTTTACAGGAGGAGCAGCCACATTGGGATTTCGACTCCACACGCGAGGCTGCCCGCCAAGCGTGGGAAAAGGAACTTTCACGCATACGCATAATCACCCACGACAAAAAAGCGGAACGCATATTCTACACGGCAATGTACCACGCAATGATGGCCCCCGCGCTGTTCAGCGACACTGACGGGCACTACCGCGGTGCCGATGGAAGCATCTGCCACAGCCCGCAACCGCAATACACAAACTTCTCACTGTGGGACACCTACCGCGCCAAGCAACCGTTGATGACCATTATACAGCCACAAAAGGCAGGGGAATTTGTCGCGAGTATGGTGGATATTTGCGACAAGCAGGGCGACCTCCCCGTGTGGCACCTGTGGGGCAACGAAACAAACTGTATGGTGGGCGACCCTGCAATACCCGTGGTTGCCGATGCTATTGTAAAAAACCTCGGAGGGTTCGACCGCGAGAGGGCTTTTGAGGCTATTAAGAGAACCGCGGCACACGAAGAGCGTGGCAAAGGATTGCGCCACCAATATGGATATATTCCCTGCAATATGTTTGGTGAGGCGGTAGCATACGAGCTTGAATATGCCATTGCCGATGGAGCCGCCGCAAGAGCCGCCTCTGCGCTCGGCCGAAGCGACGATGAGGAATATTTTACCCGCAAAAGCCACAGCTACCGCCGCCTGTTCCACCGCGAGAGTGGATTTATACGCGGAGTAGACAGCATTGGGAAGTACCGCACCCCCTTTAACCCCTACTATTCGGCCCACCGTGCCGACGACTATTGCGAGGGCAACGCTTGGCAATATACTTGGTTAGTGCCACACGATATTGAGGGTTACACAGCCTGCTTCGGCGGCAGGGAGCAGATGCTCGCCCGATTGGACTCTCTTTTCGTCGCACCATCGACCATAGAGGGCGACCCCTCGCCCGATATTTCGGGAATGATAGGGCAATATGCCCACGGCAACGAACCGAGCCACCATATACTCTACCTATATACTATGCTGGGCAAGCCGCACAAAAGTGCCGAACTTGTGCGCAGGGTGATGGAGGAGCTATACAGCGATGCGCCCGACGGCCTTTCGGGCAACGAGGATATGGGGCAAATGTCGGCGTGGTACATAATGTCGGCTCTGGGATTTTATCAAGTGGAGCCGGCAAGCGGGCGTTACTGGTTCGGCTCGCCCATCATCGACAAAGCCGAAATTAAGGTCGCGGGTGGAACTTTCACCATAAACGCCACCAACAACAGCAAGCAGAATATTTACATAAAAAGAGTGCTGCTCAACGGCAAGGAGCACCCTCTGCCCTATATTCTGCACCGCGATATTGCAAGCGGTGGCACGCTCACATTCGAAATGAGCGACCGGCCCGCAAAGTGGTACTAAGGGTGAAATAATTAGAAACAGCTTGCCTTTAACAGACACCTTCTCATTAACGGGAAGGTGTTTTTTGTTGGCAGTATCCATGATAATGCTCGTTATTTGTAGTATCCACTCCTTTTTGCCACTGAATCATTTTTTTGTTGGCAAATACCACGCTGACAAAAACCTTATTTTTTATCCACAAACAACCGCACGAAAAGTCCAAATTTTATAAAATTCCCCACCGTTAACAATCGTTAACAGTGGGGGGGTAATTTTTGACCTAATCTTTGTACATTTGCGCACCGCTATTTTGCAATAGAGGTTCCGGGAACGAACAACACATTGATAATCAATCAATAACAAGGCAAAAAGCGGGCAGTATTTTTATTTTACATAGCCTGTGGCACAATAAACGCCACAAGCAAAATTGGGGATATTTTTAAATATTTATTCACATAATTATTTTTTACATTATGAAAAAATTTACTTCATTGATGATGGTATTGCTATGCGCAATAACCACATCATGGGCAGCGGCAACCGACCTGCCCACTCTCACTACCGATGCGGAAAACCCCGTATGGTATCTCATTAAGAACGTACGCAAAAGCAAGTATGCAACCTATGCCGGCGATAACGCAACAATGACACAGCAGGAAACCGCAACAGCATCTTCGTTCTTCTACTTCACAGGTAGCATCACCGATGGTGTTGCAACTGTAAAAATCCACAACTATGTAGCTGGCGACAAACTTTGCGCAGCCTACAACTCTTGGACAACAGAGGGTATCGATTGGTACATTAAAGCACAGGCCACCGGTATCTCTATTTGTACATCAACCGGTGAATGGGACGCCTGGAACGATGCCGGCGGTGGTGGCCAGAAGGTTGAGTATTGGAGTGCAAGTGACGCCGGTTCTGCTTGGGAAGTTGAACTCGTTACCGACTTCTCATCCGTTATCGATATTCCCGCAGCAAAAGCAGCAGCTGTTACAGAATTGGAGAACCTTGCGAAAATTTCTGTACTTTTCCCCGACGCAACACAGGCTATCGCCGATGTAAATGCTGTTGAGGCAACAGGTACAAGCCTTAACGAGCTTAACGCTGCAATTGACGCTATCAACGCTATCGTAGCCGAATACAAGAAAAGCATAGATGGCAAAAACATTAAACTCACAAACTGCTCAACAGACGCTCGTGGTGGCAGATACCTTGGCTACGACAATGCTAATAGCCGTGCTGCTGCCGTAGCTTCAAGCGGTGACGATGCTATATGGACAATCAAAATTTGTGAGGATGGAACATTTAAACTCTACAACTGGGTAAACGACCTCTACCTTGCAGATCCCGAGAGTGCAGCTACAACCACAAGCGAGAGCGATGCACTTGCTTTCTATTTCATAGCTACTGCAGAGAACCAGCTTGCTGTCGTATGTAGCAACGGCAAGATGGTACACATTGCCAACCACACAAACTACAAGGTAATGTCTTATTACAGCCTTACCGACGCTGCTTCACTTTGGAACATCACAGCAGTAGATCCTATTGTTGTTACACACGAGGAATACAACGCAGCTGCAACTGCAGCAACATCACTCCCCTACGCAATTCAGCAGGCATACGGTCTTGTAACAGACGCGGGCAACTACTACTCTAACTATAAATCGGATGCAGAAGGCTCATACGAAGCCCTTTTGGATAATGCATCCGACAGTTATTTCCACAGCGCATACGGTAACGAGGCCGGCGATGGTTCGGGCGTTCACTACATTCAAGCAAACCTCGGCGAGGGAATAGATGAGTTCTATGTATATATGGCTCCTCGTACCCAGAATGGCAACAACCGCCCTGTAAATGTTACAGTTTCAGGTTCTAACGACAACAGCGTATATACAGAGATTACTACAATCACAACTACACTTAACGGAACTACAACTCCCTATTTGTCAGCGAAGTTGGGTACAGACGGAACAAACTATCAGTACATCCGCCTCACTGTAACCTCTACAAATAGCGGTACTGTATTCTTCACACTCTCCGAGTTGTACTTCTTCCCCGCAACAAGCGATGTAACAAGCCTCATCAACTCTTACAACGCTTTTGCAACATCAAGCATCACATCGACTGCTATGAGCGATGCTGCAACTGCACTCATTAACGCAGAAACTACATTGGCTCTTTCAAACATAAAGAAAGAAATCGCAGCTTTGATTGCAGCTAACGCAAGCAACCACGCAACCACCCCTGCACTCGGCCAGTATGGCACTGCTGCATACGAAGCATTAGTTGCAGCTAATGAAGCTGCCGATGCAACACAGGAAAGCCTCGAAGCAGCTCTTGCTACATTCAATGCTTCAAAGAATGTTCCTGTTTACTTTATCACAAGTGCTGCTCCCGCAACCAGCGCAGCTTCTTATGCAACAGGTAAAGCCATTCTTTACAACGGTTCAGCTTGGAGATTCGAAACAACCAACAAGTACAACAAACAAACGTGGATGACTATCCCCTCATACACAGAGGAGAATATCCCCACAGTTGACGCTTTTGATGCAGAGGGTACAAAATATGAAATCTGCGACTACCCCACCGGTACCGTAATGCGTAATAAGAGCGTTCAGATTGTTGCTATCGAAGGATGGGATGGTGTATACAACTTGCAATATGGCACAGCTACAAATGATGCGGTACAACACGCACAGAATGGTGGTGCACTCGTAGGTTGGAACCCCGCAACAACAACAGATTGCCTCGCTTCTGCTTGGAGAGTGGAGTACATTGGTAACACATACGACCTTGACAAATTGACCGATGCACAATTAACCGCACTCACAGCATTGCAAACAGCTTACAACGCAAACATCGCCTACAAGACTGCTGAATTCAGCAATGCTCTTGGTGAGTATAGCTACACAGGCAACATCAGCATCGCCGATGCATTTGCACAGGCCGAGGCAATCCTCAACGCAAGCTTTGTAGTGCTTTCCGCAATGGAGGTTTCTGCAATTGAGGCTGCGACAAGCAACCTGACAGCTATTTCTACATCTATTTCCATCAACTTGCCTGCTGCCGGCAGCTACATACGCATTAAATCGGTAGCAGAATGGGGCGCAGAAAAAACATATTTGAGTTCTGCAAACGCAACCGAATCAAGCCGTGCAGCCTTTGTTGCTGATGCAGATGCAAGCACCATCTTCTACTTCGATGGAACACAACTCGTTTCATACGCATCGGGTAACTACCTTGTAAACAACAGCAATTTCCTTGGTTACAACGGAGTTCAAACCGCCGGTACTTCAATTGCTTTCGAGGCTGCATCGGACAACTTGACAGGAGCTTACAACATCATCTTCAAAGGGAACAATGATGGCAATCGCAAATTGTACACCAACAAGAGTGGATATACCGATGCTGCCGGTGAAACCGCAAGCGGGCTTGGTTACGACTTCAACCTCGAAGAGGTAGAGACTCTCCCCGTTACAATCACAAGCGCAGGCTACGCAACATTCTACGCTCCCGTTGATGTTGAATACACAGGCATTGAGGCATACTACACAATCGGAGAGATTGCAGAAGAGAAATACCTCCAATTGGTTGACTTCGAAGGTACAATTCCTGCAAAAGATGGTGCTATACTCAAAGGCAACGAAGGTACATACAACCTCACAATAAGCAGCGGTGCAGAAAAGAAGGCAGAAAACAAACTCACCGGTACTGCTGCTACAAAACTCATCAACAAAGAGGAGGGTGCTTACTACATCCTTGGCAAGAACAGCGAAGGCACAGTAGGTCTTTACAACCCCGTAAACGGTGAAACTACCAATGCATTCTACAACGCCGGCCACAAGGCTTATATG
>JAZRAC010000026.1:0-97396 GCA_045634365.1 Bacteroidaceae bacterium | reverse complement strand
TATATTCGAAATATCTTGGAGTGCCTTTTCGGAAGTATGAGGCATTTGCAAACTCAATCGGGAGATTGAAGTTTGTAAGTAATTTATCGATAACATCTTTTGATCGAGGAACAATACCAGCGGCCTTCAATAACTCACCTTCGATATTCACATCAGTACCCTCAAACAAAATGTACTGCGACTTATATGTTGCGTATCGAATAATTTTGTGTTGGGTCAGACGGTCGATGATCTCACTTGGTGTGTTGATACCTAATGCGGTTCTAGCATATACAGAGAGAGCATTTTTGTCTAACTGAACACCAGCTTTGCCAAAAAGGTTAATCATTCCGATAGTCTTAACTAATGCTATCGCACTAGTCGCAATATCGCTTTCGAATAATCCCTCAACACGCTCCAAACTTACACGAATACTGGTCCAGGCTGCTGAGTCTGCATTGACTTCAGATAAGTACGAATAGAAATTATAGATATCGTAGTCGTACACATCTGCCAAACTATATGTAGTATTTTTGCCTTCAACGAATGCCTGTAGAGAGCCTTGACCCGTTGCTTCAAGGAACGAAAAGAGAGTTCGCTCATTTTGTCCGTATCGCTGAATTGACAAAGTCAAAGCCTGCGCTGCGAACAAGTCCATTGGATATAGGCTCAAAGCTGTCTCGTATGAAATAGATGCGCTAGCAAATTTGCTTGAGACCGCTAGCTCATATATCTTCTCAAAGTTATTATTGACAACCTTGCGAGGCGTTCTTTCTATGCGCTTGGATGACAAGTACAATAATTGCTCTACTGGCTCATTAAATACAATCTCCTTAAAGCGTCCTTTTACCTTAGTCCACTCGTTGCGCTGACTTTCGGTCAATGATCGAGCATAGGAATTAAAGTTCTGATGCAAAGTGGTGAGCAAAATAGCATCACGGCTTGCATTGTTGATAAACTCGGTAAACTTCTGGAAGAGATATAGCTCTCGCTCTGGGTTGTTCTTTGCTGCATACTCGAGCAATTTGCCAAACTCGTCAATAACAAGAAATATAAACTCGCCGCGCTTCTCTGCGTCCTTGAAAAACTTCTTCAAGTTTTCAAAAAGGTTATCTGATGCAGCTGTTGGGAAAAGATTGTCGGTTAGAATCTTCTGCAAAGAAGCATAATCACCTACGATATTTACAAACTTTATTTTGGCAACACCGTTAAACTGTCCTTTATTCTTAACAAGGATACCACTTCCTTTCTCAAGACTATCCTGGAGAGCCAAAATAAAGTTCGACTTACCAGTTCCATACGAACCGATAATATTGAATGAGTGTACACCCGCATTAAACGAGTCCACAATATTGCCTACAACCCATTTGGCGTTTTGTGTTACAATATAGCTTTTCGGGTTGAAGGCTGTTTGGGCAATATTTATTGATGGAGTGTATTTCATATTAGTTCTCCTCGTAATATCTATTAAGCACCTCTGTTGGATTCAACGTTGCTCTAAACTGCAACTCCTTAATTCCAGCCACATCCGAGAAAACAATCTCTGATGGGTATAGGTCGCACAAATGGTTAACAATATTTAACAAGTCGTTGTTGGTCAAGCAGAAGATTAATGCTAACTCGGCAATATCCTCAAACGAGATACTGTTTCTGCCTTCGAATTTAATCAGAAGAGCATACAAGAATATCAAACTCGGCACATTGCTACGGGTGTCGTAGTTGAATCTATATGTATCTTTCTCTGTTTCGCAAATCAAATTCAGCGGTGCGAACAACGAGTTGCTATCCTCAACATTGACATTACTGCCATTCTTTGCACAATAGTTGTGAAGCATTACTCCAATATCGCGCTTAACTGTGTTGCCGTTATATAAATTCTTGTAGCCAGTCTCGTCAAAGCAGACGTGCTTAATATAGTTCTGCAACTTGCCTTTTTCTACGATGTTGCGTTGGCGATGATAATCCACAAATGTAGTTTTATAGATAGTCGCATAGTCAGTATGTATCAACAAAAAGTGTAACAACCACAACGTGCCAACATCCTCTAAATAAAGATCTTTGCCATTATCATCATCAAACAAGTAGTCAGATGTAGCCACAAGGCCAGTATCTTTTAATAAGCCAATAGCCTTCAACCAAAACTTGATTGACGCTACCATATTTTTACCGACGCCAAGACGCACAACTGCATCGTCGTCATTAAAATTGTTTTCGCCTCTGACAAAATCATAACCGCGTTTAAGCCAATGCGACTTACACGCAAACGATTCATGTCCAGAGAATATCGGTCTTGCCATATATTAGTTTAAGTCTTTTTCGTTTATCAATTCTTTAATATCCACTTCCAGCAGCTTTGCGATGCTCACAAGCATATCAAGAGGTGGTTGGGTAGTATTCGAGCACCATTTAGAGACCGTTGAGGGATCTTTGCCTAACTGTGCAGCCAGCCATTTTCCCGTTTTCTTTTGCTCTACTAGTACGACTTTAAGTCTATTAACAGCTTTTTTCATTAGTCGAAAATTTGATTATTCTCAAAGATAATGAAAAATTTTCAATAAACAATCTTCGCTTCAGTCATTTGTATTCTATACTGTTGATAGCAGTTTCTCAAATAATTCAACCGTTGCGATGGCGTCACCGATAGCTGTATGACGTCCATTTACAGATATCCCGTAATAATCAAATGCTTTTGCCGATGAGCTAATTTGATATGGCACTTTCCCGCTTAAATATAAGAAGGATAATATTGAAGAGGTATCGATTAGCCTGTGAGAGAAATAATTCTCAAAACTCCGTTTATTGTTTTTAAACATTTGTTTTACAAAGCTAATATCAAAACTAACGTTGTGTCCAGCGCAAGTCACTTTGGCCTCTCCGAAATGCACTTTGATAAAATCCAGAATATATTTTATCGCCGTTGTTTGGGTGACGGCTAATTGATTATGCTTGGCACAATCAATTTTATTGATATTTAAAGACCTTTGTGTAATAGATTTATCACCTTGTTTGATAAGTATTTCTTTACTGGCAATAATAGACCCATTATCCCACACGACAAGCCCAATGGATAGTAGCGCGTGTTTCTGTGGGTCAATACCCCCCGTTTCTGTATCTATAAATAGAAGTCTCATAATTACTGTTGTTTATGTGCTTTCAAGTATATTAATGCTGTAGATATGGCGTCTCCACCACATAGTCCCCAATATCTAATATATTTATAATGGAAGACAAACCAAGCAATAAGTAAACATATAGTATAATACTGTGCGAATTCGCCTTTGTAGAAAAACAACGAATATAATCCGAACACACCAAAAACTAACGATAGCGAACGGAAGAGATTGTACTTCGCTAGAAAATTGTCAAATAATGCTTTTAATTCATTCTGACGAATAATTACTGACGATAATTTATACAATTGAATAGCATCCTCCTCAATATCCTTAGCGTTATCAAAATCAGCAATATTCTGCTCTTTCATTTCTCTTCTCAATTCAATATATAAGCTTTTATAATCATGTGGACATCTATCTACCTTAAAGGTGGTTGCTGTTTCAAGAAGTTTTGCCACGTTATACAAAATTCCCACAAGTATTCTAACAAATAGTTTGATGGGATATAGTATAACATTATCTATTATCCAACAAACACAGTTTGTTCCCGACACATTCTTTTGTTCAAAGAATTCTATAAGACATTTATTCTTGCTAACATTTAATTGACACATACACATATTAAAGAATCTAGGTATTGAACAATCTTTGCTATTACCAAAGGCTGAGCCCATTATTTCGTACGTTTTAATCGCAACGACTTTAACGAACATTCCTAAAATATATAAAAAGATAATTATGGCAGTCCACGTAATAGTATTATATTCCATTGTTTGGAGTTGTTCAATCAACTCTGTAGGAGCATCATTCTTAATAATCAAATAATATAGAATGACCGATGTTAAACTAGGGACAATCACCCCGATAATGTCAAATAAATAGCGTTCAAGTAACGTGATAAAATTCTTCATGTCTTATATTGTTTGAATTCCTATATCTTTCAAATACTCATACGTCGAGTCGTAGTATGCCGGATTGCGGGTGGGGTCTTCGGGGTTGCCTTCGGGGACAACGAGGACCATACCCTGGCGAGCGCGGGTGAGCAAAACGCGGTAAGCGTTCTTCTGGAATGCTTTGCGTTCTGTTTTGTTGATGTTCTGCCACTTATAGCCGCAGAAGGAGTGGTGCGACCAACCCGAAGGTGTATAGCGGAAGTCACCATCCCAGACTACACACGACCAATCAAGTTCCAAGCCCTGCACATCGAACTCCGTAGCCACATCCTCCAAATAGAACGACGAGCGCACGTCCGTCGCATCGTCCAAAAACCAATGCACCACATCGGGCTTAAAACGAACATCAATAGCCAATGGCTTCAATCGCTCGGCCTGCGAAGACACAATCATTCCGTAGCGCTCCGTACCTCGTGCGTGCTCCTTTAACCAGCGCTTCGCCTTTTCGAGCGAGCGTGTCAGTACGATTGGGTATTTGTCGAGTGTTTGGTATGCCTCGCGGGCACCCTCGACATCTCTATCAAGTAGCTTATGTACAAACTTTGCAAGATTCTCCGCACGGAACGAGCGCATCGACACCGCCAAGTGTAACGACGGCTCAAACTCCACGTGCTCGTGTTCTGACAATAGTTCCAACGAGCGACCGGCGGCATACTCGGCATCGTGTAGGCGGTCCGAGATAAACACATGCCAGTCCTTATACTCGCGGTTGAGTGACTCTATCCACTCGCTAATGCCAGCCTCGCCGATGTTGATTTCTTGTCCACCACCAACAAGGCATACAACGACAGCCCAATCATCGTGGCGGTCGAGACACGAAATCAGATACTCCGGCTCGGAATATGGGAAGTTAGGATAACCCTTCTTGCGATTCATAAAGTTAGAAAGAGCATCCTTTGTCCATGCACGCTGTGCCTCATCATAAATAGCAACGTGATCCACCGGCACGAATGACTTTTTCAGATTCTTGGGATTGAGGAAGTACTTCTCGTCGGCCACAATGCGACCATCCACCACCTTCGTACCCTCCAAGCATGTATCGCGGTAGTGGTGAATCATCTGTATAAAGGCCTTAACCTCCGAACGTGCTGTGCCGATAGCTATCTTCTCACCTTTCTCCGACATACGATGCTTCTTGTCGCGTGCAAGAGCCTCGGTCAATACTTGCACCAATGGGAAATTACCAGATAGATATACGGCGACATCATCCTTCTCAAACTGCTGTGTGGCGATGTTTAATCCGACAAGCGTCTTGCCTGCTCCTGGCACACCCGTTACAAAGCATATCGCTTTGAAATGCTCCCTCTTGGCGCGTTCAATAACCGATGAGATAAAGCCACACGTAGTGGTTAGATTCTCGGCCGAAGCATCGGAACGAGAAATGTCCTCTACGGAGTGGTTGTTATATAGCGCACTTGCAGCCTCTATAATAGTCGGGGTAGGAGAGTAACGGCTAATTGCCCACAGAGCATCACCCTCCGAGTTGTCCTTATCGCAGAATAGTAACGCTTCGGCAATGGTTGATGCGAGCCGCTCGCGATTGGTTAGTATCGGATAGAAAACTTTGTCGTCAAAAGGAATAAAATCTGAGGTGGCATCAATAGCCTCGGTCGCAACCAATATCGGCACAATCGGGCGATTATGGCTCTGCTCGTGGAAGTTTTTCAGGTCGAGGGCGTAGTCCCACACTTGGGCGATGTCAGCTTTTGTGTATTGCTCGTTGAATGCCTTAAACTCCAATAAGAGCACGACGCCATCAAGTAACAACACAACATCAATACGACGGCCCATTCGCGGAATGGTGTATTCAAAATAGATGTGGCCTCGACCAATGTATTGCACAAGAATATCTTTCAATAGCGCAATCTCTTCACGCCAGGCGTCATTTTGCGGGCTTTGCAATGAAGCATGCAACGAGGTATGCGCAGTGGTTAGAATACCAATAATCTGCGCATCGGGCATCGTAAGAAAGCCCTCTATCGTATCGCCATGAAAGTACCTCTTTACCATAAATCTTTATTAAATAATACACCAATATTGAATAACAGCCTCCACCTATAATTTATGCTCTGCAATCCTGCGTCGAACTTCTTTGTTATCCTCAATGGTTTGTTTGCAATACTTTTTCATTTCTCTAACAGCATCTGCGTATAATGATTTACGGCGTTGCTTTTGGGCATCATCTAAAAACATATCACAATCTATGCTTTGATCATGTCCATCTTTGATTTTTTGCATTATGCACTCAATCATCACATCGTCGACATTGATGCCTCTTCGTGATTTTTCTACTAAATCGTAGAATTCCTTGGCGAGTTCGTATATATTATTCATTATTGTCTTCTATAAGTTCTTTGGGATTTACATCCAATATCTTAGCTATCTCAAAGAGGACTTCGAGACTGGGTTGGCGGCGGTTGCAAACATAAGAGTTTACTATGCAGAAACTCTTGCCAAGTCGTTCAGCCAGCCAAGTTTGTTTTATTCCGCGCTCTTCGAGCACCTCTTTTATGCGATTTTTGGGTTTATCCATTTTACAAGTGATTTTCATAGTACCACAAAGTTATAAAATATTATGCAATACAAAGCTAAAATCATCGAGAAAAACACCTTTCCAAATTAGAAAAATTTGTATTTTGCCTTACGATTTGTAAGTAATGCGGAAGTTGGGTCGTTTGTAAAGCGAAAGAGGGGCGGTCAGAAGGTATAGAGACCATTTGTCCGACCTTTACAAAATTTATTTGTAAGCTTCGGAAAAATGCTCGAAATAGATTGGCGTTTCAGAATAGATACCATTTGTCCAATGGTATTAGAATTTTTCTAATTGCTTCGGACAAATGCTCTGTAGATATCTCAGACGTGGAAGAATATTTCTCAATCCTAATACATAAAAAGCCCCATTTGTCCGATACTATCCGAAAAATTTGGATACCTTCGGACAAATGAGTCTCTCACATTCTAAGGTTGCTTCAACCGTTACACATCAACATCTCTCAGCGGTGCTCCGTAGTTGCAGTGGCGTCCCATAAAGCCGCGTTTGATGCAAGGGAGGTTGAGCGTCTGGTAATACTTGTAGTCGTCATCCTCGGTGCAGAGGTGTTTATACCCGTAGCGGGGCATATACTCCTTGAAGAATCGTACAAGGTCTTTGAGGAGTTCGAAGCGGTGCTCTCGCAGTTCATCACAGAACTCGCAACGGGCGATGATAATACTCCAGTCGGGGTAGTTACCTACACCCTTGCTGTACTCCCAGAAGCGGACATAGATATCCAAACTTCCCCTGTGAATACTGATGCAGATGCCGTTTTCGTTCCACATAACACTGCACGCATTTCTGTAACCATATCTCTCGCATAGGTAGAGATTGAAGTCACAAATCAAGTCATTGTAATTAGCTTTGTTTACACGAACCCACTCTCGCTCGGCATAGTGAGTAAACTCCCTTTGCCCTCGCTTACTCGTGGCTTTTAAGAGATAATCGGCAATGTCGTAACCCGCTTTTCGCTCCTCATCGGTGGCGTTATTCTCCATAAAATCGAAGAGTGAAACCTCTATTCCGAGCCGTTGCATCATCTCCATTTTACCCCTCCAATAGTCGGTTGCTCCGAGGTCGGGGAAGAGTAAAACTTGCCGTTTTTTCAGTACGCTCATCTCCTTTTTGTTGAACGCTCCGTTCTTCCCGCCCGTTGCAATCCATAGGTATTGCGACAGAAAATGGGAGGCTATCAAAGCTCTCTTTTCGCTCTCTACAAGTGCCACCGTTCGGTGGCTGTCGGAGGGTAAAAGCTGCTCCCCAAACAGGCATTGTCGTAAGTAAAATTTCTCCTTTTTCAAGAGCGAATGAACCCACGTAATATAGTTGTGTGGATCCTTAATTCTTCGTCCATTTTCGAGGTTGTAGAGCATCACTTTTCCTGTGCGAATACGCCCCGAAATATCGACTTGCCAAAAGACCGTTGCACCCGTCCAATGTTTCGATGAGCCTACATTGTAGCGTTGCATCAGCTCGCTGGCTGCCGAATTGCCGAGCATTGTTTTTAGGAAGTGATAAAGATGATTCTTCTCATAGTGGCTCATCGAGAGTTGCATCATCTTCGGCTCGATGAATGATGGCGGTGGTGGCTCTATTTTTATGGGTTTTACCACAGGACGGTAGTCATCACTGAGTTGCTCCCTTGCATAGGGATTCTCTGCGAAGTACATCTTCGGCGTATAGTTGTAGCCGCACTTCTGTTCGTGGTTGCATCGTCCTACATAGTCGGGAAAGCGTATCTGCTCATCTGTGTCTATGTAGCGTGCGAAACAACTTTTTCGGTGGCAGTTAGGGCAGATGTGCCGCGAGCTGACACCCTTGTATGGTTCTAATATGAATCTGTATGCCATAGATTTTTCTGTTTTGTCAGATAACCCACCGCCTGCGGCAGCTTATCAAATGTGATGTTTTCGTTTGCCATACGCGAATTAGTTTTAATGTTTCGTTGGATAAAAACAGTGCAAGCCGAGCGCAGAGGAAGTTTACTTTCTATGCCGAGGCGCCGCCTGTTTTCGCCCTTTGATGGCAAAGGAAATCAGTGTTATAATGGTGGCATCACCCACCAAAATATAACTGCGAAATAACTTTTGGATGGTGGTTGAAGGTGAGTTAAAGTGCTGATTTTTGCAAAATGTGGAATGTGTGATGATAAAATATGGGCAGTAAAACGCTACTATATAATATAATATCAGTAAATTTGAAGTAAAATTTTTATTTAATTGATTTCTCATATGAATACAGAATACATCAATACTCTACATAGAGAATATATTGAGAAGCATATTAAACTACAGATTAGAGAAGAGTTGATATCAGAAAATAATATCGAGAGAAGAGATATTAAAGGATATCATGGAAGGGAGATATTAGAATTACTCCAGAACGCTGATGATGCGTATCAGAAAAGTATAGACTTGGGTTGTCAATCAGAATCAGAACTGAATGTAAATATTAGTTATAGCCAAGGTCGTTTGATTGTGGCCAACACTGGAACATTTTTCGACGATGAGGGAATTAAAGCGATTGTCCAAGGAAACAATAGTCCTAAAAAAGGTAAATATATTGGCAATAAAGGCACAGGTTTTAGATCAATATTGAACTGGGCAGATGAAGTTCGAATTTATTCTGGAGAATATGCAATAAAATTTTCCAAAGAGATTGCAAGTAAAATTCTAGATAGCCTAAAAAATGAAGAACAAATTGCCAAACAATTAGCAAAAGAACCAAATCTTTATATACCAATGTTGGCTGTCCCTGAAAATATAGAACATAATCGCCCTAAAAATCAAACAACAATTGAAGTTTATATAAAAGCCGAAGAAACAACCGATGATTTTTCAGTTGAAAGTCAATTGGATAATATAGATTTACGTATTCTTTTATTTCTCCCTAACATTTCAAGAATAAACATTAGAACAGATCAAAATAATATTTGTTACGAAAGAAAAATTTCAGATGAAAAAGTATCTGGTGAAATACGAAGTGTTAATATTGAACTATGTAAAATCGATAATGATATTATCATTTGTAAAGAGAAATTTCATCTTTATAGGAAAAGTATACCTAATGTAATAGATGATGATGGTATAACAAAAGATATCCAATTAGCCATTGCTGTACCTTATGATAATAATAACATTAAACATCTATATTCATATTTTCCACTGCTTGATACAGATTCTCCTTTTAATTGTATCCTTCATGCGACATATTCATTAGGAGATCATCGTAATACTATTCATTTTAGTGAAATAAACAAAAGAATTGTTGAAACACAGTTAGACTTTCTAGTGGAAGTAGCTAAAATATTTATAAGTAATAAAGAATTAAATAAAGCATATGAAATTTTATTGCCTGCAAATTATAGGGATGGCTACATTTGGAGCTTCTCAACTTCATTTTCAAAATTTAATTTAGAGGATTATTATATCAAAAGTTTATCTAAACTTTTGATGTTTAGAACTGTTAACGATCAACTAATTTCAATTGAAGATAGACCTAATATAATACAACATAAATTTCCACAAATTTTAATTGGTGAAACATTTAATAAACTACTTAAATACACTGATGACCCAAATCAAAATAGTTTAATAAAACTTATATCAACTAGATTAGGACTTGATTTGTCATTATCTCATCATGAGTTATGCAGGGCTATTAACATACATTCAGACAAATGGAATATAACTCAACAAATAGAAGTTTTTATATGGTGGAACGAATACTATCGCAATAGCAAGTTATTACCTAAACTTATAAAAAATCAATTAGGTGATTGGTTAGAATTTAATGAAGAATGCTATTTCTTAGAGGGGGATTTTGATTCGATCGAATTACCTAACTGGGTTGAAGTTCCGGCAATATATGAAAGATATCAAAAAAAATTAATTGATGAAGTACTTAATATGCCCATATATACAGATAAAGAGGATGACAATAGAAAAAAGAATGTCATTCGCTTCATCTGTCAACATAAAATATTCCCTATTGTTAATTTTAAATACAGAGACAGTAACAATATTATTCCAACAATAAATTCATCTATTAAAGATGATTATCAAAGGTCTGTTGAATTCGTTAAATGGTTGTGGAAACATTATGGTCATAATAAAGATGGAATATTATCATATCCAGGTAGTGGATTAAATTTTCCGACCGTAAAAGGTTCTGTTGCTGTATGTAATAAGTTGTATTTTAACGAGAAATATGGTAATGATATTTCTGAAAAACTATTTTCGCAAAATTTCTATGCTTTTCCTTGTAAAGAAATATTTGATATAAAAGATGATAAAAAGGATGATTTTAAAGAATTTATTCAACATTTTGGGGTTTTAGACTTCCCTAAAATTGAAATTTATGACATCAATAAGCCTCTTGAATCGTATGATAGGATAATTAAGCAAGATATCTTAAATACAGGGGTATTCTCTGGGACTACTTCAACAAAAATTTCTTATTGCAAATACAGATTGCCATATATCTTAGATTTAGAACAGATGCTTCAAAATATGACGACATATGATATTATTAGATGGATTCTAAAAGATCATAATTTGTCGGCAACACTTGATGCTAAATATTATCCTTCAGATGCCAATATAAGGTATCATGGAAATAATCAATGGAGTGGAACAGAAACGAAATTTACAGGCCGTATAAGGAATTACATCCTCGCTGTTTTCAATAATTCTGCATGGATAGAAATTAACGGTAAACACATTGCGCCAAAAGATATACTGAATGGTTTTACGAGTAGAACTAATCAAAAATTCGAGCAATTTATACCTGTATTAACAGATAAAATCATAAATGAAATATGCCAACATTTGGGCGAAAAACATCAAGATATCGTATCTGTATTATCAAAATTTCAGTTTGCCAAGCACATTACTGATTTATCCTCTGATGCATTTTATGGATTATTACTTACTATCCAGAAAAATGAAACTCCATTAAACATAGATTTATTTAGAGCAATTTATAGAGTTGTAGAGCAACCTTCAAATTTGAAATTTGATGAGTCAGAAAATAAACGGATTTTTTTTAGAGATGGTAAATTATTGGTAAAATATAATAGTAATCTAATGTATTATCCTGCCAATCAAGCATATCTCCCATCTGCTAAAATAATTAACAAAAAGGCTTTTCATATTATAGATAAGGGACAACGAACAAATAATCAAAACTTTGTACAAATTTTTGGGTGCAAGGAATACGATAAAGATTATACTATAATTCGAGAAAGTGAAATAATTTCACCTCTTAATAATGAATTTCAATCATTATTGAAAGAGTTTTTTAAATATGTAAGAGCATACTCTGAAAGAAATGAAAATATAGGGAATAATCTATCTAAACTAAAAATCACTTTGGTTAGCACGTTAAATATCAGTGAAAATGGAGTTTGTACATCTATTTATGACAATTATTCTTTAGTAAGAGATACTATTACTAATTGGTTTATTGTTGTTAACGGGACTAATTATAATGTTAATGAATTATCCATATGTATTGAAAATATCTTTGCTAATATTGCTAACACACCAGGTTTTGATTCTAATAAAATTGGTGAACTCTTTCGCGCTTCAAGTAAAGAAGATAGAGAATTTCTTATACAAAAAGAATTTGGTTCATTGAGTGTAATTAATGATATTGAGTATAATGATATTAAACAGAACTTTATTGATACAATAAAAAAAATAAGCCCAAGCTATGAGATCCGTGAATGTCTAATTGATTTTGAAGCATTTGACTCCACTTCTAATAGCCGCCATATAATAGAACTATTCAATGATATTAATATAGACATTACAGATTTTGAAAAAGCTGGATTTATATATACTATTGATGTTAGAAACTATTTTAAATCAAAATTAGATAAATTTATTCGCGAAGAAGCTATCAAGTTTGAAAATGCCCTATTTACCAAAGCAATTGGAAATATTGAACTGCAAAAGGAGTTTATTTCAACTGTTGATAGATTTAACCATTACATAAATACTGTTGAGATTATCAATTCTATAAATTATGATCCTATAAATGATATAATAAAAGAATTTGGAGAATGGAGAGATATTGATAATTTACAATCAGCACGTAATGCCTATAATCAGAACTATAAGACATTGAATCCTTATGATAAATATAGAGAAGAAATAGGAAGCGATCAGAAGGTTCGAACAATGATATATTTTAATTTGAAAAAAGAATTTGATGAATGGATTGGGGATAAAGATAATGCTAATATCATTACGTATCAGTCAAAAGATAATGAAGATATATATTCAAAGTACAGATTAATAAAGCCTCGAAAAACGGAAATATTGCCTATAGCTGAGCATAATGCAATTGCTATTAATAAAAAAAACATACAACACTCCAGAGGTGTATTTTCTTATCAGAAGGAAGATAATAAAAACCGTAAACTTAAACAAATAGGAAATATCGGAGAACTACTAATATACAATTTATTAAAAGAAGAATATGGCGAACCGAATGTATTCCCTATATCTGAGGCTTTTATTGAGTTAAAAATTCTCGCACCTGGTTTAGCAAAATCTGGGGAATATGATATTTCTTATAAAGATACACATAATGAAGAAATATATGTGGAAGTTAAAACCGGTGATAGAAACACATTTTATATGACTCCCCATGAGTTGGCTTTTGCAAAAGAACATTCTTCTTGTTATTATGTATATTATGTCTATGATATAAATACAGAGAATCCAAAGTATACAATCCTCCCAATAAAATTTTGGGAGAATAGTAAATATCAAATGAAAGAAATTGTTGAGAAAATAGAATTTAAATTTTGACATATATAGTAATTTATATTATTTACCCTATATTTCCATCCAATTTTATCCTGCACTCCGATTCGGTGTGCGACATCTTGCGCTCGATGGTTGAGACTTCGATGTCGCGGAGGGCGTGAGCAAAGACATTCTTAATGAATGTGGCGGTGTGGATGCGCTTTTTGCCGAATGCTTTGCCGATGTTCCAGCCGAAGTGCATCAAGTCGATGCTTTTGAGTGCAGAATCAACTGATACGGGCGATACCTCGCGAGGGGTGTCGCCCAAACTATACTCTGTGATGTAGCCACACAAGCGGTCTAAATCCGCCTCACTCATATAGGCAACCATTGTCTGCTTGGTGTAGTCGAGAACTCGCTCCAATTTGGCCTGCGATGCACGCTCTTGCTCGGCAATGGCATTGGCACGCAAAACCTCATACTCCGATGGCTGTGGGGGAGTTTCAACAACAGCAATCTCCTCAATAGGCTCGGTGGCGATAGTGGGAACTTCGGCAACAACAGCCACTTCCTCCAACTTCTGGAACGCAGGAAATTTCATCAGGAACTTCTCCATTCGTGGCAACAGCAACTCATTGAGCGTCATTTGTAGACTGATATAGAGTGCAGACAACACAATTACTGTCGCGAAGAATGCAGCAGCCGAACTGAACTCGTCATACCCTTTGACAAGCACAAATTTTCGTGCCATAACACCAAAGAGCAATATCGCTCCAAATACAAATAAATAGAGTGCAATATATTCCGTTTGTCTCTTATTCATAGTCAGCTTTGTTAATCGTTTGAGGGATAAAAACAGTGCAAGCCGAGCGCAGAGGAAGTTTACTTTCTATGCCGAGGCGCCGACTATTTTCGCCCTTTGTAAGGGCAAAGATATATGAATAATCAATACGAAATGTGGCTCACACGCCTCTCTACGCCATTTTGACCGCACGTGTCATAGGTTGTCCTATCGTGTCATAGTTAGGAAGAAACACAAATTGCTTCAAACAAAAAAATCTGCATCATTCGGCAATAAAATGATGCAGATAGTTATAATGTAAGAGACTTTCGTGCTACTTAACTTTCCAATATCCACCCTTGGCCGGGCCAATACGCTCTATGATGCCATCGGCTTTAAGATTGGCAAGGTGCTTTTCAACAGCTTTAGCGGAAATTCCAATCTTCTCGGCAAGAGCTGCTGCACTTAATTCACCATCTTCCGATAGCAAGGCAATGATTTTATCCCTACTTTTTGTAGGTTTCTCCCCACCTTTTGAAGTTTTCTCCCTACTTTCTTCAACTCCGATAGAGACCAAATAGGTGGTAATCTCATTTTGCAGGTTCTGCTCCATCATTGAGGTCATAAACCCTCTGAAAATATCAAGGTTATCATCCTCTCGTGTGGCAACTAACGCTTTGATATATTCCTCTTTATCCTCTTTGAGAATCTTTGTGGGGATGAGACCAAATTCAAACTGCAACATATTCATAACCAAACGAGCCATGCGCCCATTGCCATCAGCCCAAGGATGAATTGTTACAAGATTATAGTGAGCATCAAACGACATTTGGTAAAACTCATCAATCGACATCGTAGATGCCTTTGCTCTTTCTGAGTTAAGTTTCTCGCAATATTCTGCCAACTTTGCAGGAACCTTGCTGTAATTCATATATGAACGACCGCCAACACCTGCTGTAACATTAAGCAGACGCAATTCACCGCGAGCTGAGGAGAAGTCACCAAGAGCGGTTTTATACTCCTTGCCTGTATTTCTCATCACAAGTGCCGAAAGCGAAATGAGCATATCTATCGTAATCGGCTTATGCTGCTTCGCAAGTTCAATAGATTTTTCGTATGCAACCTTCAAATCGAGGTTCATACTCTGTTCCTCAATGCTCTTTCCTTTGAGGCTCACACCGTGGTCGAACATTATCTGATTCTCCAACTCAGTGATAGTTGATCCCTCAATGGCAGTTGAATGGGTAATCAACGAGTAGAGATAGAATTTGTCGTAGTCTATCTGATTGTCAATACCCAGTTCCCGATATCTTGTTACAAGTTGTTCTAATTTGTTAGCCATAAAATTCATCGTTTATAGTTTCTCCCTACTTTCTAGAAACTTTCTCCCTACTTTTTGTGCAAATATAATACTTTTCTCCCTACCTTTTAAAGTTTTCTCCCTACTTTTTAGAGAAAATTCCCCACCCTCGCAAAGGCATTTTGCAAAGGTGGGGAGAGTCTGCTGCCGGCACAAGGTCAACATCACATTTCAAGCAGTATCCTTAAATTGTGCTTGGCAGCAGAAAGGCGGCTTTTTATGGTACCTACGGGAAGATGAAGTTCCTCGGCTATTTCGTCGTATTTGTAACCGATGGCGCGGAGGGTGAGAAGATGCGATGATTCGGGAGAGAGACTGTTGATGGCAATTGTTATTTCGGAGTAGCTGTAATTACATTCGCAATCACTATCAGCAACAGCGAGGAGCGGCTCCTCTGCCCCATCGTCGTAGCCGGCTATCAACGGGCGGGTAGAAAGCTTTTCTTTCGTTTGGTAAGTATTTAAAAAGATGTTGAACATCACTCTGCGGGCCCAACCGATGAATTTGTCGCACTCCTCATATTTGCCGGCATTAGTGAGGAGGCGAAAGAGGGTATCTTGCAAAAGGTCGGAGGCAAGTTCTTTGTTGCGAGTGAGGCAAAGGGCGTGGTAATAGAGCTGTTTTTGGTGGGATATTACCTTATTTTCGTAGTCGGTCATAGGTGCGTTGCTTGTGTTATACTATATTAACACCTAATGAACGATTTTTGTTCTATAAAATGCAACTTTTTTGAAAAAAAATATAAATTTATTGAGATAATTTATTTTTAGCACAACACCAAAAAGCAAATGGAGCACTGCCCTATTCACAGGATGCGCCCCATTTGTTTAAACATATTATACAGTGCTTACATTCAACTATCTACTTACCGATGCAGAAATTAGCGAATATAGAACCAAGAACTTCATTGCAGGTTACTTCGCCCACAATTTCGGAGAGGTTGCGCAGGGCTGCGCGCAGACCTTCGCTCACAAGGTCACCGCTGAGGCCGGAGGTGAGACCTTGCTTAACATCGGCAATATTGGCGAGAGCGCGTTTGAGTGCTTCGTAGTGGCGGGCGTTTGTTACAACAACATCGTGCGACGAGATTGCGGGCAGCGAGGCCGAGCGTATGAGGAATTCCTCTAAATGGTCCATATTTGTACCGAGACGGGCGGATATTGCCCACAGGTCACATTCGTTCCACTCTATTCCGTTGCCATATTTGCGCACAAGCTCACCACCCTGCTTCATCACCTTGGAGAGTGCTATGGGGTCTACAACATCGCACTTGTTCACAAGAATGGCAAGGCGTTTGCCACGGCACATTGGCAAGAGGGTTTTTGCAACCTCTTCGATGGATTTGGGGCTTTGCAGGGGGTCTATCATCCACAAGGCAATGGTGGATTTTGACAACTGTTCCAGAGTGCGTTCTATGCCCATCTGCTCCACAAGGTCGTGTGTTTCTCGCAGGCCTGCTGTGTCGATGAAGCGGAAGGCAACTCCTCCCAATGTCATAATTCCCTCGATTGTGTCGCGTGTGGTTCCTTGTATGTCGCTCACTATGGCACGGTCTTCGTGCAATAGAGCGTTGAGAAGTGTGCTTTTGCCGGTATTTGTTTCGCCCACAATTGCCACGGGCACGCCGTTCTTAACTGCGTTTCCCACACTGAACGACGAGGCCAAACGGCTCATTACCTCCTCTATTTCGTTGCAGAGGGTGAGGAGCTGTATGCGGTCGGCAAATGTAACATCCTCTTCGCTAAAATCTAGTTCAAGCTCCATAAGTGAGGTTAGTTTCAGCAGTTTGTCGCGCAAGAGCGAGAGTTGTGCACTGAACCCTCCTTTCAACTGGTTCATTGCCAAACGATGCGAAGCACGCGACGACGAGGCTATAAGGTCGGCCACGGCTTCGGCACGGCTAAGGTCCATTTTACCATTCAGGAAGGCACGCATTGTAAACTCGCCTGCATCGGCCTGTCGCGCACCATTGTCGAAGAGGGTGAGAAGGAGCTGTTGGGTGATGTAGGGCGATGCGTGACAGCTTATCTCCACACTATCCTCGCCCGTGTAGCTGTGTGGCGCACGCATAATGGTTACCAGCACCTCGTCGAGCAGTTCCGATGGTGAAGTGAATATATCGCCGAATGCCACCGTGTGGCTCTTGCGCTGGGAAAGAGGTACCCCCTTGCGCGGAACAAATATCTTATCGACGATTGAAATGGCCGAGGGGCCCGAAATGCGTATAACATTTATCGCTCCACCCTGCGGTGTTGCCAATGCGCATATTGTATCCTTCATAATTTTGTGCGGTTATGAGTTTTGTGTCTGCTGATAGTCTATTATGAAGCAAGAAGGAGTGCGTGCCCCTTCTTGCCTGCTTGCGTTCTTGTCAGATGCGGTCGAGCACCGTTTGTATGAGCTCTCGCATCTTCTCGTTATAATCCATTGTGGCCTTCTTTGCCAATCGGTTGGCAATTACAAGGCACACGGTGACAGCCTTGTGCCCCATAAGAGCGGCAAGGCCGGCAAGTGCCGAACTTTCCATTTCGAAATTGGTAATCCTCTGCCCCTTATACTCAAACGACTCAATAAGTTCATTCTGTTTGGGGAAGGCCAACGGCACACGCAACTGCCTACCCTGCGGGCCGAAAAATCCGCCACAAGCAATGGTAACGCCACGCACCATATTATCCTGTGCTATGCGCTCCACAAGCTCGGCATCGGCGGGAATGGTGTATGGCGCACAAAGGAGCGGCGACCAATTGAGGTGTTTCTTGAACGCCTCTTCAAATTCAAGGTCGCAGGCCTCGTTGCGCCCCGCATAGAAGTTGAGCAACCCGTCGAATCCCACCGACTTTACCGAACAGATGAACGAGCCTGTGGGGCAATACTCCTGCAAGCCGCCACAAGTGCCTATGCGCACCATCTGCAACTGACGGAAGGTCTCTTTTTCGTAGCGTGTCTCAAAATCGATATTGGCAAGAGCATCAAGTTCGTTCACTACAATGTCGATATTGTCGCAACCTATTCCGGTTCCAACCACGGTGATGCGCTTTCCTTTATAGGTGCCGGTGATAGTGCGAAACTCGCGTGCGCTTATGTCACACTCCTGTTCATCGAAAAACGCTGCCACTTTGGGAACCCTGTTGGGGTCGCCCACCAAAATAATCTTCTCTGCCAACTGTTCCGGTTTTACTCCCAGATGATAGACTGCCCCGTTGGGTTCTATGAGCAGTTCCGAAGGAGGAAAATAACGCTTCATAATCAACTTCTTTTAATTGTTAACAGTTAAAAATACAGATATTGCGGGATTATCCCTTTGCAATATTATCACGCATAGCCGTGTCGGCCTGCAAATTCTTCATACGATAGTAGTCCATAATACCGAGATTTCCGTTGCGGAACGCCTCGGCCATAGCCTTGGGAACTTCGGCCTCCGACTCAATAACGTGGGCACGGGCCTCCTGTGCACGAGCCTTCATCTCCTGTTCCAGCGCCACGGCTATTGCACGACGCTCCTCGGCCTTTGCCTGAGCTATATTCTTGTCGGCATTAGCTTGGTCAATCTGCAACATCGCACCAATATTCTTGCCAACATCAATGTCGGCAATATCGATAGAGAGAATTTCGAAGGCGGTACCCGCATCGAGTCCCTTTTTGAGCACAAGTTTAGAGATTGAATCGGGATTTTCGAGCACCTCCTTATGTGTCTCCGAAGAACCGATAGACGATACAATACCCTCGCCCACACGAGCAAGCACAGTCTCCTCGCCTGCACCACCGACAAGGCGTTTGATATTGGCACGCACAGTAACACGTGCAATGGCGATTAGCTGAATACCATCCTTCGCCACCGCTGTAACGTGGGGAGTATCAATCACTTTGGGGTTAACCGACATCTGCACAGCCTCAAATACATCGCGACCGGCAAGGTCGATGGCAGTAGCCATCTGGAAAGTAAGGTCGAAATTGGCCTTTGCAGCCGACACAAGCGCGTGAACAACCTTCTCCACACGACCACCGGCAAGATAGTGCGCTTCGAGGTCGTCGCGAGTAATACCTTTGAGCCCCGCCTTGTGCGCCTCAATCATCGCTGCCACAATTTTGTGGGGAGGAACGTTACGAATACGCATCAGGAACAGCTGAATGAGCGAAACATACACACCCGACACCTGTGCCGAAATCCACAACATAAAGGGCACATAGTGAAAGAAAATCGCGAGCACCGCAAGTGACACGACTGTAACTACTGTAAAAAAGATAGATCCATCCATAAAATATTTAATTTAAAGTTAATGCAAAATGTTGCGGGCAAACGCCCTGACGTAAAATTTTTATTTTCTCTTAACCAAAAATAGTGCAAACGAGCAAGATGCAAAGTTTACTTTGGCATATTACAGCGAGTGCAGCCTATTTTGGTGATTTTTTCACAAAAATAGTGCAAACGGCAATGCGAGAGAGAGCATTGCTTGCGACGACTGAAGCTTCAGCTTTACAAAGGAGTATGTTAACCTTTATATTAAAGAAAGCGTTTAACCTCAACCAATTCGCGCGAGTGCAGCCTATTTTGGTATTTTTTTTACAAACACGGCACTCTCTTTTATGCGCGACACACGCACAGCCGTACCCTCGTCTATCAATCCATCGTCCGAAACTACATCCAGCCTCACATTGCCAAAATCGACCTCTCCCACAAGAGCCAGACGAGTAACGGCAACACCCTCGTCGCCCACCGCAACAGCCGCCGCTTCGGGCACTTTCAGCGTAGAGTCTATATTTGCCTTCAAGGCAAGTTTCTTAAAAGGCTTTCCACGCACAGCCCACAGCACAAGCAACGCCAACAGCACAAGCACCGAGAGCAATGTCACCCAGCCGGCGAAAGGCCCCATTATGACAAAGGCATATATTATAGATGCCAAGAACGAGGCAACACCCATAATACCGGTTAGGCCGAAGCCCGGAATAAGAGCAATTTCCACCAATAGAAGCAATACTCCGAAAGCCACAAGAATTATTGTCAAAAAAAGTTCCATAATTACTTATATATAGTATCCATTTCCAATTTCCTTATCTCAAATTCCATATTCTGCAAAGTTGTGTAATCGGCATCAACCTTACGTTCCAATTCCAGAATAGCAGCACTCGCACGCTCCCTCTCCACATTGGAGGCCACGGCATAAGCATCGCGCATCTGCTGCAAGTTCGCAACATCCTTCTCGTGCTGTGCGCACCTCTTCTGCCACTCCTTGAAGAGAGCGCGTGCCTTTTCGCTCTTAAAATCGCCGAGAGCAGTATAGTCGAGCGTATCATCTATCACAAAAAGGAAGTCCGCCGTTTTTTTCTCCTCGCCACCTTCGTAGAGCAACATAGCCAGCCGGCGGCGTGCATTGCGCACAGCATCGGCATCCTCCTGCGTTGCAGCAATATTATGTATCTGCGCAAAATTCAGCACATTCTTGTAGCCGTCGCGTTCAACATCGAAACACTCTTTTGTGTCGCTATAAATAAATACATAGACACACACCTTACCTTCGGGCTGGTTACGGTCGCTGGCGAACCATCCAAGGCCCGCAACTTCGTTAACGGCCATCATATAATCGTTGGCCGGGGAGTTAAAAGGCATACCCACATTATCGGGGCGCAGATAACGCCCACTCTCCGAGTCGTAGCGCGTAACAAAAATATCGTAGCCACCCACCGACCCCTCGCCGTCACTTGCAAAATAGAGAGTAAGGCCATCGGAGAGCATAAAGGGATAGTTGTCGTTACCACCGGTATTAAAGCCCGCGAGCTCCGCAGGCCTGCTCCACTCACGGCCCACCAAGGTACTATGGTGGAGTTTAAGAAGAGTGTCGCAGCGCATCGCATAGTAAATATCAATGCCACGCTCTGTTTGCGAAAGATATGCATCGTCGCTATTCTCGTTGCCGAAAAAACGGGCAACAGAATACAACGAGGCAGCGTCGCGCCCCATATTATAGGCCGACAGGAAATTTTCCTTATCCACCACCACACTATCCACAATGCATATTTTCTCGGTAGCACTCACCATACGATAGAGACGGTTCACGCGACTCAATTTCTCGCGATAAACGGCAAGCAGGGAGTCGTCGGTTGCAACATCTATAAAATCCTCATATTTTTCGGCAGCAGCACCATAGTCGCAACTATCGGCATATAAATCGCCAAGATAGCGATGCGCATTGGCTATTTTGCGCGACGCTGCAAACTCCAACATCTCCTTCACAGGCACCGTGTCTTTTGTTTCGTAACAACACACGGCGTACCAATAGTTCAACTCACCATTGCGCGGATTTCTTTTCAACAGCTTTTCGAACATAGGCTTTGCCACAGAGTACTCTCCGGCAAGAAAATGCTTGCGTGCAACCGTCTTATTCTGTGCAAGAAGAGCTCCGGCCCACAGAAGGAGAAAAAAAACTATATAAAAACCTTTTTTCATAAATTCAATATATCATTAACACAAATGCACCGCACAGAAAAAGCCCGCGCCCATCGTAAGTGCAGTAAATATTCGATTTTCACACCAAATATAAATAAAATATCATACAATCGCCACACTCTTGAATAAATTTTGAAAATTTAAGCAAAATATACCCGATAATGAACTTTTTTGCAAGAATAATTGCACACGCATCGACAATAAATGGCAACAATTCACTAACTTCGCGGCAAATTTGCACAAATGGCAAAATACACTCCCGAACAAAAGAAATACAAGCAACTGCAAAGCCGCTTCTCAAAAGCGACAAAGGAGTATTCGCTGCTCGCCGACGGCGACAAAATTCTCGTAGCCCTGTCGGGAGGAAAAGACTCGCTCACAATGCTGCAACTGCTGGCCGAAAGGAGTCGCATACACAAGCCCTCCATTTCAATTATCGCCGCGCATGTTTCAATGATAAATATTCCTTACAAAAGCAACATTGAATACCTGCAACAATTCTGCAACGAACAACAAGTGCCCTTTTACCACATAGAGAGCAGCTTCGATGCAGAGAGCGACACGAAACGCTCGCCCTGTTTCCTCTGCTCGTGGAACCGTCGCAAAGCCCTCTTCGAGCTTGCACAGCGCGAGGGATGCAACAAAATAGCATTGGGGCACAATATGGATGACTTTATCGAAACACTGCTGCTGAACATAACCTTTCAAGGAGCGTTCAGCGCAATGGCTCCGGCAATGAAGATGGAAAAATTCCCCATAACCATCATACGCCCATTGTGTCTTATAAAAGAGAGCGACATTGAAGAATATGCCGCAATGCGCGCCTTCCCGCCACAGAAGAAAAACTGCCCTCACGAGAACAGCAGCAACCGCAAGCAGATGAAAGACCTGTTGGCACAGCTCACCCGCCTAAACCCCGAAGCACACTACAACATCTGGGGAGCGATGAGCAACATTCAGCAGGAGTTATTACCGCCAAAAGCAAAAAACAAACAGTAAAAATATTACACAAATGACAAAAATCATTCTCACCCTCGCACTGCTCATAATATCGAACAGTTTTATGACACTCGCATGGTACGGCAACCTGAAATTACAGGATATGAAGGTTATTTCATCGAACACCCCGATGATATTCATAATCCTCATAAGTTGGGGAATAGCCCTGCTTGAATACTCTTTCCTAATCCCCGCCAACCGCATAGGCAGCGACATAAACGGAGGCCCATTCTCGCTTGTGCAGCTAAAAGTTATACAAGAGGTAATTTCGTGCCTTGTATTCGGAATCATAGTCTCAATCCTCTTTAAAGGAGAGAGCCTGCAATGGAATCATTTTGTTGCAGTGCTGTTCCTCGTGCTTGCCGTCTACTTTGTATTCCTTAAATAAGCGGTACACCTTTTATTATTACTGCTATTATTACTGCCGATGCCCGCAAAGTTTCTGCCCCGACGGTCCTCAAAAAAGCCGCCGACAGCATAAATTCAATAAAAAAGCAAATAGAAACGCTGTGAAAAATAAAATATAAGGAAAATAAATAAAATTTGAAGAAATTTTCTTGTTTGGTAAATATTATTCCCCTATATTTGGAACTGATTTATACCATTTTGCGCCGGCTCCCCGAAAGAGTGGGCGTGACATAAATTGCAGGCGAAGCACAAAAGCAAGCCTAACAAATTAAGAAACAACACAATACACGAATAAATAAATTAAAAGTATAACCAAATATGAAAAAAGCAATCTCAAAAAAATTGAAAAGTTGGATGCTCCTTCCTCTTGCAATATTTGTGGGTGGAACATTCATCGGTTGTCAAGAAGAAGTTGACCAGAGCAACCGCTTTACATTTACAGGAGAGCTCATCTCCACACACTTGGAGAATAACCCCGACAAGTACAGCCACTTCGTAGAAATCCTCACCAAGGCGTCTATCGGCAATAAGGCTTCGGGAAATATGTTGAAGACCCTATCCACATACGGAGCATACACCTGTATCGCCCCCACAAACCAAGCAGTGGAGAACTTCGTGAAAGAGCAATACGAAACATATATGAACAGTATTGCCGAGAACGAAAAGAACCCTCTCGCACCCATTATTGAGACAGGAGTAACATCACCCAACGTGAGTGACCTCACTGTTGAAAAATGTTCAGAGATTGCCAAGAACCATATCATAGAAGATGAGTTCAGAACCGTAGACTTTAAAGTGGGCAGCAACCTTCCCAAGGTAACAATGAACTATCGCCCCGTTCTTGTAACCAGCGACATCGATCCCGAAACAGGCGACAGAAGATACTTCCTCGGCGTTAACGAGGCACAAATTGAGGAGAGCGACATTTCCACCTACAACGGAACAATCCACTCAGTATCGGAGATGCTCAACCCATCTACACAGAATGCATCGGAGATTATCAACGAGGTAGGCGGTATCAGCATTTTCCGCGAGGCATTGCAAGCAACCGGCCTTAGCGAGCTTCTCAATAAATACGAAGTAGACAAAGACTACGATAAAGATGCCGAGTTTATAGTATTCTCGGGACAGCCCAACGCTGTGCAAGGCCGCCCCGAAGAGAACAATTACGGCTTCACATTGCTTATGGAGCCTAATGAGATTCTTGCCAACCCTGCAAACAACAGTTTCAATATGGCAATTACCTCACTCGACGAACTTATTGAATTTGCCGAATTGGTATATGGTTCAGAGCCCGGCTACGAAACTATTTACACACACCCCAAGAATGCTTTATTTAAATATGTAGCCTATCATATAATCGACCGTAAACTCGACTTCGTTTCGGGTCCTATGGGTTGGATTATGGAACAGGACTACGAGGGTGGAAACGGTTTCCTTGCCAGCACCAATATGAACAGTGCATATAATTGGCACGACTATTTTGAAACATATCTTCCTTATAGCGAGTGGGAATACACAGACGCCGACCTTGAAGAAATTGCCAAAGGTAATGTAGACGAAGGCTGTATGATAAAAGTTACAAAAGCCTACACCGATGCATCCTTCAAGAACAGCGATATTGTGCTCAACTACTGCAATACCACCCCCAGCGATATGATGTACTATCACACAAACATCAGAGTTATCAGACAAACAGAAGCCGAGAAGATGTTTGAATCGCTCAAAAATGTAAGTCTCGACCCACAGAACGCAACAATCCACTACCTCGACAAGATTCTTGTATACAACGAGCAGGAGATGCGCGAGAACATCATAAACGAGAGAATGCGTTGGGACGTTGTATCTTGTTTCCCCGAACTTACCACCAACCGTGTCCGCTGGAACACCGACTACCCCTTCGTATACATCCCCGCAGGTAGCGACCTTTCGGCAAGCGAAAGACAATTCAGCAAACGTTTGAGAGCACTCAACAACGACAGTAGAATATACTACCTCTACCCCTGGGTAACAGGTACCGGCGGTTACACCAACTATCAAGGTGACGAGTTCCTTGTAGAGGGTATCTTTAATATAGAGTACCGTCTGCCCCACGTTCCCAAGGGAACATACGAAGTGCGCATCGGTTTCTCTATGTCCGACCGTCGAGGCGTTATCCAGTTCTATCTCGATGAAATGATTTGCGGTATTCCCGTGGATATGCGTAACGACGAAGCAAACAAGAACCGTATCGGTTGGTTCCCCGACATTGACGAAGAGACAAACGAAAGATTATCAGACAAGGAGATACAGGACGCCGAAAAAGCCTTGCGTAACCGTGGATATATGAAAGCACCCGCAAGCATCTGGGTAGGCAGCAAGACACCTATGCGCGACACCAGCAACGGTATGCGAAGAATACTTGTAACCAACCAAGAACTTAATCCCACACGAGAAGGTCACTGGGTGAGAATCAAGAACGTAACCGAGGGTTCTATTGGTAAAGAGGAGTACAACCAAGACTATTTGGAAATAGTACCAAAATCCATTTACAACAACCCCGCAAAACCCGAAGACAGAAACTAAAAACATAATTTGCAAAACACTTCCTCAAAAGGGAAGTGTTTTGCAAATATAGCCCTCCCATTGCAACAACACTAAATAAACAAGGAATATGGAATACGGTTTTATAAAAGTTGCCACCACAAGCCCGCTCACAAGTGTGGCCGATTGCAAGTTCAATGCGCAAGAGATAGCATCGCTCATAGGCAAACTATCACTTGAAAAAGCCGAGCTTATAACCTTTCCGGAACTCTGCATCACATCGTGCAACTGCGGCAGCCTCTTTACCCAACCGTTCTTCATAAAAAAAGCCGAGGAGGCACTCTGCACCCTGCTAAGTGCCGGCAAGGCAAGCAACAGCATAATAATAGTAGGCCTGCCCGTGGAATACAATGGCAAGCTCTACAATTGCGCCGCGGTTATGCACCGCGGTTGCATCAAAGGAATTTCGGCACAAAACAACCCCGAAGGCCCGTTTGCAAGCAGCAGCACACTGCCCGACTGCGCCACTGCAACCCTTTGCGGGCAAGAAGCACCAATAGGCAGCAATCTGCTCTACCGCACCCCCTCCTTCACATTCGGAATCGAGATTGGCTGCGACGCACAATCGCCACTCGCCCCAAGCACACTGCAAGCCATTGCAGGAGCCGAGATTATAGTAAACCCGACTGCAACAGAAGCCGAGGCAGGAGCCATCGAAAAACACAAAGAGCAGATGGCAGCCCACAGCCGCAGATGTATGTGCGGATACCTATACGCCAATGCCGGATACGGCGAGTCGACAAGCAACGCCGCATATTCGGGCTATAATGCCATATACGAGAAAGGCACACTCCTTGCCGAGGCTACTCCGTTCACCAACAAAAGCAGTTACTCCATAAGCGAAATTGATATTGAAAAACTGCGCAAATTGCGCATTACAAGCAAGTACTTTGCAACAGAAGGGACCGGCAACTCTTTGCGCACAATAAACATCGCACAAGAAGCAGAAACAGGCGCGACACTCACACGCACATTCGACGCTTCGCCATTCATTCCCCAAAAGGATGCACAGAAACGCTACGAAGAAATTTTTGCAATACAAGCCCTCGCCCTTGCAAAAAGAGTGGAACACACAAGAGCACAGAGCTGTGTAATAGGAATTTCGGGCGGACTGGACTCCACCCTCGCCCTGCTTGTCACAGCACAAGCCTTCGACACCATAGGCAAAGAGCGTAGCAATATAATCGCCGTTACAATGCCCGGCTTTGGCACCACCGACCGCACATACAACAACGCCATCGCACTAATGGAGAGCCTTGGCGTAACCACACGCGAAATACCCATCCGCAAGGCCTGCATACAGCACTTCAAGGATATTGAGCACGATATTAACAACCACGATGTTACATACGAAAATTCGCAGGCACGCGAGCGCACGCAAATTCTTATGGATATTGCCAACCAATGCAACGGCATTGTAGTGGGCACAGGCGACCTTTCGGAGCTTGCACTCGGCTGGGCCACATACAATGGCGACCATATGAGTATGTATGGAGTGAACGCATCGGTTCCAAAAACACTTATGCAACACATTGTGCGCTACGTTGCCGGCAAAAGCCGCGACGAAAAGGTGCGCACCACCCTGCTCGACATTGTAGACACTCCAATATCTCCCGAACTAATACCCGCCGATGAGCAGGGCAACATAAAACAGAAGACCGAAGACCTTGTAGGCCCCTACGAACTACACGACTTTTTCCTCTACAACTTCATACGCTACGGATTCTCCCCCGCCAAAATAGCCTTTATGGCCGAAAAAGCCTTCAAAGGCACACACGACAGAGCTACCATAAAAAAATGGCTCACCACCTTCCTGCGTCGTTTCTTCACACAGCAGTTCAAACGCTCCTGTATGCCCGACGCTCCCAAAGTGGGCAGTTGCAACCTTGCCCGACAAAGCGGTTGGGCAATGCCTGCCGACACCTGCTTCACTCTGTGGATGGAAGAATGCGAGAAGCTGTAAAGCCACACAAAAAGAACGCTGTTTAATTATCAATAGAGAATTTTGTCGCATAGTGCAAACGCTCCGTGCGACAAATTGTCATCCTCCCACGACAAAATGACACAAAAACCAAGATGGTTCGAAATTTGTTTCTTTACCGGTGAAAACCGAGAGAACAATTCACACTATTAACCATTAAACAGTTTCTTAGAAAATGAACTTCAACAAATTTACAATCAAGGCCCAAGAGACCATTCAAGAGGCTGTAAACAGAGTACAGTCGCTTGGACAACAAATTATCGAGCCGGCCCACATTATGGGCAGCATACTCAAAGGCAGCGAACAGATAGCCACATTCCTGCTGCAAAAGGCCGGAGCCGATACACGACAAATAAAGAACGAGGTAGAGAGAATGGAGGCCTCCTACCCCAAAGTACAAGGTGGCGAGCCCTATTTGGGCCGACAAGCCAACGAAGTATTGCAAAAAGCCGAAGAAATTGCAAAGAAATTGGGCGACGACTTTACCTCGATAGAGCCCATTATACTCGCAATGATAAAGAGCGGCAACCCCGTCGCAACACTGCTTAAAGAGAATGGAGCCACCGCCGACGGCATTGAAAAAGCCATTATGGAGTTACGCAAAGGCGGCAACGTAAAGTCCCAGACAGCCGAGGATAGCTATCAGGCACTCGAAAAATATGCCATCAACCTTAACGAAGCGGCAAAAAGCGGCAAACTCGACCCTGTAATAGGGCGCGACGACGAAATACGACGCATATTGCAGATATTGAGCCGCCGCACAAAGAACAACCCCATACTCATAGGCGAACCGGGAACAGGAAAAACCGCCATTGTGGAGGGACTCGCCCACCGCATAATACGCGGTGATGTTCCCGACAATCTGCGCGACAAAGAGATATACTCGCTGGATATGGGCGCGCTCGTTGCCGGCGCAAAATATAAAGGAGAATTCGAAGAGCGCCTAAAATCGGTTATAAACGAGGTAACCAAGGCCGAGGGGAAAATAATCCTCTTCATCGACGAAATACACACCCTTGTGGGAGCAGGCAAAAGCGAGGGAGCAATGGATGCCGCAAACATTCTTAAACCCGCACTTGCCCGTGGCGAACTACGCTCCATTGGCGCAACCACCCTCGACGAGTATCAAAAATACTTCGAAAAGGACAAAGCCCTTGAACGCCGTTTCCAGAGTGTGATAGTAAACGAGCCCGACAAAATGAGCACAATATCCATTATGCGAGGGCTCAAAGAGCGCTACGAGAGCCACCACAAAGTGCGCATTCAAGACGATGCACTAATAGCCGCCGTAACCCTTAGCGACCGCTACATAACCGAGCGTTTCCTCCCCGACAAGGCCATAGACCTCATAGACGAAGCAGCCGCCAAGCTGCGTATGGAACGCGACTCACTGCCCGAAGAACTCGACGAAATTTCGCGTCACATAAAGCAGTTGGAGATTGAGCGCGAAGCAATAAAGAGAGAAAAAGACGAAACAAAGCTCGCACAATTAAAAGCAGAAATTGCAACGCTCAAAGAGCAAGAGCACGACAAACGTGCCAAATGGCAACAGGAAAAAGAGCTTGCCGACCGCATACAAAATGCCAAACAGGAGATTGAGCGACTGAAATTCGAGGCCGACAAAGCCGAGCGCGAAGGCGACTACGGCAAGGTGGCCGAAATACGCTACGGAAAGATAAAAGCACTCAACGACGAGATTAACAACATACAAGGCAAGCTGCAACAAGCGCAACAAGGCAACGCAATGATAAAAGAGGAGGTTACCGCCGAGGATATTGCCGACGTTGTTTCTCGCTGGACAGGCATTCCCGTGAGCAAGATGCTGCAAAGCGAGCGAGAGAAACTGCTCAACCTCGAAGAGGAACTGCACAAGCGTGTCGTAGGGCAAGAAGAGGCCATCAGCGCAGTGAGCGACGCAGTGCGCCGCAGCCGTGCAGGCCTTCAAGACCCCAAACGCCCCATCGGCTCATTCATATTCCTTGGCACCACAGGAGTGGGAAAAACCGAGCTTGCCAAGGCCCTTGCCGCCTACCTCTTCAACGACGAGACACTGATGACACGCATAGATATGAGCGAGTATCAAGAGAAATTCTCCGTATCGCGCCTCATTGGAGCCCCTCCGGGATACGTAGGTTACGAAGAGGGCGGACAGCTCACCGAAGCAGTGCGCCGCAAGCCCTACTCGGTGGTACTCTTCGACGAGATTGAAAAAGCTCACCCCGATGTATTCAACATACTGCTGCAAGTGCTCGACGACGGCCGCCTCACCGACAATAAAGGACGCTGCGTAAACTTCAAGAACACTATTATAATAATGACAAGCAATCTTGGCAGCAGCTACATACAGGAGCAGTTCGAGAAGATTAACAGTGGCAACCGCGAGGAAATAATCGAGAGTACCAAAGAGAAAATTATGGAAATGCTCAAAAAGAACATACGCCCCGAATTCCTCAATCGCATAGACGAAACAATTATGTTCACCCCTCTCAACGAAAAGGAGATTGAGCAGATTGTAGAACTGCAAATTGCAACAATAGTGAAGATTATGAAAGAGAACGAGGTTACGCTCAATGTGGACCGAGAGGCCATAAAATATATCGCCTCGGCAGGGTTCGACCCTGAGTTTGGCGCACGCCCGATAAAAAGAGCCATACAGCGTCATCTGCTCAACGACCTGTCTAAGCAGTTGCTCGCCGGCAGTGTCGACAAAAGCAAGCCCATAAATGTGAGCAGCGACGGCAAGATGCTCACATTCAGCAACCACTAAACAGAATAGTTCCCCGATGGTAATCATCGGGGAACTATTCTGTTTATACAAACTGGAAGATACTTATTTATTCAATTTCATTCCAAGCATCATTCCATCGTATTTACCCAAGAGAGAGGTAATAGTCTGCAAATATGCCAGACTCGAAGTACCGGAAGAGGCACTACCCGCTTTTGACGAAACAGCTGTTGCGGCCTTCTTTATAAGGGTCAAAAGTTTGTCGGCCTCGAACACCAGTTGCAGATTCGACAAATTATAAGAGACGTGCGCAGTCATAGAAACATAGCTGTGGAAATTCATCGCAACGGTCTTATCCTCCTTATTAAGAGTGTAAGTACCATTTACTGTGCGACCGGCCACTGTGAAGGCACAAGTTCCATCCTCTTTAAATGTAAATGTACAAGCACCGGGCTTTACACCCACTTTTGCCAAATAACCATCGAGTTTATCTTCTATGGAGCCGGTAACGGCGCTGCCACCTATATTGGTGAGAGCATTCTCACTTTCGAGCACACAAGAAACGCCATTATAATTCCAAGCACCATTAAGAGTAGCCTCGGAAACGGGCATACTGTTGCCTACGATATTGCCAAGAACATTTTGAAGGGCACCCACTGCAGTCGATTTTACTCCGTCGGTGGCAGTGGTATTTGACGACTCTGCTGCCGAAGTTGCAACCTTTTGTAGCAGACCTCCAAGAGCATTACCCAATTGTGCCGATGCTGTTGCTACTATTGCACACACAACAACCATTAAAAAAATACGTTTCATAATTATTCTGCTGTGCCCTCTTCGGCGGGTTCTTCAAAATCAACAATTCCGTTGGTAACAAGAATATTGTACCACGAGTACATTTTCTTTATGTGTGTGAGGTAAACACGCTCACGGTCATAGTCGGGCATAATACCCTCGAAATACTCTACAAGTTCCTCGGGAGTAGCCATTTTAAGGTCCATAGGAAGCGGGCCATTCTCCTTCTCATAAATATTCTTGAACACCTCGCGCAAAGGAACCTCCTCGGTGTCTGTGTATATTGCAATATCGTCCAACATTACCACTTTGTCGCTGTTGTGCACAGGCATACGTTTCTTTGTAGCATCCACAACCTCAACAACCAACACATTGCGTCCGCTCGACAGCAGACGATAAAGACCGGGCTTACCCGAAATTGTTAAAACTCTTTCAAACATATAAATATACTTTTTCTCAAAATTATTCTATTCCCAAAAACCACTTACGATGATGGATTTTTGCTAAACGGAGCTAAATTATAGCTTCGCAAGTTCATAACAAAATAATTTATGTTAATGAACGTTTAGTTTCCGTAATTCATCTATAATTTCCACCAACAGCGGCTGTATCGCCGTGTCGCCGTCGTTGCGCAACGAGTAGTCGGACAAGAGCAACAGTTCATCGGCCGACATTTGATTTTGCAGGCGACTCACAACCTGTGAACGTGTAAGGCCGCCACGCTTCACCACCCTCTTTATGGAGGTCTCCTCGTCGGCCCATACGACCAGCACTTTATCAACCACATCAATCATACCCGACTCATACAATATTGCGCTCTCAACAGCCACAATATCGCTGCCGGCCTGCGCTGCCCAAGATACAAAATCCTCTTTAACTTTTGGGTGGACAAGAGCATTCACGCGGACAATATTATCCTTGTCGGTAAAAATACGGGCGGCAAGCCACTGCCTGTTGAGTGAGCCGTCGGCATTGTAGCACTCCTCGCCAAACATTCGTTTAAGCGACTGCACCAACGATGCGTCGCACTGCATAAGCCTTTTTGCATTGCTATCGCAGTCGTACACAGGAACGCCCATAATGCTTAGCATACGGGAGACTATCGATTTTCCACTGCCTATATTTCCTGTAACAGCCAATCTGACAACTTCGCTCATTGCTTCTCTATTATATATTCAACCTCGGAAGGTACAAGCACAACATCGGTCGCATAGTCGGGTGAGCGCAACAATTTTACGGCAACCGTGCTACTCTCCGACTCAAATACATCGAGGTAACTTACACCAACCTCAAATTCATCGGCCGACACTGTATTATATTTATCCATACTCACATTGAGCATTACCTGAACCTGCGAGGGGAAGGTGCGCAACTTGTAAGTCTCGGGAAAATCGAGCTCCTGCACCGGTAATTTGAACACCTTTGGTGCATACGGATATACAGGAACCGTAATTGTAACCTCAGAGGGGGTGCAACTATTCACACCTTCCGGAACATCCAATGGAAGGGTGAGCACCAATGTATCGCGCAATTCACCACGCACGCACTCCTGCGTGTAGATACATTTAATGCTGTCGGCAACCTGTGAGGGAGCAAAAATCCACGCAGAATCGGGGGTCAACAGAATATCACCCACCGCATATTGCCTTGCGGGAGTAATCGCGCCGTTAAACAGAATGGGGAACCGTTGCGCACTCTCTTGGGTGTAGTAGATGAGCGTATCGGGGTACATAGAGAGCAACGCTGTTGCAGATTGCATCTGTTTCTTAATGCGCTTCTGCAATATTGCCGTGGGCAGCAACAAGCGACCTTTCCGGTTCACAAGCTCGGAATAATTGACCGACAGGGGCATAAACGACTCTAATTTGTAGTTCATAAGAGTGGTTCCTCTGTCGCGGACACGTACCACCACACTCCTATCCTGCGAGTCGATATTTACATCGTCGGGAACACCCTTTACCGACACACTGAATTTTATATCAGTTTCGTAGTCTTGGTTGAGCGTAAGCATCAGCCACAAACAACACGAAACTAATACAAAAAACAGGAAAAGCAAAAACTCACTTCCCGAAAGAGATTTTATGCTTTTATTCTTCAAGATTGCAAATATTTTTTACTACTGTTGCGAAGCTGCGGGGTTGGCGAAGATGGTAGACTTATCGACACGGATATTTACATTGTGGGCAACTTCGAGAACCACGATATTGTCGTTAATCTCCTTTATTTTGCCATAAATACCGCCGCTGGTAACCACTTCCTGACCTGCCTGCAAGCCCTTGCGGAAGTTATCAATCTCCTTCTGACGCTTGCGCTGGGGGCGTATCATCATAAAGTAAACTATTGCAATCATTGCAATAATCATAAACCATTGGTTACCGAATATCATCTGTGCCCAATTTCCACCGGCTGCTTGTAATAAAATCATAATTGTTTATATTTTAAAATTAGTACTTATTTTTCAATCTTACCCTCGGCACGCAGTTTCTTGGTTATAGAATCCAAAAGACCATTCACAAACGAGCCGCTCTTTGCTGTGCTGTAATACTTTGCAATCTCCACATACTCATTGAGTGTAACGCTCAATGGAATATCGCCAAATGTAAATACCTCGGCAAGGGCAACCTGCATAATAACAACATCCATAAATGCGAAACGCGACATATCCCAATTCTTGGAATTATCGGCCATAAGGCTGCGATACTTATCGGCATCTTTTATTGCAGCATGCAAGAGGTTGCGGGCAAAGGACATATCCTCTACATCCTTATATTCGGGCAGAAGTTCTTGCTCGGCACCGGCACTCTCCTCGAAACGCTTGATGGTTTTTACCACAAAGGTATCCACTATGGACTTATCGTCGTTCCAATAGAGGCTTTGCTCTTCGAGCATAGCATCGAGCTGTTCATTATCGAAAATAAATGCCTTGTAGAGCTTGCGCCACAATTCGCGGTCCTCTTCATAGGAAGATTCCTCGCTTGCCATATACTCCTTATATATATCGCTCTCCTCTATTTGGTCGAGCAGTTGACGCAAAAGGTCGGAGTGCTCCACCCAATCGAGCTTGCTCTTCTCGGCAAATTTACACAGCTGTGTATTTGCTTGCAACTGTGCCGCGAGGCGGTTATTCACAAATTTAAGGTTGGGATTTCTGTCGCTGTCGGTGGGACGCAGCTTCATACTCTTGAACGAGATTCTGTCGGATGCATAATGTGTTATTCCGACAATCAACAGCAATAGATGTTTGTAAAGGTCGTATGCCTTTGAGAGACTGAAAAACACCTCTTCCTCGGCAGCTTTCACGCCCTTGCCACTATTCTGATAGTAGGCATAAACAATCTGTACAATTTTAAGACGAATGAGAACTCTGTTAATCATAAAAATATTGTCTGATTGGTGCAAAGGTCGCATTTTCTCGCGACACGCGCAAATAAAATCCCTAAATTCTTTAGAAGCTGTTTGAATTTATCTGTTACGTTTTAAAAACAAACGTTTGGTAATAGTGTTCGGCAATTCATCCTCGTAGTGCGAAACAAATATCATTGTCTTTCCGTTGCGTTGCGAGAATGCCTCTATTATGGCGCGGGCCATACTGCGATTATAAGTATCGAGCCCGTGCAAAGGCTCGTCGAGAATGAGCAGCGAGGGGTCCTTCACAAATGCACGCGTGAGCAACACCAATCGCTGTTCGCCGCTCGATATTTTAAGGAACGACTTATCGCGAAGAGCCGAAATTCCGAATGTTTCGAGCCACCACTCACAGGCCGACAACTCCTCGGGAGGCGTGCTCACATAGAGCCCTATACTATCGTGCAGCCCCGACGCAACAATATCAATCACCGGAAGATTACGCAAATAGGAACGATGCATTTCGGGGCTCACATAGCCAATATTTTTCTTAATCTCCCATATACTCTCCCCTGTGCCGCGTTTGCGCCCAAAGAGCTCAATATCACAAGCATAGGATTGCAGATTGTCAGCACACACAAGGCTTAAAAGTGTGGATTTTCCTGCGCCATTCTCGCCCGACAAAGCCCACACGTCGCCTCGGTTCACCACCCAATCGAGCTCCTTTAAAATCACTCGCTCATCATATTTTACCGACACTTTGTTAAGCCTTACAACCTCGCCATCCTCTTGCAAAAAAGAGGGAGCGTGGCCCGAGAGAGAGAGCACCCTCTGTTGTGCCTTCTTAATAGCCGCAACATCGTGCACAATATCCAAATGCGACAAATACTCCTCGCGCGACACTTTTGCACTCACCGACATATTTTCCACACTCACCACCGAGGTAATAAATTCGGGAACATCATCAAGTTGCGAGAGCACAAGCACTATCTGCAAATTCTTTCTCGACGACAACTGCCCAAGCACACTGCACAGCAACGCCCGTGTAGCAACATCGAGCCCGATGAAAGGGTTGTCTATTATCAGCAGACGCGGGGCAGCCAACAGAGCCTCGGCTATCTGGAATTTGCGCAACTCTCCACTGCTCAACAGTATTATGCGCTTGTCGATAAGATGTTCCAGCGCAAACATCTGCAACACCTCGTGTAACAGAGCCTCATCCTCCACCTTCCCCAGCAATTCGCGCAGTGTGGGAATAGCATCATCCTGGTCGTGAGTATTCCAGCGCAACTGGTAACAATAATTCGCATCGGCCGAACCATACGTATCGCGGAAAGTAATATATTTTACATTCTCATACACCCTATTCCCCTGTGAGGGAGAAAAATCATAATCGATACTCCCCTTACCCAAAGGATAGCGACCAAGCAACACATCCACAAGCAGGCTTTTTCCGGCACCATTAGGCCCAACAACAGCCAGATGCTCCCCCTTTTTAATTTCCAAAGAGAGCGGCGCAGAAAAATGGGCAACCTTGTCACGTGTAACCCCACCCTGCAATCTTATCATAAATTCTCCATTCATATACATTCCGAAAAAACGGGTGCAAAATTACAAAAAAACAGAGGAATACAAAAGCAAAGGAACAGCATATTCGCCCACCGCAGATAAAATAGTTTTTACAAAAAAACAGACAAAAAATTAAAAAAAGGACGAAAAGTATTGATTTTTAATTTTTTTTAATCATATTTGCCCTAATCAATGTGTAACACACACAAAATTATCACGATGGAAGAATACAAAAAGAGCGCAATGAACGAGAGTGAAAAAGAGATAGTATATTCACAGGCCGTGAAAGCCGGCAAAAGAATATACTACATCGATGTAAAAAAGAACCGCAAAGAGGAGATGTACCTCTCCATCACCGAGAGCAAAAAGGTTGTCTCGGGCGAAGGCGAGAATGCATCCGTCTCATTCGAGAAACACAAAATATTCCTCTACCGCGAGGACTTTGAAAAATTTTTCACCGGCCTTAAAGAGGCCATCGACTTTGTTGTTGCCGAGCAAGGCGAATATCAGCCCCGCACCCCAATAACCGAGCAGGAACCAGCACCCGAAAAGCTCGATATTGACATTGATTTTTAGGCCATAGTACCTATTTGCAAAGTATGGCCCACTAAAAACGTAGGTTCCCCTTTTGAACAAGATTTCAGCACCCACAGAGTCGTGGGAAAGGAGAAATTGCAATTTTTATACAAGAAAAATCTTTTTTAGAAGTTCAAACAGCTTCTAAACGCATAAACATTTGCTTTTTTAAAAAATAAAGCGTACCTTTGTGCCCGCTTTTAAGAGACATCGTGTGATGGCGAATTAAGCAAATTATTAATCTTAATTTAGAGTAACACATTTAATTATGAAATCAATCAGCATCAGCGGTTCTGCAAGAACCGAGGTAGGCAAGAAGGCTACCAACGCATTGCGCAACGAGGGTAAAGTACCCTGCTGCATCTACGGAGTACAGAAAGACGAGAACGGCACACCCGTTACAAAAGCATTCAGCGTAACAACAGAGGGCCTTCGCAAGCTCGTTTATACTCCCGACATTCACGTTGTAGACCTCACAATCGACGGCACAACAACAAAGGCAGTTTTGAAGGACATTCAGTTCCACCCTGTTAAAGACACAATCCTCCACGTAGACTTCTACGAAATTACCGAGGAGAAGCCCATCATAATGGCAGTTCCCGTTAAATTGCAAGGATTGGCCGAGGGCGTACGCGCCGGTGGTAAGCTCGTTCAGTTGCAACGCTACCTCAAAGTTAAGGCTGTTTACACTGCAATCCCAGAATTCCTCACAGTAGACGTAACACCCCTTGCACTCGGCAAGTCTATCAAAGTTTGCGAACTCTCTTTCGAGGGCTTGGAGCTTGTAACTGCAAAAGAGGCACTCGTATGCGCTGTTAAGACAACACGTGCTTCACAGGCAGCAGCCGCAGCCGCAGCGAAATAATAACCTATAAACGATGAAATATCTCATTGTAGGCCTGGGTAACATCGGAAGCGAATACGAAGGGACCCGCCACAATATAGGATTCACAGTATTGGATGCCTTTGCAAAGGCATCCAATACTATTTTTGCCGACAAGCGTTACGGCTTTGTGGCCGAAGCATCGTGTCGTGGTCGCAAACTGATATTGCTAAAACCATCGACCTATATGAACCTGAGCGGCAACGCCGTGCGCTACTGGATGCAGGCCGAGAAGATTCCATTGGAGAATGTGCTTGTGATTGTCGACGACCTTGCACTGCCCGTGGGAGCATTGCGCCTTAAAGGACAAGGCAGCGATGGTGGACACAATGGGTTGAAACACATTGCAGCCACCTTGGGCACCACAGCCTACGCCCGCCTGCGCTTCGGCATTGGGAACGACTTTGGCAAAGGGCATCAGGTTAATTTTGTGCTCGGAGCATTCGACAGTGAGGAGCAGAAAAAAATCGACGAACAGCTGGCTACAACCACCGAGATTATAAAAAGCTTCTGCTTTGCCGGGCTTGCCCGCACAATGAACCAATTTAACAAAAAAGGTGTAGGAAAAGAATGAGCGAACAAGCACGCATAGACAAATGGCTGTGGGCCGTGCGCATATACAAAACACGCAGCATCGCCGCAGAGGCCTGTAAAAAGGGGCACATAACCATAGGCGAGCGAAGCGTGAAGCCTGCACACATTGTGCGCGTGGGCGATATTGTAAAGGTGAAGAAAACTCCTATAACCTATTCGTTCCGCGTGCTTAAAGCTGCCGAAAATCGCGTGGGCGCCAAGCTGGTTCCCGAACTTATGGAAAATATCACCCCACAGGAGCAATACGAAATTCTGGAAATGAGCAAGATAAGCGGATTCACCGACAGAATGCGTGGCACCGGCCGCCCCACCAAAAAGGAGCGCAGAGAGATTGACCGTTTCTCCGAAGAGGCCTTCGGCCTTGATTTTGAAGAATTCGATTTTGACGAACTATAAAAAACAATGGCGGTGACCTATTTTTTTTGGTCACCGCCATTGTTTTTAGATTAAATTAAAGAACGATTTTACTCTGAAAAGCGGAGTTTACTTGGGTTCAGTAGAAATTTACTATGGATACTACTATTTGTTTGTCAAACATTCTTGCTTTTAACTTCTCGGTAGCCCGCGAGTTGTTCTTGCTTTAAAAAGTTTACTTTTTTACGTTCTTTTGTACCCAAAAGAACCAAAAGGTCCGGCACACGAGTACGTTCAAGTCGCTCACGCATCGGCTCGCGAATTGCTACGCAATATTCCTCGTTCGTTCCTCGCTTGGCATTAAAGGTTATTCGGCGAAGTTAAGGGGCTCCGGAAGCGTGCGGTATTGCGTTGTATGAAAATTAACGGCATACCGCACTATATCCTCGCCTGTTTCCTTAACTTCGACGGCCTTTAATTCATTCTCTTACGGTGCCGGTTATTTTTTAGAATTACCACTGCTGATATACTACACAATAATTAAGGTAATAATATAGAATGACATTAACTATTGGAATGTGGGGCAACTGCTATATTATCTCTATAATTAAAGATTTATTGGTTCACACCTTTTTGCTATTGAGCCTTTACTTGGGCGTAAATGAGAATTTTGAAGGCAAGCGTAACGGCAAAAGAGCCTCCTTTACAGCCTTGAATTATTCACCGGAATACACCTTAGAGAGGAAACGCTCGCAATCTACAATAAAACGAGTGTGAGTACCCTTCCCTATCGGGCCGTTGCCATCGCTCGCCTCAACCTCGAAGAGCAGTTTGCGCCCGTCGACAGCCACCAGAAGAGCCGTCGCCGAAATTTCGGCACCAATCCCCGACGCTTTAATATGCGACACATTTATCTCGGTACCCACCGTGGTTGCCCCCTCGGGCAGGGCCGCAGCCACCGCATTCATTGCCGCATTCTCCATAAGCGCCACCATAGAGGGCGTTGCAAAAACATCCATTCCTCCCGAGCCCACCATCGAGGCACAATTACCCTTTTCAACCGTTACACGGCTCGTGTATTTTAGTCCTTCTTTAAGCATAATCAATTCATTTACAAGTTCTTTACCAATGCCGCAATATTCACAATGGTCTTCACAGCATTCTCCATAACATCGAGCGACACAAATTCATAGCGGCTGTGGAAATTTATACCTCCTGCAAAAAGATTGGGACAGGGAAGCCCCATAAACGATAGCTGCGCACCATCGGTACCCCCACGTATGGGCTTTACAACAGGCTTCACGCCCGCCTGCTCCATTGCCGCCTTTGCAAGCTCTATTATATACATTTTGGGCTCCACCTGCTCACGCATATTGCGATACTGCTCTTTAAGCTCCAAAGTAACCGTGCCTGCACCGTAACGGGCATTCATTCCATCGGCCACTTTGGACATAAACGCCATACGACGCTCAAAAATCTCGCGGTCGTGGTCGCGTATTATATAAGAGACCTCGGCAGCATCCACTCCACCGTTTATACCCATCAGATGATAGAATCCCTCGTAGCCGTCGGTACATTCGGGCGACTCGGCAGCCGGCACCGCATCCACAATAGCCGTTGCCACACGCAAGGCGTTCAACATCTTGCCCTTTGCATACCCCGGGTGCACATTGCGCCCCTGAATGGAAAAATTGGCCGAACCGGCATTGAAATTCTCAAATTCAATCTCACCCTCGGCACTGCCATCGACCGTATAGGCCCAATCGCAACCGAAAAGCGACACATTGAAATTATGCGCACCGCGCCCAATCTCCTCGTCGGGATTAAAGGCAATACGCACCTTGCCGTGCTCAATTTCGGGGTGCGCCTGCAAATAGTCTATCGCCGAGATAATTTCGGCAACGCCGGCCTTGTCGTCGGCACCAAGCAAAGTGTGTCCGTCGGTAACCACCAGCACGTGCCCTTTGTAGGCCGAAAGTTCGGGAAAATCCTGTTGCGACAGAATGATAGCCCCCTTTTCGTCGAGCACAATATCGCCACCCGAGTAATCTACCACACGAGGTTTCACATTCTTGCCGCTCATATCCGGGCTTGTATCGAGGTGAGCAATAAAACCAATTACGGGAAGTTCCCTTGCACTGTTCGATGGCAGTGTGGCATAAATGTAGCCCTTTTCGTCGAGCACAACCTCGTCCAATCCCATACTTTCAAGTTCCTCTTTAAGGTAACGGGCAAATAGCATCTGCCCCTGCGTTGTAGGCACCGTGGTTGCATCGTCACTCGACTCTGTATCAAAAGCAACATACTTTAAAAAGCGTTGCAACATTTTCTCTCTAATATCACTCATAATAAAACTATTTTCTTCGGTAAAAATAACCATTAAAAAAAAGAGCGGCAACTTTTTACAGAAGATATTTAACAAACCAAAGAAAAATAGGATTGTTTTTAGCACAGAAACCATTAAAACAGAAGATTATGCTTATTACAAAAATCAAAGGACGCGAGATTCTCGACTCGCGAGGAACCCCCACCGTGGAGGCAGAAGTTACATTGAGCAATGGTTGCACAGGAAGAGCCTCGGTTCCATCGGGAGCATCCACCGGAGAGAACGAAGCGATGGAACTGCGCGACAAGGAGGAACGCTACGGAGGGAACGGCGTTCTTAAAGCCGTGAGAAATATCAACAAGGAGATTGCGCCCAAAATTGAGGGACTGTCGGTATTCTCCCAGCGCGAAATTGATACAATAATTACAGAATCGGACGGCAGCGACAACAAAGCCAATATGGGAGCAAACGCCACGCTCGCCGTGTCGCTGGCCGTTGCGCGAGCAGCAGCAACAGTTGCCGGAGTACCGCTCTACCGCTATTTAGGAGGAGCCGACGCACACATACTCCCCGTGCCTATGATGAATATAATAAACGGTGGCAAACACTCCGACGCGCCCATCCCCTTTCAGGAATTTATGATACGCCCCACGGGTGCCGGCACCTTCAAAGAGGCACTGCAAATGGGAGCAGAAACCTTCTATGCCCTGAAAAAACTTCTTCACAAACGAGGGTACAGCACCTCGGTGGGCGACGAAGGAGGCTTTGCACCGGCATTAGGAAGCATAGAAGAGGCACTCGACCATATAGTCACAGCCATTAAGACAGCCGGCTACACTGCCGGAAGAGATATAAGCATCGCACTCGATTGCGCCGCGTCCGAACTTTACCGCGACAATATATACGACTATGGCACATTCGAAAATGGCGGGCCGCAACTAACCGGCGCCGAGCAGATAAAATACCTCACACGCCTTGCCGAGAAATACCCCATCGACAGCATCGAGGATGGAATGGCCGAAAATGATTGGGAGGGGTGGAAAGAACTCACAGCCACCATCGGGCAACGTTGCAACCTCGTAGGCGACGACCTTTTCGTAACCAACAGAAAATTCCTGCAACGCGGCATAAAAGAAAAATGCGCCAACAGCATACTCATAAAACCCAATCAGATAGGCACATTAAGCGATACACTCTCCACTGTTGCCCTCGCAAAAGCCTACGGCTACAAAACCATAATCAGCCACCGTTCAGGAGAGACCGAGGACACATTCATTGCCGACCTTGCCGTCGCCACCGGTTCGGGACAGATAAAAGCCGGCTCGCTGTGCCGTGGCGAGCGCATAGCAAAATACAACCGCCTCTTACGCATCGAAGAAGAGCTTGGCAAATGCGCTGAATATGGATACAGCATCGAATAACTGCCACGCACAAAAAACAGCCGCCCCGTGTATCACTACACGGGGCGGCCCAATCATACAATCAAACAAAATATAGTATTTTCATACTATTCCAATAAATACAATTTACATAATGTATAAATTAAACAAGCGCATATTACCTTGCTTAATCACAGATGCTTATACTACATAACAACACCGGGTTGCAATCTCAAAAAATCGACAATGGCACCCTCTATCAGCTCGTGCCCAGCCTCGTTGGGGTGAATGCCATCCTCACATATAAAATCGGCAAAATTCTTACGCTCCAAAAAGACCGAAGTAATATCAATCACCGGCACACGTTTCGTAGCCCCCAAACGGAAAATTTCCATATTATAACGCTCGTGCCAACGGTCGATAGAGAGCACAGTGCCGCCCAACCACTGCAAAATATTACCACCGTTAAGCCCTTTTGATACATTTTCAAAGAAGCGGTTAGGTTCAAGCACTGGCAGCGACAGCAATACAGGATTAGAGCCCAACGATTTAACATAATCTATTAAAGCCGAATAATACTGCACGAATTGGTCTATCGGAGTCTTTGGGCTATGCTCTTCGCCTGGATTTTCCGAGATTTTTGCCCAATCGTAATCACAATCATTACCGCCATATTCAAAAAGCACATAATCACTGTTTTTAATCTTGTCGGCGTAACGGTTCAAAAACTTCATACCCTGCGAGACAACCCCGCCGAAACGGGCAAAATTATCTACCTCTATTCCCAAATTTCTGCGGCAACGGGCAGCAAACCCCTTGTCACTTATTTTATATTTCAGGCCACCTGCCGGGCAATTCTCTTCATCGACCACAATTCCTTTCATCACCGAGTCGCCAAACGCACAAACCGATTTAATACTAATGCTCATAAAAAATTCCTTTTTTTTCGTTTCAACGCTGCAAAAGTATATCAATGTTCAAGAAGCACTGCAACCAAAGGGAACGCAAGGGCTGTTTCGGGGTGTTTGGAGCTATATTGGGGTGAAATTCCTGAATAAGTGGCAAACGAAAAGAGAACAATAACGACAACCGCGGAAGAAAACAAAAAAGCGGGCATCCGTTACAGATGCCCGCCTATGGGGTGGGTAAGCTACCTACATCGCGCCGCTACAACCAACTACCTTTGCTGCGGTCAAGCCCTGGAGGGTTCGCTAGGAGCTGGCCGTATAGGACTTACCCATACAGGGTGCAAAAGTAGTACAAAATTCTTAAACAACAAAATTCGCACCAATCTTTTTAACTTTTACACCCAATTTTATTCCTATAAAACCCATAAACGTGCACAAATTGAAAAATTATTTCAAAAAAGATAAATATAATAAAAAATATTACTACTTTTGCGACGACCTTATTTATATAATAGGGAAGGCGCTCCGATGAAGTTCGGTCGCCTACGGTTAGATTTTTGCAGAAGCAATTTTGCAAAAATCGGTTATTATTTTTTGTATATTGAAGAATTACAAACAATATAAACAACCTAATTATTAACTAAATTCATTTTTTATGAAAAAAATTTTACTTTCAGTTCTTTGCTTGTTCAGCATCATCGCTGTACACGCAGACGAGGTGACATTTGTTGCACAAGGTGCAAGCACCGATGCGACAAACAAAGTCACTATGGCAACCGGTAATATTCCCGATGTTGTCTTTTCGTCAACTAATGTTAATTTGGTACTTACCCAAATCAACAGCAATGCCTCTAACGTAAACTCAGGCGGACACGTTCGTTGGTACAAGAGCGACATTCTTAACATTGTACCCACAGGCGACGCAACAATCACAAAAGTAGTTTTTGCGACTACCGGAGGAAGCAAATATTGCGTCGCTCCCGTAGCTAACACCGGTGAGGCAACTGCCGACACCGGCACCAACACCATCACTTGGGAGGGGGCAGCCACCGATACTTTGAAACTGGCTGCCGACAATGGTCAAATCCGTTTTACCACAATGAATGTAACCTACACACTCCCCGTAAGCGGTGCGACATTGGAAACACCCACAGCTTCTCTTGAACCCGGTGTGTTCTACAACACCACAAGCGTTGAATTGAGCGCAAGCGACGGTGAAATTCACTACACACTCGACGGTACAGAGCCCACAGCCGAGTCACCCGTTTACAGCGAGGCTATCGCTATTGACAACTTTGGTACCACCACTGTTGTAAAAGCTATTGCTATTGACGGTGAGGAATTCAGTGAGATTGCAACATTCTCTTACAACCTACAAATTGGTGCACCCGGATTCAACTTCGACAGCGGCGTTTACACAGGCTTTGGCTGGGGAACCGAAAATGGTCAGCTTAAAGTTACCTCAACTATAACCACCGGTGCAAAAGTATATTACACATACACCATAGGAGAAGAGACTATCGAGAAATACCATTACTCTACAAGCGCAAACATCTCATTCACCGAGACTACAAGCGTAACAGCAAAAGCGTACATTATACGCACTATAGGTGAGATAAGTGACACAGTTTACAGCGAGGGTGTAACAAAAGATTTCATCATCTCTCCCATAGCTCCCTACAAGGCTGCAACAGCAATCACAAGCGGCAAGAAATATGCTATTTGCGCCAACGACACTGTCATTGCCGACTACATATTCAAAAGCAAGACATACAGCTACCTCTACACAAAGAATGTAGAAGCAAAAGCACTCACTCGCAAGGACGGTACCGAGAGCAGCAAGTTCATCGAAACAAACGATTTCTACGGCTATACAATTACTGAAACAGCAAACGCCGGCGAATACACCATTCAGGATCCATTCGGCCGCTACCTTTATATAAGTGGTACATACACTAGCTTCAATTTAACCAACGATGCTACATCAAAAGGCGATGCAGCAATTTGGACTATCACATTCGATGCCAACGGCCTTGCGACTATCACAAATAAAGAAAAAGGCAACGTCGTTAATTACAGCACACAGTATGGTAGCTTCGGTGCTTACACAACAACATCGGAGGATTACTCACTCCCCACTCTCTACGAATTGGGCAGCTACCCCACACTCACATTCACACCCGCAAGCGACTCTACCGTTGAGAACTTCACCACCTTCACTGTAACTTGTGAGAACGGTATTACCAACAACGAGAGCGATGAGTTGTATCTTACATACAATTGGAACACCGACTACGAGTATAACTACGATGAAAATATGTTCAACTATGGTGAGAAAGTAGACAACAACACATACACTTTCACTCCTCTTGATGAGCCTTATGGCAACAAGAGATACACCATCAACATCCCCGAAGGCATCTTCACACTCGACCCCGGCGGTTACTTCGAAACTACAAACGAGTGGATGAATGTAAACTTCGAGGTTAAGAATACAAGTATTTTGGAGGTTCTATACGCCAACCCCGCAGACCAGGCATCAGTTTCGAGCATCCAATACCTCTTCTTTGAGTTCAACCAGGACATCTTCGACAATGTTAATGGCGCTGCTATCACCGACGAGAATGGAAACTCTTATCCCTTGACCGTAACATACACCGACGAGTGGGGAGATGCTACACCCTACAATGCATTGTGCTTGAAGACCGCCGAGCCCATCACAGAGCCCGGTACATACACATTCGTATTGAGTAAGGACTACATCTACGCAGGTACCGACACAAGAATGAACAACGATGTAACATACACATTCGTAATCAAAGAGCCTTTGAAGATTGCTACAATAACACCTGCCGACAACTCTATCGTTGAGTCGCTCAGCGAGTTCACCGTTACACTCAACAAGAGTGCTTGGGCTATGGCCGAGGCTGTAACCGTATACGACTATGATGGTAATTCATACAATTTCCCCATGGTGTACGAGGATGCCGAAGGCAACGAACTTCCCGAAGGAACATTCCGTTTCGTGGCAGAAACACCTATCACCGCTCCCGGTACATACGAACTGTACTTCGAGGGCTATACATTCGTTCACTATGGCGATAATTGGGAAAGTGAATACAGCTCTGCACAGTCGTTCACATACTACATCGAAGCAAGTGAAGTTGTAGGTGATGTTGACGGCGATGGCACAGTAAACGTAGCCGACGTAACAAAGGTTGTTTCAATTATCCTCGGCGAAGATGCAAACGACGCTGCCGACATTGACGGCGACGGCACAGTAAACGTAGCCGACGTAACAAAGATTGTTACAATAATTCTTGGTAGCGAAAATGCATCGGAGGCTCCCGCAAAAGCAGCTGCTACACGTGCCGACGCAACCAGCACCGTATCGGGCGAAGGCGATGGCTCAACACTGCTCATCAATGTAAGCAACCCCTCATTTGAAATCGCAGCTATTCAGTTCGACCTTGAACTTCCCGAAGGCATCGAGGTTGCTATCGACGCTGAAGGTTTCTATGATGTACAGCTCGGTAGCCGTACAAGCAGCCGCAAGCACTCTTATCCCGAGTGCGCATATCAGGCGGATGGCTCACTTCGCGTGGTAATCGTTTCAATGAGCAACGCTCTTTTCAGCGGCACCGAGGGTGATGTTGCAATAGTAGGCCTCAAAGTTAATGGTGCCGAGGATGGCATCTACAACTACACCATCAAGAATATGACTATCGCCAGCCCCGCTTCGGCAAAAGAGACTCTCGATAGTTATACAGGCGAAATAATTGTTGCCAACGGTACAACAGGCATCGACTCTATCACAGCCGATGGCAAAACTACCGACGCTACAATCTACGACCTCCAAGGCCGCAAGGTAACAGAGACCGTTAAGGGTGGCATCTACATTAAGGATGGTAAAAAGTTCATCGCTGAATAATAGACTTAAATCCTTATAAATAACGTACCTCGGCTGTGCATTTGCACAGCCGAGGTTGTATTTTTTGGGGGGGTATTACCTTTTGGGCAGACCGATGTGTCTGCCCCTACATTGCGGGTGTCTGTTGCTTGTATGGGCGCACCGGCGTGTGCCCTTTTGTTCTTCTCTCTTTCCTTTGGGCAGACACATCGGTCTGCCCCTACGTTGCTGTTGTCTGTTGCTTGTAGGGGCACACACGCCGGTGCGCCCTTTTATTCTTTTGTTCCTTAGTATTTCCTTTTGGGCAGACACATCGGTCTGCCCCTACATTGCTTGTGTCTGTTGCCGTAGGGGCGCACCGGCGTGTGCGCCCTTTTATTCTTTTGTTCTTCTTTGTTGCGCTTAACAAATATTTTGATACATTAGTTATATTTAACATTTAGGGGCAAAATGTTCCATTATTACTACTTTTGTAAACTTTTTTATAGCAATCTTGGTTAATTAAAAAAACAAACGAATATGAAAAAGAATTATGTATCGCCTTGCGCAAATTTGGTAAACATTGAAGTTGCACAGATGCTTGCAGCTTCCGCTCCTCAATATCGTCCATTCTTGGACAATACCTCAAATAGTGAACAAGGTAGCGTATGGGGTAATCTTTGGAAAAAGTGATTCCTCGCTTTATTTTTTTTGCGCTCCCTTGTGTGGGCTTAATGTAGAGTGTACTTCTTTTTGGGTACACTCTCTTTGTAATGTGTCGCAACCCACGCTTTGCGCGACTAATTGCTGCAAGCATTGTCGATTAACATTGTAATTGACAACGCTTGCCTGTCGCAACCCACGCTTCGCGCGACCAATTGCTGCCACCGTTGTCGATTTTACAACAAAAAAGAGAGAATTTTTTGTTGTAAAATTCTCTCTTTTGTCCAATCGTGCAAATTTGTGACAGATTATCGAACAATTTCGTTAAGCCAAACGGGCAGAGAAAAACTTGTTTCATCTATGCCGTGGCGAGAAATTGTCGGCGAAGCCAACTTTTCGTTAAGCCAAACGAGCAAAGGAGAGCTTGCTTGCTCTTTGCCGTGGCGAGAAATTGTCGGCACTGCCAAATTTAAGGAAGACTTTCTAAAGGTGGTAGATTTTGTCCATTATTTGAGAGCAGAGGGTTACGATATGGTGACTTTTGAGAGAGTTTGTGATGTTGATAAACCCGATATGCTTAATTGTTAGTTGGAGTTTATCTTATTCATTACAGCATCAATCAAATCTTTATCTTCATTCAATAACTGTAGTGCAAGTTTATATACTGTAGTGCATGGGTTTTGGTTTGCGTAATTTTTGTCAGCAAATGTCTGATATTGTTGTTTTGCCCACTTTATAGCATTCCTTATATTGCCATAAGTGTTCATGATGTTGTAATTATTTTCATCTTCTTTTTTGTATTCATATGGTTGCTTCTTAGGCCATTTACCAGTGGCGTTTACGGCATCAGAAATTGCTTTTTTATAGTCATTTCTACTCATTCGTGTTGTACGATTATGGAAATGGTATAAATACCATAATTCAAAAGCTTCATTACTCCATGCAACATTGATATTGTTGTTCTCTGCTTTTTCAATAGCTGCATTGAAATCAGCAAAATTATCTTTGTCAAAAACAGCCCAAACGCTATCAAAAGGTTGTGATAAAAATTCTGCTTTCTTTGCTAATTCTATTGCTGTATTAACAACTTTCATTGTTCCTTCACCGCAACCTTCGCACTTAACCTCGTAAGTAAAACTATTATTGTTTTTAGCTTTAAATTTTTTAAAATATTGAGGTTCGGTTTTTTCGCCTTCACATACAATGAGAATTCTACATAAAATCTTTTTGCATTTTATCTCCTTCTGTTGCTTTCGCTCAAGCCGCTTTAGTACAGCATTATCTATTTTTATTTTTCTTGCCATAACTATTCATTTATAATGTACGGAATAGCTCCATATCGACCAGCAATATAGTTGCGCTTGTAATTTGCATCCGAACGAGGTTTGCTACCATCGGGAAGCTCTATATCCATCATATTATACAAGTCTGTTTGTTCTGTCGCATCCTTCTCTGTAAACCAAATTTGGTCTCTTCTCAATATTTTTGAAGATAGTAAATGTGTATCGTGGGTTGTGAATATCAGTTGAGCGTTTTTTGTATTCTTTTCAGGGTCGTTAAATAAGTTGATAATGAATTGTGATATAAGTGGGTGCATTTTTGCATCAATTTCATCAATACACAATACAAATCCTTCATTTAAAGTGTCGAATATTGGTCCTGACAACTGTATCAATTTTTTAGTGCCTTCAGATTCTGCTTCATCAAAATTAAATAAAATGGAGTCTGTAATATTGCCTTCATTATCATAAACATTATGCTTACTTAATAATTCAATACTTTTTTTACCTCTAAGTTTACTCGTAAGACCTTTCTTTATATGATATGGCAAATCTTCAGGTATATCAATGTCTTTTTCAATCGTTTGAATTGAATCAAAGCCGAGGTTTATGTCCTTATAAAATTTTATCGCATTCTCATAACCATTTAAATGTTTGTGTAACATTAACTTGGAATAACCTTCGTATTTGTTAGAATTAATGCCTGAAATAACACTAAATGTCCTAAATTTTTCAATGATTTGTTTTGATAATTCACCATTTAATTGAGCGCATAAAGAAAGAAAAAGACGATTTTCTACAGTGCTTTCCTCTTTATCAATACCTTCTGGGAAGGTTTTTTCGTTTACTCCAATACCTTCTTCGTTTCTAAGAAAAAGAACTTGTTCTTTTTTACTAGTAATCGAAGATGAATAAAGCCATTCGCTAATTATCTTGGTGTTGTTATGTTCAAAACCATAACGATAAATTTTATTATTTAGAATATATGTAGCCTCGTAATATGTAGGTTCGTTTTGGATGTTGGATAACTTAAATGGGTCATAGAAAAGTTCATCTCCTTCATTCAATCTTACTGAATTCATAATATGCCATATCATTGCAGCAAATGCATTGAGTATGTTGGACTTTCCGCTTGAATTTGCTCCATAAATAACAGCTGTTTTTAGAAGACTTAGTTTGTCATTCACGCAAGCAACATTATTTTTAGGTTCATCTGTGATTTTGTGAGCAACCATAGATAGCGTGCAGACTTTATGGATAGACCTAAAGTTAGCACAAGAAAATTCTAATAACATAATTCTATAATGGTTTATAATTGTTGATAAATCTCAAAAAGTTGCTCAAAGATAATGGTTTTAAGTGCTTTTTGCAAGCATATTTGAGAAAAACTCTCAAATTCTAACAAAATAGCATCTCGAAATGTTTGTGATATTGTTGTCGAATTTCCACAAGGTTGGTAATGGTATAAAGCCTTAAAACAGCACTATGCCCCCCTCTGTGGGGCGTTTTTATGTATGTAACCTCTTTCGTTTATCACAAAATCATTTATAGTAGTATAGGTAAAAACTGTTTCCCATTTTGGTGCAAAAATATTTTTCAAGAAAAGTTACTTACTATTTACTCTTAACTTATTACTGTTGGTTGCCTAATTGTTTGTATCTAAATGCTCGTCTAAAACCTTTTGTGCTTGCTTCTTTTACAGTCATCGCATAAAATTCCCCTTTATGTTCCTCTATAATAGTTCTTTTATATTGTTGGTCAAAGGGTAAGTGATATATCTTATTTCCATTATTTATATTGCATTTAATCATTGGAAAATCGCCCATTTTTTTATACTCGACAACTACCCCCAATCTTCTTGAAAACTCTTTTGCTGTGTCCGAAAGTTCTCCTGTTGTCATTAAAACAGGTATTACATTATCTTCAAATAAAGTTTTGTTTTCAATCTTATAATTCAAAGTAGTACCAAATAGTTGGCAAATGGTATTTTCGTGAACTAATGCATTGGAGTATCTTTTGCATTGAATAATGTATGTGATATTATCTTTTTTCGCAATGAGGTCTATACCTAAATCATCAAATCCTTTTTGTATTCCATGTTCAACAACAATAAAACCCTCTTTTCTTTTAAGGAAAGCACAATACATTTCATATTCCATTCCAGCAATCCATTTAGATGGTTTTCTTCTCTTTTTCCAATTGTCAAGTGCCAACTGGTTGCGTTCATCTTCGCTTAAACTTCGATATTCTTCCTCACTCAAATAGTCACGAACCCTATCGTAGTTATCTTTAAAATCATCTACACCATCATATTCTTCTAACTCAAGTAATTCATCATCATCAACATATTTTGAAAGTTCTGGAAAAACATTCATAAGGAACTCGTATTTATATACCATTTCCTTGTATTTTGCAGTTTCTTCTTTTTTCTTTCTTTTGAGTTCCTTTAATATTTCGCTTGTAGAACTTCCCGATTTTATTGGGTTTTTCTTTGTTTTCAAATATCGTTCTATAGCTTCAATTTCTAATACTTGATAGTCTGCATATAAAGTTGCAGAGCGTTTAAACAAAGAGTCGTAAACCATTTGTTCATAAACTTCTTTTTTTACTTCAAGCAGATTAATTTTGTGAGTATAATCTTTGTTTAACTCTTTTTCTCTTTTTGCGATTAATTCTTTAAAATTTCTTATAAACTTGATTGCTTCTTCTCTCCATCTTCTATTTTTGTATAAATAGTAACTTTTTCTTTCATCTACAACTGTGTATGCAATACTGACAATAAATATCGTGAAAACAATGATTAAACTTATAACTCCAATCTCAGTAGAACTTAAAAAGTTAAAGATATTGACAATGTTAAATAATAGAATTGCACCACAAATTATTTTAGCCCATAATAAAATACAACCCAAAGGGTTATCTTTAAACTGTTTTTCCTTGTTGAACTTTTGATTGATATAGTCATCATATTTCTTTTCTTGAATATCTACTGCGTACAAATAGTATACTCCATCATTTAAAACGACATGTTTAGCATCAAATAAAGTTATACTATACAGTCCTGTATTGTATTTGGTTTCTTTTGACTCTTTAGAATGTGAAACTGTACCTGAATATTCTATATCCAAATGTTTAAATCTATCAAGAAAATATTTTAATGAATTGTCATATTCTTTTTTATTTTTTGTTCCAATCCTTGAAATCCAAATCTTTGTTATTATGTTATTTTCGTAGTGAAATCTTACTTCTATTTGCTCATCTTTATAATATTTGACACTATAAATACCATTATCTTCTTTGGACACGCTAGATGAACGAATTTCAGGTTGCAATATTATTTTAGCAAAATCCTTGTTCATTCCAACATATACTCCAAGAACTTTTACTTCTCCCAATTCTGTAAGTTCTATTAAATCGTGTCTTTCCATAATATTCACTATCTATCAATTTCAAAACTACAAAACTATTACTAACATTAAAATATATTTAAACTTTTTTTCAAAAAAAGTTACTTACTATTTACTCTTTTTCTACTTATGCTACTATTTATCGTAAACGATGAATATTTACTGCACTCGCTTTGAAATATTAAAGCAAACTTTATATCTCGCTCGTTTGTGAAATATTTATATATAAACAATATAGCTTATGAAACGAAAATTTAGAGAACTAAATGATGATACCAAACAGCGTATCAGTCAAGCCCTCAAAGGGCGTGGTTTGACAGACAACCACAAGCAAGCCATAAGCGATGGTATGCGTGCTTATTGGGCAACAATCCCCAATAAGCCAAACGATGGAACTAATGAGATTAAAAACAGTATTAACAATGAAAATCAGTGCTGACAAAGTAAAACTATGCTACACACTCTATGAAGACTCTCCATTATATCAACTAATGGAAACACCCCTCGAAATCTATGAACTCCCACATTGGGATTTTCGTCTTGAAAGAACAGAGGGCAAATATTACGATTACATCTACAAAATCATCTACCTTGAGAGAACAAGCAACAACCCCAACAGCGAGTACGATATGCAATGCTTTGGTACATTGCGTTGGGGATTGAAAGCAGACAAAGAGGGCGAAATGAGTGGGTTTGTGTGGATTGAGATAGACAACAAGCAACTATACCTCAACTACAACTATAACACCCACAATCGCCTTGTTTACCTCGATTACATTGAGGGAATGTTGGGATTGAAATTCCACAACCTTACACGCCTTGACCTCGCTTTCGATGATACTCGCAACCTCTCAAAACGCCTAATTCATGCCGTTTACTGCATATACAGTCAAAAAGAAGAACATCGACTATTATAAATGCAATCAGAGTGGTTGTAAAACCAATGTATCAGCGAAAAAGATGCACGAAAGGTATGAATGTCTGTTGCGTTTTTTTAATGTCACAGAGAACCTTAAACCGCTTTTGAGGGATATTATCTCAAAAATGATTATTTCCAATGATGATGAGGCTAGGAATATGGAAACATTGCTTAAAAAGCAAAAGAGCGAATATATTGGCAAGTTGAAGAAGTGCAAGGTAAGGTTTGGCATGGGTGAAATCGATGAGGAGATTTACGAAATGACAAACAAGGATTTGCAAGAAAAACTCGATAACATAGAGCGAGGTTTAGCAGAGTGCAGAAAAAATTTATCGAACCTTGATAGTGAGGTAGATGACATACTCGCAATGTGCTGTAAATTAGATAGTTTATGGCGTGATGCATCGCTTGAAACTTGCCAAAAACTGCAAAATCTGCTCTTTCCCAATGGAATTTTGTGGGATAAGGAAAAAGACAATTATCGAACCATTGATGAGAATGAGGCACTGTCTATAATTGCTCGATTATCAGTGAATTACAAAAATAAAAAAGAGGAAAATTCTCTCGAATTATCCTCTTTTGTTCATTCGTGCGCCTGATAGGACTCGAACCTACACGTCTCTCAACACCAGATCCTAAGTCTGGCGCGTCTACCAATTTCGCCACAGGCGCGGGCATTCATTAGACGCTGTCTGCAAAAGACAGTGCAAAGGTAGTACTAATTTTTAAAAAATCAATCTTTTTCGGTGTTATTTTCGTATGCGAGCTTTATGATGCGGCAGGCCTCCTCAATCATAGTGTCGCGCCCGCTGTTCCAATCTTCCGAGGTTATGTGAACCTCTTTGTCGGGGGCAATGCCGAATTCTGTGTGAGCCCCGTTAATGTCCAGAATGGGGCAGGCCGAGAAGCGTACGGTCCAGCCGTTGGGCAGGGTACTGCAAAGTGGAAGCCCCGAGCCGCCACCGGTTGTGTCGCCAATTACAAGCACTTGTGGCAGTGGCTTCATAAGCATTACAAAATGGTTGGCTGCGCTGTAAACTCCACGGTTGGTGAGCAGTATCACAGGCCTTGCCCAGATGGTGCCTTCGGGCTCGATGTATAGCGGTTCGGGCGACGAAAAATCGTTGTGTCCTTTTCCGGTCTTGTGCTGTATGTATCCGCAGTGTGTCTTGCTGCGCACAAAGTGCCCTGCGAGTTTCTCGGCCGAGGTTAGCTGCCCGCCCCCGTTGTTTCTTATGTCGAGTATAAGTCCTTTCGCCTCGGATATATTTCTGAACATCACCGATATATTATTGCTGCTTAATCCATTCTCGAAGCTCCCTACATACATATAGGCAATCTTGTCGGGCAGAATGGTGTATTTTATTCCGTTGCTGTAACGAAAATCATTCCCCAGATAGTTACGCTGAATGGAGTCGCTGAAATTTAAGGGGTAGTCGAGGCTCCAATCCCAATAGTAGGTTGTTCCGTAGTAGGATGTGAGGTTCACGTGTCCGTCGCGAAGTTCGCGCAACATCTCCCCCATAATGTCGAAAAGTTCCCCATCGTCGCTTGCTGCCATTGCCGCCGGACGATACTTTGTGTATACTGCGTCCCAGTTAAGCCCATACTTCTTGGCAGCCTCTTCAAAGAAGCAGTAACGCTCGTTGATTATATTCCACAATGCATCGAAATTTCCCGTGGCATTGTCGTTATATTCATCCTCCTTCACGCAACCGGTGAGCAGTGCGAATGGGAGTATTAACAGGAGTGTGAGCAGTTTCCTCATAAATATCAGAATGGGTTGTAGAATATTTTTTTATCTTCCCGCTTTACTTTGTATATTGTTTTTACAAAGCCGAATGTGAATGCGTGGTTATATAGGTGGGTGCGTATGTCGTTTATATCCGATTGCAGAATATCTACGACATAGGAGAGGCGCAGGGCGGTACTGTTCCCCCAACTGTTTATCGGAATGTCGATGGAGAAGGTATTGCGCATCGATGGGCTGTTTATGGGGTGCGAGAAGGTGAATGTGCGTCCATAATCTCCTAACCCGAATATTTCGTAATAGGATTGCCCGAATTCCGGTGCGAACATTATGCCTGCGAGTGGAACATCTATCTGGTAGCGCAGCGTAAAATCTCCTCGTTGTGTGGGTATGTGGTATATTATCATTCCCGACGCGGCGAGTGCGGCACGCATCTTCACCGATACAAGATTGTTCCCGTTTGTGGGAATGTAGAGTGCGCCGCCCCCCAACTGCACTTGTGCGCCGGCAAGCAGTTGCAGTCGCTCGTTTATTTTGAACGGGTGGTAACCGCTCCAACTGTAATTTATCATACTCGACAGCTGAGTATCGTCATTCAGCGTGGTAATTCCCAGATTGGCAGTTAGCAGTGTCTGGTATTTCCAACGATAGTTGCCTGTGCGTGCATCGCGGAAATTCTCGTTTGAAAAGTAGAGCCCGCAGCCTGTGTGATTGTAGCCCGACAGATAGGTGTCGAGGTTGTTCATAAAGGTAAAGCCGTATGAGGGGCATTTTACGACAATCCTTTCGGGTACGATAGTGTTGTCTGCTGCCGTCTGTGCCGCAATTGTTGTTGCAAACAGCAGGGCAAGGCAATATGTCAACGTTTTTTTCATTATAAACAACTTATGTTGAAGCCTCTTACTCTTTGTCGTTAAAGAGCGAGAGTTGTTCGGGCTCGTTATCTTCGTATTCTTCAACGGGAGCCTCCTCCACAGGCTCCGGCTCGGGTGGGAACTTTGTTGGTTCAAGCTCTATTATTTCGTCAATTTCGTATGTGGTGAGGCGCTTGCCGCGTGCCTTGAAGCTCTTTACTCCGATAAATTCGTCGAGCTCTATTACCAGCGGCTCGCGGAATTGGTCGTTCCCGCCGAACATCACCTGTATGCGCGGGAAGGCTGTGCTTGTGAACCAGATGAGCTCGTTGTTCTTGTTGTCGCCCAAGCAGTTCTGTCGGCGGGCATTAGCTTCGAGGGTGAAACGCTTTACGTATGGGAAGTTCTGCTGCGAGGCATCGTACAATGCTGCCGACCACACTTTTGCAGGGTCGAACTTCTCAATAACCATAAGGTCGTCCTCGTAGTGGTTGTTGAGGTCCACAGGCGACAGATAGAACTCTCCGTTGCTGCGTATGGCGAGTATCTTGTCGTCGTTGTGAAACTCGCCTAAATACTCGCCGTGGTTGTCGAAGTTTATGCGCAGAATGTCGCGGTCGAACCACACTTTTCTTCCGCCCAATGTGGAGTTTCCGTGGCGTTTCAGTGTGATGCGCAGTACCTCATTCTTTGTGAGTATGTTACCCATCGACTGACGCCCTTTTATGGCTATGGTGCTGAAATCCTTTTCCAGTATGGCCACACGCAGGCGGGGGTTGGGCTTCAACTGCACTTTTATAACCTCGGCCTCGCCGTTGGGGTTGGCTGTGAAGTAGGCAATCTTTGAGCCGGGTGTGCCTTGTGTAACATCGTATTCGCGGTCGCGTGTCATTCCTGTTGCGGCGAAGCGTTTAATAAAGTGTATGCCGTTGCGTCCGTCGCGGTACACCACATTGTAAATGGTGCGTTTGTCGTTCTTCTTGAATACATCCACGTGTATCACATTCTTGCCAACAAAGAGTTTTTCGCTCACCTTCACCACCTTGTACTTCCCATCTTTGTAGAAGAGAATAACATCGTCAATTTCGGAGCAGTTGGTTACAAATTCGTCTTTTTTGAGCGATGTTCCGATGAATCCTTCGGCACGGTTGATGTAGAGTTTCTGGTTGGCCTCTATCACTTTGGCTGCCACGATAGTGTCGAAATTTCGAATCTCGGTCTGTCGCGGGTAGCGGCTGCCATACTTCTCTTTGAGCATAGTGAACCATTTTATGGTAACCTCGGTCATTCGGCCCAGCTGCTTGTCAATATCCTTTATATCCTTTTGCAGGCGGGCGATAAGTTCCTCGGCCTTCTCCTTGTTGAAGCGCAAGATGCGAGCCATCTTAATCTCCATAAGGCGCAAAAGGTCGTCGCGAGTAATTTCGCGTATGAAGCTCTCCTTGTAGGGGGTGAGGCGAAGGTCGATGTGTGCAAGCGCAGTGTCCATATCTTTTGCCTGCTCAAACTCCTTGTCCTTGTATATGCGTTCCTCTATGAAGATACTTTCGAGCGAAGCGAAGTGCAACTGTTCCAGCAACTCTCCTCGGCGTATTTGCAGCTCCTGACGCAAAAGTTCCTTGGTGCCATCGACCGAGCGGCGCAAAAGGTCGCTCACGGTGAGGAAGCGCGGCGTGCGGTCGTCAATCACGCAACAGCAAGGGGTGATGCTTATTTCGCAGTCGGTGAATGCATAGAGAGCATCGATGGTCTTGTCCGACGATACTCCCGGGGCAAGATGTACAAGAATTTCCACCTTGTCCGAAGTGTTGTCGTCAACCTTGCGTATCTTTATTTTGCCGTTGTCCACGGCTTTCAGAATAGACTCGATAATGAGCGGAGTGGTTTTCCCGAAGGGAATTTCGGATATTGTGAGCGTCTTATTATCCTCCGATTTTGTAATCTTGGCTCTTATGCGCACGCGCCCCGTGCGGTCGCCATCGTGGTAGCGCGATACATCTATGCTGCCACCTGTCTGAAAGTCGGGGAACAGCTCGAAAGGCTCCTTTTTCAGGTACGACACAGCCGCGTCGCACACCTCGTTGAAGTTGTGAGGCAGAATTTTAGATGAAAGGCCCACGGCAATACCTTCGACACCCTGTACCAGCAGTAAGGGAAATTTTACCGGCAGGGTGATGGGCTCCTTGTTGCGCCCGTCGTACGACATTTTCCACTCTGTTGTCTTTGGATTGAACACGACGTCGTGAGCAAAATGCGAGAGGCGTGCCTCTATGTAACGAGGGGCTGCTGCCGAGTCGCCGGTGAGAATGTTGCCCCAGTTACCCTGACAGTCGATGAGCAGGTCCTTCTGCCCCAGTTGCACCAATGCTCCGGCAATAGAGGCGTCGCCGTGAGGGTGATACTGCATAGTGTGTCCCACCACATTTGCCACCTTGTTGTAACGCCCGTCGTCAAGCTCGCGCATAGCGTGGAGGATGCGTCGTTGCACCGGCTTTAATCCATCGTACAGATGGGGCACGGCACGTTCCAGAATTACGTATGACGCATAGTCGAGGAACCAATTTTGGTACATTCCCGTAAGCTTGTGAGTAACATCCTCGCTCGATACTTTCTGCTGGTGATGCACCTGCTCGTCGCCATTTTCCATAGGGGTGTTTCCCGCTTCGTCTATATTCTCGTCGTATTCGTTGTCGTATTCCATAATGATATAATATCTTGTGGTAACTGCAAATATACAAACAAACGAGCGAGAAATATTAAGTTTACTTAAATATTTTTCACGGCGAGTGCCGAAATATTCGAGGTTTACCTCAAATACACAAAGTTTACCTTAAATACGGTTGAAAATAGCCTAAAAAACGAAAAACTTTGCGACAGATTTTCCCATACTGCCCGATGCTTGATACTTTTTCCCCGTGTTTGTCATAATTTTGAGAGATAAATGGTACAAAAGCAAGGTTTTTAGGCAAAAAATGCTTTTCTTTGCAAGGATTTTAATATTGATAAACAAGAAATTTAATATTGATAGAAAGATGGCTCAGGAAGATGTATTTAAAAAAGTGGTAGCCCACTGTAAAGAGTATGGTTTTGTATTCCCCTCAAGCGATATATACGACGGCCTTGGTGCTGTGTACGACTATGGACAGATGGGAGTGGAATTGAAAAATAACATAAAGACATATTGGTGGCAGAGTATGGTGCTCCTGCACGATAATATCGTAGGTATCGATTCTGCAATATTTATGCACCCCACAATATGGAAGGCCTCGGGCCACGTTGATGCGTTCAACGACCCTTTGATTGACAACCGCGATTCAAAGAAACGTTACCGTGCCGACGTGCTCATCGAGGAGCAGCTTGCAAAGTATGACGACAAGATAGAGAAGGAGGCGGCAAAGGCGGCAAAGCGTTTCGGCGACTCTTTCAACCGCGAGCTTTTCCTTGAAACAAACCCCAAAGTGCTTGCCGAAAAGGTTAAACGCGACGCTCTTCACGCACGTTTCTCGGCGGCTCTCAATGCAATGGACCTCGACGAGCTTCGTCAGATAATAATCGACGAGGAGATTGTGTGCCCAATTTCCGGAACCCGCAACTGGACCGAAGTGCGTCAGTTCAACCTGATGTTCTCTACCGAAATGGGCTCAACTGCCGACGCTGCAATGAAAATTTACCTTCGTCCCGAAACTGCACAGGGAATATTCGTGAACTACCTTAATGTGCAGAAGACCGGTCGTATGCGCGTTCCCTTTGGTATTGCACAGATTGGTAAAGCCTTCCGCAATGAGATTGTAGCCCGCCAATTTATCTTCCGTATGCGCGAATTTGAGCAGATGGAGATGCAGTTCTTTGTGCGCCCCGGCAGCGAGCTTGAATGGTTCAACAAATGGAAGGAGACACGCTTGGCTTGGCACAAGGCTCTTGGCTTTGGCGACGCTGCTTATCGTTTCCACGACCACGACAAACTTGCCCACTATGCCAACGCCGCAACCGACATTGAGTTCAAGATGCCTTTCGGCTTTAAAGAGGTTGAGGGTATCCACTCGCGTACAAATTTCGACCTTGGTCAGCACGAGAAATATTCGGGTAAGAATATCAAATATTTCGACCCCGAAACTAACGAGAGCTACACTCCCTACGTTATTGAGACCTCTATCGGCGTAGACCGTATGTTCCTCAGCATAATGTGTGCATCGTACTGCGAAGAGGCACTCGCAAACGGCGAGTCGCGCGTGGTATTGCGCCTCCCCGCTGCGCTTGCCCCTGTGAAATTGGCTGTGCTTCCCCTTGTAAAGAAAGACGGCCTGCCCGAGAAGGCTCGCGAGATTATGAACGACCTTAAATTCAACTTCAATTGCTACTACGAGGAGAAAGACTCAATCGGCAAGCGTTACCGTCGTATGGATGCCATCGGCACTCCTTACTGTGTGACAATTGACCACCAGACACTCCAAGATGGAATGGTTACATTGCGTGAGCGCGACACAATGGAGCAACGCCGCGTGGCTATTGCCGACCTTCGCAACATTATCCAAGATAATGTGAGCATAACCTCGTTGTTGAAGAAACTCTCTTAAAAATAATTTATGAGATTACTGAAAAGAACCCTCTTTCTCATACTGCCGGCTCTGTTGGCGTTTGCATCGTGCAGCGAGACAGACGATGCGGTGGTGTACGATACTTGGGCAATTGAAAATCAGGTCTATTTGAACGAGATTGCAGCCGAGGCAAGAGAGAATGTTTCGGGCGATTGGAGGATTTTCCTTGCCAACGGCCTTGACGGGAATAAAGAATGGCCTGTCGATTACTATGTATATTGCAAGGTGAAAAAGTCGGGTACAGAACCCGGCTCGCCTTTCTACAACGATGTGGTGCTGGTGAACTATTCAGGTGCTTTGATGAATGGCAATATTTTTGACAATACCTACACAGGTGAGCTTGTTCCCGAAAAAACAACTCCGGTGGAATTGCAATTGAACGGTTGTGTGACAGGCTTTATAACTGCTTTGCAGGAGATGGTGCGTGGCGATATATGGGAAATATATATTCCCTCCACTCTTGGCTACGGCTCAAACGCCACAACCACAGTTCCGGCAGGCTCGGTGCTTGTATTTACCGTTAATCTTGTCGATTTTGTACATAATGGAGAAAACCTATAAATTATGGAAATGAAAAAAGATGGTCAATTGCAAATAGAATTGAAAGAGGATATTGCCGAAGGTATTTACTCTAACTTGGCGGTTATTGCACACTCCTCGTCGGAGTTTGTGATGGATTTTGTGCGCCTTGTGCCCGGCGTTGCAAAGGCGCAGGTAAAATCGCGCATAATAATGACTCCCGAGCACGCTAAACGCTTGGCATTTGCTCTTCAAGATAATCTGCGTCGCTATGAATCGCAGTTCGGCGAAATACGTTTGCCCGAACAGCGTCAGGAATATATACCCGCTGCTCCATTCAAAGGCGAGGCGTAACTTGCGGGTTACAGCGAAAAGAGAAACGGTGTAATGGTCAGTCGACCATTACACCGTTTGTTCTAAATTCCGACAGCGAGTAGCCCGTGTGCCGCTTGAAGTAGCGGTTAAGGTACGACTGGTCGGGGAAATGAAATTCGCTCACAAGCTCTTGAAAGCTCTTGTGTGTGTACATCAAGGCCACCTGCAATTCTATTATAGTATAGTGGTCGATAATCTCTTTGGCATTCTGTCCACCCGAGCGTTGGCAGATTGAGTTTAGCTGGCGGGTGGAAATTTTCAAAGCATCGGCATAAAATTGTACCGAGCGCTCCTCGCGGAACTTCTGTGTAAGCAATAGTCTGAATTCATAGAAGACCTTGTCTTTTCCCTCTTGTATATGCTCCTTTGCAGGCGAGGCACTCTCCTTGTTTATGCGCTGTATGTAGAGCAGCATCGAGGAGACTTGCAGTATCACATTTTGCTGGCAGAAATTTGTATTCTCGGCATTATTGGCAATCTCGGTATTCATTATATCTATCTGCCTGAATATGTTGGCAATGAATTCCCTTTCAAGGTCGGTGTTACCTCCTTGGTGTATGCGCCTTTCGATAGTTTGCATAGCCTCGGGGCTCATAGAGCTGCGGGCTGCCAGCCACAGATGTTTGGTGAGGCCGAGCAGACGCGACGAAAAGTCGCTTGTAATATCGAGCAACAGAATTTTTGAATTAGTGGGGCATATAATAATCTGTCCGGGGGTGAAGCGGTGCTTCTGCCCGTCGATGGTAAAAAGTGCCTCGCCGCTTATGCAATAGAATATAGATGTGTGCTGCAACTGATAGGAATGTTGCACAAACTGGTGTAACGACGATTGGGTGGTGGCAAAGCCCTGCTGTGGCAGTTTCTTCAAATAGATGTTGTTCATAGCCAATAGTCGGAAGTCTGTTCCGTGTGTGATAGTTTGTGGAGCTAGAGGGAGTCGAACCCTCGTCCAAACGAGGAAACTATATGCTTTCTACACGCTTAGTCTTCGGTGAGATTTTCGTGCATAAGCAAGACCGAGACAGCCAACTTATGCCTTATCCTCTAAAATGTCTCCGCAGCATCGAGGCCTGCCGTGGATAGTCCCGAATTGCCTGCACCACCTTTTCGGATTACTTCGGGACAACAGTGTCCGGGTGATGTCTCGTTCCGGCACCTGGTGCCGGAATAAAGCTAATCTACTATACTTCGATTAGGCAGCGAGAGCATAATTTGTTTCGCCAGATAATTCTTTGACGGCTCAGATTATAGTGCGAACCAACGAGGCACTGCGTGCTTACATACCTTTTCTACCCGCTGTCAAATCCAGATAGCCCCGGTATTCTTTTTCTTGCATTCTCAATGCAATATGTTGCAAAGGTACTTCAAAATTTTTGTTTTCAAAGATATTTTGCCATTTTTCTTTTTGTGCAACATTTTTGTACAATAAAGTACAGGCGCAGGCTGCTCGTCCGGCAGTTGTGTGCTATTGCATATATAATGGAAAAGGAGTATTTTTGCGGAAATATTTATTCTATTATGACACATATTTATATATGGTTCCTTGCGTTGGCTCTTGCAATGGATTGTTTCGCAGTCTCAATTGCGAGCGGTATAATCTATCGTCGCATTCGTTGGAAGCCTATGCTTGCAATGGCTTTTCTGTTTGGATTTTTTCAGGCGCTGAATCCATTGATAGGGTGGGCGGTAACCGGCTCCTTTCATCATATAATCGAGAATTTCGACCATTGGATAGCCTTCTCTATATTGGTGTTTCTTGGTGCGAGAATGATTATCGACTCGTTTAAAGAGGATGAAGAGAAGGTTTTTAATCCGCGCAAGTTGAGTGTGATATTTACACTTGCCATTGCTACAAGCATCGATGCGCTTGCAGTGGGAGTCTCCTTCTCCTGTATGGGCATACGCTCTTTGTGCGAACTGCTCTATCCGCTGTTTGCCATAGGTGTGGTGTCGTCACTTATGTCTGTTATAGGCCTTTTCCTCGGGATTTATTGTGGCAAAGGAATTGCCAAGCGTCTGCGTGCCGAGTTTTGGGGCGGGGTTGTGCTCATTCTTATAGGAGTTAAAGTGCTTGTGGAGCATCTGGCTGCCTGATTATGTTGTGCATCCTTAAATATTTATCATTCGGCTCATTGGCGCTTATAGCGTTGCTGCTTGTGGCGGTTACGCTTGCCGAGGCTCTTTCGGGTGGCTCTTTTGTGCCCCGAGAGGTATACTCTTCGCCCTTTTTTGTGCTTCTGTGGGTACTGATGGCTGTTTCGGCCTTTCTCTATATTTTAAATACATCTGTGCGCAAAGTGCCGGCAACGTTTTTCCTTCACTGCTCTTTTCTTGTGGTTCTTGCCGGAGCTTTTGTCACCTATATTGCGGGAGAGCGTGGAACGCTCACTCTTTGCGAGGGGGGCTCACCGTCGAGTATGTTCGTGAAGAGCGACGGTTCGCTTGCCAAATTCCCATTCAGGGTTACTTTGCAGCGGTGCGGGGTTGAACTTGCCGATGATGGTGCCTCGCCACTCGACTATTTTGCCGAGCTTGCTGTGCAATCTTCTGCCGGTGATAGTGAAACGGCGGTTCTTTCAATGAACAAGGTGTACGACAGGGAGGGGATCCGCTTCTGCTTGTCGCAGGTGAACGATGGTTGTGTCACACTGCTTGTGAGCAACGACCCGTGGGGCACTGCAATCACCTATTCGGGCTATCTGCTCACGGTGCTTGGCTTTCTTTTTGTTCTTGTGGCGCGTAACACGCAGAAGGCGGCGTTGGCAAAGTTATTGTATGCTACGGGCTACCCGCGTGTAACTTTGCCTTCTTGGCGCTTGTCAAAGATGATTTTTATTTCATTGTTTCTGTTTGTCTGTATTACCTATTTTGGCATTCGCCGTTGGGTAGAAACTGCTGTTTTTCCCGTTTCCAATGGTGCCGAGGCTTTGATGTTTATTGCGTGGTGCGCCTTCCTGTCGGTGGCGTTCCTTCGCAGGAACAGCAACCTGTCATTTGGAGTATTTTGCTATGCGTTTATGTGTGTCGCAGTGTCGCAGTCGAGCGGTGTTGCCTCGTCGGGGTGGGTGCTTCCGGTGTTGCGCACTCCGCTGTTGCCTCTGCACGTTATAACAATTGTAACCTCGTACGTGTTTATAGGACTTTTGGCAGTGAATGCTCTTGTGTCGCTTCTTGTCTATTGGTTCAACGGGAATTATGAACGTTTGAAGAGTACAGCCGTTTCGGGGCGGGTGATGCTCTATTATGCTACCTTGTTGCTTGTTGCCGGAATATTTTTAGGTGCTGCGTGGGCCAATATTGCGTGGGGGCGTTATTGGGGCTGGGACCCCAAAGAGGTGTGGGCACTTGTTACCCTTTTAGTCTGTTCTTTTGGCTTTCACACTCGCTCGTTACCTTTTATGGCTCGCCCGTTGGTGTTCCACTGTTTCTCACTTGTGGCGTTTCTTGTGATGCTTTTCACCTTCTTCGGGGTGAATTATCTGCTCGGCGGGTTGCACAGCTACGCATAAGATTGCTTGCTGTTTTCTGTTTTAAACTCTTTCGGCTACCAAAAAGAGGGTGACTGAAAAGGCTCTCTTGTCGTTACGCTCGCCCTCAAAATGCCCATTTACGCCCAAGTACACTCCGCTTTTCCGTATCTTTGTAGAAGATACACTGCACTCGCTGTGAAATATATCAAAGTAAACTTTGTTTATCTCGCTCGTTTGTACGTATCTTTGTAGAAGATACACTGCACTCGCTGTGAAATACATCAAAGCAAGCTTTGTGTATCTCGCTCGTTTGTACGTATCTTTGCAAGCCTAAAAACAGTTCTTTTTATTCAACCTCGAAATAATGGCGGTGACCTAATTTTATTTTTGGGTCACCGCCATTATTGCAATATACTGTAATTTGTTATCGTGCGTAGTTCACGGCACGTGTTTCGCGTATTACTGTAATCTTCACCTGTCCCGGGTAGGTCATTTCGTCCTGAATTTTCTTTGCAATCTCGCCCGAGAGAAGCTCTGTCTGCTTATCGTCAATCTTGTCGGCGCCTACAATTACGCGCAGTTCGCGACCGGCCTGAATGGCGTAGGTCTTTGTAACGCCCGGGTAGGACATTGCAAGCTGTTCAAGGTCGTGCAGACGCTTTATGTAGGCCTCCACAATTTCGCGGCGTGCGCCGGGGCGTGCTCCCGAGATTGCGTCGCACACTTGAACGATGGGGGCTATGAGGCTGGTCATTTCTACCTCGTCGTGGTGAGCACCGATGGCGTTGCATATATCGGGTTTCTCCTTGTATTTCTCGGCAATCTTCATTCCATACTCTGCGTGTGGTAGTTCGGTCTCCTCGTCGGGTACTTTACCAATATCGTGCAACAGACCGGCACGTTTAGCCTTCTTGGGGTTGAGGCCAAGCTCGGCTGCCATAACTGCGCACAGGTTGGCTGTCTCGCGTGCGTGCTGCAAGAGGTTTTGTCCATACGATGAACGGTATTTCATCTTGCCTATTATGCGTATAAGCTCGGGGTGCAGGCCGTGTATGCCAAGGTCGATGGTGGTGCGCTTACCTGTCTCGATAATCTCCTCCTCAATCTGTTTCTTAACCTTTGCAACAACCTCCTCGATGCGTGCGGGGTGTATGCGTCCGTCGGCAACAAGCTGGTGCAGTGCAAGGCGGGCAATTTCGCGACGCACGGGGTCGAATGCGCTCAATACAATTGCCTCGGGGGTGTCGTCGACAACAATTTCCACACCTGTCGCAGCTTCCAATGCGCGTATGTTGCGTCCTTCGCGGCCGATGATGCGACCCTTCATTTCGTCGTTGTCAATGTGGAATACTGTGACGGAGTTCTCAATGGCTGTTTCGGTGGCGACACGCTGTATTGTCTGTATCACAATCTTTTTGGCCTCTTTTCCGGCTGTCATCTTCGCATCGTCGATAATGTCGTTTATGTACGATGCTGCTTGTGTCTTTGCCTCCTCTTTGAGCGACTCTACAAGGCGTTCTTTTGCATCTTCGGCCGAAAGACCGCTTATCGCTTCGAGCTTTTCACGCTCCTGCTGATGCAGTTTGTCGAGCTCCTCCTGCTTGCGCTCGAGAAGTCCTTTTTGTGCATCGATATTCTCTTTCAGGTTCTCAAGCTCGTTCTTGCGACGCTGCAAGTCTTCGTTGCGCTGGTTCATCTGTATCTCGCGCTGTTTAAGGTGGTGTTCCGCCTGCTGGATCTTGTTGTTACGCTGCGAAATTTCCTTTTCAAGCTCGGCTTTTTTGTTTAGGAATTTCTCCTTAACTTCGAGCAGCTTGTTTTTCTTTATTACTTCGGCCTCTTTGTGCGCTTCGTCTATTATGCGCTTGTATTTCGATTTTAAGCCGAACTTGATTATAACGTATTGGACGATGCAGCCTATAAGTGCTCCTGCAATTGCGCCAATGAGTAATGATGTTGGTGTAAGCATAGTGTTACAAGTTTTTAAAATATATAATAAAACGCACCGCATATTCCTTCAACCGAGGCTGTGTGCCACGAGAGCAAAGAATATGAGAATGCGTGAAGTCGCTTGTGAAGATTGGGGTTATTCTTGTGCGATGGTGTTGTCTATCAAGCGCGATAGTTCGTTCACCTTGCTCATAATATTGGCCGAGCCTACATTGTCGGCCTGCTTTACAAGTTCGAGGGCAATGTCGAGAGCTGCCATTGCGTGTACTCTCACTCCTCCCTCGCCCGAAAAGAGTTGTTTATATATTATTAGCTTTTCGTTTGTTAAGCGTGCTGCTTGGCGGTAATAAGGCTCCTCGCTCGCTTTTATGGTAAGCGGGAATGATATTCCGTCAATCACAAGATTGATTCCCAATTCTCTATCTTCCATTTGCTTGGTCTTCATCTGTTACTTTTTTAACGACTCAATGCATTGGTCGATTTCACGCACAAGCTTCGATAATCGCTCTTTTGTCTGCCCTACTTCGGCATCGCTGAGGCTTATTACCTTGGCTTGTTTCAGATTGTTGTAGTTACTTTCGAGAGCATTGCATCGCATTTGTACCTCTTGCAAGGAGTTCTCTTTTTCTTGGAGCAAGCGCGACAATTCCTTGTTCTGCTCTTTTGCCTGTTTATATTTGTACAGCAGCAGGCGTAGCTTCTCTTCGAAATTTGTCAATGCAATTTTATCATTCTCGGTCATAATATGACAATCTTTTTGCTGCAAATGCATATATATATTCGCAGGCTACTGCAAATATATGTGATTTTTCGGATATTTGAAAGATTTGCCGGCTTTTTTGTGCCGAGGAAACACTTTTTGTATTGTTTGGGATTGTCGGGAGTGTTTGTAATAGGGGTGTTACTCGTAGATTTTTATCTGCCACTCAATTTTATCGACACCCATAATTATGTTTATTACGGATGTAATGTCGGCAACGTTTATTTCACCATCGTTGTTAAGGTCGGCGGCATCTGTTATAGATAAATCGTGAATGATTATATCTATTATGGATGTAACATCTGCTACGTTTACCTCGCCATCGTCGTTTACGTCGCCTTTTATGTAGAATTTTGCCTCGACAATGTTTACAAATTCACTCCAATAGGGTGCTGCCCGATAGGTACTTTTTGCTCCGATGGGAACGTAGAGGGTGGTGGCTGTGTAGAGGCTGTCGAATGTGTAGCTGCCGACGGTTGCCGGTATTTTGCTCGGCGAGTAGATGCTTGTGAGGCTGTTGCATTTGTAGAAGGCTCCGTCGCCTATTGTGGCAACGCTTTTGGGTATGGCAATATTGGTTAATCCCGTGCAACCAAAGAATGTGTAGTCGCCTATTGTGGTAACACCTTCCGGAATGTTAATGCTTGTGAGCCCGGTACAATTGTAGAATGCCCAATTGTCGATTGTGGTTACACTACCGGGGATTTTTATACTCTCACGCTCTGTGCAGTTGTAGAATGCCCACTCTCCAATGTGACAGATGCCGTTGGGAATAATAGTATTGCTGCAACCGCGTATGAGTTTGTCGGTCGCACTCTCAATGATGGCTTTGCTGTTCCCACGGCTGTCGTAAGAGTGGTTGCTGCTCTCCACCGTAATGTTTGTGAACCCGTAACATCCGTCGAATGCCGATGTGCCGATAGTGGTTACGCTGCCGGGGATTGTGAGGCTCGCAATGCTTATGCATTCGTCGAATGCCGATGCGCCGATAGTGGTTACGCTGCCGGGGATTGTAATGTGGGTGAGGCAGCTGCACCCCTGAAAAGCATAGTCGCCGATGGTTGTAAGGTTCTCGCCGCTTATGGCTGCTTTTGTCAATCCTGTGCAGAATTCAAATGCGCCATTGCCGATGGTGGTCACACTTTGGGGAATTGTTGCCTCTGTGAGTGCGATACACAGCCTGAATGCCCCCTCACCAATGGTTTTTGTGTTCTTTCCCATTGCGATGTTTTTTAGCCCTGCACACTCGGCAAATGTGCAGTTACCGATGGCTGTCACATTATCGGGAATTGCTACATTGTCGAGTCTCTCGCAACCGAAGAAGGCGTAGTTACCAATATTGGTTACACTGCCCGGGATTGTGATATTTTCGAGCCCTGTACAATGGTAGAAGGTGTAGTCCTCTATTTTGGTGACGCTTGTGGGAATAACGATGCTTGCAAGCTCGACACTCCCCCAGAAAGCCTCAGGCCTTATGCTTGTCACTTTATAGATGATTCCTTTGTATTCCGCCTCCTCGGGGATAATTATCTCGCCGCTGTATCGATGGTTAAAATCTCCGTGGGTAACCTCGGCTGTTTTTTCGGTGGCAGACAGAATGTTGTAGTACACGTTGCCGCTCTTAAAGTCGTAGGCGATGCTTGCAGTAAAGCCGCACTGCATAAAAAGTACCATAAGGAACCATCTGAAACAGAATTGTTTTATGCGGGATTGTGCCATAAAAAGAGTAGCTTTGTGTGAATTTGGTAGTTTCCTATATTCGAGTTTACCTCAAAGATAGATATTTTTTTGTAATGATGTTCTATGTTTAAAAAGTTTTATGATAATCGGTGTTAATTTGTAGGTAATAACCGGTAAACTATAAAATACCCTCTTCTTGTAGCAAGGTGCGATAATATTCGGCCTTTTTCTCTACGGCGATGGGGTAGGCGCGAGAGGTTGATGGCATTCTCCAAAAATTTATGTTACGACCTTCGATGTTTATGCTTCTCTTTGAACCTATTGCAGGTTCGTCGCACCCATACATTGCGCCGATTATGTCGGTGGCTTTTTGTCCGGTTGTTACTATGGCTCGGCAGGAGGGCAGGCGTTGCAGGAGGGCGGTGATATTGGTGGGGGTGACAACTTCGAGGAATTTGTCCGATGCATTCTCTTGCAGACGGCGCACGGTGGTTGCCGCATCGTAGATGGCTATCCCTTTCTGTGTCAGGAATTCTTTAATCTCCTCTTCTTTGAACTTTTCCCCGTTTTCTTCGATGAAATGGTCTTTTTTGCCGAAAAATAGCAGGCCTGCTATTTTCCAAAAGTCGTTTGTGATGTTGGGGTAATAGAACTCCATGGACCAGCGTCGGCGGGGCGGGGGGAAGCTGCCCAGAAACAGTATTGTTGCATTTTGTGGCGCGAATGGTTCCCACGGGTGCGTCTCGGTGTTGTTCATTGCGGTATAAATTCGTAGCGGTTAAGCATTTGAATGGGGTTGTAGGCTCTTTTTGCCTGTCGCAATCCCTCGTCGCCGAGGTCTTCTTCGCGGTTTATGAGCGTTACCTGCGGGTACTCTTGCAGAATGTCGGCAGCAAAGCTGCTTGCGAGTGTTTCGCTAAGGCCGGGATACTCCCTGTCGGCCTTCTCTATGTGTATGTAGAGGGTGTCGTTCCACACTTCGCCAAGCGTGAATGCTACTGTCTTGCCATTGATTTTTATTATGGCGGCCGGCTGATGGTAGAGGGGAAGGTTGCGCACGGTGGTTATACTCTGGTGTATTTCGTAGCAACGCATAATTGCTTCGTTGCAGCCTTTGCCCAGAATAAAATCGGTTACAGCCGCAGCCTCCTCCTCGGAGTAGCGTTTATACTCATAATCGGGGTGCTCGGCAAGGAATTTTTTTCTGCGGTTACGGCGTTTGTTAAGTGCCTTCCCTTGCAGGGTTGCAATGTCGGTGGCGCTGTGTATATAGTCGGCCCATCCATCGAGCTCTATGCATTTATGGTGGGGCAGCAGTGTGGAGAATTGCTCATAAAATTCTTGCGGTACGGCGGTGAAGCGCAGCACCCTGTTACTGGCGTTGCAGTATTCCTGCAAAAGAGCGATGCTCTCTTTCAATGGCAATTCTCCTATCGGTGGCAGAAAAGCCTGTTCTTTCAGATTGTGCTGCGAGAGGCAGGAGATAAACAGTGTACCATTCTCTATGGCATAGTCGTACTGCATATAATCGGCCCACATAATGAGGTTGCCCGGGGTGTAGTCGCACGAATGTGTAAGGCCTTGCACGGCAAAGTGTTTCAGTTGTTCGGCGGCCTCTATGCTTATGGGACTGAATTTCAACATATTTTTGCTACTAAACAAAAGACGCAGTGTGCTATAATTAACAAACTGCCTCGTTGTTGTTAATATTAAGGCTCAATTGGAGTATTCTTGTTGCTCCTTTCGCCTTAATCTTTTGTCAACTTTTACAAACTTAATGGAGCTGTGCTCAAATACAATTTTGGGCACAACTCCATTGAATCCTTATTTTGTTGCCTCGTCGCTGTTGGGGCGTGGTTCTTTCTTGGCAAGTGTTACTATTTTGTAAACATAGTCGGTCATCCAATTGGCCGAGTAGCCGAGTTTCTCTCTATATTGGCGCACTGTGTACACGGTGCGGTAGGTAGCTTCGTCCTTCCAGCTATCTTTGGTGAGAATGTCGTTTATAATCTTCTCGGTCATTCCGCGCAACAGTTTGTGGAATATGCCGGGGATGCGGAATTTCCACTGCATCAGGTTGCTCACAAGCATCATAAGGTCGTTGTTGAAGCCTTGGAATGCGAACAGGTAGGGCTGTACGTCGTTTATGCGTTTGCAGTTCTTTTTGATGGAGAGGTCAATCTCTTTGAAGAAATTGTCGTTCAATCCGTAAAGTTGTTCGAGCATCTTTTTGCAACGGCTGCGCTCGGCAACGCCCAGTTTGTTATTTTGTGTGGCCACTTTCAGCGTACGCTTGAAGGTGGCAAGGTCGGGGAGCATTCCTATATTGGTTATTCCCAGATTGGCGGCAAGTACCGATTGGTAGTATACGCGTATGAGGGTCATAAAATCCTCCATTCCGCCCACGCGAGCGGTCTCTTTTTTCTTTTTGAAAATATCAAATAGTCCCATATTGCTTTTTATCTCTTTTTATTTTTTGTTATTGCGTTTCTGTTGTTCTTCGAGCATACGTCTTTGTTGTTCCTGCAAGGCTTCGAGGCGTGCCATAAAGTTGCTCTGCTTCTTGGGGTTGTTCTTGTTCTTCTCGTTGTAGGCCTCCATTTTTCTCAACAGCTCATCCTCGTTTACGGTTCTTCTCAGATATACGAAAATGAGTACGCTGATGAGGGTTGATATAAAGTAATAATAGTTGAGGCCCGATGAATAGTCGTTGAATATGAAGAAGAACATAATGGGCATAAGGTACATCATCCAACGCATTATCTTGGCCTGTTGCTCTTGCTCGGGAGAACCGCCCATAGAGGGTTGCATCTTCGAAGTGTAGTAGGTGTTAAGCACCTGTGTTACGCAGAATAGCAAACAGAATATGCTTATGTGGTTGCCGATGGGCCATATAGGAGTGTTCCAGCTGATGAGTGCATCGTACGACGAAAGGTCGCCGGCCCACAAGAAACTCTCTTGGCGCAGTTCTATGGCGTTGGGCACAAAGTTGAACATTGCGATGAACACCGGCATCTGTATGAGCATAGGCAGGCAACCGCCCATAGGGCTTGCACCATATTGGCTGTAAAGTGCCATTGTCTCCTGCTGTTTTTTCAATGCATCCTCCTTCTTTGTGTACTTTGCATTTATCTTCTCTATATAGGGCTTTAATGCACGCATCTTGGCCGAAGATATATAGGATTTATAGGTGAAGGGGTATACGATGCCCTTCACGATGAGTGTGAGCAGCAATAACACAATACCCATATTCATACCCCAGCTGTTGAGCCAGTCGAAGAGGTACATTATGAAAAAGCGGTTAATCCAGCGTACGATGGGCCAACCAAAATATATAAGCTCCTGCAATTCAAGATCTTTATCACCATTAATGGCAAGGGCGTTGCTGTCGACAAGGTCGCTGTATTTGTTGGGGCCGAAGTAGAATTGAATATCGGTGGTTCTCTTTCCGCTGGGGTCAAACGGAGTCTCCATCAATGCGTAACAGCTTTTCAGATAGCCCTTTCCTTCGTTTATAGTATCCGATTCTATATATACATTGTCGAACTGCTCGCCGGCTATCATTATGCACGAGAAGAATTGGTTTTTGAAGGCCACCCAATCGATAGGTTGTTCGAGGGTCTCCTTGTCACTCTTCATTTCGCTCAAATAGTCGGTGTCGTCGCCTGCAATCTTATATGTGAGGGTTGAGTAGCGTTGCTCGAATGTGAATCCCTTTTCCTGCTGGCGCATAATCTGCTCCCAAGTGATGCCCATCTGACGGGTGGACGCAGGGAAGAAATTTTGCATATTGTGTGCGTCGATTGCAAGGTTCAGCATATAGCTGTCGGGCAATAGGCGGTAGGCAAAATCTATGTACTTCTCCTCGGTAAAGGCAAGGCGCATAACAACGCTGCTGTCGGTTTGCTCACGGGGTGTGAAATAGAGCCCTTTTGTGTCGATGTTTTCGTTCTTTCCATCGAAAGTGAAGAGCATCTGGTTGCGTTGCACTGTTTCGCGGCCGCGGCTGTCCTTTGTGACAATATTATCATCGTCGTCGAAGAGTGTGAGCTTACCCCCCTCCTGATTAGTGTAGTCGGCCAATGTTGCCGATGTTACTCTTGCTCCCAGAGTGGAAATATCGATGCTCACTTTGTTGTTGGCAATGGTAACCTCCTTTGCCTCGCCGTTAAGGACATTGAAGAGGGTCGATGTGCTGTCGTTTTTCTGTTTCTCAATTTCGGCCTCTTCGGCTGCAATAATCTGCTGGCGCACCTGCTCTTCGGCTTTCTGTATGGCGGCGATAGAGTCTTGGTAGCGTTTCTGTGCCTCTATTCTTGCCGCATCGGGCTTGTTGAATTGGAAAAAGGCAACAAAAATTATTCCTATAAGTGCAAATCCTATAATACTGTTTTTATCCATAAATGTTGGTTGTGTGTTTCTTTAATTTATAATTGTATTTTTAAAAAATATCTGTGCGAACTGCAAAGATAGCAAAAATAATGTGATTAAAAGGTTTGTTGTCCTATAAAAATATCAAAAGGCTGTTTATTTGATAAATTTCTTATATATAATATGGGACAGCTGCTAAAATCCGAGGATTTTTCTTAACTTTGCCGAGAAAAGCACAATTGCGCTTCCGCTCTTTTTCTGTGGCAGATTGATTACTATGAATAAAACAATGAATATGGGTAGAATTTTTACTTTGTTGATTATTTTTTCTGTTTCCTTCTCGTGTGTGGCTCAAAATAATAACAGTGTACTCGATTATTTCAAGGCCAAAATAGACTCGTTCACTAATGAAACAGCGCAACCCTCTATTGATGAAGAGGTGAGCCCCAACCCTGCATTTGCCAAAATGCTTACAATGCCGGTGTTCTACAATTCTGTTGCGAACAACACCAGTGGTCGTAGGTTCGATAATGATTACTCCTTCGGCAACAGCAGCTTTGTGGAAAATCAGAAGCGTGAGGCGGTTATAAACTCTATGATGATGAATGTCTATAAGAATCATCCATCGAAGATTGTTGCCACCGAGGAGCAGTTGCGTAACGAAAAATCGGTGCTGGATTTAGGTGTAAAAGAGAATGCTCCGACGCTGGAATTGATGGAAAAGCCAAATGTGGAGGTACCCGATAATGTTGCCGGAGGATTGGCAACCACGGTTAAGAAGCCCAGCTATTGGCGCACCACCGGCTCTTTCGACCTTCAATTTACGCAGAACTACGTGTCGCCCAACTGGTCGCAGGGTGGCGATAATACCCGTGCGATGCTTGCGGTTATTGTGCTGAATTTGAACTACGACGATAAAGACAGAATAACATTTACCAATAAATTCGATGCTCAGCTTGGCTTTACAACGGTGGAGGGCGATACTTTGCACCATTTTAAGACAAACAACGACAAACTGCGCTTGGAATCTACTTTTGGTTATAAATTGGTTAAAAATCTTGATGTTGCCGTGAAGAGTAAGCTGGAAACACAGATGCTGCCAAGCTATCCTGTTAACAGCCCCGATTTTGTGTCGAAATTTATGGCTCCTTTCGATGCTAATTTCTCGCTCGGTCTTAATTATAAGCCCTCGTGGAAGAACTTATCGTTGGAGATATATGTTGCTCCTTTGTCGGCATATAACTATAAATTCGTGCGCTACGACCAGCTTGCCAGTCGTTACGGTATAAAGGCCGGTCGTCACCATAAAGAGGATTTTGGTACACAGGTGGTTATAACCGTGCCCTCGGCTACATTCTTCAAGATTGTCAACTGGTGGTCGCGAGCCGAGTTTTATACTAACTACGAAAGAGCCTTCTTCTCGTGGGAGAATAAATTTGATATTAAGATTACTCGCTATTTCAAGGTATCGATGGTTATGCACGCAAGATTCGACGATAGTTCGCTCGACCTTGAAGATGATAAATATGGCTTTTGGCAGATTAAGGAGTATATGACACTTGGTCTTTCCTATTCTTGGTAATAGCGTAAATTTATTGTAGCCTCTAAATTATGAATTGGAGTTCTTTGTTCCCGGTAACCGACCCTACTTGGATATTCCTTGGAGTGTTGTGTATAATATTGTTTGCACCGCTGCTTTTCAACAAGTTGCGTCTGCCGCATATTATAGGTATGATTCTGGCCGGGCTTGTCGTGGGGCCTAATGGATTGAATATTCTCACCCGTGACGACAGCTTTGAACTTTTTGGGAAGGTGGGCTTGTACTACATTATGTTTCTCGCGAGCCTTGAAATAAACTTGCAGGAGATGCGTCAGGCAAAGGGTGGTGCTCTTCTGCTTGGCCTGTCGGTCTTTGCAATGCCCATTCTCTTGGGAGTTTTCTCCAATATATTCATTCTTGAATATGGTGTAATAACATCGGTGCTGTTGGCAAGTATGTATGCCTCTTATACGCTTATCTCCTATCCGATAGTGGCACGTTACGGTCTTTCGCGCCAGCGTTGCGTGAATTTTGTGGTTGGCGGTGCCATAATCACCGACACTCTCACCCTCTTTGTGCTTGCTGTAATAAGCGGAATGTTCACTGGCGACTCCGGCTTTCTGTTTTTTGCCTTGCTACTGTTGAAACTGGTGCTTATAAGTTCGGCTATAATATTCCTGTTCCCGCGCATTGCCCGCTACTTTTTCCGTAAATATAACGATGGGGTTATACAGTATATTTTTGTGATGGCACTCTTGTTCCTTGGTGCGGGAATGATGGAACTTGCGGGAATGGAGGGAATTCTTGGTGCATTTATCACAGGCTTGGTGCTGAACCGCCTCATTCCTCACTCCTCACCTTTGATGCGTCGCATAGATTTTGTGGGTAATGCAATATTTATTCCCTACTTCCTGATAGGTGTGGGTATGATGATAAATTTGAGGGTGCTATTCGGTAATTTCAATGCAATAATAGTGGCCTCGGTGATGATTGCGACAGCTCTCACGGGAAAAGCCATCGCATCGTGGATTACTGCGCGTGCCTACAAAATGTCGTTTCGTGAGCAGTATCTTATGTTCGGATTAAGCACCTCACAGGCGGCAGCCACTCTTGCAGCGGCCATTGTGGGACATAAAATAATATTGCCCGATGGCTCGCCCTTGTTGAGCGAAGATGTGCTGAATGGTACAATTCTGCTCATATTGGTAACCTGCATCGTGAGCTCTCTGGTAACCGACCGCGTGTCGCGCCGCATAGCCGTGTCGGGCGAAGTATATGACAAGCCCCAAAATACCTCGCAAAAGACTCTGCTCGCGCTTGCCAATCCCAAAATGGTAAATGGCTTGATGGACCTTGCCCTGCTGTTGCGCGAGGAGAAATCAAAAATGCCATTGTCGGCGGTGACTGTGGTGCTTGACGAAGATGAACAACAGCGTGTGCGTGCCCAAAAGGTGCTTGACAAGGCAGCCAACGTTGCGGCCTCAGTGAATGTTCCCATACTCACAAAAGTGCGCCTTACCACCAACCTCTCCTATGGAATTATACACGAAGTTAAGGAAAACGATTATCGTGAACTCATTGTGGGCTTCCACCAAAAGGAGACGGCCAACGACACATTCTTGGGTGGCGTGCTCCCCGAACTTCTCAACGGAATAAACACGCAGATAATAATGGCGCGTATAAACATTCCGCTCAATACCATCCGATGCATACATATAACCTTCCCTGCAAAAACCGAATTTGAGGCAGGATTTAAGAACTGGGTGGACGAAACAGCACGTATGGCGGCGGTTCTCGGTTGCAAGGTGATGTACCACGGACACCCCGACAGCCTTGCTCACATAAAGAGCCGTCACAAAAAAATATCGGGCGTGAATGCGGAATTTTATGAAACAGATGGCGGCAACGACCTTAAACGCTTATCGCAGATAATAGCTGACGACCATCTGCTTGTGGTGGTGAGTGCCCGTCGCGGTTCAATATCCTTCCGCCCCTCGCTCGACCACGTTTTTGTGCAGTTGCAGCGCGACTATCGCGAAACGAGTGTACTGCTCATTTACCCCAACGGCTATACGATAGATGGAGAGTAATAATCCGGTTATTTTTGCGGTGTGTCAATTAAGCACCATTTTTGTTTCGCGCTATAAAGAATTTAGTTACCTTTGCAAGGAGTTTGAAAATCTTTCTTAACCTAAAATATTGCTATGAAGGAGTTTTTCGGTATGATGCGGCGTTTCGTGTGGCCGTATAAAAAGTATGTAGGCCTGTCGGTACTGTTGAATATTCTATCGGCCGTAACTAACGTATTTTCTTTTACTTTGTTGATTCCGATTCTGGATATTCTTTTTCAAACAGGAACCAACCAAAAGGTTTATGAATATATGGAGTGGGGCAGTGCCAGCCTGAAAGATGTTGCTGTGAACAACTTTTACTATTATGTAACATCTATGATTGCCGAAAGGGGGCCTATGCTCACTTTGCTTGTTATAGGTGTGTTGTTTGCAATAATGACTCTTATAAAGACATCGTGTTATTTTGCATCATCGGCAGTGATGATTCCTCTTCGCACCGGTGTTGTACACGATATTCGTGTAATGCTCTACAAGAAGATAATGAATCTTCCTTTGGCATTCTTCTCGCAGGAGCGTAAAGGTGATATTATAGCACGTATGAGTGGTGATGTTGGTGAGGTTGAGAACTCTATTACAAGTTCGCTCGACCTTATGCTCAAAAATCCTATTCTCATAATCTTCTACTTTTCAACCCTGTTGCTCACCAGCTGGGAACTTACCCTTTTCACCATTCTTGTATTGCCGGTAATGGGCTGGATTATGGGTCGTGTGGGTAAAAAACTTAAACGCCGTTCATTGGAAGTGCAAGAGAAGTGGAGTAATGTGATGTCGCAACTCGACGAGAGCTTGGGCGGCCTGCGCATTGTAAAGGCTTTTATTGCCGAGGAACATATGGTTAAACGCTTTACAAATTCGAGCAAGGGGGTGCGCGATGCTTCAATAAAGGTGTCTACCCGTCAGGCGCTGGCACACCCTATGAGTGAGTTTCTCGGTACCATTCTCATTGTCTTTGTACTATGGTTCGGTGGCTTCCTTATTCTTAACGATTCGTCACGCATAGATGCTCCCACCTTCATCTTCTATATGGTAATTCTGTATAGCATCATCAACCCCTTAAAGGAGTTCTCGAAGGTGGGTTACAATATTCCGAAGGGATTGGCCTCTTTGGAGCGTATCGACAAGATTATGAGCGCAAAGAACCCTATAACCGAGCCCGAGAATCCGGTGGAGATAAAAACTCTTGTCGACAAGATAGAACTCAAAAATATCTCATTCAGCTATGGTACACGCGAGGTCCTGCATAATGTAAGCCTCGAAATTCCAAAGGGAAAGACCATTGCGCTTGTAGGGCAGTCGGGTTCCGGAAAATCGACTCTTGTCGACCTTATTCCCCGCTATCACGATGTACAGCAGGGCGAAGTGCTGATAAATGGTACCAATATAAAGAATTTCCGTGTGCGCGACCTGCGTGCAATAATCGGCAATGTGAACCAGGAGGCAATTCTCTTTAACGACTCCTTCTTTAATAATATCGCATTCGGCTGCGAGGGTGCAACGATGGAACAGGTGGTTGAGGCTGCAAAAATAGCCAATGCCCACGACTTTATTATGGCAACCGAGAATGGCTACGATACAAATATAGGCGATCGTGGAGGTCGTTTGAGCGGCGGTCAGCGTCAGCGTGTGAGCATTGCCCGTGCAATTCTCAAAAACCCGCCTGTGCTCATTCTCGACGAGGCAACCTCGGCTCTCGACACAGAGTCGGAGCGTCTGGTGCAGGAGGCTCTTGAACACCTTATGAAGACCCGTACCACAGTGGCTATTGCTCACCGCCTCTCCACAATCAAGCACGCCGACGAAATTTGTGTGCTCCACGAGGGCAAGATTGTTGAGCGTGGCAAGCACGAAGAACTTTTAGCAATAGATGGTTATTATAAGAAACTCAATGATATGCAGTCGTTGGCATAAATATTGTAGAACAGACAATAATGGCGGTGACCTAACAGTAGAATAGGTCACCGCCATTATTTTGAGGGCGAATAAAAAGGGTTGTTTTTAGGCTCGCAAGCGTAACGATAAAAGAGCCTTTTTAGTCACCTTCTTGTCTTTTATTGCTTTTCATTATGGAAAGGCTCGAATTGCGACTCCTTGTCCATCCAGTGTGGCTTACGCATCGCATATATTATGAACGGAGCAATCACAACCACAAGGCAACCAATTACAAGCACCGAATACCAAGTGGCGTTGCTTCCCACCGAAATTTGTGCAGGGGGAATAAAGCTCAATACAAATGCGAGCAGGCTGCCCAAGAATCCCATTCCCGATACAATCCACATAACACAGTTGCCCTTGCTGCCCAAACGGAAGGGGCGGGGAGCCTCCTTCATACTGTAACGCAGATAGATAGCTGCCGCAAACATAAGGAGATACATTATAAGGTACAATAGTACGGTTAACTGCGATAGTATCTGGTAGAAGCTCTGCACCGATGGCATTACCACAAAAAGCAAGCTCAGAAAGGTTACTGCACCACCCTGTATAAGCAAAATATTTCTTTGTACACCCAAACTGTTGGCCTTCTGCATAAAGGGAGGCAGATAACCGGCCTTTCCCACGGCGAAAATACCCTTTGAAGGACCCGATACCCAGGTGAGCACTCCGGCGAGCACTCCAAAAGCAAGTGCCACGGCAATAATGGGCGACAGCCACGATGCGTGTATATATTTAAAATAGTTGTCGAATCCCACCAACAGGCTTTGCGTGAGGTTTATATCCTTCTGTGGAATTATTATACCCAACGAGAATGTTCCTAATACAAATATAAGCACGGTGATTATAGCTCCTATGAACACCGCACGCGGATACTCCTTTGCGGGATTGTTCATATCCTTCACGTGTATACCTGTCATCTCCATTCCCGCGTAAAAGAGGAATATACCCGATGCAAGCACCAGATTGTCGAGCTTGGTAATGTCGGGGAAGAAGTTGCCGCCAAAATCCATCTGCGATGTACCGCCGCTTGCAAGATAGGCAACGGCAAGGAGCATAAGCAAGAATGCAGGGATAATCGTTCCCACCAATCCACCGATTTTTGCCACCTTACTCACCCAGCCGAGTCCTTTCAGCGAAATAAATGTTGCCGCCCAATAGATTATGAGCACCACAGCGAGGGTATACATTTTGTTCGAAGCAAGGTTCATATCCGCAGCACTGTTGCTCCCAATGAATGCAAGCGCCACAGCTCCGAAGGTGAGCACTGTGGGGTACCATATTGTACTCTCCACCCATTGCAACCATATTGCAAGGAAGCCCATACGTTTGCCGAAGGCCTCTCCCACCCAGCGGAACACTCCCCCCTGTTTATTCTGGAACATTGCCGCAAGCTCGGCAGCAACGAAGGAGGTGGGAATAAGGAATACAATTGCGGCAAACAGGTAGTAGAATGCCGAGCTTATTCCATACTCGGCTTCAGCGGGAAGCCCGCGCAGGGATACCACTGCCGTCACGTTCATAATGGCAAGTGTGATAACCCCTAACTTAACACTTTTACTTGTTGTAGAAGACATATTTATAAAGGTTTAGGTTAATAATGTTCTCAATAAAAACATCTGTCGCCCCCTGTTGGTTTTCTGCCTTCCTCTCTTTTTGCAGAGTATAAAACAAAGAGGGTGAGTAAAAAGGCTCTTTTATCGTTACGCTTGCCCTCAAAAACAGCTCTTTCATTCAACCTCCAAAAAAAGGTGGTGACCTTTTTGCTTTTAGGTCACCACCTCCTGAATTTTATGGTCTATAAAAGGGATTATTCCTCTTTGCCCCAATCGAGTTTAGCCATACGCTGGTAGCTTGAATAGCGTTTCTTGGCCATACCCTCGGCAGCCTCGAACAACTCCTGTGCCTCTGCGGGGAACTGTTTTGCAAGTGATGCATAGCGCACCTCGCCTTGGAGGAATGCTTGGAATTTATCCCACTGAGGCTCCTTGCTGTCGAGCGTGAAGGGGTTTTTACCCTCCTCTTCGAGAGCGGGGTTGTAACGCCACAAGTGCCAGTAACCGCACTCAACGGCTGCCTGCTGCTCAGCCTGTGCCTTGCCCATACCTTTCTTGATACCGTGGTTGATACAGGGAGCGTAAGCGATAACCAACGAAGGACCGGGATAAGCCTCTGCCTCGCGGATAGCCTTCAAACACTGGTCGTAGCTTGCACCCATTGCAATCTGTGCAACGTATACATAGCCGTATGTGGTAGCAATCATACCAAGGTCCTTCTTGCGGATGCGTTTACCCGAAGCGGCAAATTTAGCAATAGCACCAAGAGGGGTAGACTTTGAAGCCTGTCCGCCGGTGTTAGAGTAAACCTCTGTATCGAGCACAAGCAGGTTGATGTCCTCACCCGATGCAATTACGTGGTCGAGACCGCCGTAACCAATATCGTAAGAAGCACCGTCACCACCGATAATCCACTGTGAGCGTTTAACGATGTACTGCTTGATGGCGAGAATCTTCTTGCAAGTGTCGCACTCCGATGCCTCGCAAGCTGCGATGATAGCGGGAGCGATAGCCTTTGTAACATCGCCGCTGAACTTATTGTCGAGCCACTGTTGTGCCAAGCCCTTCAACTCCTCGCTTGCGCAGCTGCACTGTGTAAGCTCGGTGAAGAGAGTGGTCAAGCGTTCGCGCATCTTGTTCTCGGCAAGTTTCATACCCAATCCATACTCGCAGAAGTCCTCGAAGAGTGAGTTACCCCAAGCAGGTCCTTCGCCCTTCTCGTTGGTTGTGTAGGGGATTGAGGGAACCGATGCTGTGTAGATTGAAGAACAACCTGTTGCATTGGCTACAATCTCGCGCTCGCCAAAGAGCTGTGTGATGAGTTTTACATAAGGAGTTTCGCCGCAACCCGAGCAAGCACCCGAGAATTGGAACAAAGGTGTTGCAAACTGTGAGTTTTTGGGGTTGCTCTTAACGTCGATGAGCTCTTGCTTGCTCTTAACGTTCTTGTAGCAGTAATCCCAGTTGGCAGCCTCGCCTCTTTCTTGTTCCAGAGGAACCATTGTGAGTGCAGAACCACCGAGTTTGGGGTTGCCGGGACATACGTCTACACAGTTGCCGCAACCAAGACAGTCGAGCACGCCCACCTGAATGCGGAACTGCATTCCCTTGAATGCTGCGGGAGCCTTCATCTCAATCTTCTCGGCGTTGAGGCCGGCTGCCTCATTCTCGTCCATTACAAAGGGACGGATACAGCCGTGAGGACAAACGTAAGAACATCTGTTACACTGGATACATTTCTCGGCATCCCATTTAGGAACGAATGCGCTCACGCCACGTTTCTCGTAAGCCGATGTTCCAAGAGGCCAAGTACCGTCGGCAATCTGTAAGTAGGCCGAAACGGGGAGCTTGTCGCCCTGCTGTGCGTTGATGGGGCGCACGATGTTTGTGATGAATTCGGGCTCGTCGCGCTTCTCTTCAACATCTGCGGGGAGGTTGGCCCAAGCTGCGTCGATAGTGAGCTGTTTGTATTCACCGCCACGGTCAACGGCAGCATTGTTCTTATCGACAATGTCTTGTCCCTTCTTGCCGTAAGACTTAACGATAAATTTCTTCATCTGCTCGATGGCAAGGTCTACGGGGATAACCTCGGTGATGCGGAAGAATGCACTCTGCAAGATGGTGTTTGTGCGGTTGCCCAATCCAATCTCCTGTGCAATCTTTGTAGCGTTTATGTAGTAAACGGTAATATCGTTCTCGGCAAAATACTTCTTGATATTGTTGGGGAGGTTCTTGATGAGCTCTTCGCCGTCCCAAACAGTGTTCAGAAGGAATGTACCGCCCTTCTGCAAGCCACCGATTACATCGTACATACGCAAGTATGCCTGAACGTGGCAAGCTACGAAGTTGGGAGTGTTTACAAGATATGTGGAACGGATGGGCTTGTCACCGAAACGCAAGTGAGAGCAGGTGAAACCTCCCGACTTTTTAGAGTCGTAAGAGAAGTATGCCTGACAGTGCTTGTCGGTATTCTCACCGATAATCTTGATAGAGTTCTTGTTGGCACCCACGGTACCGTCGGCACCAAGGCCGTAGAATTTAGCCTCGAACATTCCGTCAACAACGGCAATCTCCTCTTTCTTGGGAAGTGAGGTGAATGTAACGTCGTCCTCAATACCTACTGTAAAGTGGTTCTTGGGTGTGGGCAATGCGAGGTTCTCGTAGATTGACATAATAACCGCAGGAGTTGTGTCGCAAGAACCAATACCGAAGCGGCCGCCTACGATTGTGGGGTTGATAGCCTTCAACTCCTCGCAGCTTGAGAATGCCTCAACTACATCGAGGTACAAAGGCTCGCCGTTTGAACCGGGTTCTTTTGTGCGGTCGAGCACAGCTATGCGCTTAACGCTCTTGGGAGTAACTGCTGCAAGATATTTGAGTGAGAAGGGACGATAGAGGTGAACGCTGATAAGACCAACCTTCTCGCCTTTTGCTGTGAGGTAGTCGATGGCCTCTTTGGCAGCCTCTGTCGCAGAACCCATTACTATAATCACGCGGTCGGCATCCTCGGCACCATAGTATGTGAAGGGTGCATATTTACGGCCTGTGATTTCTGAAATCTGGTTCATATAGCCGGCAACAATGTCGGGCACTGCATCGTAGAACTTGTTTACAACCTCTTTGTGAGCGAAGAATGTCTCGGGCTGCTCGGCTGTACCGCGAACTACGGGTGAAGAGGGGCTCAATGCACCGTCGCGGAATGCCTGTATGCCATCCCAGTCAACGAGGGGTGCAATATCCTCCTGCTCCAACATCTCAATCTTCTGAATTTCGTGTGATGTACGGAATCCGTCGAAGAAGTTAAGGAAGGGAATGCGGCTCTTTATTGTTGAAAGGTGAGCAACGGCAGCAAGGTCCATAACCTCTTGTACCGAACCCTCGGCAAGCATCGCGAAGCCTGTCTGACGACAAGCCATAACATCCATGTGGTCGCCGAAGATGCTGAGTGAGCTACCTGCCAAAGAACGAGCCGATACGTGGAATACGCTGGGGAGCATTTCGCCGGCAACCTTGTACATGTTGGGAATCATAAGCAACAATCCCTGCGATGCTGTAAAGGTTGTGGTGAGTGCACCGGCTTGAAGTGAACCGTGCAAAGCACCGGCTGCACCGCCTTCCGACTGCATTTCCTGAACTAAAACTGTCTCGCCGAAAAGGTTTTTACGGCCCTGTGCAGCCCATTCGTCAACATACTCCGCCATAGTTGATGAGGGAGTGATGGGGTAGATGGCTGCAACCTCGGAAAACATATACGCAATGTGAGCTGCGGCTTGGTTTCCGTCACAAGTAATAAACTTCTTTGCTTTTGTCATAATGCAATTTAAATTATGTGAAAATAAACTATAATCTCGATAATGGGTACCGCCTTTGCGCAGTATACCTCTAAAATCATACAAAAATACAAATTTATTATGAATATCACCCATATTTGCTGCCTAAAAATCACTATATTTGTAATATTTTTTATTTATGCACCTTTTAAAATATATATCAATCATAATATTGGCGTTGTTGCCGGAATGTTTGTCGGCGCAATATGCCTCTTCTCCCAAGTATGAATATCGTGCTGTGTGGCTCACTGCCATAGAAAATCTCGATTGGCCAAAAACCTTGGTGAAGGCTCCGGCCGATACGCTTGCACAGCAACGGGAATTATGCTCTATTCTCGATTCGCTTCACTCGCTCAATGTAAACACTGTGATGCTGCAAACACGTGTGCGTGGCGATGTTGCCTACCCTTCGGCAATAGAGCCCTTCTCCTATGTGTTCACAGGAGTGGAGGGGCGCTCGCCTTTGTACGACCCGTTGGCATTTGCCATAAAGGAGTGTCACAAAAGAGGAATGCAACTGCACGCTTGGGTGGTGGCTTTACCGTTGGGCAACGATAATCATATTAAACGTATGGGCAAGCAATCGTTGCCACGAAAGAATAGGGCTTTGTGCACCTCCTATAAGGGTAGCTGGTATATGGAGCCGGGTAATCCCTCCACTGCCGATTATCTGTGTCGCTTGGTCGAGGAGATTGTGTCGCGCTACAATGTGGATGGCATTCACCTCGATTATATTCGTTACCCCGACCGCACTGTGGGTTACCCCGACGGCAGGTTGCATCGTTTGCACGGTGGGGGACTCACGCTTGCTGCTTGGCGCAGGAAAAATGTCACCACCGTGGCTCGCAAGGTATATTCCATTGTTAAATCCATAAAGCCGTGGGTGAGGGTCAGTTGCTCGCCATTGGGTAAATACAGCGACCTGTCGTGCTATAAATCCTATGGCTGGAACGCTCGTGACGCAGTCTATCAAGATGCGCAGGAGTGGTTGCGCGAGGGGATAATGGATATTCTCTTCCCGATGCTCTATTTTAAAGGCGATAATTTCTATCCTTTTGTGCGCGATTGGCAGGAGAACTCCTTTGGCCGTCACATTGTCCCCGGAATCGGCGTATACAGGCTGTTACCGGAGTATGGCGGGTGGAGTCCCGATGAATTTACCCGCCAGTTAAGTACTTCTCGTTTGGCGGGCACAGCGGGCACAGCACTTTTCCGCACCGAGCACTTGTTGGAGAGTGCGGGCGGTGCCGCCGAGGTTTATGCAATGCTGTATGGCAAAAAGGCTCTTGTGCCACCGATGGATTGGGCGGAGGAGCCGTTGCCTCCTTCTCCGGCTCCCCTCTTGTTGCAGAGCAAGGGCGACACGTTGCTGCTCTCTTGGCAAGGGGTTGTTTCTGCCTTCTCTCTCCCGCAAGTGAGGTACAATGTCTATGCTTCGTTGAGCGATTCTGTCGATATTGATAATGTCGACAATCTTCTTTGTGCCAGTGTTGCCGATACTCTTTTTGTGTGGCCCTGTCGCACAGCAAAGGCCGTTTCTGTGGCTGTTACGGCAGTAGATGCTTATGGGCGCGAGAGTGAGCCGGCACGTTACACCCTATCGGCCGCTTATGAGCCGTTGCAAGCATTGGCACTCCCCGCGCAACGAACCGCTTGGCAATATTTGGAGGTTTACGATATTTATGGTCGCAAGGTGTTTTCAGGGAGCTATTCCGCACGCCTTGTTGTCGATAATCTGCCACAAGGCCGTTACAAAATAAAAGCACTCGACCACAAGGGACGAGTGCAGTGGAGCGATATTTTTAAGAAATAAAATTGTTTACATTAAAATAAGATAATTCTATTTTATACAACGACTCAATTGTATATGAGATTATGCAGAAGTTTGAGAACGAGGATGCTGTACTTATTTATTTATCCGATCACGGCCAAGATATTTTTAATAGTTCTGATGAATATGCAGGGCATGGTATCTTTGCCAATGAGAAATCACAAGCGGCAGCTCTCAATATTCCATTGATTATTTATACCTCTCCTTTATTTAAAGAAAAACGTCCTCTCTTACAAGAAAGGGTAGATGCCGCTGTTGATGTTGCTTACCGTACCGATAGTATTATGTATACAATTATGGATATAACCGGCGTGGATAGTGTAAATGGCGTTTCGTACAAACAAAAAAGTCTTATAAAATAATTTGTAATAACGAAGAACTTTTGTAAATATAAAATTGGACAATTGTATATAAAATTTTACATCAACAGAGAATTGATAAGAATCTGTCATTCGAAACGGAGTTCCTCGCCAAAAGGGGCCAAAAGCAACGAATGTGAAAAAATCTACAAGCGAGTGAGCGAAATTTTATTTTCAATTGCAATGAGCGCAGTTGATTTTAGGTGAACCAAAAATCTCAACAAAGCTGATATTTAGATTTTTTTCGGGATAAGCCTTCAATAACATGCCTCGTCGCTCCGCTCCCGCGAAATTACAGAACAGAATCCTGTTATTTCTCTTTCCCCCCGAAGAGCGAAATATTTACATAGCGTTTGGGGTTCTCTTTAAGGTCGGTGAGCAGGGCGTTGGCAGCGGCGCAGGTACTGTCGAGCTTATTGTACAATTCGCTGTCTTTCAGTAATTTGCCGGCTGTTCCCTCACCATTCTCTATCGAGTTTGTAATTTTCTCCAAATTGTCGACCGTTGTTTGCAAGGATGCGAAAAGTTCTTTGTAGTCAACCTCTTTCAATTGCTCCGACACACCTTGGAAATTATTGCCAATCTCGCTTATGGAGCCTGTTATCTGCGGAATATCGGTAGACAGCAGTTTGTTCAGGCTCTCTGTTGTCACCAATAGGTCCTCGGTAATCTGCTCGGCATTGTTCAGCGAATTGTTGAGCGCGGAACTGCCAAGCAATTTGTTCAGTGAGGTTAGTATAGAGTCGGCCTTGGGGATAATGTTTTGTATGGCAGGAAGCGCGTTGCTCATTTCGCCCATCACTCCTTTATTCTGTCGGCCGAAGATTGTGTCGCCTGGGGCAATGTAATTCTCGCTCTTGCCCAGAATTATATTTATGTCGCAACCACCGAGCATATGGTCGTTAACTTCGGCATAACTGCCTGCGGGTATGCGCAACCTCTTGTCAATATCCATTGTGACAATGATGCTGCTCATATTGTTAAAGTCGAATGTTATTCCCTGCACATTTCCGGCTTTGTAGCCATTGATGTATATGGGGCTCGAATTAACCATCTGCCCTATATTGTCGAACTTTGCATAGTAGCGTTCACCATCTTTGAACAGATTGATTCCTTTGAAAAAGTTAATCAGCAAATATATCATAAGCAGGGCAATAATGCCTATTGCTCCCACAATGAGCTCTTTACTGAATTTTATTTTGTTGTTCATCGTTTTTTGTCTATTATTTTTGTTTACGATAAATTTCGATGGCCTCTTTGGTGTTTATTTTTTTACCATCGAGGAAGGCTACCACAAAGGCCTCTTTGAACTTTGCGGATATATTTTTGCGTATTTTCGCAATCTCGTCGTAATTGTGGCTCTCGCCGTATGTATATTTATACAGCCCGTTCTCCTTGTAATAATCGGCCTTTACTCCTTTTAAACGCTTGTCGTTGCTGTTGAGTTTGCTGTCTGTGGCCAATATCTGCACTTTGAAAATGGGCTTTCCGGCGGCAGTGCTTTTCCTGCTCTTCTGCTCCGCACTCTTTTCTTTGGTCGTGTTCTGCTTGTCGGGCTTTGTGGTATTTTCACTTTTCTTTGTTACCACTTGCTTGCCGGTACTTTTCTTGTAGCTCTTATAATAGGTGGAAAAACCATCGAAGATACCCTTTGCAAGAGCTTTCTGTCCAGCCTTCGATGCTATATATTTCTCCTCGGTGGAGTTTGAAATAAATCCAAGCTCCACAAGAATGCTTGGCATTACAGTCTTGTGCAGTACAAGAAAACCTGCCGACGAAACACCACGGTTGGTTAAGCCGCTGCGTTTAACCATTCCTTTCTGCACAGCCTCGGCAAGAGTAATGCTTTTCTCCATGTCGTGGCTGCGTATAAGCTCAAAAATTATATAGCTCTCGCTTGAACGGGGGTCGAATCCCTTGTATGTCTCTTCGAAATTATCTTCGAGCAATATAACTTCGTTCTCATACATAGCGGCAGCCTTTGCCTCGGCACTGCTTCCCGAGCCTAATGTAAATGTCTCGCAACCGCGTGCCGAGCGTGACTTTGAGGCGTTGGAGTGTATGGAGATAAAAAGGTCGGCTTTTGCCTCGTTGGCAATGGTGGCACGACGCACGAGCGGTATTTTTACATCGGTCTTGCGGGTGAAAATTATTTTAACTTCGGGAAAATCCTCTTTAATCATTTCGGCAAGAGCCTTCGATACGTTCAAATTTATATCCTTCTCCTTTGCCTTGCGCCCTAATGCTCCGGGGTCTGTGCCTCCGTGTCCGGGATCTATTACAAGCGTGAATGGTTTTTCGCCCTTCTTCTGTGCATAGCAAGGGTTGCACACTGCCGCCCAAGCAAAGAACAGCAGTGTGAAGAGTGTCAATATGTTGTGTCGTGTAACGGGCACTTTTGCCTATTTGTTGTTAATGTAGTTTACAATCCATTCGCCCACCTCTTTGGTGCCATACTCCTTGCCACCCTCAACCTGAATGTCGGGAGTTCTCACGCAGGCCTCCATCGAAGCATTCACAGCCTCGCGTATGAGCTTGCCCTCTTCCATAAGCCCAAAGGCATACTCGAACATCATTGCTGCCGATAGAATGGTGGCGAGGGGGTTGGCAATATTCTTGCCTGCGGCCTGCGGCCAAGAGCCGTGTATGGGCTCAAAGAGCGATGTGTGCACGCCGATAGATGCCGAGGGGAGCAGGCCAAGCGAGCCTGTGATTACCGAGCCTTCGTCGGTGAGAATGTCGCCGAACATATTTTCGGTTACCATTACATCGAAAGAAGTGGGCCACTGTATCAAGCGCATTGCCGCGTTGTCCACGAACATAAATTCTGTTTCAACGTCGGGGTATTCAGCCGCAATCTCTTTTGCAATCTCGCGCCACAGACGCGATGTTGCAAGCACATTGGCCTTGTCAATCACGGTTACCTTCTTGTTGCGTTTCATTGCATACTCATAGGCGAGTTTTACGATGCGCTCAATCTCCTCGCGCGAATAGACGCAGGTGTCGTATGCCACCTTGCCATCCTCGCTGCGGCCTTGCGGGCGACCGAAATAAAGTCCGCCTGTGAGCTCGCGTATGCACATAAAATCGGTGCCTCTCACAATGTCGGTGCGCAGGGGCGATTTATCGATGAGTGCCTCGAATGTTGTTACAGGGCGCAGATTGGCATAAAGGCCGAGCTTCTTGCGCATAGCAAGCAGACCTTGCTCGGGGCGCACTTTTGCGTTGGGGTTGTTGTCGAAGCGAAGGTCGCCCACCGCACCGAAGAGTATTGCATCGCTCTGCATACAGAGCTCGTGTGTTTCGTCGGGGTAGGGGTTGCCTGTTGCGTCGATGGCGCAAGCTCCCACAAGCCCGCTTTTGTGTGTGAGCGTGTGCCCGAATTTGTTACATACGGCTTTTGTTACTTCGAGTGCTTGTGCTATAATTTCGGGCCCTATTCCGTCGCCCGGCAGTACTGCTATATTTAAATTCATCGTGATGTTTTTCTTGTGGTTTCTTATATTTGTAGATATTACTGCTGTTTTTCCCAAGCCTCAATCTTCTCCTTGTTGGCAAGAAGAAAATCAATATCATCGAGCCCGTTCATCAGGCAGTGTTTCTTGTATCCGTTAATCTCGAAATTCTCGCTCTTGCCTGTGGCGTTGTTGGTTATTGTCTGCTCGGGGAGGTTCACTGTCACCTGTGTGGCAGGGTTCTCCTCTATGCTTGCAAACAACTCTTTGAGAAACTCCTCGCTCACCACTACGGGAAGCACGAAATTGTTAAGCTCGTTGTTCTTGTGAATGTCGGCAAAGAAGCTCGACACCACCACGCGAAACCCATAATCGGCAATGGCCCAAGCTGCGTGCTCACGGCTCGAACCGCAACCGAAATTCTTGCCTGCAACAAGAATTCTGCCGCTGTATGTGGGGTTGTTCATTACGAAACTATCAATCTTGTTACCCTCTTTGTCGAAACGCCAATCGCGGAACAGATAGTCGCCGAATCCCTCGCGGGTTGTAGCTTTAAGGAAGCGTGCCGGCACAATCTGGTCGGTGTCTATATTTTCGAGCGGCAGGGGAATGCAGCTGTCGGTAAGTATGCTGAATTTTTCCTTTTTCATCGTTATTTACTTTTGTGGTGATTAAAGCAATTCTCGCGGGTCGGTTATTTTGCCGGTTACGGCTGCCGCGGCTGCCACATAGGGGCTTGCGAGAATTGTGTGCGATCCGGGGCCTTGGCGTCCTTCGAAATTGCGATTGCTTGTCGACACACAATATTTCCCTGCGGGTACTTTGTCCTCGTTCATCGCAAGGCAGGCCGAACAACCAGGCTCGCGTATTTCGAACCCGGCCTCGGCAAGAACCTTGTCAATACCCTCGGTCTCAATCTGTCGTGCCACACTCCAAGAACCGGGCACCAGCCAAGCGGTTACTCCGTCGGCTTTTTTCTTGCCCTTTACAATTTGTGCAAAGGCGCGGAAGTCCTCGATGCGGCCGTTGGTGCAGCTACCCACAAATACATAATCTATATTGTGCCCGAGGAGCGACTGCCCGGGAGCAAATTTCATATACTCCAACGATTTTAAGAACGATGCACGGCCCGCCTCGTCGATAGAGTCGGCGGTGGGGATATTCTCGGTAATTCCAATTCCCATTCCCGGATTGGTGCCGTATGTAATACGCGGCTCAATATCCTCTGCGCGGAAGGTGTACTCCTTGTCGAACACTGCATTCTCCTCACTTTTCAGAGTCTTCCAATAGGCAACGGCCTTCTCCCACTCCTCGCCTTTGGGAGCGTAGGGGCGGCCCTTTATATATTCGAATGTAGTTTCGTCGGGGGCAACCATTCCACCGCGTGCACCCATCTCTATCGATAGGTTACAGAGCGTGAGGCGGCTCTCCATACTCAACGAGCGGATAGCCTCGCCGGCATACTCCACAAAGTAACCTGTTGCGCCGCTGGTGGTCATCATCGACATAATGTAGAGTGCAACATCCTTTGCGGTGACACCCTTCCCCAGCTTGCCTTCTACGCTTATACGCATAGCCTTGGGTTTCTGTTGCAGAATACATTGCGACGCCATAACCATTCCCACCTCACTTGTGCCAATGCCAAAAGCAATGGCTCCCATAGCACCGTGGGTAGATGTGTGCGAATCGCCACACACGATGGTCATTCCGGGGAGAGTCAATCCCTGCTCGGGGCCTACAACGTGTATTATTCCGTTGTTGGGGTGCTTCATCCCCCAATACGACAGCCCAAATTGCGCGGCATTCTTTGTGAGTGTGTCCACCTGATTGCGCGAAACGCTGTCGGTGATTGGTTTATCTTGATCCTTTGTGGGGATATTATGGTCGGGCATACAGAAAATCTTATCGGGTCGTAAGCAACCGATACCTCTGCTGCGCAATTCGTCAAATGCTTGCGGCGATGTTACCTCGTGGCAATAGAGGCGGTCGATATACAATTGTGTAGGGCCATCCTCAACCTTCTGCACAACGTGAGTATCCCATATTTTGTCGAAAAGTGTATTCATCTTCTTTCCGGATATTATTCGTTGAACTTGTTTATACAATCGATATATGCCTCAACCGATGCACTCACAATGTCGGTGTTTGCTCCAAAGCCATAATAGAGACGGTCGTTGTATTCCACCTGCATATGCACTTTACCCATATCATCGCTTCCCTTGCTGATAGCCTGAATGGTGAACTCTTTGAGTGTCATTTCGCGGCGAATGATATTTTTCAGTGCCTTTATGGCAGCATCCACGGGACCGTTGCCGGTAGATGCACTCTCGAACAATTCGCCGGCAATGCGCAAGCCTATGCTTGCCACTGAGCGGGTGTTGAGGCCGGTGGTTACCTGCAAATAGTCGAGCTTAATGCCCTTGTTGTTGCTGCGCTCGGCACCGGCGAGCACCAGAATATCGTCGTCGTGAATCTCCTTCTTCTTGTCGGCAAGGCGCAGGAACTGTTCGTAAACCTCGTTCAGCCTTTCATCTTCGAGAGTTACTCCCAGTACACTCAAACGATATTTTAGAGCTGCGCGACCGCTGCGGGCTGTGAGCACAATAGAGTTATCGTCTATGCCCACATCCTTGGGATTCATAATCTCGTAAGTGCTCACATCTTTGAGCACGCCATCTTGGTGTATACCCGAAGAGTGCGCAAATGCGTTTCGTCCCACAATGGCCTTGTTTGCCTGCACTGGCATATTCATAAGGCTGGACACCATACGGCTTGTGGGGAAAATCTTTTGTGTGTTTATGTTTGTTTCCACTTGCAGTGTGGGGTGACACTTTGTAATCATCACAATCTCTTCGAGCGAGGTGTTGCCTGCTCTCTCGCCAATGCCGTTCATAGTAACCTCTACCTGACGGGCACCGTTCATCACACCCGAAAGGGTGTTTGCTGTGGCCATTCCAAGGTCGTTGTGACAGTGGGTCGATATTATGGCATTGTGAATGCCGTTGACATTCTCCATCAGATACTTTATCTTTGCGCCATACTCGCTGGGCAGGCAGTAACCGGTTGTGTCGGGGATATTTACCACGGTGGCACCGGCCTTAATTACAGCCTCTACCACGCGGGCAAGATACTCATTGTCGGTGCGTCCTGCATCCTCGGCATAAAATTCTATATCCTCTACGTAGCGTTTCGCATATTTTACAGCGGCAACGGCACGCTCGATAATCTCCTCGCGTGTGGAACGGAATTTATACTGAATGTGCGAGTCGGATGTTCCTATACCTGTGTGTATGCGCTTGTGCTTTGCGTAACGCAGGGCGTCGACAGCAACATCTATGTCCTTTTCCACTCCTCGTGTAAGGGCGCATATAGTGGGCCAAGTAACGGCCTTTGAAATTTCAATCACTGAATTAAAATCACCGGGGCTCGATATTGGAAAACCGGCCTCAATAACATCCACTCCAAGCTGCTCCAATTGCTTTGCCACCTGAATTTTCTCAACGGTGTTCAATTGGCAACCGGGAACCTGCTCTCCGTCGCGCAGGGTAGTGTCGAAAATAAATAATCTATCGCTCATAATCGTAATGTTTTTTTAATTTAATAATTCCTCGCTTTTTTATGTATGCAAGGCTTCGCAGTGTTGCTGCACTGCCTGTCTAATCTGCAAAAATAATCTTTTTATTTTATAAAACTAAAAAAACAGCATTCTATTTGTGAGATTATTGCCTTTCTGCCCCAAAATGCAGTATCGTGGGCTACAAATTGCCATTAACCTATTGTTGGTTGAGTTTTTTTTGTATTTTCGCGGGAGTTTAATTGAAAAAGAGAAGAAGAATATAATATGAAAAACATAAAGTTCAACATAAATTACCGTGCCGAGCAGGATTGTACAATGCAGGTTGTGTGCAAGCTGTCGGGTGTCGCCGAGCAGGAGCACATTATAGAAATGCAGAATGTGGACACAGCTTCTTGGTGCGCATCCTTGGAACTGCCGGCCGATGTAGCTGCCATAGAGTATGGCTATCGTCTTATGCGTGCCGGCAAGGTGGCCCGCAACGAGTGGGCGGTGACTCCGCATAAATTGTCGATAAATTGTGTGAACAATATCTATTGCGTGTATGATATGTGGCTGGATTCTCCCGTTGGCAATTACACGCAGACCAATCTGTTCCGTTTTTTCGATAAACAGGCTGCTCGGGTGATGACTCCCGAGATAAATTGGTACAATCGCAGCCTCACAATCACCCTTTATGCGATGGGCATAGGAGAGGGAGAGAGCCTTGCCGTTTGCGGCGATATTGCGTTGCTTGGCGGTTGGCAACCCTCGGCGGCCCCTCTTTTGCATCAGGTGGAGCCCAATTTGTGGAGCGTTACGCTGGATATAGAGAATTTGAACGAGGGTAATATATACTTCAAATTCATAAAGACAGACAAGGAGGGTAATGTCCTGTGGGAAGAGGGTGAGAATAGAACCCTTATGCTTGCTTCGTGCAACGAAGCTACCGCACTCTCTTTCACACTGCCTCACATAATATTCCCCTCGCCCGAAATTCGTCTGGCCGGAACGGTTATTCCGCTTTTCTCCATACGCTCGCACAAAGGGTGGGGTGTTGGCGATTTTGGCGATATTAAGCTTATGGCCGAATGGTTGCGTGCCACAGGACAGAATATTTTGCAGTTGTTGCCATTGAACGACACTACGATATTCGGTGGCGACGAGGATTCCTACCCCTATAATTGCGTGTCGGTCTATGCGCTGAACCTTATTTATATGGATATGTCCCAATTGCCACGTTTGGGCAGCGACAAGGCCAATCGTTACTACGAGGCTCACCGCGAAAAGCTGAACGAGGCTCCCGCCGTGAACTATTCGCTTGTGTATGCACTAAAAATGAAATATCTGCGCGACCTTTTTGCCGAGCAGGGTAGTGAACTGCTTGCTGCCGAGGATTGTCGCCTTTTCATAGAGGAACAGAAACGCTGGTTAAGACCATACGCAATGTTCCGTTACCTCACCGCCCGCCTGCATAGTTGCATCTGGGATTGGGGCAAATACCGCTACTACGACGATAATACCGAGGCGGTACTCCTTGCCGAATATCCCGATGCGACACGTGAGATTGAATTCTATATGCTTGTTCAATATATCCTGTACAAACAGTTGAGCGAGGCACACGATTATGCCAATTCCATAGGCGTGGCGCTCAAAGGCGATATTCCCATAGGCGTTGCTCCCAACGGAGTGGATGTGTGGTGCGAGCGTGAGCAGTTCAATCTTGAAGTGTCGGCCGGTGCGCCACCGGATATGTTTGCAGCCGATGGACAGAATTGGGGATTCCCCACATATAATTGGGATACAATGGAGAAGGATGGTTACGCTTGGTGGCGTCGTCGTCTGCAATATATGTCGCACTTCTTCGATGCTTATCGCATAGACCACGTGCTTGGCTTTTTCCGCATTTGGGAAATACCACACACGGCTATAAGCGGTCTTTCGGGCAGTTTCTCTCCCAACAGGCCTTATAGCGTGGAGGAGCTGGCTGCATCGGGCTTTGCGATAGAGGAGGCGCATTTGCACCCTTATATTACAAAGGAGGCGTTAAAGGAAATCTTCCCGCGCCGTGTAAAATATATAGTCGACCGCTTCTTCGATGAGGCTCCCGATGGCACTTACCTCTTTAAACAGCATATTGGCAGTGCCTCGGCTCTTGCATACGAGATTTACGACAAATGTGGCCCTAAATTCCCAGATCCGATGAAAAAGAGCCTTTTGCGCCTCTTTGGCAGTGTGCTCTTCTTGCGCGACCTTAAAGAACCAGACAAGTTTGTTCCCCGCATCTTGGGTGGCGACACAGAGGCTTATGGGCAATTGTCGCAGCCCCTGCGCATAGCCTACGACCGCATATACGAGGAGTACTTCTACTATCGTCACACAATGCATTGGTTCGAGGAGGGTATGCGCAAACTTGCTCCGGTGTTGCAGTCGACCACAATGACAGCCTGCGGCGAGGACCTTGGAATGATACCCGCCTGCGTGCCTTGGGTAATGAAGAATCTGCAAATTCTCTCGCTCGAAATAGAGCGTATGCCCAAATTGTATGGCGAAACTTTTGCCCGCCCCGAGTGTTACCCCTATCTCTCGGTGGCAACACCTTCTACGCACGATATGAGCACTCTGCGAGGGTGGTGGCGCGAAGATGAGGCTCTCTCGGCACAATTCTACAACCGTGTGCTTGGTTGCCACGGCGAGGCACCGAAGGAGATGAGCGGTACCATTGCTCGTGCCATAATTGCCCGTCATTTGCAATCGCCTGCGGCTTTTGCGCTCTTTGCTTGGCAAGACCTTATGGCAATGGATGAGCGTTTGCGCCTTCCCGACCCTGATGCAGAGCGCATAAACATCCCCTCGAATCGCGACCATCTGTGGAACTATCGTATGCACATTGCCGTGGAGGATATGATGAACGAGCGTGCCTTTAATGAAAATCTGTTGGCGATGATAAACGACTCCGGCCGCGGAGCATAGTCGTTGCATTTATAAATAAAAAGAGCGTGCTTCAATGAAGCACGCTCTTTTTATTTATAGTAAGCTGTTTTTAGAAGATAAATAGCACTTATTCAGCCATAAATTTCTCACCGTTCTTGATGTAAATACCGCCTTTTACAGCATTGTTTACTTTGCGGCCTTGGAGGTCGTAAATAGTAGCGTCGGTAGTTTTTTCATCAGCTGTGATAGAGTCGATGCCTGTTACGCCACCGGTTACGGTGATCCAGCCTGTGTAGTCGGCAAGTTTCTCTTTCGAGCCGGGAGCCGAGATTACCACGTTCTTGATGGTGAACTGATACTCGCCGTCGGCTGCGCCGTTTACTTTGAGGGCTGCTGTTGCAACGTCACCTTCGGTGCCGCTGTAAAGAGCGTTGCTCATTGAAACGATTACCAC
>JAZRAC010000025.1:0-2215 GCA_045634365.1 Bacteroidaceae bacterium | reverse complement strand
TTTTCTTTTGGCCGTCCGGCCTCCCGGGCGGGCGGGCAAAAGACCGGACGGAGAGGCCCGGCGTGCCGAACTTCACCCGACGAACCTTGAAAGCCGGGCCTTTCCGCCCGGGGTTTTGGGGGGAGGAGGAGGGAGGCACGCAACCACTCGCACCGTACCCCGGACCGAGATGCCGTGCAAAATACTGCAGTTGTTTCTATAGTATCAAGGGGTTGCGGAGGGCACGCAAGCGCGCCCAACGTGGCCTACAATTACCAACTTTTTCCAAAATTATGCAAGAAACTGAGGGCCGGCTTGCAAAACTCTCCGGGGCCCGGATATGCCCGGGGCCCGAGTGCCGGAGCTGACGGCCATAGTGCGGAGGTTGCCGGGCCTATGACGGAGGAGACCGGGAACCGCTAACCGCCCCCGAAATGCCAAGCGGTTCCCGGGTGCCGGAGTTTGTGGCCCGGTGCCGGAGCGCGTGGCCGTTGCGGAGTGCGCCGGGCCCCGGGCATATCCGGGCCCCGGAGAGAACGTGCTGTGCAAATCCATCGTTGGCCATAGGTTTAGCGCATATATTTCGGGGAATAGAAAAGGGGAGCAAGCTCCCCCGGTTTTGACTTCTTCGTAGCGTCTTAGGCTAATGAACGGTCAACCCCTTTATCTATTCCCCTAAACCAAATGGACGCTCGGGTTGCTCCTCAGCATTGCCCTATCCTCCCATCGGGTAAAGTCAATCTATTATTCGCGCCGGGATTTTATCGTGCTTCACATATCCATTCATCACCGCACGCGCTATTCTTTCATCCGGCGCAGAACATTGAACGGACCAAAACCTTCCGTCATCCTCCGACAGCTCAACATAATATCTCGGTCCGGCTCTCCGGATGCGATATAAATTATGCGAAGCTCTCAGCATAGGCATTGTGATATACTTCCGGTGATTGAATGCGTAAAGCCTCTTTAACGAGTTGATACTGTCCGGCCTCAAGGGACCATTGTAGGAGTGCCACTTGCAAATCCGCACCGCAGTCGCATTTGCTCCGTGATACCTCTTCTTCGTTCTCGGTATCGTCATAGCCTAAAAACTTCCTTGCTTCTTTGATTTTTCCGCCATACGATGCAACACGAACCCCGGCAATGCCGTTCACATAACCCTTGAATGCAGATAACGGCATCTCAAGCAAAGATTTTGATTTCATTGTGTACTTGTACGTCTCACTCACAGCGTGAATAAATGCATCATTATCAAGTCGATTTTGTCTGTCTTTGATAAACTCAAAATCCGTGATAGGGTCATATGATATGCGGAGGCTTTCTTTCCATTCTTTGCGCAATGCTGTGTAAAACTCACCCTCCGAAAGTGCGCCATCTGTCATCACAATAATGTGAAAATGAGGGTGAAAATCATTCCTTTCGGAATTATACGTGACTTCCAAAGACCGGGCCCAACCGGAAACGTGATGTTTGAAGGTCTTTCGTGAGAGCACTCTGTGCCAAGCTTCATTCATACGCTGAATGGTGAATTTGAGTTGCTCCACCGGGCAATTACGCAATGTCACGGTCCAAAACGCCGTGTTTTTTTCGTCAAGGTCCTCAATATAAGACAGAGTACTGCACATTTCCGCAAATCTCCGGAGACTCAAACGCCATTGACAAGTAGGGCAAAGTCTGTCCCGGCACATCATAGCAGATGAAACGAACGATTTTCCGCAATCCGGACAATACTTCATCTCAATAAATTTTCCGCAATCAAGCATCAAATACCCCCTCTTCCTAAATCCCGCCTCTATCATCCTATGCGCAATCGCAATGGATGATGTTTTTTTCTCGGACCACTTGACAAAGTCCTTATTGTGTGTTATAATAAACATCGTGGAAACTACCCTTTCCATATTATCAAACCGGAAGTGCTCGCAACACTTGCGGTTTTTTTCTTTACTATATTATACCACAAATGCCGGGCAATGTCAAGACTTATTTGTAAATAACTGCAGGATTTTTCTTTTTTCGCAATTTTTCGGCCACAAAAAGCCGGATTTTCCACAGCTTTTTCCCAAATTTTTCCACAAATGGAACAAATGTTCTATTTTTTTCTTTTGGCCGTCCGGCCTCCCGGGCGGGCGGGCAAAAGACCGGACGGAGAGGCCCGGCGTGCCGAACTTCACCCGACGAACCTTGAAAGCCGGGCCTTTCCGCCCGGGGTTTTGGGGGGAGGAGGAGGGAGGCACGC
>JAZRAC010000024.1:0-24349 GCA_045634365.1 Bacteroidaceae bacterium | reverse complement strand
TTACTGCCTTGCTAAAGGCTATGCTCCCGTACTTGCAACAGGTAATTTCAATAAGTCAGCACTTGACCTTAACGAGTTTGAGGTGTGCGGCGGGGACTGCATAGAGATGTGGGACGCCTATACGAAGATTGTCCAGAGTGTTCTACCTGAATTTAGATTAGAGGTGCCGCTTGAAACCAATGCAGATACCTTTAAACTTCTCCGAGATGACTGGCAGTTATTTAGCCTTGCAGTATCTTGTATGAGTCCGTTCAGGTTTAGAGAGCATTGGAAACATCGTACAGAGCAGAAGTACGGAATTCGCCTGTTTGATAATCGTTGTGGGTGTTGTTGGAAATGTTGCATCGAAAGTCTATATTTAATGGACACCAACAAGATGGAGTACAACGAAGAATACTACCTACATTGTATCAAGATTATGGAGAATACCATACTGAAAGAAACAGGCGCACCTCCTGACACCCTGCAAGACATCTGGGATAACTATATGTTCTATCCTATGGAAGAGTCCAAAGCCTACGATAAATTGCAGGAGTATGAAGTTCATCATCCCGGCAAGAAAAAGAAACGGAGGAAGAAAAAGTAATGCCACTATTTGAGCAGAAGAAACAATCAATACCCAGTAATCTACTCAAGGATAAATATGGCTGGCCTCCGTTCTCGGTAATAAATACAATCTCATTCGACTGGCAGAGGCGAAAAGATGAATGGGAAGTATTATTCAAGGACTCTACTGTCGGTAGAGATGTAAAGAGATTCAATGCCACACCTACAAACACATTTAGTGCCAGAGGAGCAGATGCAAAGAAAGCAGAGTCCGTAAGTGAGTTCGACCCATATCTTGCAGAACTGATGTACCGATGGTTCAGCAGAGAGGGAGATACAATTCTTGACCCCTTTGCAGGCGGGTGTGTAAGAGGGATAGTAGCATCTGTATTAGGCAGAGATTATACAGGAGTAGACCTTAATCTTGAACAGGTATATACTAATGAGGAGCAATTTAAGGATTTGCAAGAACGATACACAAATCTTGCAGGATGCGCTGAATGGCTTGACGGAGACTCGGAGTATGTACTACCTCAAATTCCTTTCGCAGATATGATATTCACTTGCCCGCCATATTATAACCTCGAGAGGTATACTAATGACAGTAGGGATTTAAGCAATCAGCCTACATATGCAGATTTCTTGGCTAAATATACAAGCATCCTGCGTAAGACGGCAGCCTGCCTCAAGGACAATTCCTTCTTCGTAATCGTGGTATCGGAAGTGCGAGAGGAGTGCCGGGGAATAGAGAAAAGCAACTTTGTAGGTCTTGTGCCTGATACAATCCACATACTGCGGGACGAATGTTCGCTACATTATTATAATGAAATAATCGTGATGAACAATATCGGGTCACTTCCCATTAGAGCGCCTAAGTATTTCGACCAATCAAGAAAGATAGGAAGGATGCACCAGAATTGCTTGGTATTCTATAAAGGGGACCTCAAGGCAATCGAAGAAAAGTTCGGCACACTCCAAGAATAAAAATTTTCAAAATCTTTCAATCACCTGTTGAAAAGGACATAAATATGTGATATAATATTAATGATGAGATGCGATGCACCTCAAATAAATACACCTTTACAAAGGAGAAACACAAAATGGCAAACCGCAAAAACTACTACTATGTCCTCGTATTCACACAGAATGGACCTGTCTATGTGACATCCATTGACAACGCAACCAGAACCGCGTATTGGGACAAAGACAAGAAACCGTTAGCAATTTCCAAGACTTACGCAGATGACCTTGCGACAGCACTCTCCATCAACGGATATCAGTCAGTCCTCGTGTCCTCTCGTTGGGAACAGTTTCAGCCCTATAACTACAAGAACTACGATTTCGGTTTTACAGAGAAAGCGGAATAATAAAATTGAGCCCCATTTCGGGGCTCAAAATTTTTTGAAAAAAACTTTTAATAACCTGTTGAAATCGTTGTAAATATGTAGTATAATATTATTGTAGAAAGCAATAAGCACCTACAAACAAAAATACATCTACAAAAAGGAGAAAAACGAAATGGCAAACAAATTCAAGGAAAAACAGATTCTGGCAGAACTTCTCAACGACCTGTACAATGTTATTGAGGAAAAAGAAAATGAGACCCGCAGAGAGTACAAAGTTGTCGGCGAAGAGCAGGCTAAAGACTGGAGAACCGGCGAATTGCAGTGGGAAGATGATGAGCATACAGTTCCCAAGATGACTGGCAAGTGGGATTATGCTCCCAAGGAAGAACTTTCCGAGGAAGATATGATTCGCCTCAATATGTGTACGTACATCAAGACCCAGTTGGAGAAAATGATATAATGTACTATTGGGTGTGCCAACGATGTGACCTCAAGGTATGGGGAGCAGAAAACTGTTGGTGCGGAATCAATAGGGAACAGAATGAAGAACTTGCCAGGGCGAAAGCTCTGGCAAGAGAAGCAGAAAGGATAAAAAAGAAATATGGAAAGACTTAAGGAAATTTTGGAAAAGTACAAGGGAAGAGAAGCCGAGTTTAAGGCTACTGTGGATATGCTCTGCGATAAGGGCATAGGAAAAGGATGTTTTCAGGACTTCACTATCCTCATTGATGTTCTTGAAATCCTCTCAATCTGTGAGGCTATTATAGGAGGCAAGGCGTTATGAGGATGACAGCCGTATGTGCTAAGTGTGGTAGCAAGGATATAGAATACCTCGGTAATGATAGGTGCTACTGCAATAACTGTAAATCGGAGCAGGATTCGAGAGATAAGGTCATTGAGAGTCCCTACGAGAGAACCCGTAGTGCTGTTTATGCCACGGGTAATAGATGGGCAATTGAGAACTTCCACGCAACTCACAATTGAAGAAAGGAAAATAGGATGTTTTACGAGTTTAACCAGAACAATAGTGGTGGATATTTCGTAACCAATGAAAATCTGTGCCACCGACTTTTTATAGAGGCTGATAACGAATCCGAGGCAATAGCAAAGGCGGAAGAGCTTGGCTGCTACTGGGATGGAGTTGCGTTAGGAAGAGATTGTCCGTGCTGTGGAGACCGATGGTATCGTAGACCTGATGAGGTTGACATCGAAAGGTACGCAACTGAGGGTTATGGTGTCGGAGTGTATGATGGCATATACAAGAATGCCGAAGACAGGTGGCACAAAAGATACGGTCGTTATGAGATTGTGGAAGAGCCTGAGTGGAAAACCAAGTACACCATACGAGAGTATGCGGGTAAGATTCGATTCAAGGATATTGCAGAATATGCACAATTCCTTGCAGACGAGTACGGATGGACAACCCCGGATGTCCGAATATTCTATAGTAACGGAAGAACACAGGAAATCTATAGTGAGAAACCTTTACGATGAAGTTTCAGGCAACGCAGGAGAGGGCAAGTAATTGCCCTCCTTTTTAGGTATGTAGGTAATTGCCAAAAAGGTAACTCATATTTACCTCGAAAAATAAATTTCAAAAATCTTCTATCACCTGTTGAAAAGGCAAGAAATATGTAGTATAATATATATGTAGAGAGCGAGAGCACCCTACAGAAATAAACACACCTGAAAAGGAGAAAACGATTATGACCGCAACACAAAAAAGACAGGCACTAAATCACTATGATGCCTACAAGAGAAGTCGTATGTATTCTTTAAGTGATGCATACGGCAGTTACAGTTCGGCGAAGGCTGATGCTTGGAGATACTGTGAAAGACTTATGGATAGTAAGTCTGGGTGGGGGCTGAAAGTAATTTCAGCTAACGGCTATCAGTTCACAGCAGGATTTGAGTTCTGTGGAGAAGAAGGACAGTTAATGTTTATGTACATCTCCAAGAACCACGATATTGCAGTGGAGGTAGCGTAATGTTGTACTACCGAGTTAAGCCCGAGTGCGACCAGATGCCCCGTATCAAATATCACCGATATGAACACAAGAGGGTGCAGGATGGAGTTTTTGTGGGAAATGAGCTTTACACAGGAACAGAACTTCATAGGTATGATATACCTGTAGAAAAATTCTTCGATGTGTTCGAGGCAGTCGCTGTGCCCAAGAATAGAATCTTTTGGTTCTTCGGATGCAGATTTGAAAAAGGAGTAGACTGGAGATGAAAAAGCCGAATGATGTTGTCAGCGTCCTTATGGAGCGTGACGGGCTGTCTAAAAAAGAAGCCGAAGAAAAACTCGAGGAAGTTCGTGAGATGATTTCCGAAGCAGACCCGTGGGAGGCAGAGGACATACTTGCAGACGAGCTTGGCCTTGAACTGGACTATATATTCGATATTATAATGTGAGGTGCAATAATGGAAATAGCAAATATTATATACTACAACCGTAAGAACGATAAGAACACATCCATCTCCTTGAGAGAGTTGAGCCTGAGAGATGAGTATGACCTGGAGAACATCTTCCAGGCAGTAAAAGAAGCCACAGATGCAAAAGACCTGTTATGTAGATTTAGAAGAATGCTCTGGGATGAGGTAGACTTCGGACAAGAGACCGAGGAGCACATTAGATTTGTTGTAACCGATGTGCAGGGCAACAAGAACAACCTTAAGTTCAAGAAAAGAAAGGATAAATGACTATGGAACTTAAAACCTATTATTTAGTAAGATTTGCCCGTAAATCGGGTAAGATAGACACCTCGATGGAAGGTCTCGGCTCGGGTATGCTTCGACTCTGGGCATTACAGAATACCACTAAAACAAAAGATACCATCATCTTTGAAAAGGACACTGGCAAAGTGTGCTGGTACTATGAGGGCACAGGAGATTTTCCTAAGATTGATGAAGATGACCTCGGTCATATAGATGACTACTGCCCAGGTATGTTAGCGGCAGTACAGAACTCATAACCAAATTGGCAGGGGCTAACAACCCCTGCCTATAGTATATGTGGATAAGGAATATACCCTATACCGGTATACCGTATACCCCGTATCGTATCACTCCGGAGAGCGTCCGGACAGTTTAATTTTGGGTGAAAAAAAATTAAAAAATTTTGAAAAAACTTTCGTTTACCTGTTGTAATTTAACTAAATATGTGATATAATATTATTGTAAGATAAAGAGAGCGAGAGCTCCCCGAACTTACAGACAAAACTACACACCTACAAAAAAGGAGAAAACAAAAATGGCAAACTACAAGAAACTCGAAAACCTTATGAAAGACTTCGACAACCTCACCGACGATATCCTCAATGAAATCGTTAACTGTCCTGATGTTGATGTCACCACCCTTTCCGACAGAGAGAAATTCGCTTGCCTCGTATTTCAGCAGATGAGCAGAGCCCTCGAGAACAAGGCATACCGACTGATGCTCGACTGCAACTATCCTCAGTCCAACAAGCACAACAAGTCCGAGAAGCAGTTGGCAAAGGGTCAGTCACCTGAATGGCTTGTAGATTACTACCGCCTCGTAAGCAAAGAGGGCAAGCAGAAGTCCCTCATCCAGATTTATGTTAAGACTAACCCCAAGAGCGGCACTTGTATGTTCGACCTCTGCACATCCTGTGCAAAGAATAACCTCGAACAGTTTGAAGCCCTTCGTGATGAGCTCCACTTCGAACCTGTCGGCAAGAAAGACGGCGGTGCAAAGACAACCAGAAGAATGAATGTTGCCTATGAAGAACTTGTAGACATCTGCAAGGCAGTAACTGCAATCCTCGCTACTACTGAAAAGCAGAAGGCAGAGGCGAAGAAGCAGAAGGCAGAAAAAGCAGAAGTCGAAGAAGATACCGAAGAATAAGGTGATACCAGCACCTATTCTATATACATCATTATCTTTACCTCGAGAGGCAGAATAATCTGCCTCTCACCTTTTTAGGCGGCAATAGGAGAATACCCAGAAAAAATATTTTGAAAATTTTAATTAACCTGTTGCATTCTCTCTTAATATGTAGTATAATATTACTGTAAGATATAGAAATCTTACTAATAATACCTTACTAAAGGAGAAACACACAATGGAAAGAAACAGCAGATTTATCGACATCGGATATGAGTTCTGGGATAGGGGCTATATGTTCCGTAACCTTAGAACGGGCGAGACAGAAGCCTATAACCTTTGGGCGGAAATGTATGAAGCAGGAACAGTAAAGAATGTGGATGAATTCCTCAAGTGGATGCTCATCAACAAACCAGAGATGATTTATAACCACATCGAGGAAGAGCAGAGATACCGCAGAGAGAACGAACCTAAAATCCGTGAGTATTTCGAGAAGCGCATTGAGGGTAAGACCTGGGAAGCTATAGATCCCCAGGATTGGGAATTCTATAGTGACTGGCACAAAGATGTATTCGGATATAGACCCCACGGGATAGTATGTGGAGAATATATAAATCCACACGCATAAGATATAGGGCAGAATATTCTGCCCTTTTTATTTTATTCACAATTTAGGACTATTCCCTATATAATTCTGCACAAAAACCAATAAAAAATAACCCGGGCGGCATTAAAGATGGAGTGGAACTATCCATATATAATACAACTAATAGTAATAGGAATAACATATATAGAAGAATACCAAAGTACCCTTTCCCCCTTGATATCCTTGACTTCCCAAGCACCCATACCCCCTCACCACAGGGTCATTACCGACGTATGTCCAACGTATCACAAAAATCCCGAGCCGGACAGGTCATTTTCAAGCTGAAAATAGGGGTTTTTACCCCAAAAATCGATGGAAATGACCCAAAAAGCGGGAAAATGCCCTCTCGGCGTGATTTTGTAGGTAATTTCCTGGGCGTAAAAATAAACCTGTGGAAAATAAACCTGTAGGATAATGCCCAGAGTGTGTTTTCTCTATATATATAGTAATAATACACTCAATACAGACAGGTTTGTACCTACAGGTTTTTTTATTTTACCTATAAAAAATAATCTAAAAATTCTTTTAGTTGCCCGTTGCATATTTCTTCTATATATGATATAATATGTATAGCAACAGAGAGCGAGTTAGAGATAGCAACAAGGCGTTAGCACTTATCGACCTTGACTCCAAAAGTGCCTTGCTCTCTTGTTGCCCACAGTAGCAGAGCTACAGACTAAAGAAATGAGGATAAACCAATGACCGTTTTTGAACACGCCGCCCAGGAATTTAGAGAGGGAATTGAAAGTGTACAGGCAACTCAAGGAACTCTTGCAGATGCAGATCCCGAAGCACTCATTGCATTAGCAATAGGGGCAGTATTAACACTAATTGCAATTATCGTAGGAAATTGGGCACAGAGAAGATAATTTCCTACATTATATATAATAGAGAGGGTATGCCCCTCTCATTTTTATTCATTAAGGATAATACCCGTATGTAGGTATATACCCCGACTATGCAGCCCGTGTGATATATAGACAAAAAAAAAGACGCCCCGCAGGGCGTCTTGCTTTTTACTCTTCTTTGGTTTCGGGCTTCTTGGCAGTCGCGGTGTTTTCGAGGACTGCTATTACGGACTTAACAACGGTAACCAACTCTTCATAGGGGATGCCCGTTCTTTGGGTCGTCTTGGCTCTACCGGTCTTCTTATCGTACTTGGTAATAAACTGGAGGTCGTCAAGTGCGGCAAATTGTTCGCGGTTCGCTTTACTGGCTGAGGTGCATACGCTGAATGAGTTACGCTTTACATAAATCTGAATCATTGAGCCGTGGGATGCCAGTCTGTAGTAGTCAACGAGAAGGATGCCGTTCTGGGCGTTTTTGCTGTCGGCATAATTGCAATCAAGCAGGAGCTGGTGCTCTTTAGTTTTAAGAGCTTTGGCAAGCTCGGCGTACATAAGTACGGAAAGCTTTTCGGCGGATGTGAGGTCGTTTGGTACTACATCTTCATTATTAATGATGGCTGCGAGGGTTTCGTCGGTTACAGTTTCAACTGCGGTCTTAAGGGTTTCAAGTTTTTTCATGGTTTTTCTCCTTTTTCTTCAGCCCTTATAAAATGTAGTAGACAGTATGCCCGGGCTGATGGGCTGTTGTTTTCTGTCTCTGGTAATATTATACTACATATTTAAGCGAATTGCAATAGTAAAATTGCACAAATTTTAAAAATTTTTTTGTGCATTTTCGACAAATTACACCATACTATTATTGATATACACACATATGCGGAGAGACGCTTAAAAACGACTCACCGGCGCTCTTTTTATTTGTGCATACATTTATACTAATACATACATAAAAACATTATATAACATATTTACGCGCGTGGAGCGCATATGCACACACACGAACGGGCCCCTACTGTCACACGCAACTATGCGAGAAAATGAGCACAGAGAGTCGTGACTCGGTCGATTACACGTGGGATGGATTTTTCTATATAAGTGGGCGCGGGACTGAACAATTCTTGGGGAACTTCGGGATTTCTACCGGATAGGGAACTGCTATATAAGTGGGCGAGGGATTTCGTGGAGGATTGTGGTCGAAAAATAAATCGGATTTTATACCGGATAATAAACCGTCTATATAGTGGGAGGTGGGCCGCCTGGAAAGGATTTTTGAATTTTGCAACAATTTGTAGTAAATCGGTTGACAATTCAATAATTATGATATATAATATTAGCAGACATTATCAGGAGGTATTATAGATGGCTACGAATTTGTTGCGTACCAGCAAGAAATTAGTACAGGCATTGAATAGTCGTGGCTATAAACTGACTTTCAGTTCAAAGCAGTATATAGGCAGAGAAGGTCAGCCTCATACTATGTATAGCATTTGCAGGGCAGTTTATAATGAGGAAAAGCAGAGATATTCTCACGAGGAAATTTACAGCACTTCTTCTATGGTCCGTATCGTTTTGTTTTTGAGAGATATGTGGTTCGAGGAGAATGGCTGGGAGTTGCCTACTGACCAGGAACAGTGGAATAAGATTAGAGAGGGACTTAGGAATGGGTAGTACTGGACACGGACTTTATAAGTCGAGCAAGACAGGAAATACTGGCACGGAAACTTTCGGGATTGCTGGCGCGGTGAGATATGCAGGCAAGGTACCGGAAAATAGCGGACTTGAACCTGTCGGCAATAATAAGGTCACTCTCAAAGTAGAGGCTAAAGATAAGTCTAATATCCTATTCCAGTTCAAGCTCACTAAAGATGCCGAGAATATGATTATTATAGGCTATAGCAATAGTGTGCCTGTTGTTAAGTGTAAGGTTGCGGTAGACGCTGGTTCGCCTTCTCTTGACAGACTTCTTGCTACGGGAAATAGAACTGAAAAGCTCAATGCAGTTAAGATGAAAGACCTTTTTGCAAAGAGCACCAAAATTAAAGAAAGCCAGCTCGGTGCGATTGCACACAAATTACTTGAAAATAAAGCCAAGCGTGAGGGGGTTAAGAAATAATGGCTACAAAGAAAGACACTTTTAAGGATTATACTGACTTTTTGAAGAAGGTCGGTATGAATCAGCTCGACGGCGTGGATATTACACACGATGGATATCCTCTCTCTGTGAAAGAGGCTAAATTTATTAGCCTGTTTATATCTAACGGAAATGTTGCGAAGAGCCTTAGAGAAGCAGGTCTCACTATGAGAGCCATCGCAGGTAAAGATTACATTACCGACGAGATTACTTATAGACTCGACCAGCTTAAAAAGGAATCTATCGCGGATGCCGATGAGATTATGCAGTATTTCACAAGGGTAATGAGAGGAGAAGTTAAGGACCAGTTCGGTCTTGATGCTCCTTTGAGTGAGAGAACTGCCGCAGCCAGAGAGCTTGCCAAGAGAATTGTGGATATTACAGACGATGTAGATACCACTGTACCTGAAATCAAGGTAACTCTTAACTGGGAAGGCGTATCGAGAAAAGAAGATGCCTAAGAAAAGGACAACCGTCAAAGTCGAAACCCCCTCTGTTGATATATCCGTAAAGGATGTCATCATTCCAATGTTCGGCCCTGCGCTGGACGACATCTTACGCCACGACCACACTCACTATGTATTTGAGGGTGGACGTGGTAGTACCAAATCATCTCTAATATCCGAAGCTATACCCCTTATTATGTTAGATAACCCTATGGTTCACGCGGTTGTATTCCGTAAAGTAGGAAATACTATGAAGAACTCTGTGTGGTCACAGGTAGTTTGGGGTATCAATAAGTTAGGACTCGACCCTCTATTCCACATCCCGAAGAGCATAGCGAGTCCTATCACTTTGAAGCACACAGGTCAGCAAATTCTGTTCTTCGGTCTTGATGACCCTCAAAAAGTTAAGTCAGTAAAGTTGCCGTTCGGCTATATAGGCATAACTTGGTTCGAGGAGCTTGACCAGTACTCTGGAGAAAAGGAATTGCGTACTGTATTGCAGTCAACGATGCGTGGCGGCGATAAATTCTGGGACTTTAGAAGTTTCAACCCGCCTATAAGCAATATGAACTGGGCTAACCAGTATGCTCTCGATGCTCGAGGCCGTTCAAATACTCTCGTTACCAAGAATACTTACCTCGATGTGCCTCCTGAGTGGCTCGGACAAGCGTTCATTGATGAAGCACTTGACCTCAAAGAGACCAATCCTAAAGCGTATCAGCACGAATATTTAGGTATTCCTGTCGGTACGGGAGGAAATGTCTTTGAGAATGTCGAGCCTATGTATATGTCCGATGAACTGATTAGCCAATTCGACCACATCTACAACGGCATAGACTGGGGATGGTTCCCCGACTGCTTCGCATTTACCAAGATGCATTTCGATATGGCACGAAGAAACCTGTATATCTTTGCAGAATACAGAGTAAACAAGCAGAGTAACAGAGCTACCTACGATGCACTCTTCCACGAGCAGGCCTTGTATAGTGATGAGTTCCTTATAAAGCGTAGGGAAGAAGGTAATCCCATTCGACAGCGGCACTACCTCGAATCGGATGAAATCGTTACCGCTGATAGTGCAGAGCCTAAATCTGTATCGGACTACCGCTCTTATGGTGCATACGGATGTAGAGAAGCAGAAAAAGGTCCTGACAGCGTAACCTACTCTATGAAGTGGTTGCAATCCCTCAATCATATCTACATTGACCCCAACAGGTGTCCAGGCACCCTAAAGGAATTTGTAGAGTATGAGTACGAAAGAGATAAGGACGATGAAATTGTTAGCGGATATCCTGACGCTAACAACCACAGTATAGACTCGGTGCGTTATGCGCTCGAAAGATTGTGGAAAAAGCGAGGAAAATAACGGAAAACTCTTGACAAAACTTGTAAAATGTAGTATAATTATTATATAACATCTTACAAGTTTATAACTCTTAAAGAAAGGAAATAAGCACTATGCCTATAATTAACCTTGGTTTAAACGGCAAACGAGCAACTGGTGACGGCACACAAATCGTATGTATGAACGGCGACTATGTTGTCCGCATAAAGTGCAATGATTGTAGCTATTTCTTAGGACTGCCTATCAAGAGACTTGTACTAAAAGCAGGTCACGAGTATCAGGAAACTGATATAGTTGAAGTTGTTGAAGGTAGTACGACATACCTTCAGGCTCAACTGCCTGTAATCGAGAAGCAGTCTACGGTAGATATTGGTGTTTACGGTAAAACTGCGGAAGATAGTGCCCCTACCTATACATCGAGTGCGGCTACATTTGCGTGTTCTAAATCCGTATTATGCGGAACGGCTGTGCTTAGGAAAGAGCCTACATTAACGAAGCTTACTGCTACTGCTAACGGTAAGTATAAGGCTGCTGACGAGAATTCCGACGGATTCTTCGAGGTTGATGTAAATGTTTCTCCTAAACCTGAAGAGGCCCGCACTGTGGAACTTTCACTGGCTGCTGGAAATCAATTAGTTATGCCTTCTCGCAGCGACCGTACGATGTCACAGGTAGTAATTAATAAACCTATGGCACTTGTTCCTGAGAATGTCCGCGCAGGATATACAATCGGCGGAGTTGTAGGTACCTACGACAAGATACTCACTACTACAGAAATCTTTAAGGATGGAACATATACACCTCCTGAGGGATATGACGGATTTTCTTCGGTTGTTGTAAGTACAGGCGACTCGAATTATACATCCAACATTTTTGTAGGTCAGTCATTTAACTATACATACAACAACAGCACCATAGTCACATTTGATACCACAGGCATTGTGAAGTATGAGAACGACGGCAGTAAGCTCATCTTTACGGGAGTACGTGCGGGATCGTGTTCGATAACTATTAAGGATCTCGATGCTACTGGTGAGGTTGTGAAAACCGTTCACTACGCTGTTGTGGTTAAACTCGATAACAGACTGCCTCTTGAGGCCGCTACTGATGCCGCTATGCAGGCATATCTCGAAAAAGGGCTTGCTGGAAGTGTTATTAAGTACACTGGCGAGACCTCCATATCATATATACAAAACGCATTGTATATTTTAGAATAGGTCGGGTGATGTTGTATGAAAGCTACAAAATTATACATCGACAAAGAATCCCGAGCATCATCCTATGAAGGTAAATCGTTCTACCGACTGGTTGAGAGATTATCAACACCTGGTTTGTCCTATGTGCCTGCACAGGATCCTGATAGCCTGAAACGATATATCATTTGTGAAGGTTTAGGCGATGCGACAACGACCGACATAGTAATTGCGGACACCGTGGATTCGGCACTTGTTACAAAGATAATGCCTGTTGAAACTCATGGCGCTTTTGAAAATTCTCCTATTACGAGCGTGATATTACCAGACAGCCTTGATATTATAGGCGCAAGGTCGTTTGCAAGTTGCTTAAGGCTTACCAATGTAGTTATTCCAGCGAGTGTCACCACAATAGGATATTTCGCTTTCGGAGACTGTATAAGTCTCACAAATATCTACTACAGAGGTACACAGGCACAGTGGGATGCCATCAGTAAAACTTCTGGCTGGGACTCCAATATGTCAAGTTCCTGCACAATCACCTATAATTACAAAGCATAATGGGGAGGTACAATAAATGTCACACATTCATAATGTAATAGATACCGACGTCCATTATAAAATTGATGGAGTAACCAGAACGATTACAAACATCAATGAGACCAAGCGTGAGCTTGTGCAGAATGACCACAACTCCGAAAGACTTACCTTTGATATGCCGAGATTCATTGACGGTCACGACTTGTCCGAATGTAACTCTGTGCAGATTCATTATGTAAATCTTGACAGATTCCAGAAATCAAAAATCTTCGGCGTTTATGAAGTAGACGACCTCCACGTTAAATCAGACGATGAGAATGCCGTAGCATTGTCGTGGTTAGTCTCAGGACATTCTACACAATATGTAGGAACATTGAATTTCAGTATTAGGTTTGCGTGTGTCCGTGACAATGTAGTTCAGTATGTGTGGAATACTACTGTATTTAAAGGCATCTCTATTTTAGAGGCAATCTACAATTCATTTGAGATTGTATCGGAGCTGATTGACCCGTTAGAGGACATCAAAGCCGATATAGCCGATAAGGTACTGTCTAACATTTCAGCAGACATCATAAGCGGGCATTATCAAAATCTTACTATCAACGGCGTATCGTATAACGGCTCACAGCCTGTAACACTTAATATACAAGGCAGCAAGACCGCAAGCGGTCATTGGATAGACCCAGGCACTATCGACTGCGGATTTAGACCTGATGTGGTATTCATTACGGAATACGAAGAATCAAATCTTGAAGCGGACGACTATTGCAGTACCTCTGCGAGAGTTTGGTGTACTGAACATCCGTGGCGCGGAGATGACGGCGCAGTTCTGCTCGTTGCAACGGACACAGGCTTTACGGTGACAAATGACGGGGATCAAATTTTCGATGCGACTGACAACATTTACCACTTTTTAGCGGTTAAATTTGGATAGTGCTATGACAAAAATTATTAAAGTAAGGAGTTGTGATAATGGCACACCGTAATAAAGTTAAAGATACCGAACCGCACTTTATTATTGACCCCGTATCAAGGACAATATCGACAAATTCGACAGATACGGAAAGACTCGCACAGTTCGACCATAATTCCGAGCGTTATACCTTTGAATTGCCTCGATATATCGACGGACACGATATGTCGGAATGCACCGCAGTAAGAATACATTACTGCAACATATCATCAAGCTCCATTATGTTCGCAACGCCTCCGAGAAGTCTCGGCCTGTACACCGTGGCAGATTTAGCAGTCAGCCGCGATGACGAGAATATTGTTACCTTCTCTTGGCTTGTGTCCTCCGGAGCGACAAAATATTGCGGTACCCTCCAGTTCTCCATTCAGTTCCTCTGCGTAAGTGAGGATATGATAGAATACTCCTGGAGTACCTCCCCCTATAAGAACATCGCCGTTATAGAGAGTCTTAACCACATCGAAGGACTTGCTCTGGAAGACGATACTGATGCTCTTACTCTGTGTGAGAGGGTCAGAGAGTCCATAAAGAGCGCAGATGCGGCTAATGCGAGACTTTCCAGCGTAATAAACGAGCTTACGAAAAATCCTAATTATGCTTCTCTCGCAGAAGTCCTGGATATGCGTATAGGCTACGACGGTACAGTACATCTTACCGCAGGAGATGCAGTACGAGCTGTAGGTTCGGAAGTTTCTGCGTTACGCCTCGATTTGAAAGACTATGTTGATGGAGTAGCTGTTAACGGTCTTTTATACGAAAATAACCAGTTGTACCTCACCTACAATGGCGTTGTTGTTTCGGATGCAGTTGAGATAATCGGAGGCGGAGGCTCAGGTCCCGGTGTCGGCTCTGCTACATTCGTTGTCACTCTCACGAACCTTCTGGATGAGCGTGTTATCACCGTTCCCGAAGGTGAGTCCGTGGTACTGAAATTCAATTATTCGTCTGTTGATGATGAGGGCATTGACGACGGCGCAGGTATCGGTCAGGTTCTTGTAGGCGGTATCGTAAGGCGCACCTTCTCTGCTGTGCAGGGAGCGAATGAGATAGATGTAACCGACTACCTCAGTGCCGGAACGAACAGCGTATCTATTCGTGTAACCAACTCCGAAAACGTAGGCAAGCTTCTTCCATATACTATAACACTTGCCTCTGTATATCTCACCTCGTCCTTCGATGCTTCTACGGTGCGGACTGGAGCATTTACCTTCCCCTACACGCCTACAGGTCTTGCAGATAAGACTATGCATTTTGAGCTTGACGGTGCAGAGATAGGTACGGCCTCTGTTTCTACATCAGGTAGACAGGTAACTTACACTATACCCGCACAGAGTCACGGCTCTCACATCCTGCGAGCGTGGTTTACTTGTACTATAAACGGAGCAACTGTATCGTCCAATATTCTGTATTTCAGCTTCATTAGCGTAGCCGATGGAGATAAGACGCCCATTATAGCGGTCACTACGCCGCCTCTTTCGGGTGTTGAACAGTATTCCAATGCTGTTACCAAATATCGAGTTTACGACCCGAACAGCCTCACATCTGCTATCACGCTTGAAGTTGACGGCGAGGAAATCGCAAGTCTTACAGTAGACCGTACTGAACAGACTTGGACATTCCGTCCTGAGGTTATTGGCGAGATAACACAGACCATTCGTTGCGGTGATGTATACGTATCGTGGACGCAGAATGTTTCCGAGAGTAGCATCAAGGTCGAAGCGGAAACCGACTCACTGGCGCTCTACCTCACTTCATATGGCAGAAGCAACAATGAGGAAAATCCCGGTGTGTGGGAGAGCGAAGGAATTAAATGTAAGTTTGAAAACTTTAACTTCGTATCTGACGGTTGGGTACAGGACAATGAAGATATAACCGTTATGAGAGTAACGGGTGATGCAAGACTCACCATTCCCTATAAGATGTTCGCATATGACTTCCGTACTACGGGTAAGACGCTCGAATTTGAGCTTGCTACCCGTGAGGTGCTTGATTATGATGCGGAGGTACTGTCGTGCTTTAGCGGCGGCAGAGGATTTAAGATTACCGCTCAACAGCTTTTGATGGCTTCGGAACAGAGTAGCCTCGGCACACGATACAAGGAAGACGAGCATATCCGTGTTTCCATCGTAGCCGAAAAGAAATCCGAAAACAGACTTCTTCTTTGCTACATCAACGGCATTATGTCGGGTGCGGTTCAGTACCCCGAAGACGACGATTTCTCGCAGGGTACATCCGTCGGTATCACCGTCGGCTCTAACGATTGTACCACCGACATCTACAATATCCGAGTTTACGATAACAGCCTTTCCCGTCACCAGATTCTTGACAACTGGATCGCAGATACGCAGAACACCGACGAAAAGCTCGCAAGATACGCGCGTAACGATGTTTACGATGCTTACGGTCAAGTGGTTATCTCCAAGTTGCCCACAGACCTTCCCTATATGGTCATTCGTGCTACGGAGCTTCCGCAGTTTAAGGGTGACAAAAAGACTTGTTCGGGATATTTTACCGATCCGACGAACTCCGAGCGTAGTTTCAGCTTTACGGGAGCGCAGATAGACGTGCAGGGTACTTCTTCTCAGTATTACTACCGAAAGAACTACAAGCTGAAATTTAAGGGTGGCTTTAGCCTCTTTGACGGCTCTCTTGCTGACAAGTACCAGATGAACGACGATGCTGTGCCTACAAGCACTTTCACGATGAAAGCGGACGTTGCTTCCTCTGAGGGTGCATTCAATGTAGTGCTTTCAATGCTCTACAATGACCTTTGTCCCTACAAGACACCTGCTCAGGAAGCAGACAGTAAAGTAAGACAATGTATCGAGGGCTTCCCTATTGTTATTTTCTGGGATAACGGAACGGAAACAAAATTCCTCGGTAAGTATAACTTCAACAACGACAAGGGCACGGAAGAAGTTTTTGGCTTCAAGACCGGAGACGAGTCCTGGGAAATCCGACAGAACGGTACAGACCGTGTTGGTTGGCATAGCGCAGATTTCTCGGGAACAGCTTGGAAGGATGACTTCGAGGCGCGTTACCCCGAAGATAATGTGAACACCACCAAGCTCAAAGCTCTTGCAGAGTGGCTGATGTCTACAGATACAGACCAGGCAACGAATGCGACTATACAGGCGGTAACCTACGATGGCGTAGAATATACAACTGATTCGAGGGAATACCGTTTGGCGAAATTTAAAGCAGAGCTTGAAAACCACTTCATCAAAGATGCCGTTATATTCTATTATCTATTCACGGAGATGTTCCTCTCTATTGACCAGAGAGAGAAGAACGCATTCCCGACTTATCTCAAAGATGAGGACAAGTGGATAGTATTGTTCTATGACGCCGACTCCTCTTGTGGTACTGACAACAAGGGTAACCTTTCCTTTGACTATTACCTTGAGGACATTGACTACACGCAGGGCGGCGACCCTATCTACAATGGACAGAATTCCGTTCTCTGGAAAAATATCCGTGCTACAATGTTTGACGACATTGCCGAGATGTATCATCAGATGAGGTCAAGCAGTGCTATCAGCTACGAGAAGGTTATAGACAAATTTACCACACACCAGAGCAAGTGGCCTGAGGCTATCTTCAATGAAGATATGCACACCAAATGTATTGAGCCTCTTATTCTCAGTGGCGACGGCACGTATCTTCCTATGCTCCAGGGTAAGAAGGAGCAGTGGATGAAATGGTGGCTTTACAACCGTTTCCGTTACCTCGACTCCAAGTATGTAACTGGTACCTCAATGACGAACCGAATTCTTATTCGTCCTAAGAGCAAGGCTAACGTGACCCTTTCGTCGTATGTAAATATGTACGGTAGAGTTTACTACAACGCCGAAGTTGCCGAACATCGAATGGAGCGTGGCAAGGAATATGAGTTTGTATGGACAGCATCTGGCGGTGAGGACGCAGTAATCGGTATTAACGATGCAGATATGCTTACCTCTCTCGGTGACCTCTCTCCTCTTATGGTAGAGCAGATAAATGTAGCTCCTGCTACGCATATCACCTCTCTTAAGGTTGGCGATGGCACGGCTGGTTATGTTAACTATGCCCTTGGCACTATTCCCGAGCCGCTTACTCTTGGCAATAACATTCTGCTTCGTAGTCTTGATGTAAGAAACTGCCCGAATCTTGTTCAGTCGATAGACATTTCTGGATGTATCAACATCGAGGAAGTTTACTTCGATGGTTCGAGCATTACGGGTCTTAAACTTCCGAACGGTGGTATCTTGAAGAAGTTACATCTTCCCGCAACGGTGGCGAACTTGACTCTGCTCAATCAGACTTCGCTCACAGAATTTGTTATGCCGAGTTATGCGAATGTTACTACTCTCCGCTTGGAGAATAATTCGAGTGTTATTGACCCGCTTGCAATACTCAACGAGATTGCCGCAAACAGCCGTGTTCGTATCATAGGCTTTGACCGCACAATGACAAACAGCGAGTTAAGCGCATTCCTCAACAAGCTCGACACAATGAGAGGTCTTGACGAGAACGGCAACAACACCGATACGGCGCAGGTGAGCGGACGGATTTATGTCGAGGAAATCAGCCTCACAACACTTTCGAGAGTGAAAGATTATGTTGGTCTTAATGTTGAGTATGGCACGGCAATACTGAACTCTACAAGACTCGTTGAGAGAACATTGAGCGGCGAGTATGTCAACGATAGGGTAACGAGCATTGGATCGTATGCGTTCGCGTATTGTATGGACTTGACATCCCTCGTTTTCAAGGAGGCAACCAAGCTTGGTAGTTATATAATTTATGATGATACTTCTACCCGTAAAAAGGTAAGGTTCGAGAAACTTCTCAATCAATTCGGTTGGGGCGGTTATGAATTATATAAGAGAGCCGATCAGACCAAACTCGACGGTGCGATACTCGACTTCTGCGATTATGTTGACTTTGGATGGCGTAATATGACCAACCCCGAGGCAATAATCCTCCGATACACGGACAGAGTATGTCCTATGGGGCACAATAGTGCTATAAATGCAACGACGAACTTCAAAGGATATATCTATGTTCCAAGAACATTGGCAGACGGCACAGACGGTATAACCACCTACGAAGCCGCGACGAATTGGTCAGCCTACGCAGGAAAATTCCGTTATATCGAGGACTACACGGTAGACGGTACGCTTGACGGCGAAATCGACTTGACAAAGATTTGAGGTGAGTAATTATGGCTGAATTTATTAATACCGCCGACATTATCGGCGACGATGAAATGTGCGACCAGATCATTATGCGAACGGTGACGGAGTACCGAGAGAGTCGCATTGCAACGGTTGGACAGTACGCCTTTTATGGGTGTACTGCGCTGACCGTGGTAGACGTGCCGAACGTGACCTCTATTGCGGCGAACTCGTTTGAAGGCTGTTCCGCACTCACAGCGTTAATTCTGCGGAGTGCTACGGTCTGCACGATGGCGAACACCAACGCGCTTGCAAACTCCGCTATCGCAAGCGGAACGGGATATATATATGTTCCTCGCTCACTCGTTGACACTTACAAGGCGGCTACAAATTGGTCAACCTACGCAGAGCAAATTCGCGCAATCGAAGATTATCCCGATATAACAGGAGGCTAACAAAATGATTATCACAGAATATTACAGAACCCGTTCCGACGGCGTTGTTCTCAACCGCACATATTCCGATGCAGGAATGATGATTGAGCGTGACGGCGTTAGATATTGCGAAGCTATTGACCCTGCTGAACTTGGCAGGGTCTACACCGAGACCGATGAACCTATCGAGGTTCCAGAGGTTGATGAGCATCAAGAGTACTCTGTGGCTCTTGATGCCTAACAAAATAAATAAAGGCCAATGTGCCTAAAAAATAATAGGAGGAATCTACTATGATGACCAACAAAGTTTACGATGTGTGCAAATGGATTGCACAGTACCTGCTTCCCGGCCTTGGTACGTTCTATTCTGCCCTTGCTGGCATTTGGGGCTTACCTTTTGGTGTTGAGATTGTGGGCACTATTACCGCAGTTGATACTTTCCTTGGTATTCTTCTCGGCATCAGTTCTGCACAGTACAGTAAGAAAATAACGAAAGAGGGCGAATAATATGGCATTCAAACTTGCAATTTCAGCCGGCCATTATCTCGGTACGCCGGGCAAAAGGTGCTTAAAATCTCTTGATTCTAACGAGACGAGAGAGTGGTGGCTCAACAACAGAATTGCAACACACCTTGAAAAAATTCTTTCCGAGTATGATGGCATAGAAATTCTGCGTGTTGACGATGCAACTGGCAAAAAGGACGTTACTCTCAAACAGCGTAGCGACAAGGCAAATTCTTGGGGCGCAAATTTTTACCTGTCAATCCATCATAACGCTGGTATCAACGGAGGCTCTGGTGGCGGTATTGTAGCGTTTACATATACAAACCCGCAGAAGGCTTCCCTTGAATGGCAGAAGGCCCTCTATGATTCTGCTATCAAGCATACAGGTCTTCGAGGAAACCGTGCTACTCCTCTCGCAAGAAAAAATCTTTACGAGGTTCGTGAGACCAAAATGCCTGCGGTTCTTATGGAATGCGGCTTTATGGATTCTACTGTAGATGTAGGATACATACTTCAGGACGCTTTCGCACAGAAGATGGCAAAGGCTTTCGCAGAAGTTATCATCGAGCGTAGCGGGGCAACGCTGAAACAGAAAACGCTCTATCGTGTACAGGTTGGCTGTTTTGCCAACCCCAATAATGCAGAAGCTATGCTCAAAAAACTTGAAGCCGCGGGCTTCGATGGTTACATAACCACGATTTAAGGAGGATATCCTATGGGCCTGTGGCAAAAAATAAAGGAGATTGTGAGAAAAATGCTACCTAAGAAAACAGTTGAAGATGTACTCCACATAACTCCGTGCGTGTCGGATAGAATGGCAGATGCTATTCAGTTATGGTCCGATATGTACGAAGGCAACTCTCCGTGGATTAAAGAGCCTACTACAGACAATCCTACTCGTATCGTGTCGCTCGGACTTCCTGCGCTTATTGCGAGTGAGAAGGCAAGAATGGTTACTCTTGAAATGAAAACGGAGATTTCTGCTCCGATGGCAGAAGTCGAATTAGATAATACTTCTCCTACATCCACAGAGCCGGGAGCTTCTACATCTAATTTAGATAACAGCGAATCGCCTGCTGTCGGAGCTGACACACAGGATGTGGTGCCTGGTGGAGTCAATTCAATTCCTATGTCCTCTGCATTTCAGCAGAAGACCCAGCAGGTTCCTACTGGACCTACTGAACGAGCAGATTTCCTCAACGGACAGTATAAAAAGCTGTGCCGACAGATTCGTAGACAGTTAGAGTACGGTATTGCAAAGGGCGGACTTGTAATTAAGCCCTATGTAGTAATGTACGACAACACTCCGAGATTTGGAAGTACATCGCAGAATACTTCTGGTGAGGAAACTGCTAAAAATACTGCACAGAACGAGCAGAAAAATACAAATGCACAAACTATTGCGAAAGATAAGAACAGCGCACCGGACGCATTCCGGAACGCTCCGGCGCAGTCTAACAACACACAGTATAGTAACAACTTACTGAACGCAGAAATCGACTTTGACTACATTCAGGCAGACAGATTCTTCCCTCTGTCTTTCGATGCCAATGGTAAAGTAATCGAAGCGGCATTTATACAGACAAAGGTAGACAAGGCTAAGGAAAGAGTATTCATTAGACTTGAATACCACAAGCTGGATAAGCGTACTGTCACAGTACAGAACTTCGCTTTCGAGAGTACCGATATGTCTATCGCAAACTCTAATAATATCAAGTCTGCATCTAACCTCGGTAAGCAGATTCCTCTTACTGCTGTTCCTGAGTGGGCAAGCCTGCAGCCTAAGACTGTTATAGAAGGCGTTGATAGACTTCTGTTTGCATACTTCCGTATGCCCGAAGCAAACACTATTGACCCGTACTCCCCTCTCGGTGTGTCTGGATATAGCAGAGTAATTCAGCTTATTAAGGATGCTGATATGCAGTATTCAAGACTTCTCTGGGAATACGAAGCTGGCGAAATGGCAATTGATGTTGACAGAGACGCCTTGAAGTTTATAACGGATCCCAAGGGTGAGGGATATTCCAAACTGCCAGAGAAGCAGGAGAGACTGTTCCGTAAAATCGACCTTAACACCGAAGATACTTACAATGTATTCGCACCTCCGCTTCGAGATGTATCCATTGTTCACGGTCTAAATACTATCTTTATGAGAATTGAGGATAGCATCGGCCTTAGCAGAGGTACGATTTCCGATGTGAACACCCAGGAGGCAAAGACTGCGACCGAGTTGAAAATCCTAAAGCAGAGAAGTTTTGCAACCAATGCTGACATCCAGACAGCACTCCAGGACGCACTTACCGATGTTGTCTATGTAATGGATGTTTACTGCACTCTGTATGATGTAACACCTCCCGGTGAGTATGAAGTATCATTCGAGTGGGATGATTCAATTCTTGTAGATAGTGAGTCGGAGTTGTCCAAGCGTATTACCCTTATGCAGAACGGCCTCGCATCGAAGCTCGAAACCCGTATGTGGTACTTCGGTGAAACTGAAAATCAGGCACGTGCGGCTATGATGCAGATTGAGGAAGAAGCTACCCAGGCTATGATGCAGAACACTCAGGCCGAGATTATGAAAGCTAAGGCACTTGGTGTAGACAGTAGCTCAGGAGAGGATGCCACGAAATCACCGTCTGATAAGACCTCTGCAAAAGTAAGCAAAGGAAAGCAGGCAGATGACCTCGACAACCCGATAAAGGGAAAGAACAATTCCAATAAAGAGTAACAAACCAAAAGGTACTAAATATTGTGAATATATTTTGTGTACAGGCATTTACAAATACCTAAAAATGTAGTATAATATATATGTGGGGATAAGACTTGACGGTTCATCCTCCTTGATGAATAGGCTGCCGGGGGCGATTGCATCAAACCTGGTGGTACATTCTCAATATTATACAAGAGAGGAGTACCGATGAGCGAGAGTTTAATCTTAGGACTGATTAGTTCAGGTATATCTTTGCTTGGCGTTATAGTGTCACTTATTGCTATATTCGCATCCGCAAAGTCTACAAGGGATGATGTTACACACAAGCTGGACACAAACCAACAGCTTATGAATAGCGAAATTTCTCACATAAAGACCGACATCAAGTCTATGAAGGATGATATAAAATCCCACAATAACTACGCAAAGTTATTTAACGAGAATATTCCAGTTATCAAAGAAAAACTTTCGGTGGCCAATCATAGGATTGAGGACATCGAAGGTGACATAAAATATTATCATAGAGATAATACCAATACTTAATTCAGCTATAAGTTGAACCTTACAACATATAAAGAAAGGTACATTCCATCGCTGATTGAGAACAGCGGATTTATAAATGAAAGCAGACTTAAAGAATGTAAAGGAGCATACCAATGAATCTCAAAGACCTATTCGACAAGGCCGAAGGCGGCACACTTACATACGAGCAGTTTATGGCTGCGGCAAAGGCAAGCAACTCAAAGTTTGTTGACCTTTCCGAAGGCAAGTATGTAGACAAGCAGAAGTACGATGATGACCTGTCTGCAAGAGACACAAGAATTACCACTCTTGATGACACCATCAAAACCAGAGACACCGACCTCGCAAATCTGCGTAAGCAACTTGAGGATGCTGGCACAGATGCTACCAAGCTCTCTACGCTGACTACTGATTTTGCTAACCTGCAGAACAAGTATGACAAGGACACAAAGGCTTATGAAAAGCAGTTGAAGGATCAGGCATACAAGTACGCAGTAAGAGATTTCGCAAACCAGCAGAAGTTTACAAGCCAGGCGGCAAAGCGTGATTTCATCAATTCAATGTTGGCGAAGAACCTCTCCATTGAAAACGATGTTATTGTAGGTGGAACTGATTTCGTAACTGCATACGCCAAGGACAACGCAGATGCGTTTGTAGTAGAAACCACAGACCCTACTCCTCCCCCTGCTGACAAACCTCACTTTGTTAGCACCACATCACCCACAGGTGAGCCTGCGGGTACATCCAATCCGTTTAACTTCAACTTTGTTGGAGTAAGACCCAAACAGTAAAAATAATTTTATAGGAGATTAAAACTATGGCAGATTTTGCAAAAGCTCTTAACTATGCAACTGAGTACCAGAGAGCCCTCGAGCAGGCATATCCTTATGCTCTGTATTTCGGTAAGCTCTACGCTACTCCCAACAATGGTCGTTTCAACTGGATTAACTCCAAGACCATTGAAATCCCCTCTATCAGCACCACCGGTAGAACCAATGCAGACCGTGACTCTATCGGTACCGCACAGAGAAACTACAACAACGCTTGGGAAACCAAGACTCTCGTAAATGAGAGAAAGTGGTCTACTCTCGTTCATCCTAAGGATATCGACCAGACCAATATGGCTGCTTCCATCACTAACATCACAAAGGTGTTCAACGAG
>JAZRAC010000023.1:0-2308 GCA_045634365.1 Bacteroidaceae bacterium | reverse complement strand
TATTATCTCTCCTGTTGCAATGCAGCCCACATTGTCGTACACAATGCTGTTGCTCTTTTGCGACACAAAGGCAGTGGTGTAGTATGTGTGATTTTTATATTCCCATTCGAGCTCCACCATCTTCATACCCGGCTCGATAATCTCGCCGAGTTTCTCTTTCAGTTTCTCTAAATGTGTCTCGATATTTTCTCTTTCGGGCAGCAGACCGCCAATAAATCCAATGTTGTATATCCCGTATTGTGTAGCCTGTGGGCCGTTTTTCAGTGCAATGCAACCGTGCGGGGAGAAAAGCTCTTTTATCACCTTCTTCTTGTGCTTCTCGCTTTTTACTGTTCCCGTTTCTTTGTACCCTTTAAGTTTGATGGGGGCATTGCTTTTTTCACCTGTTTTTTGTGCAAGCTGCAACTGTTCTTGCCAAGGAAGGTTGGTGCCGTTGCTTCGCAAATATAGGAAATCGGCTTTTACTTGCAGCCTCAAAATGGAATCTCCACTTTGTATTCTGCTTTTTATATGCTTGGCTGTGTTTGTGATATACTCTTTCCACACATAAATGGTGTCGTCCAATGATAGTGCAAGCGAGTCGTTCAGTTCATATATAGCCCTTTTGTGGTCCTCGCTGATGTTTTGTGGCAGATAGGCATCGTAGTGAGCGAAAATAATTTCCCAATAGTCGCCTCGGCGCATTTTTGTAATGGTCGGCGTGCTCTCTTCCAACTGTTGCCTGTAAGAGCGTTCTGCCTCTTCGGGGTTATTGTATTTTTTCTCGCTCCATCGTTGCGTCAATTTTTTATAGTAATTGTTCTTAACGACTATTGTGTCGTAAGGGTTGTTGTATGTAGGGCAAATAAACGGAAAGGAATTTTGAAGCAGGTGTATTTCAAATTGGGTTTTTGGGTGTTGTTCCTGTATTATTTTATGTATGGCAATAAAGTCTTCGAGAAATGTTATATCTCTTACATTCTGTTCTTTAAGCACTTTGCCGTCTCTGTCACTCCCGAATATGTGCTTGTATCTGTTCTTTGGATTTTGATGCGTGAGCGAGTCCTGAACGCAATTGTTTTTACTTGATAGCGTATTATTTCCTATTGCATTTGTTTCCGGAAATAGAAATAATATACAGAGTATAAATAATACTTTCATAATATAAGACTTTTAAACAAACTATAAACCCCTCTATGGCTTACCATAGAGGGAATAATGTTTATGTTCAAGGTTTAATAGTTTTACTATTATTACCAAGGTGTGGTAACGTAAATGTTAAAACTATTAGAAGGATGTATTGCATAAACTTGTATGGTGGATGTTCCAATTATAATATCAAAGGTGTAAGAGAAATTAAAATCATCCACTGTCGGGTTCGAATCTTCTCCAAGATTGTTACGTCCTTCAATATTACCGCAAAGTTTTAAAGAATTTTCTTTATATTTTACTTTATAATCATTTACATATTCTTCGATCATAGAGTCTGTGAAGTTATTATCTTCTGAATAAATAGTGTTTGATTTTTCATATCTGGTTTCATCAACAAAAGTTTCAATCTCTTTCTCTGGGAAATCGGAGCTTTCTTTTAACCACTCACCGCTTTTCCCATTAAAGAATACATATGATATGTTAAATTTATAATTTAAGAATGGCGTTCCTGTACTTAGGATATTCTGTCTTGTTAAATCAACAGTAATACAACCATCACCTGTAAAATCTTTTTCTTCTAAAACTATTTGTTCTCCTTCTTGTTCTCCTGTTGATGCTACTGCAACTTCATTGATAGTAGAGTCATCAATAAGGGTTGTTGCTTGAATGGTTGGTAGGCCTAATTCTTTACGAATGTGATTTTCTAAATTAATGAAAAACTCTTCTGTGAAACAATCGGGCGAAAGTGTTTTAGGAGCACACCAATTTGTATTATATTTTGCATTTATTTCTGCCAATCTGCTATCAACTTCTTCCCAAGTTTGATATGAAATACTGCGGGTTCTTACATTTGTCTCTTTAATTTCTTGTATTGCAGAATAATTCTCGATGAAATCATTAGTTTCGTCATTTGTACACGCAATTGTAACGAATAGTGTGATAAGTAATAATCCTGTTGTCTTTAATAAATAATTTTTTACCATAGATAAAATTTTGTTTAAATAAAATTTAATGAATTGTTTTTTGTTTTGCGGTACAAAATTACCACCAATTTCACCCCATCGCAAATTTTTAGCTGTGTAAAATCTATCGTTTTAAATTTGTAAAGTGCTTGTAATTAGCGCATTGTGTTGCCTGTGCTGCGCAAAAATCTATCGCTGCGAAAAAGTGGTGAAAA
>JAZRAC010000022.1:0-7033 GCA_045634365.1 Bacteroidaceae bacterium | reverse complement strand
CTGCCCAAAAACCATCCTCGGCAGTGTGTACTCACACTGCCGAGGATGGTTAATATTCACTGCCGTTGCCGGCCGACGGGTACTCTATTTACATATTTCCCCACATATTCTCCCAAGAGCCACCAACATATTCGTTGCTGGTATTTTCACCGGAGTCACCACCCTGGCCTCCGCCCTGACCATCTTCAAATTCACCGCTAAAATCCTCCATAATGGCATGAAAACGCAACTCTACAACCGTAGCTTCGGGGGTATTATATATTTTCTTTTTCATAATCTGTAACATTTAACAAATTTACTTCACCAAAACTTTCTCACCGTTAACAATGTAAATACCGGGCTCGGTAATCTCGTTCAAGCGACGGCCTTGCAGGTCGAAGATACCTTCGGCACCGTCATTTGCCTCCTCTTGGCTATAATCATCCTCAATATCTTCAATATCGGTTGTCCAGCCTCCATCGAAACGCATAGAGAACGAACCTATATTATTTGCTACCGCCTTGCCCATAACAATGTATGCTCTGTTGGCATTCACATTGACGTGTCCACCTGTATTATTGTTTCCTGTATTCACACCTTCAGCTGTGTAGTTGTACCAAACCCAAGTAAGTTTAGGAGTTGTGGAACTGCTCAGGTACATATATACATTACTGCTGTAACCATCACCAAATCTGTTTCCATAAGTATTGGCTACGTGAACATACTTCTTGTAGAGCGAACCTTCGATAATAATCTTCTCGTCCTCGGTAGCTTTGTCGGCAGCATCATCAACCTCGTTGGCATCATAGTAGAACCTGTAAGTTGCACTCTTGTCGGCATCGTCGGCAATCTTCAATATTGCGGGGGTGCAAGCAGGCAACAAACGAACGGGGTCGGAAGGCTCACCATAAGACCTGAATGTTATATGACGGTCGGTCAAGTCCTGGTTTGTTGCTGGATAGAATGCACTTATACCGGTGGGTATTTTTGCAGTGTAACCCAACATCAAAGAACCGAGTCCAATATTGGAATTGGTCTTTGTCTCGTGGAAGATGTTCACCTTGTCGGCATCGGGCATCTCTTCGATGTACCAAGTATCACCCTCGGCCGAGAGGATTACATTGGAAAGACCGAAGAAGCAATCGGCGCAAAGAGTGCTGTTACTTGTCACGGTGAGACGCACCACAAGAGTGTTGCCGGTTATAGTTGCAGGAGCATCGTTTGTGAGAGTCCACACTTTGTGAACACTAACCTGCGATTGACCAATGCCTGCCGCAATATCAATTTCGTTCAACGAGCCAAAATCTACAAGCTCGCCCACCGAGGGACCCACCTCCACTGCTACATTGAATTTTCTCGATTTATTATCATTATTCAGCTGATAAGCATTGCTACCATTCAACGCGTGAATATCGAGGCCTATGCTGTTGAACGATGTGAACGAAGAAGGAAGGTTGGTGTATGTGAGTGTGAACACAATACTATTGGAACCATCTGTTGCAAGAGCATTACCATTCACATTGGGGCAAAGAATCTCACTTGTTATTTTGTCGGCTGTTGCTCTAAAATCTTTGTTCGATTCAATAGAGACACTGAACGGAGTGTTTGTCTCATCATCGCTCACCACAACCTCGTTAAACTCGTTGTTTGCAATAGATGTAACGCTTGCAGCATCGGTGCCTGTGCGCTCGAATGTGGTGCTTATGTAACCATAGCTCATTGTGCCGTTGTTACCCACCAATATAGTGTCGCCCATTGCATTGTGGCGCAAGTTATTTGTGCCATCGTTCAGGCGCACAATGCAACCGCCCACGGGAGAGAGCACAATCTTCTCGGCTGTGGCATCGTCGTCGAGTGTAGCCTTGTCGCCTGCAAACTCTTTTGTGTTGCTCTGTGTGTGCAAGCTGTTGAGAGTGAGGTTGTCGTTGCGCAAGAGGTAGTCGCCGTCGGCAGTACCATCAAAGAACCATACACTGTGGCTGTCGTAGTGTTTCTTCTCATCAACAACCTCAATGAGGCCTTCTCTTTGAACCAAGCTGTTCCAATCGTTCACAGCAACGCGAACATCGCTATTGCCGTATGCAGGGCGAATGGTGTAGAACTTGCCGGGTTTCGGTTTCTTCAACTCGTCGGGCATCGGGCCGTTGTAGGTCTTTATAGCCTCATATATCTCGTTAAAGAAGTCCTCGTCGGTCTTTTCGACACCGTCAATCACAATGGGGTTGTCGTATGTTACCTTCTTTATATATGAAGCATTCTTGCTTAAAAGCCTGAACAGTGCAGCCAGTTTCTCGTTGTATATTACACAATCTGAAGCACTGTACTTTTCGAGCAATTGGTCGACGTGCTCGTCAAACTCCTGAATCTGCACGAACTGCCAGCTGCTGTTGTCGGCGTTACCTGCATCGCTGTAAATCTTTTCGTTGGATGCTGTTACGTTTGTCCAGCCGAAGTTGCTGTCGATGGCATCTTGTGCAACAATGGAGTAGCCGGGGTATTTGGTATTGGACGAGGGAAGGATGTACCAAGTGTCATCCTGACCGGCAACTTCACCGTCGAGGTCTTGGTCTATCCAGTTCATCTCCTTCAAACGCTCGCAACATACGCTGGCGATTTTAGTTTCGCCGTCAGTGGGCAATGCACACATAATCTGTTTAATGCCTGATACTTTACCGCTAAGTACAATAGGCCCGTCGCCACGGTCGCCGTCCTCGTTATATACATCAACGGACAACAGTGAACCATTGTAGCTTACAACAACTTTAAGCTTGGAGTACTTATCCTTTGTGTGCTCTAACTTATATGTGTCGTAGGCACCTGTGCCGTTACCTTTAACAACAATGTATTTTGCATCCTTCAAATATACTTGGAAGTTTTTATCATAATTATCGGTTGTGGGGTCCTTTCCTGCCAAGAGACAAGAACCGAATGCATTGAAACTGCGGTCGGATAGTTCATACTCTACCGTAATTCTCCAACTTTCGTCACTACCAAGAGCGTTGTTGTCGGAGAGGCTTGCAATCGTCTGTTTACCACTTAAGACGATGGAAGCAGGATCAACGTTTGTTGCCGAGTATACCTCCTCGTTGGACGAGCGGACGGTTTTGCCGGGTGCCGCAAAGTTGTGGATATCCACCTGCAAATAGTCGTCGAATGTGAGGGCATTTTCTTTTGTGTCATATTCCTCGTCTATTCCCGGGGCAAATTCTGTTCCCTCGAAGTAGAACATATGCTCCAATCCAAGGTCTTCAACATTTATTTTGCTGTCGCCGTTTGCATCGGTTATCTGGTCGAGGGCCATGAGGTTATCCACTCCGTTGAATTTGGCGTAGTACTCATTCTGCTCTTGGGGGTAAGTTTTACTCTTTGTGTTGTAGATGTAGTACCAATGGGGATGGTCGAATTTGCCGTCCACGCCAATCTTGTTGCGGTCGGTAACCTCGGGCAGTGGCAGAAGAGCGTATTCTATTTCGTGTTCAAGCATATGCACCTCTTGCGAGAGGGTTACCAATGTTTCAACATTTTGGGCGTTAAAGGCTGTTGTTGTTTTTGTAATAAGTTGGTCGATAAGGGCTGTGTATTTTCCGGCCTTCTCGTTGTTGGTTTGTCCTTCGGCGAGGAGTTTTGCAATAGTGGTCTTTACAGTGCCGGCAATACCGGTTGTTCCATCCTCACCTATTATATATTTTTTAAGCAAGTCGGAAGCATCAGCCGGCTCAACATAGAGGAACTCCCAAAGAGCGCCGGTGTCGTTTACAGTGCCCGAAACTACCTTGTTGCCGTCGTCGTGATTGCTGAGCCAAGCATTGTACTGTGCCCAATTGGCATTGGCATATAGCTTTTCGAGGCCTATTGTGTAGCCGGGCTTGCCGCTCGCCACATTGGGCTGAACATTCCATGTTTCACCTGCGGTGCCCCACAGTGTGGGAGAGATACACTCCATAGGTGATATTACACTGTGGATGTTTACGCTGTACGCTTCGTCGGTGGATGCGTCAACCTCCTCGAAGTAGAAGAGCGAGTATGCATCGAGAATAGAGTAATCGACCGTTGAGGTTCCCTCGATAAGTTTAATGGGGGTATCTTTTTGGGTGAACTTTGCATAATACATATTTGCACCAACCGTGGCGATGGGGGTATCGCCTTCAACATCGATGCTGCTGTCGGCTTTGCGCATTCCCGGTGCCTGCATCTCAGTGGTTTGAGGGCGCAAGTTTCTTATAAGGTAGAGCATGCTACCTGTGCTCTTCGTAAAGGGCTCTTCAATGGTGAACTTTATGTCGAGTACATCGCCGTTGGCCATTGCTGCGTAGTTGAATGTAACAACGCCGGCAGCACCGTCAAATACGGCTTTACCTGAATCATCAGCTTCTTCACTGCCGTTAACGTATGTTTCCTTGTATCGGTGCAATGTGGGGCATTTCAATGTGAGCTTAACCTTATTGAGCTCATCCCCGCTTGTGAACATATACGAGAAGGGAAGGCTGTATTCCACGGCGTCGAATGTGAAGGTGGTGTTGCGACACACAAGGTCGTTGGCTGTGAAGGTTACTTTCTTCTCTTCGGCGGTTATATCGACGGGGATGAAGACAAAGTCGGTACAAACACCTGCTGCCACTGTTGTTGTCTTCTCAATTTCCTCTTCATAATCATCGCTCTCATCGTCGGCAGTTCCATTGTCGTTTACGGTTGTTTCGGTATATGTGTAGGTATATTCTTTTGTCTGGTCCTGTGCAGCGGTAACATCGCCCTGCCAAGCACCGGCGTTGGTAATGGCAAGGTAGTTGCCCGAGCCATCCTTCAAGGGCACACCGAAACGGATTGTTTCCACGGTGCTGATTGTCCACTTGTAGGGAGTGTCGGTAACGGTGCCGTTATTGGCAAGGTACTTTGTGGGGTCGTTAACGTTCTTGAACACAAGGTAGCCGTCGGCGGTCTTCTCGCAGTACCACTCATAGGCCTTGCGAGCATCGGTGGCAGCATCGACATAGGCACCTTGCGATTTTATGCCAACGGCGCCATTCTCCAAGACTATCTCCTTGTTCACGAAGTTGGTGCCATTGTAGGCATCGGCATAGATGCGGTATTTGTTACCGGGGAGGGGCACACCCGAAAGGGTTTTAGTCTCGGCGTACAGGGTGTTATAGTTATTTATCAACAGTTCATAGCCTTGCGGAGTGTCCTTGCCATAAACTGTGGAAGAAGCAGTTTGCAACTCATTGAAGTAGTTGATAGACTGGTCTACTTTGTCGGCGGCATTGTTGGGATCGTCGGGGAGGATGTAAATCTCGGCGAGCGACATCTGTGCATCGGCTGTGGCGTTTACCACACGAATGTATTGATAGTCACCATTAAGGGGCACATTTGTTGTAAACGAGTGTTTGGTGGCGAGCGAGGTGGCAACGCCGGTGGAGATATCGTACCAACTGCCATCGGCACCGGTGGTGCTTGCCTGTATGTTTATGCTTGTGGGGGTATAGTCACCGCCACGCTCCATATACAGGTATATGCTGCTGACTGCTTCGCCAAGGTCGAATTGGAAATAGTGGTTGCCGTTGCCTGCCACAGTGTTCACGGTTGTGGTTGCATCACCGTCGATTAACAATGAGGTGTTGGCTGCGGCATCGTCTGTTCCGTCGGGGCTGACGGTGATGTTACCGGCTGTCTGTACACAACCCCATATTACCTGTGCCGAGAAAATGTCGCAACGGCTGAATATGTGAAGGTCTTGTATATAGGAGGCATCGGTTATCTCGTTGATAATCACGAATGCAAAAGGCTGGCCCGATTCCCAATCGAAGAAATCCGTCTGGCTAGCACTCCAATATCTGTCGGCTGTCTCTTTGCTGTCGTCGCTGTTGTTCGAAACAAGGAACACATTGCAATTGGCAGGTTTTTGGCTGGTGCTGCGCGAGTTTGCATAAGTAACAAATTCATATTGGTAACTCTCGACATTCACGCCGGCGAGGTTCCATTGTGTATCGTTCACCGTGTACCAGTCCTTTATGTACAATGGCTGTGCTGTGGCATTCATATTACCATAAATATCGACGTATGTACCGTTGAGCACCGATTTTATGGCATATTGGTCGTAATTACCATCGGCGTCGGTATCGATTCCCTCCATTGTAAACACATACTTCTCGTTATACACATAGCGGTCGCGTTCCTTCGACTTATCGAGGACCACATTGGCACCGTCGTTGTAGATGAAGCCTGTGTAATCCTGATAATCGGTACCGGAACCCAGGATTGCACTATTGTAAATCATAAACTTTGCTCCCGATGAGATCATCTCGTCGAGGGTTGTGTAGCGTGTGTTACCACCGCGGTAGTATTTGGCCTCATAGTATTTATCGGCCCACACATTTGCCGTGCCCAACACCAGCAGCAGCAAACACAAATAGAAATGTTTTGTTCTCATTTGTTTTTAAAGGTTTTATATTATTTTATTTTTTTCAAAAAAACAGTTTCGCACGTTTCGTATGTAGCCAATGATGGCTATACACTCTATGCAAAATGCAAAGGTAACGTTTTTTATGCAAACAGCAACGAATTTTACACATATTTTTTTTAATATTTTGTAAAAATAATTTGATGGATACTAATCGCTTACACCTGTGCGCCAGAAAGGAAAGACCCGCAACGAACATCGGGCGCACACGCCGGTGCGCCCCTACAAAAACAACAACAGACACCAGCAAACGTAGGGGCAGACCAATGTGTCTGCCCAAAAGAAAACAAGGATAAAAAACAAAGGGCGCACACACCGGTGCGCCCCTACAAAAACAAACAAACGCAAACGTAGGGGCAGACCAATGTGTCTGCCCAAGAAAACAAGGATAAAAAAAAGGGCGCACACGCCGGTGCGCCCCTACAAAAATACCCGCAATGTAGGGGCAGACCGATGTGCCTGCCCAAAAACCATCCTCGGCAGTGTGTACTCACACTGCCGAGGATGGTTAATATTCACTGCCGTTGCCGGCCGACGGGTACTCTATTTACATATTTCCCCACATATTCTCCCAAGAGCCACCAACATATTCGTTGCTGG
>JAZRAC010000021.1:0-7390 GCA_045634365.1 Bacteroidaceae bacterium | reverse complement strand
TAAGTTACATTTCTTGCCATAATCTTTTAATTTTTAAAGGTTTATACTATTTGTCTTCCGGATAACAATGCAAAGATATGATGCAAGAAAAGCGCGATTGTCGACTATTGTCGGCATTGGTCGAGAGAGGTTTTGAATTGTCGAGTATTGTCGAGTTTTAGCCTGATATTTAATGGATTATGTGGCGAAAAATCCGTATATTTGTAGAAGTTAAACAGACAAAATCAATCAAGGAAAAGTGGAAACATTCAGAATCAAGTCATACACCAAAACCGAGTTGGCACAGCTTTACCACCCCCATTCGCAGGAATCCACCGCCATCCAGAACCTCTATCGGTGGATCAGACGATGCAAGCCCCTGGTAGATGAGTTGGAATCCGTGGGATACAACAAATACCGTCACAGCTTCCTGAAGCAGGAAGTCGAAATTATTGTCAAGTATTTGGGGGAACCGTGACTCTTCACGCAATATCCCCCGGATGAATTACATTATGAATATTATCAATGTACTTGGCCAGCGGAAGCATGTACGAACTGAATATCCCTTGAAAAACTCAAAACCGAAATAACAGAACCCGTCAGCATCCCGTAAGAACTGCTGGCGGGTCGCGTTTTTTGAAATTATTTTGCTATAAATAAACTATAAACACCTAATAATAAATAGCCAAAACAAACAATAGCAGCTAAATCTTTACTACTATTACTCGTTTGTGAGATAGTACCTATTCAGGTACATAGATTATTTCGCCATTCTCCAACTCATAGGCAATGCCGACTTTTTTTCCTCGTTTCCCACTTTTTGAATCTTGGTCTTCGGAAGGTGTGTAACGATTGATTTTCTCGCCCTCCTTTGTAATAATTTCCATATTCTCTTTACCCGGGTTCTTAACCATCGTAAAATCTGCCTGACTGAACATTTCGGTCATATTATATCGGCTTACTAGAGCAACCATTAAAGCAACAGCAAAAACCATTGCCACATCGAAAAGGTTACTGACAACGCTCATCGGGTCGTTGTCCTCATCTTTATTCAGCAGTCTTCTTCTCATTATTTACTCTGTTTTTCATTCAACAACTCGGCTACAAATTCAAGATTTGTCATATCCTGTAAAAACCAACGCTGTTTTACCTGCTGGGTAATAAAGCCGATAGCAGCAGCGAATAGACCTACAACTGTTGTCGCAAATGCTACCTGCATGTTATAAGCCATCGATGCAATATCACCGGTCGAAAGTCCTACCAATGCAGGCCCCATCGGAATAAGTGTACCCATAAGTCCGAGCATCGGCCCCATCTTGCTTAGCGTTTTTGAGGTGGAAAGATCTTTATCTGCCGCTATTTCAAAATCAGAAAGTAAACGCTGACGCATAGCCACACTATCGGCCACAAGCAAACGATTCATATAGGTTACAACCAAAGAGGGATTCTTCTTTGGCAAACGCTCCGAGAGTGTAGATACATTCTCTTTATTCAGTCCGTCAAGTTCTTTTGCTATAAGCGATTCGGTACGGCGAATAGCCAAATATTGGCCAAAGAAATTTCCTATAAGCAACAAAGCTCGCCCAAAGAAGAAAATCAATAATACGATGACAGGAACAAGCAAGCCTGTCGAAATCCAGTAGAGGATGTCTGAAATGTAATTCATAATGTTATCTGTTTTTAATTATTCGTTTTAATTTTATTCTGTATACAATAGCCCCAGCGGCAAGTCCTAATATGAGTAGTACGACTATGCCTCCCAACGCACTCCAATCTACCTCACTTATACCGGCAACAGCCGTCTGACCATTCACCGTAGCAATTACTCCCAAAATTGCAATCAAGGCATTGGCAAGAAAAAATAGTTCAAGACGGATTTCCTTTTCGGGCAATAGCCATCTAATAATCCAACTACCAAGAGGTATTACAAAAAATACAATCGCGGCTAATACCCACGCAACAAGCGAGAATGACACACCCGGCAATGCGAATATTGCCGAAACCAACAAACTGAATAGCACAGGGAAAATAAGTACTCCTGGAAACCATCTCAATATGCGATATACCCATATTGTTATCTGTTTGACTTTGCCCGAAGTCTGCATGTGTGCCGAAAGAATACAGAATGACATCTGTATTGCCACCTCTAATGTAAGAATAACGGCAATATCAAGCATCAGTGTCGAATCTGCAAGCCAATCGGATATTTGCGATTTGGATTGCTCGATAGCATACGGCCACATCAAGCCGACAAACAATGCACATACAGCAGCAGAAAACACCACAGAATAAAGCTTTCTATTGGTTTGCTTCAACACATAATTGAAGCAAACCAATATCATCATTATGAGAACAACCGTTTCCATTATTCCTCCATCTTTTTACGACGACGACGTACAACTGCAATCAATATTACGATTGCAACAATAGCCAACACTGCGACAACGGTATTGCTAATGATTGTAGTAACCTTATCCGCTTCGTTCAACTCCTCACGTTTTAGAACCATACTCTTGTCATTCGAGAGCGAAGCCTCACGAATGTCTTGAATGCTCTGTTGATACTGACGAGCCATATCAGGTGTTGTCTTGGATGCGATAAACTCACGCAATTTGCTATTGTTGCATACAGCACCCGAACACGAAGGCTTATACTCTTCAACCAGTTCTGTATGCAGCTCTGCAATTGTTGCCAATTGCTCTGCGGAAGCTTTCCACATACCTTTACGGGCTGTTTCCATCATTACGGCAGTCATTTCTTGCAAAGCAGCTGGGTTCTGTTGTTCAAAGTAGTTTCTTACGCCCAAATCGAATTTATCCTGGACGTATACATTATAGATCTCATCCCACAACTCATCGTCAACTGCCTCAGGTTTCATCACATTCCAGCCATAGGTGTTTTGTACAATTTCGGCAAATCCGGCTGCGGCTGTTGCTTCGCCTTTCATTTTCTCTTTGATATATGTAGGGTTGAAGATGGTTGTTCGGCTCTCTACACCGATTGCCTCCTTCAACTCCTGCATACGCATATTGTTTCGATTGCGATAGTCACTCATATAGGCATCGGGCTCTTTGCCTGTAACATTGCGAACGGCGAGATTCATTCCGCCCATAAATTCATACACGTGGTCAAGACTCAATGCTCCCCAAGTGTTGCTCTGTCGTGGTTGAATAACGGCATCTGTATTAGTAAGAGCTGCTTCCAAAGCGAATTGCTGTACCTGCTCCCAAGCCTTTTCGCTGCCATAGAAGGCTCCCATATTTTGCAGATAAATGTCGGCTATTTCTGAACTATTCTCCCAACGGTCGCCACTCTGTACCATATCGGTAATGCCTGTTCCATAGTTGCCGTTTACTCCGCCAAAGACACGATATGTAGAAACTTCACGAGCATCCTTAGGCGAGAGACCACGCTCAATGAGTGTTCGCTCAGCATCAACCACACTCTGTGCTACAAAGTTTTCATATTTATCATCTTTTGCTGCGGCAGCCATCTCTACGGCACGAGAAATGAGGAACAGGCGAGAAGCGGCAATATCTCTTAACTGTCCGCTGGTCTGCACGACCGCATCGATACGAGGACGACCAAGTTGCTCGGATGGTATAAGACGAATATCCGTTACTCTTCCGAACGCATCACGAATAGGCTCCACACCTAACATATAGAGAATTTGAGCAATAGTAGCACCTTCGGTTTCAACAAATTCTCCACTCCAAAGCGTGTAACTTACTTTACGAGGTATAGAATCATTGTGTCGCTCACGATATATATTGATGGTGTTCTCAGCCAACTCCTTACCACGCTCCCAAGCAACTTCACTCGGTGTCGCCTCTGCATTTACAGCATAAAGGTTGCGTCCCGTAGGAATGGTGTTCGGATTGGCAATCGGATCACCACCCGGCGATGGAACTGTATAACCACCGTCCATGGCATTCAGGAGTGAAGCAAATTCTGTCTCGGGACAATTCTCTAACGCAGCTTTATAATTACCAACATTGCGAATTGTACGTTCCAACTCCATAATGACACGAGCGAGTTCCTTTTCCTCCTTATTATACTCTTTTGCAGCACCTGACATTGATGCCATTGCAGGATGTGACATTCCACCAATTTTTGAATTCCCCATTCCGGTAGAGTGCTTTTTAGAGCTTGTTGATGCTTGCATAGCTTTCATTCTCGCCATCATATCCTGCGGGGCGTTGAGAGAACGCTCAACCTCTCGGGCTTTACTCAATTCGTCCATTGTTATACCTGCGGTCGAGCATATTACGGCATCAGTGGTCTGCATAGAGCCTCCCAGCAATCTTGTAACCAATTCACGGGCAGGGTTCAAATAATTGCGGGTAAAGAGTGATTTGTGCTTCTCCAAATCCGCTGTAGCCTTACCTCTTAATTTATCCAAGGCCAACATAGAATAGGCAATAGGTTCGGTGGACATAGCATATACACTGCTGCGTATGCGCTCCGCCGAATAAGGCTCGCCCATAGTATAGAGTTCACCTGTAACCTTTTCGTTGGCAAGCTCCTCGGCAAAGGTCTCGATGCGGGCAATCTCCTGCTCGGTATATGGTATATTCAAAAGCGAATCCAAACGCAACTCTCTATGAATGCCTAATTCTACGGTAAGGCGTTTTACCTTCAATGCAGCATTATCTGTATTGGGGTTGCCATCAGCATAAAGCAAGTCATTATATTGCTGAATGGCAGTACAAAGGTCTTTATATATACCTCTCACATTACTCTCCATAAACGGAGGGGTAAGGTGAGATTGAAGCGTTGCATACGAACGGCGTTTGGCAATTACACCCTCACCGACATCTCCAATCGAATAGATATAGAGATGTGGCATTGCTCCAACCAATACATCAGCCCAATCATTATTGCTGAGAGCAACCTGTTTTTTTGGAGTAAACTCCAAACTTCCGTGTGTACCGAAGTGAATCATCACATCTGCTTCAAAATCATATTGCGCCCAAAGATAAGAGGCTATATAAGCGTGAGGAGGAGCTGCGTCAGTACCATGTACAATAGCAAAATCATCATCTCCTGCACCTGCTGCCAATTGTGGTAGCAAAACCACATTGCCCAAATCAACACGAGGCAGAGCCAATTCTCCTTTTTCTGTAGATATATACGAGCCCGGAAACTCTCCGTCAAGAGCAACCACATCTGCCATCATCGCCGGACGAACAGCCTTTGTCGTCCACTTGTTATATTCCTCTGCCGATATAAGTTCGGGATTGCCATTTTTCAAAAAATCGGCTTTTGCTCCACCTGCATAGGCATTGAATACCGCACCTTGACGCTGAATTAGTCTGTTTAATTCGTCGGCTGATGCAGGGAGGTTTTCTACGCGATAGCCCTCATTCTTCATTCTAACCAATAGGTTGAAGAGCGATGGAGCAACCTCCATTCCTGCTGCGGTCAAAGCATTTTGTCCGGGACCTTTGTAATAATAGATGGCAACTCGCTTTTCGCTGTTTGGCTTGCTCTGCAACGCAATATGATTGTTTACAGTCTGAACAAATGTCTCCAAGCGTTCGGGAATTGCGAATGCTTGCTGTAAGCCGTCTTCATCAAGACGATGTCCGAATAACGCGTATGGGCGAATCGCTCCGTCAATCTCAGGCATAACAATGCTTTGCGACATAAAACCTCCGTTCATTCCCATCTTGTCGGCTTCCCATTCATCAACCAAGCGGTTAATGTTAAGTGGGGCAAACAGAGGAATGTTTTGACGAGTCAGGTAATTTACTATATAATCACCCATTCTACCATGAGCCATATTGATGACAGCCGCAGGACGGATAGAATCCGCTTGATGGCTTTGTATTAAAGTCTGCATATTGCGAACAGGATAGACCACATTGCCACTTTTTTCTAATGCAGCTATCAACTCTTCCGGTTCGCCCATCTGTCCTGTGATGATGATACGAGGTGCATTCGCTTTTAATAAATTGTGACTCTTCAAGAATATTTCATATTCCGTTACACTGCCAAAGTCAATCTCCTCATCTTCGGGAACAGTTGGATCTATGTGGTAGAATTGTTTTTGCTCACGCTTGACTGGAGCATCCGGCTCTTCTGTATCTATTGCTTTACCATCTATATTGCGACGAATATAGGTCAGCATATTTCGATAGTTGCGACGACCTCCACCATTCAAATACCCTTTGATAGTGGCAACCGTTGTCGAATCTGCCGAGATTATCTCATTGGCAGGATTGGTTGCCATTGTTGTAATAACGCACACTCCGTTATCGGCAGCATCCTGTATCATGGTTCTCTGCTGGGCAGTAATACGAAGCCCCATTCCATTGATAAGTACAGCATCATATTTGCCGATTTCATCCAACTCCTCCACATCGAGAATAGAGAGTTTTATGCGGTCATTGTCATTGGACTTGGCAATCTGCCCAAGTGTTATGACCTGATGATTTACAAATGCAATATGTGTGGTGGAAAATAAAATGTTCCACACCACAACTCCTAACACGATTGCGAGCAGTGCTATCCCTGCCCAGATTTTAACCTTTCGTTTCATATGATTGCTATTTTACTTTTTCTTAAACATCTGTTCTATATCAAGCGAAACACCAATAGAGCAGGTCGTACCCGTTGTGCTGGGTGAATTGCTATAATAGTAGTCGGGGCGATAGTTAAACAGGTTATCCACCGCCAATGTGATATTGACACCACACCATACTCGCTGTGCCAGACTCAATTTCCAAATCGTATAGCCAGGATAGGTCTGCTTTTCTGTCTCTTCGTATGAAGTCATCTCTGTATAGACATCAGTGGTTAATTTTGACAAGTAGCGACCTGTTAAAGCCACGCTCAAACCATAAATATCCCAATCCTTGTCATATGCAATACGGGCAGTAGCCGTATGGGGGCGTGTCGATGAAAGCATCGGTTCACCTCTCTTTATATGCTCATAGGTGTAGGCATAAGACAATCTCCACGAAATACCGCAGCTATACCTTCCCGAAGCGTTTGCATCAATACCAGCCACTTGCAGACGAGACATATTGGTATACACCTGTCCGCCCAATGCCTGATTCCACGCTGTGGTAATTCTATCATCAACAATATTATAAAATCCAGTTACGGTTAGGTTGTGCTGTCCCTTTATATACTCTGCGGAAAGCGAGAAATTATGACTCGATTCTGGTTTCAAATTGGGATTACCATATATCATAAAGATATTTCCCATATAGAAATTCATATACATCTCTTTGAGTGTAGGAGCACGGAAACCTCCAGCATACGAACCTCTCAAAGAGCAGTTGCCCATTTTGTACATCAAACCCAACTTGGGTGATAAGTGCGATAGTTTAGTCTCTGAGAAATAGTCGAAACGAAGTCCAGCAATAAGGTTGAATTTCTTGTGGGGATTCCAGTCAAACTG
>JAZRAC010000020.1:0-3180 GCA_045634365.1 Bacteroidaceae bacterium | reverse complement strand
TTACAAGGTGGCAGAGAATGAGCAGTTTTTTGCATTCCTTGACATCAACCCGCTCGCTAAAGGACACACCCTTGTAATTCCCAAGCGCGAGGTAGACTACTTCTTCGACCTCACCGACGAGGAGATTGCAGCAATGCAGGTGTTTGCAAAGAGAGTGGCCGAAGGCATAAAGCGAGCCTTCCCGTGCATTAAGGTGGGCCAAGCCGTGCTGGGGCTTGAAGTACCCCACGCCCACATACATTTGGTGCCAATGCAGAGCGAAAAGGACATGCTCTTCACCAACCCCAAGTTAAAGTTGACACCTGAAGAATTCGCGGAGATTGCCGCCAAGATAGAAAGCGAGATTGCCTGACGGCAATCTCGCTTCGTATATAAAACCAGGACAGATGATAGCCACACCTTAATATACCTTGCTTGGATCATACTTGCTCCATTTGGAAGAACCGCCATCTTTAATCAAGCCGCCATTCGCTACTGTATAAATATCTCCGTTAGACACAATTATCTTATTATCCACTCTTGTATAGGTGTAATAGGAAGGTGTACCGTAATATGTCATATACCGAAACACCGGACCGGCATAAAGTTTATACACCGCATCAGCCGAAGAAGCGCCGTCTTCACATAGGTGTGCAATATAAAACAGCAAAGTACTGCTATCGATAATATGTATTGCATTGATGAATGATTGAATTGAGAAACGAAGACGCCCGAAATATGCACTGGTATCATGATAGTGACCATCGCCATCAATAAACAGACTGCGAGAAGCTATATAATCGTGTCTTTCACCACCATATTTATAAGATGACAACAACTCGCCATTATAGATAGCCTCATTAATCTCGTCAAAGTCCGATTTTTCAGCAACAGCGTTGAGATTGGTATACCATCCTCTCAAGCCATCGTTTACAGCCTCTTCATCATCACCGCAAGAAAACAGAAGTGATGCCATAATTGCCAGAAACAGGAACTTAATATTTTTCATAGTTTTATAATTTATGCTTTTATATATTATTGCCACTTAAATTTATATTTGAGTTCCGCTTTTTCCCCCTTCACAAAACCAGACTCTACAAAAGATTTCAAATAGCCATCGTCATAGAATTCATATGAACCAAGTTCAATCCACTGCCCATCTATTCCCAGCAGCTTATCAGGGAGGCAATTTGAAACCGTGCCCAACAACTGTGGCGCTGCGCAGAATAAAAAATCAAACGATGAATAAAAGATCGGGAAGTAACCGGCACAAGTCTTGCCTGAATATTTATACTCAGTTCTTCCATCTTTTAGCAACATCCCATTGGACCATCTATATTCAGTTCTCTCCTCGCTACCATCACTAAGTATACACTTAACAGCCTTTAAGTACCCCGAGCTATCATATATGAATAGTTCTTTAAAACTATCATTTTCCTGACTTACAATTTTGCCATTAACCACTTTGCATTGCCAATATCTATTATCGCCTGAAATCAAAGAGAAGCCATCTTCATTCCAATCAACATCAACCACGTCTGTCCAATAATGATCATCATCCCCTCCTTCTTGTGTATAAGAAACGACATTACCCATAGCATCGTATTCAAACTCTATTTTAGTCCAACCCTGATAAGACGAGCTTGCTGTATACTCATACTCCATAGAGACTAGTTTCTTAGTATCTGACACTGAAGGGTTCTCCGGTTGATTCTGTTCGAAATCATCATCACCACAAGAGGTGACGCACAACGCCAATGCGAATATTGGCAATAGAAAAAGTTTTTTCATAATAGCAGGTTTGACCAAGCTGCCCCAGCCCCTTAATGGCATTGTATAACATAATAAAAAAAGCGTAGGAACTGTACTGCCACCCGTTCCACGCATAGAGGCTCTGGTATGCCCATCAACTGTCAGAACGAGCAACGCAGAGCCTACGCTATTATGTACAACACACATAAAGGCTTTCTGTTTGGCAAAGCCCACAGATTACCGTGCTATGTATAAATACACACCATAGACATCTATCGTTGCTTTGTCTTTGACAGTTGTTTGAAATTTACCAGATTTCTATGCGTCAAGAACAAAGCGCCAATAAACGCTTTCAAAAAATATATACCCTCCGCTCGCCCGTTGCACAGGCCCTGCAGAGGTTAATGCAAATATATAGATTTTTTTAGAAGCTGTTTAAGAAACTGTTTAAATTTCTTTCAAAAAAATGATTACTCCCAATAATGGTGTGCTTGTCTTTTTTAAACACACAGCAGTTTTCAATCTTAATTGACGGATTGATTTCTTTTAAATGTTTGTTTTTCCAATGCAAAAAGGTAATCCCATAAATCTCCGGCACTGTCAAAATCACAATAAAAGGCCGTTGATATTTAGGAAAAAGCGAGGACCAGTGCACGATGTATGCCGTTATATTTCTTCAAAACGCAATACATCGTGCTCTCCGGAGCCCTAAATATCAACGACAAGCCTTTTATGGCAAGTAACAGCCGGCCGAGGAATGTTGCTTGCAACTTGCAAGCAAAAGGCTGTTACGACTGATTTTGTCCTGTGCCGGGCGTTTTTGGTGCTTTTTGCGCCCAAAAAGCACGTACAGTAAGACTACAAACAAAATACAAGACAGGAGTGTAAAGGTTGAGAGCTACCTGTAAATAAAAGACATTGCCCCCTATAGTTCTTACAGGTGAAGCCCCTTCGTGTCAACTGCTGCATTATTTGTAAAAATTTTATTAATCATACCTTTTTTACTATCTTCGCAAAAAGAAGCAACCGAAAAAACGAAACAAAAACCCCTTGAAGCGAATGGAGATATTTCGTTCCGCTCAATATGACATAAAAGAGTAAATTATGCGCGTACTTATAAGCAACCCCACTATCGTAAACAATGGAGAGCGTTTCCAAGGCTCCATTGTAGTGAACAATGGCAAGATTACAGAAATCCTGCGAGGCGACGAACTGCCGCGTGCAGAGTGTGACGAGATTATTGAAGCCACAGGCCTCTACCTTATACCGGGAGTGATTGACGACCATGTGCACTTCCGCGAACCGGGTCTTACCCAAAAGGCAACAATCGCCACAGAGAGCCGCGCAGCAGCAGCCGGCGGTGTGACATCGTTCATGGAAATGCCTAACACTGTTCCACAGACTACCACCTTGAAAGCCCTGAAAGAGAAGTTTGCCATTGCGGCAAAG
>JAZRAC010000019.1:0-4156 GCA_045634365.1 Bacteroidaceae bacterium | reverse complement strand
ATCGATTACAAACGAAATGTACCAACTGAATAGTGCTATGGCAGCGACGATGATTGCGGGTTTGTAGAGTAGTGGGAGTTCGAGGAAACTGCCAACTGCTGCCATCGCACAGGCGACCATTTGCACCCGGAACAGGGTGTTGAAATTTTGATTAACCACTTTGCGGTACCTTGCAACCGCTTTAAGAACTTGCACCTTGCTACTTCTCTTCGCAACGGGCGCATAAACTGAGATAGTTTTCATTTTGGAATGCAATTAAAATGAAACATTAAAAAAAATAACACTGCGGGAAAAAGAAGAAAGGTTTCGCTTTCCCGTTGCATTCCACCTAAGACAGGCAGTGGGCGCATTAACGCTCCACACGGGGGTCGAAACCTTATACGTATTGTTACGAGCATAAAAAATGCCCGCAGTTTTGGCGAGCTGGCTCGCCTGTCTTAAAATGGAATGCGATGCAAATGTAGCACTAATTTTCCTTTTTGCAAATAAATTGCGTGATTTTTCTTGCACCTTGCCCGATGGTGCCGGGATTGAAATTGTTTTCATTGTCAATAGATTGTTAGCATTGTAGGCAGAAAAAAGAACGGCTGCCATCTCCCGTTGCTAACAATCTATTGACACACTTGGAGTGAGGTTTTCGATTCGGGAGAGGCAGCCGAAGGCTGTATATAATATTCGTGTACGAGCAGTGCTCTGGGTATAAAAAAATACCCGTTCGTGGGTATCACTACCTCACACCGATTAAATATGTCAATAAAATGTTAGCACTACAAAAGTAGCGCTAAAATTTGAATAAACAAAAAATCAGCGAGTTTTTTTCTCGCTGATTTGTGGATTAGTTGTTTTCGAGGATTTCAATGAGTTCTCGTTCACGAATTATTTTGATGTCGTGTCCTTTGGCTATCCAGTCCTCTATCTTCTTAATCTTTGATGGTCCGGCTCCTTGCCCCATCACTACGACATTTGTCTTGCCAGAAATTGAGCCGTTTATATCCGCACCAAGTTTTTGCAACCGTGCGGCAAGTGCGTTCCTGTCCGGGTAAGCGTCGAATGTGCCAGTGATAACAAGACTTGAGTGGAAAAATACAGTATTCTTGTTATCTACATCGCAGTCGGCCAATGGGTCGCGGTACTCGCGACTTACTTTTTGAGCAAACTTCTTCTCTGCAATGTGCTTCCTGTCCATCACGAAAACATCTGCGAAAATCTTGCCCGAATGTGCAAGCAGCACATTGGCACAAGCGCGTGCATCGTCGAGGGCGTTGTGATGACAGCCCATATTGATATTGTACTCCTCGCAGGCATCAACAAGAGACTTGCCTGTAAGCTCGTATGTGCACAGGTTCTTGTCGGTGTCGATGCCGGACAGGCGGTAATGTCTCATACAGCTTTCGAGTATTGGAATATCTGCACCTCTGTTGTGGCAAACAATGGTGTTGTCTCCTATCAGTTCTGCAATGATAGGAAATACTTTTTTGAAGTTCGGTGCGTTATCCACCATTGCCGGCGTGATGCCATGCACGAACTCGTTTGTATGTTCTCTATCATCAGGAATAGGTTTTATAAGGGTGTAATACTCTTGCATTATCACTCCGTTGTTTACCTGTATCACGCCTACAGCGCACGCGCTGGTGGTTTCTGCTGTCATCGTTTCAAAATCGATGGCTGTAAAATTCTTTGGTATCCTCATAGCCTTTGTCGTTTGTGTGTGGCTGTAAAGATAACGAAAATTCTCAAAAGTAGTCTATAAAATACAAAAACCCTCAACATAAATGCTGAGGGGTGGTGTAAAGATTTGAATAAACAAAAACAGCGAGAAAAATCTCGCTGATTTGTATTATTCGATGAGTCCGAATTTTCGTAGGTGTTTCTTGGTCTCCTTTGGTGATGAAATTACCGCCTCGGTAATCAGTCGCAAGTCTTCCTCATCAATCTTGCCGAACGACTTGCATTTATACCTGTCGGTGAAATTGTCGAGTGTTATCTCCTTGAGCTCGCCACAATCGGCATAGCGGTTCTTCAGTAGGAATGCATACTTTGACACTGCCAATGGGTAATGCAACTGCTGTAACGGCTCAGAAAGATTATTATTTATCTGTGAGTTTATGACAACGAAACCAATGAGTTTGCCGTCGTTTGTCTTGCCAAGGACAATGAAATATTTGTTTCTTGAGTCATCGCCCTCGTTCTTGGGTGTTATGCCCTCCTCGGGTGTAAGCTTGAGCCTGATGACATCGCCCCTGTCTATTGTAGAGAGTAGGTTCTGCTTTGAACTGCCTGTAAGGAGTTCTGCCAATTTCGCCATATCTTATGCCTCTACAAGTTGGTCAAAGAATTCGTTCTCTCTAATATAGTCTATCGTTGCATCCGAAGCTCCGGCTGCGCGTGCCATCAATAAAGGATCGATAGGAGAATTCTGCTGTTTATCCCAAGCATCGCGCCAAGCAATGTCGTGCGACCTTTTAGATAGCTCACCAAATGGTACATCCTTATTCTCGGAAATCGACTTGTCGAGCATCTCTATATCAGATGCAGATAACTCGTCCATATCCGGTTGCTCTTTGCTGGAAACATAATAATCGAACTCCTTTGATGGCAAGAATATAGAATCAGATATAATTCTTAATTCATCAGTACATCGTCCACCTTGATGTACTTTTATGGCATCATATAAGAAAGAAGGTACGGGGCCGTTCTGCAAGGCGCAGAATGTGTCATTGATTATGCGACGACCATAGACGGCATAATGTTCCTTGTCAGCAAAATATAGAATCTTGAAAAGATGCAATAAATCCACATCCTGACATTTATTGATAACATACAAAGCAGTTGCTTTGAGTTTCAATATTTCATCTATTGTCAAACGCTTATTACGTGCCATAATCAATGTTTTTCGTTGCAAATATAGGAACTTTATTTGTAAAATAACAGCAAAAACCTCAAAAGTACCGTATTTTTTACGCTCTTTTTGATAATACAAAAATATAGTGTAATCAGAGTGGCAAGGTTGCGATATTGCCAATTCTGTGCAAAAACCCCTCAACATATCAATGCTGAGGGGTAAATGAGAAGATAACTATATTATAGTTTCTGAGCTGCTCCGCGTATTCTGTCAGAAAGGTCGTACAGTGCACCTTGCAACTGTTTTATCTCCTCCTCGGTAAAACCGTCGGGAGTACCGTTGCCACTGATACCGTCCATCTTGTGGTAGAGCCAGGAGCTGGATTTGCCGAAATATGTACGGGCAATATCCCTCCAAGTGATTGACATTAGAACATCCGATAATACCGCCTTGACATCTTGTCTTTTTTGCTGTTTAATAACGATTTCCATAATCTAAAAATTTTAATAATCTAATAATATATTTTTTAGGCGGAAGCCCTCACCCCGAAGGGTGAGGTTTTCAATTTTCTTCCGGGAGGTCGACTAATTTGTCGAAGAGCTGTTGTGCGTACCAGAGCAGTTGCGGATACCCATTAGGGAACGAGGCTCTGTAATTGCGGATGGCAGCGATAAGCTCTTCCTCCTCTTGATTTAAGTCTACTTTCATAACAAATAAAATTATTTGGTTGTTTCTTATGGTGCAAATATAGTACGAAAATTCGTACTAAACAAATATTTTGTACGAAAATTCGTACTAAAATTAAAATTTTTGTAAAAATCCCTCGGGGGCTTCACAGCAGCCGAGGGTGGGGTTAATACAATTATTATGATGATTACTATTTTAGAAGCCCAATTCGTCGGGCTCTGGTGAGTTGGCTACTTCAAGATTGATATTATAATGCGCCGACAACATATCATAATCAAAGCACATTGCCATATCTACGCTCTGTTTGTAAGTGGTAACATCGCGCCCTTTCTCGTCTTTGGTGATTGTGACATCTTGATAACCTTTGCTTATGTTCTTAAATCGCACGGAGTTTTTTGTACCTATATATTCAGGGCTTTTCTCTAAATAAAACCTCAAAGAACCTTCGGGCAATGATGTTTCTCCAATGGCGCGTGATTCCTTTTTATAGAGTTGGAATATGCGACTGCGACGAATGAGCAGTATGCGCTTTGTTTCGTTATATTCTATGGTTGTGGCCGGCTTGTTTATCGAGAGCTTATTTGTGTATGTAATGCGATAATCGCTCTCGTCGTATATGTCGCCATT
>JAZRAC010000018.1:0-16324 GCA_045634365.1 Bacteroidaceae bacterium | reverse complement strand
GAGCATAGGGTTAACAACACAGTTGAGGATACACATGCAGAGACCTGCGATGAATGCACCGATCAAATAAACTGTAAATACAAGACCCAAGTTCTGCTCAACGTCGAGCAAACCGCTTACCCACTGGATGAGGATACCTGCAGCACCTACTGCCAAACCGATGAGAGCAGTCTTTTTGTAACCGAACTTTGCGATAAGCATACCGGCTGGGATACCCATAACCAAGTAAGCGATGAAGTTACCGTAGTTACCGATCTGTGCAAGAACGTTTGAAATCTCGCCCTGGTTCTTGATGATGGTTGCCATTGGTGTACACAAGTTGGTCACGAAGGCAATCATTGCGAAGAGCGCAATCATTACGATGATGGCTCCCCATTGTTTCTTTTGATTACTCATAATTTTAAAAATTTTTATTTATTGATAAGTTAATATGATTTACCTTATTTTTCAACTCCGAATTTGTACACGGTAACTTGTGAGTACTCCTCGCCGGGTTTTAATACCACTGAGGGGAAGTGTGCACGGTTGGGTGAATCGGGGAAGTGCTGTGCCTCGAAGCAGATGGCGCTGCGTTTGGGGAAGGTTGCTCCCTGCCAGCCTGCGAATCCGCTGTGCCAGTTTGATGTATATACTTGAACGCCGGGCTCGGTGGTGTACACCTCCATTGTGCGGCCGCTCACTGGCTCGGTTACTTTGGCGGCAAAACTCAATTCTCCCACCTCTTTTTTGTTGAGCACGTAGCAGTGGTCGTAACCGGCTCCGTGCTTAATCTGCTCCTCATCGGCGTCGATGCGTGCACCTACCGCTGTGGGGGTGGTAAAGTCGAATGCTGTGCCTTTGACGGGAACGATGGTGCCGTAGGGTACCGATGTATCGTCGATGGGCACAAAAAAGTCGGCGTTAATCTCGCAAATGAGGTTGTCGATTGTGGCTGTGGGGTTGGCAATGCCCGAGAGTGAGAAGAAACCGTGGCTTGTGAGGTTCACGATTGTGGTTTTGTCGGTTGTTGCCTTGTAGGTGATTTTGAGCTCATTTTCGTCGCTCCAAGAGTAAATTACGGTAGTGTCGAGTGTGCCGGGGAAGCCCTCCTCCATATCTGCCGAAACGTAACGCAGTTTCAGAGTCTGTGCATCAATCTGCTCGGCATCCCAAACGCGGGCGTGGAAGCCTGTGGGGCCACCGTGCAGGTGGTTGGGGCCGTTGTTTATTGCCAGCTGATACTCCTTGCCTTCGATGGTGAACTTGCCTTTGCAGATGCGGTTGCCGTAACGGCCCACAAGTGTGCTCAAAAAGGGTTCGGGGCTTGCAAGGAGGTTGTCGATACTGTCGTGTCCCTGAATTACGTTGGCGTAGTTGCCGTTTTTGTCGGGCACCATTATGGTGCAGATGGCTCCGCCGTAATTTGTGATTGCAACTTCGCTGCCTTGCTTGTTTTTAAGGATGAACAGCGCTGTCTCTTTGCCGTCTACAACTTTCTTAAAGTCGGCGGCTTTTAATTGCGATAGATTTTCTGTACAGCTCATATTTTATTTGCGTTTAAAGAATTAACTCTTTTTGCTGGGGCAACTCGGCGTGCGTGCGCGTGCCGAATATATGGTTGTGCTTGCGTGCAAAACCGAAAATGCCTTTGCTTTTATTTCGCAAATAAAATAAAAATATGTATTATCTCAAAACAATTGGTGGAGATTTTTAGTGTGGGTGGTGCGAATTTTTCTTAGAAGCTGTTTAAATTTCTTTCGCGAGCCGAAACGGCACTTTATTCGGCCTTGTTTATGGAGGCGAGAAGGTCGGCTACCACAAAGCAACTGCCGCCAATAAATATTAGATCGCCGGCCGAGGAGTCGTTGGTGGCGGCGGCAAGGGCGGTACTTACGTCGGGGTGGCTGCTGCCTAAAAGGCCGTGTGCTCTTGCCATTTCGCGCAGATGGTCGGCGGGGAGGGCGCGTTTTATGCTTGCTTGGGTGAAGTAGTAGATGGCGCCCCGAGGCATCATTGCAAGCACGCTCTCAACATCCTTGTCGCCCACCATTCCGAATACTATGCGCAGGGTGGTGTATTGCTCGCGGGCAAGCTGCTCGGTTACCTCCTTTATTCCGCCTATATTGTGCCCTGCGTCGCATATTGTGCGGGGGTTGTTGCTTATAGTCTGCCAACGGCCCAGGAAGCCTGTGAGGCTGCACACGCGGGCAAAGCCTGTGCGTATATTATCGGCGGTTATTTTGTAATTTTTTTTCGCGAGGGCGTGTGCGGCGGCGAGTATGGTATTTGCATTTTTTATCTGGTAGCTGCCGCGTAGCTCGCCGGTTATTCTTTCGTGGTTACGGGTGGTGTATTCTATGCCTTGGTCGCTGTGTGTAGCTTGCAAGATGTAGCGGTTGTCCTCGGCGAATATTATGGGCGCATCGGCCTCGTTTGCTTTTTGTGTAAATATTTTTCGTGTCTCTTCGGTGGCCTCGCCTATAATCACGGGAACTCCTCTTTTTATAATTCCTGCCTTCTCGCCGGCTATCTGTGCGAGGGTGGTCCCGAGGAATTGTGTGTGGTCGGGGCTGATGTTGGTTATTACGCAGAGGTCGGGGGTGATGATGTTGGTGCAGTCGAGCCTGCCGCCGAGCCCAACCTCTATTACGGCAATATCTACCTGCTGACGGGCAAAGTAGGTGAATGCCATTGCTGTGGTTAGTTCGAAGAAGGATGGTTCGAGGGGCTCGAAGAATCTCTTTTCGCTCTCCACAAAGTCTACGACGAATTGTTTGCTTGCGGGCTCTCCGTTCACTTTTATGCGCTCGCGAAAGTCTATCAAATGGGGCGATGTATAGAGCCCCACTTTGTAGCCGGCTGCTTGCAGTATGGCTGCGAGGGTGTGGGCGGTGGAGCCTTTGCCGTTGGTGCCGGCAACGTGTATGGTGCGGTAGCGGCGGTGGGGGTTGCCCAAATGGTTGTCGAGGGCTATGCTGGTTGCAAGCCCCTCTTTGTAACCGGCACCGCCTACTTGCTGGAAGGGCGGTGCGCAGTTAAACAGGTATTCGACTGTTTCGTCGTATGTCATATTTTTATTCGAAGAAATTTTTGAAACGGCGGAAAATCTGCTCCTTTATGCTCTCGGTGGGGCGGAAATTGTCCGACTCTTTAAAGTTCTCCATAGCTCTCTTTTCCTCCTTTGAGAGTGATTCGGGAATGTAGATGCTTATGTTCACCACAATGTCGCCTTTGCCGTAACCGTTGAGCGAGGGGAGGCCCTTGCCGCGCAAGCGCAGTACTTTGCCGGGCTGTGTTCCAGAGTCGATGGTTACTTTGGCTTTTCCTTCGATGGTGGGTATCTCTACAACACCGCCGAGGGTGGCTGTGGGAATGTCGAGCAGGAGGCTGTATATAAGGTCGTTGTCGTCGCGCACAAGCTGTGGGTGAGGCTCCTCTTTTACTTGTATGAGAAGGTCGCCGTTTATTCCATTGTGCTTGCCGGCGTTGCCTTTGCCGCGCATCGACAACTGTATGCCGTCGGAAACGCCTGCGGGTATCTGTACTTCAACAACCTCTTCGCCCGAGACTACTCCGTCGCCGCCACAGTGTTTACACTTGTTTTTTATGATTTTTCCTGTTCCGTTACAGTGGGTGCAGGCAACCTCGGTGCGCATCATTCCGAAGAAGCTTTGCTGGGTGCGTACTACGCGGCCTGTTCCTTTACATTCGGGACAGGTCTCCATTGCTCCATCCTCGGCTCCGCTGCCGCCGCAATGCTGGCAGGGTACATTCTTTTTGAGTTTGAATTTTTTTGTTACTCCGTTGGCAATCTCTTGCAGGGTGAGCTTTACTGTTACACGAAGGTCGCTGCCACGATAGCGTGCGGGGCCCGAACTGCGTCCGCCGCCTCCGAATCCTCCAAAGCCGCTGAATCCTCCTGCGCCGCCGAAAATGTCGCCGAACATCGAGAATATGTCGTTCATATCCATTCCTGCGCCGAATCCGCCGGCACCTGCGGCTCCGTTCACGCCCTCGAATCCAAATTGGTCGTAACGGGCTTTCTTGTCGGGGTCGCTGAGCACGCTGTATGCTTCGGCAGCCTCCTTGAACTTATCCTCGGCCTCTTTGTTGCCGGGGTTCTTGTCGGGGTGGTACTCTATCGCTTTTTTGCGATAGGCTTTCTTTATTTCTGCGGCAGAGGCGCTTCTGTCGACGCCAAGCACTTCATAGTAGTCTTTCTTTGCCATATTCTGTTGTTATTCGCCCACGGCTACTTTTGCGTGGCGTATTACTTTTTCGTTTAGTGTGTATCCTGTTTGTATGCAGTCGAGTACTTTGCCTTTCAGGCTCTCGTCGGGGGTGGGTACAAGGGCTATCGCTTCGTGATAGTCGGTGTTGAACTCTTGTCCCTCGGTCTCTATTTTTTGCAGGCCGTTCTGTTTGAGTATGCCGATGAATTTGTTGTATATGAGCTCTACGCCGGTGAGCATTTCGGCTGCTTTTTCGTCTTTCGACATATTGTCGATGGCGCGTTCAAAGTCGTCGAGCACAGGGAGTATCGATTCTATGGCACGCTCGCCGCCGTTCTTTATAAGTTCGGCTTTCTCTTTTATGGTGCGCTTGCGGTAGTTGTCGAATTCTGCTGCCTGACGCAGGTATTTATCTTCGAGTGTGGCTATTTTTTCGTTTGCCTCGTCTATCTCTTTCTGCATCTGCTGCTCGGGGGTGAGCTCTGTTTGCTCTTCGGTGGTTGCAGTCTCTTGCTCTGTTGCTTGGGCAGTCTGCTCGATGTTCTCTTCTATAATTTCTTTATCTTCCATTTTATATTTTTTTATTTCTGAATCTCCTTTGTTCTGTTAATAACAAATAGCTTGCCAATGGGGTTTTTGGCGCATTATTTTGCAAAGGTACTCTTTTTGCGTGAATAAAGTGTGTCAAATTGGCAGTTTTATTCTTTGTGCTTGGTAAAATAGGCACATTGCAATGGTTGTTTCTTTGTTGGTTTTTAGTATCTTCGCACAACCAAATGTTTATGGATATTATGTTTGCCGATAGATTAGGTATTTTTACTCTCGCACTCTTCTCCTCGTCGTCGCTTGTGCAGGCTGCGGTGGGCGATAGCTTGCCCGAGAGGCCGAATGTCCTCTTTATATATGCCGATGACTTGGGGTATGGCGACGTAGAGTGCTATGCCCGCTCCTCTTCCCTCACTCCCAATATTGCGGCCTTGTGCAACGAGGGTGTTTCCTTTGCGAATGCCTATGCTACTGCATCCACAAGCACCCCTTCGCGCTACTCTTTGTTAACAGGCGAATATGCTTGGCGCAGAAGGGGTACCGATGTTGCTGCAGGCAATGCGGCAATGATAATTTCTCCCGAAAAACTCACCGTGGCCGATATCTTTAAAAAGGCGGGGTATGTTACGGGTGTTTTTGGCAAATGGCACCTTGGTCTTGGTGCTGTTACGGGGGAGCAAAATTGGAACGGGAGGCTCTCTCCCTCGCCGGCTGATTTAGGCTTTGATGAGCATTATATTATGGCGGCAACGGGCGACCGAGTGCCGTGTGTCTTTATAGAGAATGGCAGGGTGGCCGGCTGCGATGCTTCGGCTCCGATAGAGGTTAGTTATATTGTTAATTTTGAGGGGGAGCCCACAGGAAAGGATAATCCCGAGCTTCTGTATAATTTAAAATCGAGCCACGGGCACGATATGTCCATTGTGAATGGCATTGGCCGCATAGGTTATATGCGCGGTGGCGGTGCTGCCTTGTGGAAGGATGAAAATATTGCCGATTCAATTACTGCGCGTGCGGTGGATTTTATTCGCTCGCACAGCGACGAGCGTTTCTTTCTCTATTTTGCAGCCAACGATGTACACGTGCCGCGTTTCCCGCACGAGCGTTTCAGAGGGCGCAGCGGAATGGGACTCCGTGGCGATGCTATTGTACAGTTCGATTGGTCGGTGGGGCAACTTATTGCCGCCCTGCGCGATTGTGGAATTTTGGATAATACTCTTGTGATACTCACAAGCGACAATGGCCCTGTGCTCGACGATGGATACGTGGATGGTGCCGAGGAACTTGTGGGCTCGCACTCACCGACGGGTGGATTGCGTGGCGGTAAATATAGTGCTTTTGAGGGTGGTGCGCGTGTGCCTTTCGTTGTTTCGTACAGTGGCTGCCCGCGACCCGGAGGTGTGAGCGAGGCTCTTGTTTCGCAGGTCGATTTTCTCCCCTCGATGGCGGCGCTTGTGGGGGTGAACCTGTCCTCATCGCTTGCAATAGATGGTGAAGAGCAGATTGATGCGTGGCTGGGGAGGGAGGCGGCAGGCCGCCGTTATATTATATCGCAGGCGGCCAATCATACATTGTCGTTGCGCACGGCCGATTGGAAATATATCTCCCCGAATGGTGGCCCGACAATGGTGCCGTGGGGGCCGAAGATTGAAACGGGTTACTCCACTGTGCCGCAATTGTATTATATGGGCAACAAGGGCGGTGAATATGTTAATATAGCCCCGCTCTATCCGGCCGTGGCCGAGAGCTTGGAGCGTTTGTTGCAGGGTGAAAAGAAAAGAGAAAATAGAGAAAAATAGTATATGGATGTGATTTTTACAAAAGAGCAGGAGTGTGCTCTTGATAATTTGAAGATAGCCGCTGTGAACGAAATGCAGTTGCAGGCAGTGAGGCATTGCCGCAGCGGGCAGGGGATGATATTACTCTCGCCCACAGGCACGGGAAAGACTCTTGCCTATCTGTTGCCGCTCTTGGAGCGTGTGCAACCGCAACTGAAAAGTGTGCAGGCGGTGATAATTGTCCCCACGCGCGAGCTTGCGAAGCAGGTGGCCGAAGTGTGGCGTTCAATGAAGGTGGTGCCGCAGATGGCGGCTCTTTACGGTGGCCGCCCCGTAGAGCAGGAGGCGGCATTCTTCGGCGGTGCGTCGCCGGCGTTGGTGGTGGGCACTCCCGGTCGCCTTATCGACCATTTGAAGAGGGGTACCTTTGCGACAGATGCTTCTTCCTGCGTGGTTATCGACGAATTTGACAAGTGTCTGGAAATGGGCTTCCGCGAGGAGATGGAGCGTTTGCTCGAAATGTTGCCGGAGGCAAAGGTGCGCTATCTGCTGTCGGCTACCGATGCGGCCGAAATTCCGCTTTTTGCGGGGGCTGCTGCTGATGAACGCCTCGATTTTCGTGAGGGGTGTGAAAATCCGTCGGCACGAATAAATTTCTATACAATAACCACCGTGCCCGATGAGCGTGAGCATAATCTCCTGCGACTCATCGGCTCTTTCAACGGTGAACCGGCCATAGTATTCTGCAATTTCAGGGAGAGTGCCGACGAGGTGCGTGCCTTCCTTGCGAAAAACGGCGTGCGCTGCGTTGCTTATCACGGGGCCTTGGAGCAGAGGGAGAGGGAACTTGCCTTGTATAAATTTGCAAGCTCGTGTGTGAATGTACTTGTGAGCACCGATATTGCCGCACGAGGGCTCGATATTAAGGATGTGAAGCACGTGGTGCATTATCAGCGGGCAATGAGTGCCGATATTTTTACTCACCGCAATGGGCGCACGGCACGTTGGGAGGCCGGCGGTTCTGTCTATATGTTCTCCTATGAGGGGAAGGAGTTGCCCGATTTTATTCCCTCGTTCATAAGTGAGTATGCGCTCCCCCGAAAATGTGCGGCGCAACAGCCTGTGCAGTGGGCTGCGCTCTATGTGGGCAAGGGAAAACGCGACAAAATAAGCCGTGGCGACCTTGCCGGGTTCTTTATTAAGAAGGGTGGGCTGCGTGCCGATGAGGTTGGTTCCATTGCCGTGTTTGAGAAATACTCTTATGTGGCGGTGAAGATGGACCGTATGCGTGAGGTGCTGAAAGCCGTTGCCGGCCAAAAAATAAAGGGTATAAAAACTATTGTGGAGCCTGTGAGGGGGTAGCTTTTCCCTCGATGCTTTTGTGTTTTACTGCACATTTCGCAAGGAGTGTGCAGTAAATTACATATTTATAGCCTTTTTTGCATAATTGTTAATAACTTTTTCCATAAAATACTTAAAAAAAGATAGTTGTAATTCTGCGACTAAAAAAAAGGGGTTATCTTTGCAATCGTTTTTATTTTTAAGGAGCACGCACACGCGCGTGTCGCCCGCTTGCCGACAGGTGAATTTTATTGAATTCTAAAACTATATATACATAACATTGAATTATGAAAAAGATTAATTTTAATGCAGGCCCCTCGATTATGCCCCAAGAGGTATTCGATGCGGCTGCAAAATCGGTACTCGATTTTAATGGCATTGGCCTCTCTATATTGGAAATAAGCCATCGCTCAAAGGATTTTGTGGCAGTGATTGATGAGGCACGTGCCCTCTTCAAGGAACTTCTCGATATTCCCGATGGTTATACAACACTTTTCCTTGGCGGTGGTGCAAGTATGCAATTCTGTATGGTGCCTTATAACTTCCTTAAAAAGAAGGCTGCCTATTTGAACACAGGAACTTGGTCGTTGAAGGCTTTGAAGGAGGCGCAGATTATTGGTGAGGCTGTGGAGGTTGCTTCGTCGAAAGACAAACTTTACAGCTACATCCCCAAGGATTATGTAATTCCCGCAGATGCCGACTATTTCCACATTACCACAAACAACACCATTTATGGTACAGAGATTCGTCACGATATTGACTCGCCCGTTCCTTTGGTTGCGGATATGTCGTCTGATATATTCTCTCGCCCCATCGACGTGAGCAAATATAACTGTATCTATGGTGGTGCGCAGAAGAACCTTGCCCCCGCAGGCGTTGCGTTTGCCATTGTTAAGGAGGATGCTCTCGGACAGGTGGACCGCCAGATTCCTTCGATGCTCAACTACCGCACACACATTGATGGCGGTTCAATGTATAACACTCCTCCTGTGTTCCCCATTTATGTAGCTCTTGAAAATCTCCGCTGGATGAAGGCACAGGGTGGTGTGTGCGAAATGCAGCGTCGTGCCGAGCTACGCTCACAGATGCTTTATGACGAGGTTGACCGCAACCGTATGTTCAAGGGTACAGCAGCCGTGGAGGACCGCTCTATTATGAATATCGACTTTATTATGGCCGATGAATATAAAGAACTTGAAGCCGACTTTATGCAGTTTGCAACATCGCAGGGTATCTGCAACATAAAGGGCCACCGCTCGATTGGAGGCTTCCGCGCATCGTGCTACAATGCAATGCCTATCGAGGGCGTTCAGCGTCTGGTAGATTGTATGAAGGAGTTTGAGCGTACAAAATAATTAAGAAAAGAACTTATGAAAAAGATATTAGTTGCCACAGAGAAGCCCTTTGCCGCCGTTGCCGTGAAGGGTATAAAGGAGGTTGCCGCTGCCGCAGGGTATGAACTCTCTTTGTTGGAAAAATATGCGAGCAAGGCCGAACTTCTTGCCGCCGTTGCCGATGTTGATGCTATAATTATCCGTAGCGACATTATAGATGCCGAGGTTATGGACGCTGCAAAGAACTGCAAGATTGTGGTGCGTGCAGGTGCAGGATTCGATAATGTGGACCTTGCAGCTGCCACCGAGCGTGGTATTTGTGTGATGAATACCCCCGGCCAGAATTCAAACGCTGTTGCCGAGCTTGCCTTCGGAATGATGGTATATGCCTATCGCAATATGTACAACGGTACATCGGGAATGGAATTGAAAGATAAAAAGCTGGGTATACACGCGTATGGCAATGTGGGTCGTAACGTGGGCCGCATAGCCAAGGGATTCGGAATGGATATTTATATCTATGATATATTCACCCCCCAAGAGATAGTGGAGGCCGATGGTGTTAAACGTGTTAATTCGGCCGAGGAACTTTATAGTCTGTGCGATGTAGTGTCGGTACATATTCCCGCAACACCCGAAACAAAGAACTCTATCGGCAAGGCACTCGTGGGCTCAATGCCAAAGTCGGCTCTTGTGGTGAACACCGCTCGCAAGGAGGTTGTTAATGAACCTGAGCTTATTGAACTTATGGCCGAGCGCACCGATATTAAGTATGTTACCGATGTTGCTCCCGCTGCGTTGGAGGAGTTCTCTAAATTCGAAGGTCGTTTCTTTGCCACTCCCAAGAAGATGGGTGCGCAGACTGCCGAGGCTAACATAAATGCCGGAATTGCCGCTGCCAAGCAGATTGTTGCCTTCTTTGAGGAGGGTTGCGAGCGTTTCCGTGTCAACAAGTAATAGCATCAAGAGAAGTATATGGCTGTAATTAAACCATTTAAGGGTATTCGCCCTCCACGTGAGCTTGTGGAGCAGGTGCAGAGCCGCCCATACGATGTTCTTAATAGCGATGAGGCACGTGCCGAGGCCGAGGGTAACGAAAAATCGCTCTATCACATAATACGTCCAGAGATTGATTTTCCCGTGGGTACCGACGAGCACGCTCCCGAGGTTTATGCTCGTGCGGCCGAGAACTTTGCAAAGTTTCAAAAGGAGGGGTGGCTTGTACAGGATGGCAAGGAGCAATACTACATATATGCGCAGACTATGAACGGCCACACACAATATGGCCTTGTCGTTTGCGCCTATGTGAACGATTATATGACAGGTGTGATTAAGAAACACGAACTCACCCGCAAGGATAAAGAGGAGGATCGTATGAAGCATGTTCGCGTGAACGATGCCAATATCGAGCCGGTATTCTTTGCTTACCCCGATAATAGATTGCTCGATGAAATTGTGGCACGCTACACTGCCGCAGAGCCTGAATATGACTTTACAGCGCAGCTCGATGGCTTTCGTCACCGCCTGTGGATTGTGGACAACGATGCTGATATTGCAGCAATAACCGAGCAGTTTGCGACTATGCCTGCACTCTACATAGCCGATGGGCACCACCGCTCGGCAGCGGCGGCACTCGTGGGAAAAGAGAAGGCCGATAATAATCCCGAACATCGTGGCGACGAGGAGTACAACTACTTTATGGCAGTATGCTTCCCGTCGAGTCAGCTCACCATCATCGATTATAACCGTGTGGTGAAAGACCTTAACGGCCTCACCGACGAGGAGTTCCTCGCGGCACTTGCCAAGAACTTTATAGTAGAGGAGAAGGGTGTGGAGATATATAAGCCTGTGGCATTGCACAATTTTGCACTCTATCTTGGTGGCAAATGGTACAGCCTTACTGCAAAAGAGGGTGTGTACGACGACTGCGACCCGATAGGTGTGCTCGATGTTACAATATCGTCGAACCTTATCCTTGATGAAATCCTGGGAATAAAGGACTTGCGCACCTCCAAGCGAGTGGATTTTGTGGGTGGCATACGCGGCCTTGGTGAGCTTGAACGCCGTGTGAACAGCGGTGAAATGAAGGCTGCACTTGCTCTCTATCCTGTTTCAATGAAACAGCTCACCGATATTGCCGATACGGGTAATATTATGCCTCCGAAGACTACTTGGTTCGAGCCGAAGCTGCGCTCGGGATTGGTAATTCATAAACTATCCTGATGTTACAGGAGGATATATATAAAACGATAGAAGAACAGGGCGAGGGAATTTACACCGAAAAGCGGAGTAAATTCCTCGCCTTTGCTATACCTGTAACCACGGTGGAACAGGTGAAGGAGATTGTTGAGGCTTATCAGAAACGTTATTATGATGCGCGTCACGTATGTTACGCCTATCGTCTGGGTGAGCGTGGCGAGCAGGAGCGGGCCAACGATAATGGCGAGCCCTCGGGCACGGCCGGCAAGCCCATTCTCGGCCAGATTCACAGCAAGGAGCTGACCAATGTGCTGGTTATTGTGGTGCGCTATTTTGGTGGCGTGAAGCTGGGTACCAGCGGCCTTATTGTTGCTTACAGGCTTGCAGCCGCCGAGGCTCTCGAAGCGGTGCCGCACATAGAAAAGACCATAAATTCGGAGATTACCCTGCGTTTCTCATACGCCTTGTTGAACGATGTGTTGCGCATCGTAAAAGAGGAGGCTCCGAAGGTGTTGGAGCAGGTGTTCGACAATGAGTGTGTGGTGCGTCTGTCGATGCGCCTCTCGCGTATGCCTCGCCTTGTGGAGCGTTACGAGAAACTTGTGATAAGCAGCAAGGGTGATTTAAAAATTGAACTTCCTGAATAGTATTTTGCAGGCAAGGATGTATCTTCTGCTTGTATAATGCAATAAAAGAAGATGAAAAAGTGTAATTTCTGCATTACGCTTGCCTTTAAAATCCTCATTTACGCTTAGTAAGCTCCGATTTTTCAGACTACGCAAGCCTTGAACTACATCTTTTTTATTCATCTCCTATACAAAAGAGACCGCTAAAAAATATTTTTTAGCGGCCTCTTTTGTTATAAATTCTCGTATTATTCTCCTTGGGGGTTAACATCGAGCAACTCAACATCGAAACGGAGTGCTTCGTTGGGGCCAATGTCGCTGCCGGCACCGCGAGTACCGTATGCAAGTTCGGCGGGTATCCACAACGTTATTTTGCCACCCTTGCCCACAAGCTGCAAGCCTTCGCCCCAGCCTTTGATTACTCCGTTGAGGGGAAAATCGATGGGTGCGTTACGCTTGTAGCTGCTGTCGAACTCCTTGCCTGTGCGGGTTGTTCCACGATAGTGTACTTTTACAACATCCTCCAATGAGGTGGGCTTTGCGCTCATATCTCCGGGCTCTGTCACCTTGTAGAGGAGACCGCTTGCGGTTTTCTGCACGCCGCTCTCTTTTTCAACCTCGGCGAGCCACGCCTCCGATGCTTTTTTGTTCTCGGCGGGAATTTTTACGGTGAAGTAGTTTCTTATATAGTTCTGTGCCTCGATGCCTGTCATTGGTGCTTTCTCTTCGAATGCCTCTTTCAAGCCTTTCTCTATCCACACAAGCTGCAAGGGAATGTTGGCTCCCATGCGTGCAAGGCCAAGGCCGGCGTCGGCTCCTACGAATGCAGATGTAAGCTCGCGCAGTTCCTCGCTGTCGTATAGTTTGGTGTTGCCGGTGCTGTCGCTTTTTGCAGCCTGAATTTGCATCTGACGGGCGCGTCCGAATACCTTTTGGTACAATCTGGGCATATTAGCCTCGTTGATAGTGTCGTTTCCCACAACATCCTCTTTGCCCAAGGCTGTTTTTTCCATTGTTTCGAGGAGCTTGTCAAAATCGAGTTCAAGCTCTTTTACAATGCCGGCTGCAAGCTGGTGGCCCATACTTATTCCGTATACATAAGAAAGGCTGTCCATCTTGTTGAGGCTGCCTTTGCTTATTCCTGTTGTGCTCTCGTTGCTACCGCAAGAGATTGCTACTGCTGCCATAATTGTGGCAGCTACTGTGAATAATGCTTTTTTCATTTTCTTTTTATTGTTTTTGGTTTTTATGATATTCTATAAGTCCGTTTATGGGGCTATCCACTATGTTGCCTATCGAGAGACCGAGACTCTCGGCAGTCTCTTTTATCTCCTGTGCAAAGTTTACACCTATGCTGCCTATTATGTGGATGGGTAACCAAGAACGGCGGTAGACCATTGTGTTGCGCTGGAAGAATTGTGTGAAGCAGCGAATGAGCAGGTCGTGTATTTCGGCACTTTTGCGATTTTCATATAAGAAAGGTGCGAAGCTTGCCAAGAAACGGTTGGGCAGGGGCTCGTGGTACACACGTTCCAAAATGCCGGCCACCGTGAGGTTGTATTTTTTTAGGAATTTCTCACACATTGCCTTCGGCAGTTGTTTCTTTATGCAATCGCTCACCAGCTGGCGGCCAAGGTGTGCGCCGCTGCCTTCATCCCCCAAAATATAGCCGAGCGATGGGGTGTTGTCGGTAATATTCTTGCCGTCGAACAGGCAGGAATTGGAACCTGTGCCAAGAATACAGGCAATTCCCTCCTCGTGTCCGCACAATGCACGGGCTGCTGCAAGAAGGTCGCTGTGTATGTGTATATCTTTTGTACCGAAAATGGTCGACAGTGCTGTGTGCATTCTGTTTATGGCATTCTCGTATGCGCACCCTGCTCCGTAGAAATAGATTGTTTGTGGAGCTTCGGTGTCTATTTTGTCTTTAAGCTCAACGGATAGTGCGTCGTAAATTTCGTCGGCACTCTGCTGGGTGGGGTTAAATCCTTGTGTCTTTACACGTGCAACAATGGAGTCCCCGTCGCAAAGTACCCAATCGGTTTTTGTCGATCCGCAGTCGGCAATAAGTATCATATTTATGTAATTTCCTAAATTTTGTGCGAAGATAGTTCCATTTTTACTTTTTTCCAAAATCGGGGTCGATTTTTAATGTTGCCGATACTGCAAATGTGGCAATACAGCATATCATCACCCAAATGAAGAAGTTAACGTAGCCCACAATCTCCTGTATATATCCCGACAGCATTCCGGGAAGCATCATACCCAGAGCCATAAAAGCGGTGGATATTGCATAGTGAGCGGTGGGGTATTCTCCGCGGGAGAAGTATATCAGGTACATCATATATGCGGTAAATCCGAATCCGTAGCCCATCTGCTCAATGAATATGCATCCGTCTATTATCCACTGCTCGGTGGGTTGCGCAACGCTCAAATAAACATATACAAGGTCGGGGAGGGATATTGCCGCTACCATAGGCCACAGCCAATATTTAAGCCCTTTTTGGGAAATTGCCACTCCGCCGGCAATGCCGCCTATTATGAGCCCTATTACACCTATGGTGCCGTATGTGATTCCTATCTGCTCGGTGCTTAATGCAAGGCCGCCGGCCTCGCGGCTGTCGAGTAGGAAGGGGTTGAGCAGTTTCACAAGCTGCGCTTCGGGCAGGCGGAAGAGTAGCATAAAGAGTATTGCTTGAACAATTCCTGGCTTTTTGAAGAATGTGCTCCAAATTTCGCCGAATTTACACATTGCCTCCTTAACTCCGGTGATGTTGTGCGAAATATCGTTGGCGGGGCGGGGAAGCACCATCTTGTGTATGCCGCCGAGCGCAAGCATTATAGCAGCCATTATGCCGAATGTGATGCTCCACGCAGTGGTTATTGATTCTGTAACCTCTTCCAATCGCCCTGCGATTATTATAATTACTCCTTGCCCGAATATGGTTGCTATGCGGTAGAAAATACTTCTTATTCCCGAGAAGAACGATTGTTGTTCCTCGCTCAACCCCAGCATATAAAAACCATCGGCGGCAATATCGTGCGTTGCAGAGCTGAATGCCACGAGCCAGAATAGAGCCAGTGTCCATTGGAAAAAGTTACTCACAGGAATGCAGAATGCCACTGCTGCAAGCATCGCCCCTATAAACAGCTGCGTGGCATATATCCATTGTCGGCGGGTGGAGAGCATCTCCACAATGGGGCTCCAAAAAGGTTTTATAACCCACGGCAGATAGAGCCAGCTTGTGTAGAGGGCAATGTCGCTGTTGTTTATCCCCATTCGTTTGTAGAGTATTACCGATATTACGGTTACTGCAAAATAGGGCAGTCCCTCGGCAAAATATAGTGTGGGTATCCATTCCCAACCGCTTTTTCTCTTTTGCATTGTTTCTTTTTTTACATTTTTGCGAAGATAACCAAAAAATAGCTGTTGAGCAAAAAAGCAATGCCTCTTATTGTATAAAGAGATTCTAAAAACAAAACAAAAACAAAAGGTGGCGACCTATTTTATTTTAGGTCGCCACCTTGTTTAAGTATGAAACTCTTATTTAGTCGGCGAGTAGTGATATAAGTCCGGCAACTCCAATGGCAACAGCGGCTACCCCTGCAACCTCACTGCTGCAATGGCTGTGTATAACGGGGCGTGGTGCCGGGTGGTGTACAACTACGGGAGGGGGTGCAGGCTGGTGGTGATGTACAACCACGGGAGGGGGCGCAGGCTGATGTTTGTGTACCACCACCGGTCGCGGTTCGGGCTTGTGCATAGGCTTGTGTATAGGCTTGCAGTCGGGCTTGTAGTTGTTCATCTGATTATGCATTGCTTGTGGCCTTTTCTTGTTAACCTGAAACTCTTTGCGATTTTCTTTACCTCTTTTTTCCTGTTGCACTGCCACCGGTTTTCTGTTGTTTCTCTGGTTGTTCTGTGCCATAATCTGTGCAGGCATAAGCATTCCGCTTACCAATACTGCGATAATCATCATCTTTTTCATAATTGTAAAGTTTTAATGGTTAGTAAAAGTTTTGTTTGGTTGTTCTTTCTGTGAGCAAAGGTATAAATGCAAAATTCCCCCTGCAACGTTAATTTCCTAATCGTTGCAGGGGGAATTCCTATTTATTGTAGGGCTTTCCCTTGTTGCTTCTCTAAAAAGGCATCTGCTGTGTTGTGCTTGTTTTTGTTAATGGTCATTTAGGTTCGCTAAACTCCCATTCTCAAAAACTGCGCGGGCCTTGCATCTGCACTTTTTATAGAACCAACAGTTTTTGTTTGCATCTGCTGTGTTGTGCTTGTT
>JAZRAC010000017.1:0-7342 GCA_045634365.1 Bacteroidaceae bacterium | reverse complement strand
TTGAGAAGACAGGCGGCATTTCCTTTGTGGGTAGTCTTCGTGTCCGGGGTGCTGGTGGTTACTCGTATTACAGCACGCTTGCGGGCGCTTCTTGCACGGCTGCGAACTACGCGGCTACGTTTGCGCATGCGTACTACTCGTCGCCCCTCTGCTATTTTGCAGAAGACCCGACCATTGAGGCGTAAGCCGAAATGAAAACGGAAACGGGGCGATAGCCCACGAAAAACAAAACGTTCTTTGAAATTCTGAATACCGAAAATGTTTGTCGAATGTTACGGCGGGGTGAGAATAATCCCGCCGTCAGGCGGGCGAAATTTTTGGAAAAATATTGCTTTTTGCGGTGTTCTCAATAGAATGTAGTACCTTTGTGGTGTCTTTTGAGAAGACAGGCGGCATTTCCTTTGTGGGTAGTCTTCGTGTCCGGGGTGCTGGTGGTAACTCGAATAACAGCACGAATGCGGGCGCTTCTTACACGAATGCGAACAACACGGCTACGAATGCGAATGCGAACTACTCGTCGCCCCTATACTTTGCAGTACGAGATAAAAATAACGGCGATATAGGGAAATGAGCCTTGCCCCTTGGCAAAAGATTACAGCGAACAGAAAGGGTGTTAGTAGGACGTAAGCCTCGAAAGCTCCCGATTATGCAAAGCAGACCCGTAAGACCCAAAGACCCGAAGACCCGATGAAACGCAAAGGTTTCATATTTGAGCAACTTTGCTCTATGGAAAACCTTTTGCTCGCCGCCTATAATGCGAGTAAGGGCAAAAGGAAACGCGATGAGGTTATCAAGTTCGAGGCAAATTTGGCGGACAACCTGCGGCAGTTGCAGGAAGAACTCCAGACTCGGACTTATACAACCTCGCAATATTCTGTATTTATCAAGTATGAGCCGAAACGCAGGGAGATATACAAGCTTCCTTATCGTGACCGTGTCGTGCAGTGGGCGATAATGCAGGTTCTTGAACCTATATGGACACCCACATTCACAGCCGACACATACGCCTGTATAAAAGGGCGTGGCATACACTCCTTATTGCAGAAGATACGCAAGGATTTGCGAGAAGACCCGGCAGGAACCCGGTACTGCCTTAAACTTGATGTTCGCAAGTTCTATCCGTCTATTGACCACGACACGCTGAAAATGGTTGTCAGGAAGAAAATAAAAGACCCTGATGTCCTTTGGCTGCTCGATGACATAATAGACAGCGCAGAGGGTGTACCTATCGGCAATTATATTTCCCAATTTTTCGCAAACCTGTACTTATCAGAACTTGACCATCAAATCAAGGAATTTATCGGTGTCCGGTATTACTACCGTTATGCCGATGATATTGTGGTTTTATCGGATAGTAAACAGTATTTAAGCGGTGTTTTAGTATTCATAAATGATTACCTGAACAACGAAAGATTACTGGATATTAAACGAAATTACCAGATATTCCCGGTTGATGTTCGAGGCATTGACTTTGTCGGTTATGTAATATACCACACTCACTGCCTTGCCCGCAAACGCAATAAAAAAGGTTTATGCCGGGAGGTGGCAAAGCTGCGGAAAAAAGGACTGACCAATGAAGAAATCCGCCTGCGTGTTGCATCACGCTTGGGCTTTATGGTGCACTGTAACAGTAAACATTTAATAAACATTTTAGGTATGAAGAAATTTTCAGACATTAAACCAAAACAAGGAAAGCTTACAGGTAGCAAGTACCACATTGATGACATTCTGGATCGTGAAATCCATTTGACGGCGTTTGAAATCTCGCAATCGAAGTATGAGGGCGATATGCTGACACTGCAATATGAGATATACGAACAGATGCAAGACGGGCAAGGCGGTGTAATAGACGATGACGGAGAGCCTGTAATGGCTTGGGTCAAGCATATTACTTTCACAGGGTCAAAGGCCCTGATGCGTCAGCTCGACGGTGTGGAACTCTCCGAGCCTGTGGCTGCTAAAATTATTAAGCAATCCATCGGGAAAGACGGCAAGAGGTGTTTCTACAGTATCGTCGATCCCGACCAATAAATTAAAGTAATGAACAAAGCAAGTTACACCGAAAGAAAGAATTTTGTTAAGTACGATAACGAGCATTATCTGCTTTATTTGAATGAGGAAGCCACTGAAATCGTTGTAAACGAGGAAACAGGTGAGACAGTGGCAGGGTATAATTATTATGGCAATGAGGTTGACGGCTCCGTTAAAATCAAAGCAAGCGATGTAACGGAAGACAACCGCCGTTCTAAATTCATAGCCGGCCTTATCGGTACCGAGTTTGATGTTGATGCCCAAATTGCAATCCTCGCCAACGATGGCGACACAACGGAACACGCAAATGACCTGGCACGTTTCAAGGCATTCCGTTCCAACTGTAAGATTGCCATTGACGAACTGTTGTCCCGAACCCTCTAAAAGCATAGCAAATGGCTCGCACGATTGAAGAAATCAAAGCAGATATGACAGCCAACTTTGTAAAGCAACGTGCTGTCATATCCGCTTACGGGCTGGACGGCAAAAAGACCTTTGACCAACAGTTCAGTCGCGTAAGCATTGAAAATATATTGTTCTATGTCTTTGCAACTGCCTTGTGGACGCTTGAAAAGCTCTTTGACTTGCATAGCTCGGAAGTCGAGGAACGTATAGAGCAGTTGGAACCTCACACCTTGCGTTGGTATGTAAACAAGACCAAAGCATTTATGTATGGCCACAAGCTTGTGCCTGATACAGACTATTACGATACAAGTAATGTACCCGATGCAGATATAGAGGCTGCAAAAGTCGTAAAATATGCTGTTGCGTCTGAAAGCAATACTGTTGTGTATATCAAGGTAGCTGGTGAAAAAGAGGGAAAGCCCAGTCTGCTAACCGACAGCCAAGTTGCAGCGTTAAGATCTTATATGAATACCATTAAAGATGCCGGCGTTTCTGTGCAGATACGCAACGAACAGGCTGACCTTATGCGTATTTCGCTTGTGGTATATTACGACCCTACACTTTTGTCGGTCGATGGTACCTCTTTATCCTCAAACGGTAAACCTGTGGATGATACGGTTAAGTCTGTGATTACAAATTTGCCGTTTAACGGTATGTATCGCAATACGGATTTGTTGGCGGCGTTGCAGGCACTCCCCGGTGTTGAGGTTGTGGATATTACAGGAGTTCAGGTGAAAACTCGTAATGCAGAAGATTGGACTGACGTTGTCGGTTTTAATAGACCATACAGCGGTTATTATGAGATTGAAAGCCTGAATGTGGAATATAAACAATACAGTGCAGTAGAATGAGATTCAAAATAGATTATAACCGTCTTGTAGTTCTCCTATTGCCTACATTCCTGCGTCGTCCGGTGTTGTTCGGCTTGCTTCGTGCTGCTGTCTATCCTGTGACAATGCTTTATGAACGTTTTTGTGAGGCACGCAGAGAACACATCTATCGCCTGACACATAATGGGCAAGTGTGCTATTTGCGTGCTTGTCTTAACGATAATTTCAAAAGCAGAATGGGTGCGTTTGATATTGTAACGGTTGAACGAGAGGGCGAATGGCTTTATGCTGTAACCGAACACGGCGAGAGGGTGCCAATAACAATTAGTGAGGACAATACAAGCGAGGTGGAGAATGTTCCGGTTGTCTATAATGAATTGTCGCTAAATAGAGAACAGAATGAGTTCATTGTCAGTGTCCCGGCTGACCTGTATGATACCTCACTTGACGAAATCAAGGCATTGGTAAACCAATATAAGTTAATTTCTAAACGTGCCATCTATGTGGCTCAAAGTGCATAATAAGTAAGATAATGAAAACAGCAGGATATATAACAACAGAGACTGAAACAGGCGGAGCTGGCAAATACCCTTTGTCTATCCAAACGCTTGACTTTATACAGTCGCAGATATTGCTATTGCAGCAGCTTTCCTTAATCGGAGGAAACCGCTTTGTTCTGAAAGAACCCAAGGATAATGTTCCCGGTGCGGTCGTAATTGATGGCGAGGTACTTATCTTGTCTGCAAAGCCCGAAAGGACAACAGGAACAAAGTATATCAGCGTGAATACCGAAAAAGAGGATATCGAGGCGGATGGTGAGGTTTACAAGGACGCAAGGACTACGAGGACAGCCACCTATTCGACAAAAAAGACCGATGAGTGTTACGAACTCAATACTTTCAATATTGATTTTGCTACAAATACCAGATTGGCAACACAGATTAAACAAACACCTGAAACGGTGCTGAAATATATTAGTGATGTCCTGGTTGAAAAACTTTCCTCTTTGGAAATTTCAGGCTTGACACAGACACAACTCGACGGTATTAAGACCCCTTGCCTTATTTCGTGCAAGAACAGTATTGCTTTGTTTGGGCAAACCAATTACAGCATTATGGTGCGACTGATGGGCGATGTAGTGCACCAGGAACTGACACTGCAAGACAACCAAAAGTTTGTGCGTACATTCAGTGCCGGCAAATGGGGTAAATGGGGACGCACAACGGAAAACCTCCATATAGAGGTGAAGATTGTGAAAGGTACAGTTTATCTCCGTCACCATTATTTGCCCGCAGATGTAAGCATTATCCTGTTGCGTAAAAAGAAACGCAGTAAGTTTCGCAGTACAGGCGGAGATAATGCTTATTCCCACAATAAAGGCAAACGTATTGGCAGAGCACCAAAAACGCAATACGTCCATTTTAAGGGCATTGTTTTGTCGCAGGGTGCAGCAGGTCAGTGGTATGTTCCAAAATGCGTGTCAGTGGCTGATATGCGTGTAGATGGCAATTTGATTGACAAGGAAATGCCTACTTTGTGTAAGTCCTTGATAAAAGAGGGGACAACAGTTCGATACCCGAGTGCTACGATTAGGCAAGAGGTGGAGGGTTTCCGTGTTCAGGGCTTACGTAACTTTGTAACGAATGCCAACGGTAGAAATATGCAGCATAGAGGTTATGCTTCGATTGCCATACAAGTTGCACGACAAAATGGGAATGTAACAAAGGATGCCGGTGGTGAAATGGTAAAGCTTAAATATCGTATCTCACGCAAGCGTACGAGAAAGGACGGTCAGAGTGGAGCACTCAGCGATTATATTTGGTACAGGTCTTTTTCGTTGGAATAAAAAAAAGAGGCGGTTAATTCTGCCTCTTAAAGTCCCTGCGGACGTATCACGATGTATGCCGTTCAGGAAGTCAATAAAATTGAACTTCGTTTTGAATATCCATCTGTTCGGAGGCACGATTGGCCACACGGGGAATATTCAGGAGCAAAGGGACTTAAACATTCTACAACCCTGACGCGGAAAACCGACAAATGGGTTTGCTGAAGAACTTGCGGAAAAACCCCAATACAGGGTCTTGCACGTCGCCGAAGCTTACAAACAGTGTTCATAACGGGGAACGACAAAGACGAGATAAGTTGTGAGATACTTCTAAAACTGATGCAAATATAGACAAAAATATTGGAAAGGAGAAAATTATGAGGTAAAAACCAATGAATTAAGACAAAAATAATGGTCGGAGGGTATAAAAGAAGCCCCCGACCTGTTAGTAGGACGCCAATCACATACTAACACAAAGATGCGCCATCACGCACAGTCGGGGGCTATAATAAGCCTTTTTGACCGCGTGATGACGCTTTTTTTGTGTCTGCTTGAAGCAATAGTATGTGATTGGCACTGCAAATTTACAAAATTTTGGGATAATCCCTATTATAAACCTATTAAATCAAACAATTATGAATGAATAAGTATTATCAAGTGCTTGAAAAAGTCCTTAATTCGGACAAAATACAGCAAAACAAAAAGGGTGGTATAAGATACCTCTTGAATGAACACATAACCCTGACACCTGCCGACCTTTTGGACATATTCGAGAGCCACGGCATAGCACGCAAAAAGTTGCGTAATGAATTAAGCCTATTTATGGAGGGTGAACGTAATGTCGAGAAATACCGAGAAGTCGGTATAAACTGGTGGGACTATTGCGGCTCAATATTGGTAAACTCTTACCCGACCTATTTTCAAAAGTTACCTCCTCTTATCGATAGGATAAACAAGGAACGCAGAAACAGTAAGAATTATGTCCTGTTCTTGGGCGAAACAGGTGTCGAGAGCAACCAAATGCCTTGCCTCAGCCTCGTGCAGTTCCAGATTGATAACGGAGAATTAGTCCTGTCTGCTTATCAGCGTAGTTCTGACGCAAACCTCGGTCTGCCGGCAGATATTTATCACCTCTATTTGATAAGTCGCCAAATAGATATGCCGTTAAAGTCAATAACGATAAATTTTGGTAATCTTCATATTTACCTGAGCAATGAAGGCAATACACGCAGATTGCTTGCAGGCGAGGAAAACGTGAAATTTGAGCTGAATGTGTAAAAAAGTATATAAGTCTGCACCTCTGCCGTTTCAAGGTCAGAAACGGCGTTTTATAAGCGATTTGTGCGATGTTCTTACTCGCTTTGACAATGTGGATACTGTTATTGACTTGTTTGGAGGAAGCGGTTTGCTTGCTCACACAGTTAAGCGTGCAAGACCCGAGTTAAATGTGATTTTTAATGATTATGACAATTATTGCGAAAGGCTTGCTAATATATCCCGGACAAATAAATTGTTGGGCAAAATTCGCTTGATGACAAAGGACGCACCGCAAGACAAAAGAATGTCTGACGAGTTACGCAGTGAAATACTTGCCCTTATTGAAGATTATTCTTTGAATGGCTTTGTTGATTACCTGACGCTTGGAACATCTTTGCTGTTCAGTGGTCAATGGGCAAATAATTTCAAAGAATTGTCGTCAGAGGTCTTTTATAACAGGGTGAAACAAAGCGATTATAATGCTGATGGTTATCTTGATGGTTTGCAGATAGAACACAAGGATTATAAGGAACTGTTTAATGAGTATAAGGACAACAAACGTGTTTTGTTCCTTATCGATCCTCCTTATTTAACGACAGATTGCACCTCTTACAAAAATTATTGGGGTTTGTCAGAATATCTTGAAGTTCTTAAAATCCTTGTCGGAACAAGATACATATATTTTACCAGCAACAAATCGCAGATAATAGAACTTTGCGAGTGGATAAAAGACAATGCAGATATTGGAAACCCTTTTGATGGCGTTGAAAAGCGTTTGCAACAGAACAAACTAAATTATCAAGGCTCTTTTACAGATATAATGTTGGTGAAAGAGTAGTAAAATGAGGGTTTAAGCATAAATAAAAGGCATTTAATTACCGTTGAAATAGTGATTAAATGCCTTTCAAAGTATGTTTTTGCAGGGTGCGAAAAAACGAGAAAAATGTACATTTCGTTTTGAAAAGTTGTACGTTTCGTTTTTGCGATTATATAT
>JAZRAC010000016.1:0-149149 GCA_045634365.1 Bacteroidaceae bacterium | reverse complement strand
ATTTGACCTACCCGAATATATGAGGAAGGATATTGAAAGGGCGCAAGCAGACTATATTGGAAAGCGTATTCAATGCGAGGATTTCGAGATGTATGAACCGATGTTCCAACGTGTTCACGCTGAACTAAGGGAGAAGAAACGAAGATTGATAAAGTTTAAGGAAGCACATTTGCAAGAAGGTAATTTCTTTGTCGTTGGTGGTGTTCTTACATATTTGGAGAAGATACATCAACTGCAAAAGGATAGCAACCACAAGATAGATGGTCGAATACGTTGCATATATGAGAACGGAACAGAATCTGATATTCTACTTCGTACCCTAGGCAAAAACTTGTTCAAGGATGGATATACTGTTACCTTCAATGAGGATGAAGATGGTTTCTTGGAGAACAAGTTTACAGTAACTGATAAGGATATTGCAAATGGATATATCTATGTTCTGAAATCAAAGTCCACTGACCCCGACATTACAAAATACAAGAATCTGTATAAGATTGGTTTTACAACACAGACTGTTGAAGAGCGTATTGCCAACGCCAAGAAACAAGCGACATACCTATATGCAGATGTAGAGATAGTTGCAACTTGGAAGGTGTATAATGTCAAGAGTGTTGCTCTTGAAACAGCAATACATCACCTTTTCGATAAAGTGCAGTTGCAACTGACGGCAGGGGAATACACACCGAAGGAATGGTATGTAGTTCCATTGGATATTATTGATGAAGCAATTACACTTTTGATGTCGGGCAAAAAGGTTGCCTATGATGACACATTGCAACAGCTGATAACGGAAGAATAATATTTGTACTATGACAGAGGAAGAGAAACAAATTATTATAAAACAGATAAACAAAGGAAATTCATTAAAAGAATTTTCTTGTCCTTGTTGTAATATTACTTTTACAGACCTATACGATTTCAGAAAACATTTGTTTAAGAAACACAAAAACGAGTGGAATGAATGTTTTGAGAAAAGAACACCTCTTCTTCCTGCAGGCACAATTAGAGCACGTGCAAAAGAAAAACAAAAAGAGAAAGAAGCAAAGATAGAAGCGGAATATGAATACCTACTTGACATTCAAAAGGAAAAAAAAGAAAGGTGGAAAAAACGAGAAAAGCGTGCAAAAAAACGTGCTCAGAAATACGCTCCTAAGAGTAAACCCGAGATAGTATCATCTAGCAGAGATTATGAGAAAAGAACACCAAAGGCAACAACAAAAGAAGGGGTGTTTACCGCCTTCTCGAAAGAAGAAGTAAAGATTGTAGGATATACTCCTTCATTTGTAAAGACGACAAAACCAACTTCAAAAGAAAAAACGGAATTTGTTAGGATTATATATACCCCAATGGGCAACAAAAGATAACAACCTCAAATAAACACATTGTATAATATAAGCATAAATACTAATAAAGGTTAGGAGAATAAGCATTATGACTACTGCTGATAAAATAAGAGAGTTAATAGAGGAAAAAGGACTAACTCAGCGACAATTTGCTGAGTTGGTTGGCATACATTATATAACGCTATGCAACAATCTCAAAAACGACAATTTCAGTCATAAGAGCATTGAGAAGATTGCTGACGCTCTCCATTTATCTGTATATGATATGCTCGCCGATGAGGCCCAAGGTAAAGCAACCTTCTCGAAAGTAGAAGGATATATTGAGTACAATGGCAAGATTCAAAAGATAAGGGATTTCAGAAATCTTAAAAAACTTGTCAATGAAATCGAGCGACAAGAGTTCTATATGAAGGAAAGGCAAGCAAAACTGCCAAGACAGAACGCTATTGAACTAGAAGATATAACCCTTTTGCAATGGGAGGAATATGATGCTACACGAGCAGAGGTAAAGAGTTTTAGACACAATTACGACATTGTAGATGATAGCGTATTCAATGTTGGTAATATGTGCGCAGGATACCCATTTGAACTGAATGGCATAATTTTCAACAACTCTGAGAGTGCTTATATTGCAGGAATTTACTCCAACAACACTGCCGAACATCGCAGATTACAAGAGGCGTTGATTGCCAACAATGACGGTTACCGAGCAAAGAAAGAGTATCGACACAAGCGATACGACCATATAAAGAGAAGTGATTGGGAGGAGTTTAATGTTGAGTGGATGAAATATGTTGTTTGGCAGAAGTGTAAAGGCAATCAAGAGTTTGCAGACCTACTAAAAACCATACCAAACACAGCGATGGTTGTTGAGAACTCTACGGGTATGACGGGAGCAACAGCACAAGTATGGGGTTGTTTCAATAAAGAGTTGGAAGAATTAAGAAACGCCAAAGAAACACGATTTGAGATAGAACACTCCAACGATAAGGAGTTCAGAAATAAAAAGTCCACTATGCTAAACATTGAACGTAACAAGTGGAATAACTATGGTATTTGGAGTGGTAGAAACTATATGGGTAAGATTATAAAGATGTGTTCTATCTGCCTTAAAAACGGCACAGAATTACCTATTGACTATGATTTGTTAAGAAGCAAGCACATTCACCTATTAGGGCAAGAACTTACGTTCTGATTCTTATGTAGATATTCAAACGGTTACAAAATGTAACCATTTGATATAATAACAAGATATTGAAACTCATATCATTGGGATATGAGTTTCATATTTTATATTCTTATATATTATTATATGTGAGGCAAATTGCCGTTGCCAATGCCCTCAAATTGCAGTCGGTAGTACCCTCATTTTGCGTACAGGAAATTTTCTGAGGCGATACACGCTAAACAGTTATTTTCTCGATAGGAGCATATTCTAGCAAGGATTATGCCTTTTTTTATCATTACCAACCTTGTAAGATTCTGCTATTATTTTATCCACTTGTGAGCGTATGATTTCTTGGATTCTGTCCTTGCCAATCATTATTGCAAGGAAGTCTGCTACTTGCTTCATATTGTCAAATTTAAGGTCGTTATTATCGAGTAAATGCGCTAAAACACGCCTCCTACTCTCTGGACTATTATCGCCATAGTCAATTATGCTTTGTTCCTTAATCGCCTTTCTAATGGCGTTATAACGTGCTTTTTGACTGTTACTTATCTTCTCTTTTGTTTCGGGAGTATGCTTTCTGCCCCACATTGGATTGAGATTTCCCTTTCTTTCAACGCTTGCTTTAGTTGTATTCATATTCTCAATGAAGTATGGTTTGATGTTACTTCATATATAAATATCACTTCCTCTATTTTTCGGCAAAATTTTTCTCAGGAATTATTTTTTAATCTCTTTGCTTGATATACAAGGAGTTACGCCATATTTCCCCATTTGGGTTACCTAGAGTGTAATTGTACACCTGTGTACTGTACATATACGGTACACAACTGTATAACTACTTAGAAATAAATTACTTATATCTTTGCACTGTAATTACAAACCCACTGTTGCGCAACAGTTTTACAAACTTTTTTAATAATAAAATAATGAGTAAAAACAGTAATAAAATCAAGAGCAAACTAGAGGTAAATACCCTTTTTATAAAGGCACCGATGAACCTCAAATGTTTGCTCACAAGCACAGAAAGGGATTTTTTGGAAGCAGTTATTCATCTTCAATCATTAGGGAGATATAACACGAGTGATAGTCTTATAATGTCACACAGCGGTTTGAACAGTAGGCAGATAACCGAGGCAAAACGAAACCTCATCGCCCTAGACCTTATTATTATAGTGACCGACAAGTGTCCTTTAGGGAGTCGGTATAAGATAAACGAACAGACCTATAATGAGTTGCTGAAGCAGTTGAACAGTTTACGGTCGGCAATAGAGAGGTTCAGTTTTGGGGATAGGTATAGAGAGAGTAAGGGGGTTAAACCTATCTTCAAGAACATCATCAACACCCTTCACAGAAGACTGAGTACAGTAGTAGTTCCCACAGAAGACCGTATCACAGTCGCAGAGCCTCATCACGAAAATCCTAGAGAGATTGTCAAGGAACGACTAAGGGCAATGCTTGAAGAGGGGAAGATAACTCCCGAGGAGTATCATATAAGAGTAAAAGGATTGAAAAATAAATAAAATATTGATAATAAATAAATTAAATTGTAGAATTATGGTAAAAGGTAATTTCATATATAGTGTAGAGAGTTTGGAAGAGGCATATCGCAAGACTATGATTAACGGAGTTCCAAAGGGTATTAACACAGGTTTGAATAGTCTTGATGAGTTATTCCGACTCGATAAGGGCAAGTTGGTAGTTGTAACAGGTATTCCCAATATGGGCAAGAGTGAGTTCGTTGATTACCTCTGTGTTCAGTACAACAAGTTATACGGTATGAGGACTGTGTATTTCAGTCCCGAGAATCAACCCATCGCCTACCACATCGGCAAGTTATTCCGCAAGTTTGAAGGTCGCAAAGATACTAAGGAAGACATTGTTAATGAACACAGTAGAGTAATACGCAACTACATTTACGAAAACTTCTCCTTCTTCAACTACGCTAGAGAGTACAAACTTGGGGAGATACTCGACACTGCAAGAGAGGTTGCTTATGAACGTGGTGCAGAGATTCTTGTTATCGACAGTTACAATAAGGTATCGAGGGATATATCCGTCAATGAAACTGAGGTTATAGGTCGAGAACTCGATATGCTCGAAAGATTTGCTAAAGAGTTGAATATGATTGTAATACTAGTTGCACACCCTCGTAAGATGGAGAAAAAGGCAGATGGCAAATATGTTGTCCCAAGTGCCTATGACATCAACGGTAGTGCAAATTTTTACAACAAGGCAGATTTTTGCATTAGTGTGCATCGCAACTTCTCACCTAACTATGCGATAATCAAGGTAGATAAGGTGAAATTCAACAATTACGGAGGGCAAGGAGAGATTGAGTTAGGGTACAATAACGTTAGTGGAAATTACTTCGACATACCCGATGAAGTGGGTTTCAACGAGGGTTCAGATGCGATTTACACACCACCGACAGAAACACCCTTCGACATCAACACCCACGTCAAGAGTGGCAAGGAGTGGTTGAATGTTTCGTGCGCTTGCTCAAAGCGAGTAACCCATAAGGAAACCACTGAAACGAACCTTTTTGAGTTCTTGACTTGTGAGCGTCCCGACCTCTTGGATAGTTTGAAAAGGGTTCGAGAAACCACTGACAGCAAGGTTAGAAGTTCTTTGAAAGCGTCGCTACTGCCCATTGTATGCCCTTCTGTGGTGTTTGAGGGTGAGCGTAAGACCGAGAACATCAAGGGTTATACAAACCTTCTCTGCATTGACATAGATGGTAAGGATAACCCAAAGACGATAGGCACAGCTCTCGATGTGTTGAAGTCTTTGCCCTACGTTGCCTTTGCTCAGAAGAGTGCATCGGGTGATGGTTATTTCGCCATCATACCTGTGAGGGATGGACGCAACCTCGAAGACCATTTCAATGCTGTAGGTGCAGAACTCGCTGAGAGGGGTATAATCATCGACAAGGCGTGCAAGGACTATGTCAGAGCACGATTCTTTAGTCACGACCCTGAGCATTACATCAATCCTCGTTGTAGTGTTTTTGTTAAGAGAAAGAAGATTCGCAGAGGTGCTGATGAATACGTTAGCACCTCCACGACCCCAAAATCCTTCGATAAAAAGGATATATCTGTTACGCAAGCACCTCAATACTCTACCTCTCAGTACACCATATCCACAGAAGAGGCGCTAGCAAGGGCGTGTATCGGTACAGAATATCTGAACATCTGCCCTACTTACCAAACTTGGTTTGAGGTAGGTTGTGCGCTAGCCAAGGAACTTGGAGAGAATGGAAGAAAGTATTTCCACACGCTTTCAAACGGTTACAAAGGGTATTCAAGGGATGAAACTGATAGGAAGTTCGATGAGTTGCTGAATGACGCAGACCGTTACAACTACGGTAGTGGCACTGTATTCCACTACATTAAGGAGGCAAAAACAAAGGCAGGAAGAGTGTAATATATTTTACTAACACTTTTCTCCATTATTAGCAAATACGCTAATATCTTGAAATTAACTTGTTAAAACCTTGCGGTGTATAGGTAAACCGCATTTTCTATGAGTAAGATGAATATTAGAATATATAAGGGAGAGGACTCTATTTTGTTTAATAGCAAGTTGGACAATTACGTTCTCAGCAATATGTACCCTTGTCACTTGACCTATGAGGGGATGGTATTCCATAGCGCAGAACAGTTGTTTCATTGGATGATATTCAGTGAAAACAAGTTTGTAAGAGAGGGGATTATGAAGTTCAAAGGTGTTTGCAATGGATTTCAAGTCAAGATTTTCTGTGATAAACACGCAGATAAGATTGATAAGGATTATGATTCCAAGAAATACAAATGCTTGACCAAATGCCTAGAAATCAAATTCCTACAGTGCTTCGAGTTCAGAAAGGCAGTTCTTGATAGTGGTAGTAAGAACCTTGTTGAGTTTGCTCCGTGGGATAGTGAGTATGGTGCAAAGTGGGATAGTTGGGAAGAGGCATACATTGGCATTAACGCTTGTGGAAGGTGTATGATGATGGTTAGGGAGAATGCTATAAATGGATTGTATTCAGTTTGAGTTTATCATTTTTAATATAAAGCATTACGCTAACATATCTCACGATTATTAGTATTTACGCTTATCATTTATATAATTTAGAACCTTGCGGTGTATAGGTAAACTGCTTTTTAATATGAATATAAATAATAATAATGAAATTGAATTTGCGAAGTTGGATTTGATTCGACACTTGAAAAAGGTTGTAAAAGATTACAATGACAATCTATCAGAGTTAAAAGAACTTGAAGAGAAGGAGGAGATGTTTGGATTGAGTAGAGAGGAAAAGGGGCGTATGCAAGATATTAAGATGAACCACCCTAAGAATAATGCTATAATAAATAGAGGATTATTTTTAATGTATTATGGGATTGACCCTTTTAGTAATATGCAGATTGTTGAAGATAATAATGGTTATTGCAAAATAGTATGTCTATCAAGAGATTTCAAGAGGTGATTGGTATCGTTTCATCGAACCAAGTTTCTACACGAGAGTTGTATGATGTGCAGTGTGAGATAAACAAGGTTATTCACTGTAACCTATATAATTTTATGCTTCCTCATAAAGTAAAGGAGGTTATTGAGGTGCTTACACCCCTATTCGTTAAGATGAAGGGGTTAAAGCCTCAACCTCCCAATGTTGAGGAGAAGAGAGCTGAACTATTGAGGCAAGGGAGGGATATTATACACAAACTCAAACCTTATCTCAATGCAGAGTATTCTAAGGAGGAGTACACCGAAGTTTACACTTTGCAATACAGAAGGGTGCTTGCTGAGTATGTAAAAGTAAAGAAGGGGTTGAGCGTCCCCAAAGCAGTTGAGTTACTTTCCCAATGCAAGAAGTTAAAACAGGAGTGTGAGGCATTGATTGGTGGTATCAAACATAAGCAGTTCGACAGTATGATTGAGGAGTTGAAGACCTATATTTCAACAAATTTATAAGGTTAATAGTCAGGAATTTGCACGGTTTTATTGCGTGTTTTATTAAAAAGCTGTAACTTAGCTACTGATATTGGAACCCGAACCTAACACTGTTTGGAAAATCACTCTTTCGCTTTATTGAGGAAAGGTTTTATATAGGGCGTGAGCGTCCCGTACGCACCGCAAAGAAGAAACCGCAAGGTTTCTTCTTTTGTTTATCGACATAGTGCAACTGTCGGCTCACCTGCAAAAGTTGTGGTTCACCTGCAAAAGTTCCATTTATAGGAGGAGAGACTTTTAACATCAAACAAACACATACTGCAATGAAAGAGATAAACCCCAAAGAGACTACCCGTGCATACGCATTTGAAATGTGGATGAAGGCACCTATGCCTATGGTTACCTTTTTCAAAAGACTCAACGTGCAGCCCCTCATTAAGGCGAGCAAAAGAAAGGGCGTGAAATTCAATATGCTTATGTGCTACTGCATAGGCCGTGCAGCAAGCGGCATTAAGGAGTTCTATATGCTGCCTGTGGGCGACAAACTGATGTGCTACGATACAATAGCCATAAACACCATTGTGGCAAACAGCAGAGGCGAGGTAAGCTCGTGCGACATTCCTTTCAGCGACACCCTGCAAGAGTTTAACAGGGATTATCTGCAATTGACCGAAAGGGTTGCAGCAAACTGTACCGACCACGACCTCTCGGCCGAGAGTATGGTCATAGGCACTTCGGCTCTGGCCAAATATGAGATTGATGGTGCCGTGGGGATGTATAGCGGTATATTCAACAACCCCTTCCTTATATGGGGGAAATACCGCCGCGGATGGTTCAAGAGCACGCTCACAGTCTCCTTTCAGTTTCACCACACGCAGATGGACGGTGCACACGCTGCACGCTTCCTTGCGGCACTGCAAAAGGAGATTGATTGCCTGAAAGTATAAAACTCCCACCGCCGGTTGCACCCACCCGGAGGGTAGCGTTTTTTCATATTACATTAGGTAATTATATACACCCGCGAACCGCAATATTTGCACACAGGGAGCGTATATACATACACCTCTACACATATTTCGCACAAAACACCGCAACGCGGGCAGCGATAGACCTCGCGAGGGAATATCACGCTTGCGAGCCACCCTCTGCGCAAGGGGGTTCCGCATTTTTCGCACACACAGGGCTTTTTCATCGGTCAAAAGAATATAAGAAGCTGTTTAAATTTCTTTCGAAAAAGTTTATTACATTACCCGCAAGTTGTGCTTGCCTTTTTATAGGACATAAATTTAAACAACCTCTAATTGTAAACGCCTCGCAACGCCCTTTTGTTCCATCATTCGCAAATGCGGCATTAAAGGGCGGAAAAGCACAAATTTGCACCCGTTAACATAATTTAACAACGGGGGGGTAATTATTCAATCTTTTGAATTACTTTCGCGGCAAGAAATTTCTATTTATAAACATAAAAATTTATTGCTATGAAAAAATTATTAATTTACAGTTGGTTGCCGATGCTTTTTGCTGCAATGGCAACATTCTCGTTAACAGCTTGCAGTGATGATGAAGAGGAAGATTTAACCAACTATTACAATCTTCTTGAAAGTATTTATGCCAATGCATCTAATGGCAATGGAACTAATAATAATTACAATACAGTAGAGTGTGAAGTTTGCGATGGAACAGGAGATTGTCCCGGTTCTAATTGTGATAACGGATATTGTTTTAGATGCGATGGTCTTGGATATACATATTATGGCAGTTATAAACATCAATGTATGTATTGCAGGGCGGGAAAATGTACTGTTTGCAGCGGAAGAGACAGATGCCCCACTTGTGCCGGGAAAGGGTATGTAACGAAATAATAAAAATTGTATAATTACACAACTGCTTAATTTTATAAATAAAAATCGTGGCAACCTTTTTACGGGTTGCCACGATTTTTATTTATACTCCGGAAGAGTATCAGTCTTTCAGCTTCGCTTTAATGAACTCACGGTTCAAACGGGCAATGTTGCTGATGGAGATACATTTGGGGCACTCAGCCTCGCAAGCGCGGGTGTTGGTACAGTTACCAAAACCGAGTTCGTCCATCTTGGCAATCATCGATTTTGCACGCTTTGCTGCCTCGGCCTTGCCTTGGGGAAGCAGTGCAAACTGGCTCACCTTGGCCGATACAAAGAGCATTGCCGAACCATTCTTACAAGCTGCCACGCAAGCACCGCAACCGATGCACCCTACTGCTTCGGTGTATATCTGCTACACCCTGTATTTGTAAATTTGAGCTATAAGATATTGGATATAACACCTCTCAATTCTTTGGGAAAAACGCCCTGCGCCATTGCCTTGCTACTGTTTTTCGTTGTTTTCACCGCACTTGCATTCGGTGCTGCATACGCTGTTTCAAAAATTCCTTTTATAAAAAGGAATGTGATTTAACATTTACAGCCGACTGCTGTTTTTTTGCGTTTTTTTGTTTCGGGCTTCCCCAACAGGCCATCGAGCAACGGGAAGAGTTCGTCACACACCACATTGGGAGTTATTGCATCGAAAAGGGCGTTGTAATCGCCCGTAAGCGGCGAATTATAGTCACACCCTATCCCGTATGCCGGAACGCTTGTACGCGGCAACCACACGGTTTTGTCGGCAACAGGGGAGAATATTGCATACGATGGCACACCTACTGCCTGCGCAATGTGCCGTGCACCACCTTCGTTACCGAAATAGAACGAGCAGCAAGCACAAAGAGCCATAAGGGAACGCAAGGAGCGCGCCTCCACGCCAATCTTCACCGCCGAAGGGCTCCCAAGCCGCTTGAAAAGCTCCACGGCATCATGTTCTTCGCGCCCCGGCGCGTAATTGAAAATAAGCTGCACATTGCGATAACGGGCAAGCAACCGCTCCAACACCACACGCATATACTCCATATTCCACCGTTTGTGCAACAGTTTTGTTGTCACGCCAACCATTATCACAGGGCGCGACAGGTCTATGCCACGGCTTTGCATATAGTCGCGCATTGTACGTAACTCGCCATCACTTATATAAAGATTGAAACCGTCTGCACGCTTTATGGGTGCAAGGGCCGAAAGGGCTGTTGCAAAGGCGTGGTTCTTTTGGAGCATATCACCGCCTACCAAAGGTACGTTTTGCGTGAAAAGCAAACGGGAATACCATTTGCCGCGCCCCACCCTCAACGGGCGGTGGGTGGAAAAGAGCGATAAAAAGGAGAAAAGAAGAGTTCGTACCGTAGCACGCTGGTCGATGATTACATCGTACTTGCCCTGCCTCACCACGCTCCACACCTTGCGTATATATTTGAACAGATTGTTGTTTTCGGCACCGGAAAAGGTCACCACTTTGTCAATGTCGGGGTGGCCGGTAAACAACGGGGCAAGCCCCTCGTTAAGCACAATATGTACCTCGGCACCGGGAAAAGAGCGTTTAAGGGTACTGCACAAGGCGGCAGAGAGCACGGCGTCGCCCAGCTGTCGAAAACGAATGACAAGTATTTTCTTAATCATTTTATCCATATTATAATGCGTTACTTGCGAACCATAATATTTGCACACCGGCACGGGGTGTGAATATACCTCTACACACATTTCACACAATACGCCGCAATGCGGGCAGCGGTAAACCTCACGGGGGAAGAAAACGCTGCGCAGCCACCCGCTCAAAGGGGTTCCGCATTTATGGCAAACAGAGGGCTTTTTCATCCAATAAAAACACCCTGCCGCGCCCCATTGTTCTCCTTCCGTTGCAAATATCAACTCCAATTATGAAATAAAGTTGAAATAGAAAAAGTCAAATACAAGAAGCATTATAAATAAAATAAGGTGGCAACTGTGGTTGCCACCTTATTCTGTATTTTGAAAGAGTATCAGTCTTTCAGTTTCGCTTTAATGAACTCACGGTTCAAACGGGCAATGTTGCTGATGGAGATACATTTGGGGCACTCAGCCTCGCAAGCGCGGGTGTTGGTACAGTTACCAAAGCCAAGCTCGTCCATCTTTGCAATCATAGATTTTGCACGCTTTGCTGCCTCGGCCTTGCCTTGGGGAAGCAGTGCAAACTGGCTCACCTTGGCCGATACAAAGAGCATTGCCGAACCATTCTTACAAGCTGCCACGCAAGCACCGCAACCAATGCAGGCTGCTGCGTCCATAGCCTCCTCGGCAACATCCTTGCCGATGGGAATTGCGTTGGCATCGGGCATTCCGCCGGTGTTGATTGACACGTAACCGCCTGCCTGCTGAATTTTATCGAAGGCTGTACGGTCGACCATAAGGTCGCGTATCACAGGGAAGGCTGCCGAGCGCCAAGGCTCCACGGTGATTGTGTCGCCATCTTTGAAACGACGCATATAGAGCTGACAGGTTGTTGCGCCTGTTGCGGGGCCGTGAGGGTGACCATTCACATAGAGCGAGCACATTCCGCAGATACCTTCGCGGCAGTCGTGGTCGAATACAATGGGCTCCTCGCCTTTATTTACCAATGTCTCGTTAAGTATGTCGAGCATCTCCAAGAATGAGGTATCACCGGGAATATCCTGCATCTGATATGTTGCAAAAGCACCCTTCTCTTTGGGACCTCTCTGACGCCATACTTTCAATGTAAAACTTATATTTTTATCCATTGTTATTGAATTTTTCGGGGTTAGTTTTTGTAGTTACGCTGTTGTACCTTGATGTACTGATAGTTAAGGTCCTCTTTAATGAGCTCGGGCTCTTGTCCCTCGCCGGTGTATTTCCAGCAAGCAACGTAAGAGAAGTTCTCGTCGTCGCGTTTAGCCTCGCCCTCCTCGGTCTGATGCTCCTCGCGGAAGTGTCCACCGCAAGACTCTTCACGGTTGAGAGCGTCGCGAGCCATAAGCTTGCCAATCTCGATAAAGTCGAGCAAGCGGAGTGCCTTTTCGAGCTCTACGTTAAGAGTATCGGCTGCACCGGGGATGAACAATTCGCTCCAGAAGAGTTTTTCAACCTCGTCGAGTTTCTTCAAGGCAGCCTCCAAAGACTCCTTGGTACGAGCCATTCCTACATAATCCCACATAACGTGGCCAAGCTCCTTGTGGATAGAATCTACACTGCGCTTGCCCTTGATAGCCATCAGCTTGGCAATCTTGTCGTTAACAGCCTTCTCGGCAGCCACAAACTCGGGAGCGTCGATGCTGCAACGGGGAACCTGAATCTGGTCGGAGAGGTAGTTCTGAATAGTGTAGGGGAGCACAAAGTAACCATCGGCCAAGCCCTGCATAAGAGCCGAAGCACCAAGGCGGTTGGCACCGTGATCCGAGAAGTTAGCCTCACCAATTGCGAACAATCCGGGAACAGATGTCTGCAATTCGTAGTCAACCCAGATACCACCCATTGTATAGTGGATAGCGGGGAATATCATCATAGGCTCCTTGTAGGGGTTAGTGTCGGCAATCTCCTCATACATATCAAAGAGGTTACCGTAACGCTGACGCACTACATCCTCGCCCAAACGCTGGATAGCATATTTAAAGTCGAGGAACACGGCAAGGCCGGTGTTGTTCACGCCGAAGCCTGCATCGCAACGCTCTTTTGCTGCGCGTGACGCCACGTCGCGGGGTACGAGGTTACCGAATGCGGGGTAACGACGCTCCAAATAGAAGTCGCGGTCCTCGTCGGGAATATCGTTGGGGTGCTTTGTACCTGCCTGCAAAGCCTTTGCATCCTCCAATTTCTTGGGAACCCAGATACGGCCGTCGTTACGCAACGACTCAGACATAAGAGTGAGCTTCGACTGCTTATCGCCGTGAACGGGGATACAGGTGGGGTGAATCTGTGCGTAACAGGGGTTGGCGAACCAAGCACCCTTACGGTAGCACTGCAATGCAGCCGAACCGTTGCTGCCCATAGCATTTGTAGAGAGGAAGTAGGTGTTACCGTAACCACCGGTACCTATAACCACAGCGTGAGCAGCGAAACGCTCCACTTTACCTGTTACAAGGTTGCGGGCAATAATACCGCGTGCACGGCCGTCGATTACAACGAGGTCGAGCATTTCGTAGCGTGTGAACACCTTAACGGTACCTTGGCTCACCTGATAGTTAAGAGCCGAGTAAGCACCCAAAAGAAGCTGCTGACCTGTCTGACCGCGAGCATAGAATGTACGCGATACCTGTGCACCACCGAATGAACGGTTGGCAAGCAAGCCGCCATATTCGCGAGCAAAGGGAACACACTGTGCAACACACTGGTCGATGATGGCACCCGATACCTCGGCCAAACGATAAACATTAGCCTCGCGTGCACGGTAGTCACCACCCTTGATTGTATCGTAGAAAAGACGATAAACAGAGTCACCGTCATTCTGATAGTTCTTTGCGGCGTTGATACCTCCCTGTGCCGCAATTGAGTGAGCACGACGGGGAGAATCCTGAATACAGAAGTTAAGCACGTTGAAGCCCATTGCACCAAGCGACGCAGCTGCCGACGCACCTGCAAGACCGGTACCAACAACAATAATATCCAACTTGCGCTTGTTGGCAGGGTTCACCAATTTCTGATGCGCCTTATAGTTAGTCCATTTTTCGGCCAAGGGGCCTTCGGGAATTTTGGAATCCACTTTCACTGAACTTATTTTAGCCATAATATTTAATTTTTATGATTTTAAACGAAAAAGGTTATTAGCAACCGGCGCAAGGGCACGCTGCATAAATTGCAACAACAGCCAAGAAACCGAGAATAATCAAAGTTACGATTACATTACCGATAACTTTCCAGCGGTTGAACCAAATTTGGTTGGCCCAGCCAAGAGTCTGCATTGCGCTCCAAAAACCGTGTGTAAGGTGGAACCACAAAGCAACCAACCACACAACATAGAGAGCTACGTAAACAGGGCAAGCGAATGTCTCCTTGATGTAGTGTACACCGTCGGCTGCAAGTGAAGCATCGACATTGGCACCAAGCATATGCAACACCTCAACCAACTGCATATTGGCCCAGAAGTTGAACAAGTGCAACGCCATACCCAAGATAACAATAACACCAAGTACAAACATATTCTGCGAAGCCCACTCAACAGTTTTTGGCTTAACAGTGTAGGCATAACCCTGACCACCGCGAGCCTTCTTATTCTGCAAGGTGAGGATGATAGCGTAGACAAAGTGCACTACCACGAGAGCAGCAAGGCCGGCTGTTGCGATGAGCGCGTACCAATTGGCTCCCAGAAACTCACAAATCATGTTGTACCCCTCGGCGCTGAAAATAGCAACCAAGTTCATTGACATATGGAAAAGAAGGAAGAGTACAAGGGCAATACCCGAAACACTCATAATTACCTTTTTTCCCACAGAAGAATTAAATAACCACATAATAAATTGATATTAAATTATATAATAAATAAATTGTTTAATTCCGTAACAAGCTTATTATGGATAATACCAATAATAAAGACAAAAATAAAGTTTTTTTATTAAAAACAACATTATTTGGCAAAATAATTACCTCTTTTATTATTATAATAATTTATAAATTGCCCAACCGCTATTTGTTCATTGCGACCGAGGGAATAAAAAAGATGCACCGTAGGGGCAGACCGGCGTGTCTGACCGAAAGAAGAACGCAAACAAAAGTAATTAAAGACTCCTCCACCGCAAGCGGTCCCCCTCCTCTCACGGAGGAGGAGTAATAAAACTCTCCCTATTTTAGAGGGAGTACCCGCAGGGGGTAGGCGATAAAACCAATTGTTCTGTTGCATTCAATCGCTTTTTAATACTCTTCCACCGACAAAAACAAACGCGCAATGTAGGGGCAGACCGATGTGTCTGCCCAAAAAGCAAAACGCAAGCAAAAGGGCGCACACCGGTGCGCCCCTACGGCAATCCCTATTAAGGGCACTATAACAATAAATCCCGGCAAAACCGGGATTTATTGGTTATTTATGGGCACACGGGGCGCACCGAGCGGCCGCATGTGCGGTCGTAGCTGTCCAAGCCGAAGACGCCGCTGTCGAAGGCCAAGTCGTAAGCCTCGTCGCAGTAACTGCTACCCAACGAACTCGACCAATAGTCGCCGTAGGAGCCCCGGCCGCGGACTTCCTGCCCATTGCGGTAGCCCGTAAAGGGCAGGAATATGCTGTTGCCGTTGGGACCGGTTACGCGGTGACCGTTTACGCCGTTAAGGGTGGTACAAGTCCAAGTGCAGTTGTTGAGTAGTTCGTCTAGCTCGGCTCTTGTGGGCATTCGCCAAGTGCCACCCCATTTAACGGTGGCTACATCGTCTTCCGGTTCAAGGGTGGTTTTGTTATCGACGGTGCCATAACTGCTACTTGTGCAGTATTTGGTCATTGAGTAATGAGTGTCATTGCAATATTTATAGGTATACCATTCATAGTCGCTCTTCTCTTCTGTTTCGCCCCAAGCATAGTAGCCGCCGTACTCTTCGGGTTTTGTTGCGCCCACATTGTAGCTTGCCCATTTAACCGAGAGGCCCAGGTCGATGGCTTCGCCAGTGGTTATTGTGGGGGTGTCGGGGACTGTGGGGGTGTCATCGTCGTTGTCGGGGTTCAGTATTATATTCACAACCTCGGTAACGTCGGCTATATCAACAGTGCCGTCACCGTTAACATCGCCTTTAATGGTTGTTTGTGCGCCGGCTGCAACGGTGAACAGCAGGGCAATGAGAAACAAGTAAATCTTTTTCATAATGTATTTATTTTATTGGTTAATATTTTGCCATAGATGCACACAACAAACTACCGAGCGACGGCACAAGGGGTGGTCGCACGGGGTAATCGGTTGAATTTAAATGGGATTTTTTAGAGCAAGAATGTGTGTGTGTGTGTGTGTGTGTGTGTGTGTGTGTGTGTTTACACAAATTTTCCGCATCCGCAAATTTATGGGGATGTTTTTTGCACATTTCTCTGACATTTAACACATTAACGCACATTTGTATAATTGCCAACGATGCTATACAATGCAAATTTAAAGAAATTTTTATAAATTCCATTATTTCAGGAAGATAAATTAAAACTGTTTCTATTTGTCACACAATTATATTCACACAGATGAGCAGGCACAGAGATTTAGACAAAAGGAAAAATAACAAGCAAACACATAGTTTTATCGCCCTCCCTCTGCAAGTAAATTTCGGAGGGAGTTTAAAAGATACACGCAACAAGAAGCGCAACTCCTCCACCGCAAGCGGTCCCCCTCCTCTAACGGAGGAGGAGTACGGCGATAGCCGGGAGAGACTCTTTAAAAAGAGGAGGAGTTTAAGAAAAAACAACCAAAAACAAAAAAAAGGGCGCACACGCCGGTGCACACCTACAACAAACAGGCAACCGCAACGTAGGGGCAGACCGATGTGTCTGTCCCCAAAAAAAGAAAGACAAAAAAAACAACTGTCCCTCTCGTAGAGGGACGAGAAATTTACCTGTAAATTTCGGAGGGAGTTTAAAAGATACACGCAACAAGAAGCGCAACTCCTCCACCGCAAGCGGTCCCCCTCCTCTAACGGAGGAGGAGTGCGGCGATAGCCGGGAGGGACTCTTTAAAAAGAAGAGGAGTTTAAGAAAAAACAACCACAAACAAAAAAAGGGCGCACACGCCGGTGCACACCTACAACAAACAGGCAACCGCAACGTAGGGGCAGACCGATGTGTCTGTCCCCAAAAAAAGACAGAAGAACAATAGAATGAAAATATAAGCAGTTGATTCGTTCCACCGAGCCTACTTTCACCCATTGCGTACGAAAATAATCAAGTAAACTTGATATTTCTCGCTCGTTTGTTCTTATCTTTGCAGATAGTAATAAAAGCTAAACAGAAGAGTGATATTCGAATATGACATATTGGTTATCGGTGCCGGCCACGCAGGATGCGAGGCTGCGGCCGCTGCGGCGAATCTTGGGAAGAAGACTTGCCTCATCACCATAGATATGAACAAAATTGCGCAGATGAGCTGTAACCCGGCCATCGGCGGCATTGCAAAAGGACAGATTGTGCGCGAGATTGACGCGCTCGGTGGTTATATGGGACAGATTACCGATCGCGCGTCCATTCAGTTCCGTATGCTCAACCGCTCGAAAGGCCCTGCAATGTGGAGCCCTCGCGCACAATGCGACCGAATGAAGTTCAGCCAATATTGGAGAGAGACACTCGAAAATATCCCCGGCCTCAATATGTGGCAGGATAGTGTGAACGAACTTATTGTGGAAGAGGGCAAGGCCGTGGGTGTAAAAACTCAATTGGGTGCGGAGTTTCGCGCAAAGGCAATCATCATCACCGCGGGCACATTCCTCAACGGAGTGATGCACATTGGCAAAGTGCAGTTCGAGGGTGGCCGCATAGCCGAGCCTGCCGCAAAGGGACTCACGGAGAGTATAAAAAAACACGGCGTAACCGTGGGAAGGATGAAAACCGGCACTCCTGTGAGGCTCGACAAGCGTAGTATAAATATACAATTAGTTGATATTCAACAAGGTGACAGCGATTTTCATTGTTTCTCATATCTGAGCAACGAGAGAAAATTAACACAACTTCCCTGCTGGGCCTGTTACACCAACCCCGAAGTTCACCAAACACTGCGCGACGGGCTCGAATTCTCGCCACTCTACAATGGACAGATACAGAGCATAGGACCACGCTACTGCCCAAGCATAGAAACAAAGATTGTGACCTTTGCCGAGCGCGAGCGTCACCTGCTCTTCCTTGAACCGGAGGGCGAGACTACGCAGGAGATTTATGTAAACGGATTCTCTTCGTCGCTCCCGATGGATATTCAATTGAACGCACTACGCAAAATTCCGGCGCTGAAAGATGCAGTAGCCTACCGCCCCGGATACGCAATTGAGTATGACTATTTCGACCCCACACAGCTGAACCACACACTCGAATCGAAAATAATCGAAGGGCTCTATTTTGCTGGGCAGGTGAACGGCACCACCGGATACGAAGAGGCTGCCGGACAGGGCATTATCGCAGGCATAAACGCCGCCCTTAAAATCGACGGGAAGGATAGTTTCATCCTCCGCCGCAACGAGGCCTATATTGGCGTGCTCATCGACGACCTTGTAACAAAAGGGGTGGACGAGCCCTACCGAATGTTCACCTCGCGTGCCGAGTATCGCATACTGCTCCGCTCCGACAATGCCGATGTTCGCCTCACCCCCCGAGCCCACGAAATTGGCCTTGCAACAGAGGAGCGACACAGTCGCCTGTGCGAGAAACAGAGACTAATGCAACAACTGACCGATTTTATTGAAAATTTCTCGGTGAAGGCCGACCTCATAAACAAAGGGCTCGAAGAGCTGGGCACCACCCCACTCACCCGCGGATGCAAACTATCGTCGATAATCGAGCGACCGCAAATAACAATAAACACCATAGCCCCCTACATAAACGCATTGAGCAAAGAGCTTGAAAAGCTCGGCGACAAGCGCGAAGAGGTGACCGAAGCTGTGGAGATTGAGATAAAATACCGAGGCTACATTGAGCGCGAGCGCGAAGAGGCCGAGCGTATGTTGCGCCTCGAAAATATACGCATACGCGGGAGGTTCGACTACAACAGCATCGACTCTCTATCGACCGAAGCACGACAAAAACTCACAGCCATAAACCCCGAAACGCTTGCACAGGCGAGCCGCATCCCCGGAGTATCGCCAAGCGATATAAATGTGCTGTTAGTGCTGGTGAGAAGATAAATGTTCCACGTGAAACAATAGCAAAAAATATATAAATATGAACAAGGATTTATTACTATCGAATTTGAGAAACATTCCCGATTTTCCCATTCCCGGAATACAGTTCAAGGATGTAACATCGCTATTCAAGAACCCCGCCTGTATGCAAGAGCTCGACAAGGCTCTTTACGAAAAGTACAAGGATGCCGGCATTACTAAAATTGTGGGCATTGAGTCGCGTGGCTTTGTAATGGCGTCGGCTCTTGCCGTGAAACTGAATGCAGGCTTCGTTCCCATACGCAAACCCGGCAAGCTGCCCGCCGAAACAATCAGCGAGAGCTACGGCAAGGAGTATGGCCGCGACACTATCGAAATTCACAAAGACGCCATAAACGAGAATGATATTGTGCTCATTCACGACGACCTTCTCGCAACCGGCGGAACAATGCTCGCTGCATACAACCTTGTAAAAAAGCTCAACCCCAAGAGAGTGATGATAAATTTCCTCATAGAGCTCGAAGGGCTTAAAGGACGCGACACCTTCCCCGCCGAGGCCGAGATTGACAGCCTGCTCATTCTCGAAGGTAAATAAAAAAATGAAAAAGGAGGAAAGGATAAAGCGGGAGCAGTATTTAAAGAATATCGTAAACAATCTGCCCGACTCGCCCGGCTGTTACCAATATCTCAACGACAGCGGAACCATCATCTATGTGGGCAAGGCAAAAAATCTCAAACGCCGCGTATCCTCGTACTTCAACAAAGAGCAACAATCTTTAAAGACAAAATTGCTTGTCTCGAAAATTGCCGACATACGCTACATTGTAGTAAACAGCGAGGCCGATGCTCTGCTTTTGGAGAATAATCTCATAAAGCGGCACAAGCCTCGCTATAATATATTGCTCAAAGACGACAAAACCTACCCCTCTCTGTGCATAAGCAACGACTATTTTCCAAAAGTTTTTAAGACACGGAAAATAGTGAAAAACGCCGGCCGATATTTCGGCTCCTACACAAACAGCGGAGCACTGCACGCCCTGCTCGAACTTATAAAAGGGCTCTACCCGTTGCGCAGTTGCAATCTTAAAATAACACCCGAGGGAGTGAGAGGCGGCAAATTCAACGCCTGCCTCGAATACCAGATACACAACTGCTGCGCACCCTGCATAGGCAAAATTTCGCAAGAAGAGTACTCGAAATATATAGCCGAAATATCCTCCATATTAAAAGGAGATATTAAAATATTACAAGAAACACTGCTTACAGAAATGCGCTCAAAAGCCGAAAAAATGGATTTTGAAGGGGCGCAAAAAATAAAAGAGCGCTACCAACTGATTGAGAATTTCCGTAACAGAAGCGAGGTTGTAAGCTCATCGCTAAACAACCTCGATGTATTCTCCATTGAGAGCGATGAAAAGAGCGCGTTTGTGAATTTCCTGCACATAACCAACGGTTGCATAAACCAAGCATTCACCATTGAGTACCAAAAAAGGCTCGATGAAAGCGACGAAGAAATATTAACAATGGGCATTGTGGAGATGCGTGAACGCTTCAACAGCACAGCCAAAGAGATTATACTACCCTTCCCCATCGAGCTTCCAATCAATGGGGTTACCGCCACCCTGCCCCAAAAAGGAGAAAAAGCCCGCCTGCTGGCACTCTCTAAACTAAATGTAAAGCAGTACCGCGTCGACCGTTTAAAGCAGGAGGATAAACTAAATCCCGAACAAAAAACAACCCGCCTGCTGAAAGAAATCCAGCAAGAACTGCATATTGAAAAACTGCCCCTTATCATCGAATGTTTCGACAACTCCAACATTCAAGGAAGCGATGCGGTGGCAGCCTGCGTGGTATTTCGCAAATTAAAGCCATCGAAAAAAGATTATCGGAAATATAATATAAAAACCGTGCAAGGCCCCGACGATTATGCCTCAATGCGCGAAGTGGCACGCCGCCGTTACAGCCGCATAATAGAGGAAGAGGGCGAGCTTCCAACCCTTATTATTGCCGATGGAGGAAAAGGACAGATGGAGGCTCTGCGCAGTGTGGTAGAGGATGAATTAGGGCTTAATATCCCCATAGCCGGCCTTGTGAAAGACGGCCGCCACCGAACCTCGGAACTGATAATAGGCAACGCAACCATAGGCCTTAAACAGAATAGCGCACTGTTCAGACTTATGACGCAGATACAGGACGAGGTACACCGCTTCGCAATAACCTTCCACCGCAGCAAACGCAGCAAACGGCAGACAGCATCGGAACTCGACAGCATAAAAGGAATAGGCACAAAGAGCAAACAACTTCTGTTACAACACTTTAAAAGTGTAAAGCGCATAAAAGAGGCTACACAAGAGGAGATTTCTGCCATTATAGGCCGTGCAAAAGCAGAAATATTGACAGAAGCACTCAAATAAGGATTTTTTTCCTAACTTTGCGATTGGAACAAAAGAGAATTATGAGAGTACTGATACAGAGAGTAAAAAGAGCGTCGGTAACCGTAGACAATGAGGTTATTTCACTGATTGGCAGAGGATTATTGGTATTTGTCGGCATTTGCGAACAGGATAATGACGAAGATATTGAGTGGCTCACCAAGAAGATAGCCAACATACGCCTCTTCGACGACGAGAATGGGGTGATGAACCTGTCGGTAGCAGATGTTGGCGGTGAGATACTAGCGGTGAGCCAATTTACCCTGATGGCATCGACCAAAAAAGGCAACCGCCCATCGTACATAAAAGCAGCAAAGCCCGAAATATCGATACCCCTCTACGAGCAATTCTGCACAGAAATTGAGATTGCCGCCAACAGGCCGATTAAAAGAGGGATTTTCGGTGCTGATATGAAGGTTGAACTAATTAATGACGGGCCTGTTACTATATATATAGACTCTAAAAACAGAGAATAAAATGACTATAAAAGAGGCACAAGAGAGGGTGGACTCTTGGATAAAAGAGTATGGAGTGCGCTACTTCAACGAGCTTACCAACACCGCCATACTTGCCGAGGAGGTGGGCGAGGTTGCACGCATTATGGCACGCCGATACGGTGAACAATCCTTTAAAGAAGGAGAGAAACAGGACCTTGCCGACGAGCTTGCCGACGTACTGTGGGTGCTCATCTGCATAGCCAATCAAACGGGTACCGACCTTACAGAGGCCCTGCAAAAAAACTTCGATAAAAAGAGTAAAAGAGATAATAAAAGACATATAAATAACCCTAAACTTATAGAGCGATGAGCGAAAAATGTAACTGTGGATGCGGAGAGCACAAGCACCACATAGAAGAAGAGAGCAAGTACGATTTTGTATTGAGCGAATATGTTCCGGCACCTTGCGACTGCGACATTGCAGAAGCTGTTAAAAAACTTATCGATGAAAAGGTGGAAGGAAACAACACACTCGAAGTAAAAAAGTTCCTTTTCAACTGCATAGACCTCACCACATTGAAGTGTACCGACAGCGAGGAGAGCGTTCTTAAATTTACCGAGAAAGTTAACCAATTCGGCAAGGAGTACCCCGAACTTGACAATGTTGCCGCAATATGCGTGTACCCCAATTTTGCACAGATTGTGAGCCAGACATTGGAAGAGGACGAGGTTGGAATTGCCTGCGTATCGGGCGGCTTCCCTTCGTCACAGACATTTCAGGAGATAAAAGTGGCCGAAACAGCTATGGCCATACACGATGGCGCAACAGAAATTGATATTGTGTTGAGCGTGGGAAAATTCCTGTCGGGCGACTATGAGGGCGTGTGCGACGAAATACAAGAGTTAAAAAATGTATGCGGCGACAAACACTTGAAGGTAATACTCGAAACAGGAGCATTGCAGAGTGCCGAGAATATTAAAAAAGCATCGATTTTATCGATTTATTCTGGTGCCGATTTTATAAAGACATCCACAGGAAAAGAGTCGCCTGCTGCCACCCCCGAGGCTGCATACGTAATGTGTAGCACCATTAAGGAGTATTACCAAAAGACCGGCCGCAAAATTGGCTTTAAACCCGCAGGAGGCATTAACACCGTACACGATGCACTCGTTTATTATACAATAGTAAAAGAGCTGTTGGGCGAAGAGTGGCTCACAAACAAACTGTTCCGTTTGGGTACCAGCCGCCTTGCCAATCTCTGTTTAAGCGAAATTGTTGGCAAGGAGACAAAATTTTTCTAAACAATTGAATATACTATAAATTAAGAGGATGACTCAAAAGTCCCTTTTTAAGACATTACACCCTCGCTAGAATATACTCTGGCGAGGGTGTTTACTTTGTATATATTACTTTTGGGTCAGCCCCTTAATTTTATGAGGCCGACTAAAAGGTATTTTTTAGCGGTCTCTTTTGTGTAGGAGATGAATAAAAAGATGTAGTTCAAGGCTTGCGCAGCCTGAAAAACCGAAGTTTACTAAGCGTAAATGAGGATTTTGAAGGCAAGCGTAACGCAGAAATTACACTTTTTAGTTATCTTCTTATATTTCTCTCTTAATCACATAATCCATATAAGCAACCAAAGCCTCGTGGCAATCAGCCGGAATTCCCGAAGGCAAGGCCGCAAGCGCATCGGCACGCAATTGCTCAATCTTTGATGTTGCATACTCCACCCCACCGGCACTTTTCGACAATTCAATAAGTGATTCTATCTCCTTTTCATCTAGCTCTTTTCCTAATGCAAGCTTCTCGTTTATAGCTGTAACGAAAGGGGATTGCAAAGTGCGCAGTACATACAATGCCGGCAATGTTATCTTGCCCTCACGCATATCACTGCCCGTGGGCTTACCAATGTCGCAGGTATAATAATCGAAAATATCGTCCTTTATCTGGAAGCAAAGGCCCACAATCTCGCCGAAAGTGCGGAAACGGAGAGCAATATCCCGCGAAGCTCCCGCCGAAAGAGCACCAATATAGGCACAAGAGGCAAACAGCGAAGCGGTCTTCCCTTTTATTATATTATAGTAGCTCTCTTCGTCGTAAGCACCGCTATTCTGGGCCTGCAACTGCATAATCTCGCCACCCGACAAGGCGCACCCGAGCAACGATAATTGCTCGATTACTTCGATGTTTTTTGTTTTTGCCGCATTGTTAAGAGCAAGCGAAAAAAGATAATCACCGGTGAGTATTGCCACCCTATTGCCATAAAGGGCATTGATAGAGGGATTGCCTCGACGCATATTACTCTCATCGACAACATCGTCGTGAAGCAGGCTTGCCGTGTGCAACAGTTCCAAAGAGGCCGCCGCTGCGTAGGTCTCTTGCGAAATATTACCGCAAGCACGCGACGCGAGCAGGAGCAGAATGGGACGCATCATCTTGCCCACCGACGAGGCCACACTGCCCAATGCCGAACCCAACAGCGAAATTTCGCTGACAAGTTGAGCATTGTAATACTCCTTAAAAACATCCAATTCCTGTTTTATGGGAGCCTGTATGGCTTTTTTAAAATCCATCGACAATATTTATTTATTCACCGTTGCACTGCAACAAGTGCAACCGTTTTTACATTTACAATGCAAAAGTAATAAAAAGAATATGGTTGGTAGCATAATTTTTGTATTTTTACATTCGGTAATTGTTTATTAAAAATGGAAAAACTCTTTTTACTCGACGCATACGCACTTATTTATCGTGCCTACTACGCATTTATAAAGAACCCCCGAATAAACTCAAAAGGGTTCAATACATCGGCAATTCTGGGCTTTGTAAACACGCTCGAAGATGTTATAAAGAAGGAACAACCCACGCACATAGGTGTTGCCTTCGACCCGAGAGGAAAGACCTTTCGTCACGAAGCATACGAGCAATATAAAGCGCAGCGCGAGGAGACTCCCGAGGTTATACGCGAATCGGTACCGGTGATAAAGGAGATTCTTAAAGCCTATAATATTCCTGTATTCGAGGTTCCCGGCTTTGAGGCCGATGATGTGGTGGGAACATTGGCAAAACAAGCGGAGAAAAGGGGAATTATTACATATATGATGACCCCCGACAAGGACTACGGACAGCTTGTTTCGGAGAATGTTTTTATATATCGCCCAAAGTATGGCGACAAGGAGTTGGAGGTAATGGGCGTGGAACGTGTAAAGGAGAAGTTCGGAATTGAGTGCACCGCACAGGTTATCGACCTGTTGGGATTGATGGGCGATGCAAGCGACAATATTCCCGGTTGCCCGGGCGTGGGTGAAAAAACTGCACAGAAACTCATTGCCGAATTTGGCAGTATAGAAAATCTGCTCGATAATACCGAAAAACTAAAAGGGGCACTAAAAACAAAAATAGAGGAGAACCGCGAGAAGATACTTTTCAGCAAATTCCTTGCAACCATAAAGACCGATGTTCCCATAGAACTTAATATGGAGCTTTTGAAACGCGAGGCGGCAAACGAGGAGGAGCTCACTCGCCTACTCGACTTTTACGAATTGCGGGCATTGAAAGAGAGGGTGAAGAAAAACAATTTCGCTCCATCGCTTTTCGACGAGGCGGCGCAAACTACGGAAACTGCCCCAACGAGAAAAAGTGGGAAAAGCGAAAAAAACGAGCCTCAACAAGGCTTTCTCTTTGATTTTTTTGCCACCGAAGGTAAGGGCGAAGAAAAAAAATCGAGCCATTTGAGCTTAAAAGACACTCCACACAGCTATAAACTTATTGATACAGAAGAGGATATACACTCTTTTTTGTCTGCTGTAAAAAATTACCAAACTGTGTGCATTGACACAGAAACAACAAGCACCAACGCCTTGGAGGCCGAGCTTGTGGGAATTTCACTCTCGGTGAAGGAGGGAGAGGCTGTCTACATTCCAATATCTGCCAACAGGAGCGAAGCTCTGCAACGGCTCGAAATTTTGCGCCCGCTCATAGAGGATGAAAAAATATGCAAGGTGGGACAGAATATAAAATACGACCTCACCGTGCTTGCCAACTACGGAGTGGAGTTGCGCGGAAAACTTTTCGACACAATGATTGCACACTATGTGCTGCAACCCGAGCTTTACCACGGAATGGACTATCTTGCCGAAATTTACCTGAACTACGAAACAATTAAGATAACCGAGCTTATTGGAGAGAAGGGAAAGAACCAAAAGAATATGCGCGACCTCTCCCCCACCCTCGTATGCGATTATGCCTGCGAAGATGCCGACATCACCCTGCGCCTGAAAAACATTTTGGAACAGGAGATTAAAAAGGAGGGAATAGAGGAACTTTTCTACAATATAGAAATGCCGCTTATTCCCGTGCTTGCCTATATGGAACGCAATGGGGCACGCATAGACAGTGGTGCCCTGCGCGAAACATCAATGCATCTTGGCAAACGCTTGGAGGAGATTGAAAATGGAATTTTCGCACAGGCCGGCGAAGTGTTTAATATAGCATCACCCAAGCAGGTGGGCGACATACTTTTTGGCAAACTGAAAATTGTAGATAAGCCCAAAAAGACAAAAACAGGACAATTCGTAACATCGGAGGAGGTACTTGCGCAGCTGCAAAATCGCCACCCTATCGTTAAAAATATTTTACAATACCGCGGACTTAAAAAACTGTTGAGCACATACATCGACAGCCTGCCCACCCTTGTAAACCCACGCACAGGGAAGATACACACGTCGTACAACCAAACTGTTACAGCCACCGGCCGATTAAGTTCGAGCAACCCCAATCTGCAAAATATACCCATACGCGACGAAGAGGGAAAAGAGGTTCGCAAGGCCTTTATCCCCGACGATGGGTGCCTCTTCCTCTCGGTCGACTATTCGCAGATAGAATTGCGCATAATGGCCCATCTGAGCGGCGACAAGAATATGATTGAGGACTTTTGCAGCGGGCACGATATTCACGCTGCCACCGCCGCAAAAATATACAAGAAGCCCATAGAAGAGGTTACAAAGGAGGAGCGCAGCCGAGCAAAAGTTGCCAATTTCGGTATTATATACGGAATATCGGTCTTTGGACTTGCCGAGAGGATGAATGTGAGCCGCCCCGAAGCAAAGGTACTCATCGACAACTATTTCGACACCTACAAAGGGGTGGCCGAATATATTGAAAAATGTAAACAAGAGGCAAAGCTCAACGGCTATGTGGAGACAATATTCCACCGCAAACGCTTCCTGCCCGACATAAACTCGCACAACGCAGTGGTGCGAGGATACGCCGAGCGAAACGCCGTTAATGCCCCCATACAGGGCAGTGCAGCCGATATTATAAAGGTGGCAATGATAAATATTTACCGCCGTATGAAGGAGCAGCAGATGCGCTCCACAATGATACTGCAAGTGCACGACGAACTTAACTTTAACGTGGTTCCCGAAGAAAAAGAAGCCCTGCAAACACTTGTGGTAGAGGAAATGGAACGAGCATTTACCATGCGCGTGCCTCTTATTGCCGACTATGGCTGGGGTGCCAATTGGTTGGAGGCACATTAGTTGCAAAAAAAAATAATTTAACGACGCTAAACGATACAAGTTGGTTCTTCTATCAAAAACAGCACATCCGTACTATATTGATAATCAATAAATTACCCCCCCCTATTAGCAAAATCAGCAATAAAAAACTTGTAAAATTAGTTAAAACACTTTACCTTTGAAAAGTTTTCAGTTTTGTTTTTGCAGCAGTTTATATTAGAACTTGCACTGCCGGCAAGAATAAACGGAAATAATTTGTAAAATTATAACCTAAAATTACAAGATCGAAGGTATACATATTAAAACGTTTACAATTATTTCTATTTTGGTAACAATACAAAAAATGCCCAAGAAAGAGATTTTTGCAACTGACTCCTACTGTTTTTTATGTATATCACTTTTATTTATGAAAAACACGCTTATCTGTGGGGTTAATAAGCACATAAATTAAATTATGTATAAAAAATTATTATTTACAGTTTTTGTTGCAGGTTTAACTGTTTTTTCAGCAAACGCTCAATCTAATGAATTTGAGTATCGTCGTAGCTCCCTCTCTATGATTATGTTGGACACCAACGACAAGACACTCACCGGCGACATTAAGAAAACCGTTGTAAACACCTTCAACGAGAAAGCAATCCCCAACAAGTTCAACGACCACAATATCGACGGATTGCGTTCTTTGAACACAAAAAATCTTCCCAGTGTAACAAATGAGGAGATTGAGAAGTATCAAACAAATACCGAAAAATTACTTGCAAAAGCAAGCAGCGTTGCAAAAGCATCGGGAATTGAATTGCCCAACATTTCACAAGCCGAATACATTGCACAATGTATGAAATATTTTGAACAGAACAACATTGCAAATAAAATTATTGCAAAATGGTTCAATATCTCTAAAACACAGCGCGATGGATTGTATCTGGATTTCAAAAACATTGAAGAGCGTGGTTTTTCCGGATTTACAGCAGAGAAGAAAGCTGAATTGTTGCAAATGGAAGGTGGAAAGAACAAATTGGCCGATGCTGCAATTGTAGATATGGTACCACGTACTTTCTTGGTTGTAACACGCTACCAATTTACATCGGCACAAGAAATTATTTCTGAAATTGTAGTACCCTTGCAACTTGCAGTTGTAACAGCTACCGAAAAAGCAAACTTGGCAGGCAATAACCCCCTTGTTAAGAAGGCTGTTGACATTGCAACAGCAAAATTGAACAGCGAAATTGAAAAACAAGCTGCAAAAATCCAAGGTTATTTTGTAAATACAAGAACATATCTCTTCCAATTGGAATGGGACAAAGATATTTATGAAAATAAATTCGGTATGTTGGCTTGGGATAAAGCCGAAACAGTAGATGCCTTTATGAAGGACAAATCTTATAAAATTACATACGTAGGACAAACTTCTAAATTTGCACCTGCCAGCCTCACAGTTTCATCGGACGATAAATCACTTCAACTCGTTGCACGTGCGGTTAATCGCTCAACAGATGTTGCCATTGGTAAATTGCAGAAAGAGTACGATGTATTCAAGACACTTGCACCTGTTTACACAGAGGGCGAAGATGTTTACGCTCAGATTGGTGTAAATGAAGGCGTTGAAGAGGATTCTAAATTTGAAATTGTAGAAATTATAGCTGATGCCGAAGGTAACATCACTTATAAAACAACTCAAAAGGCAAAAGTTATTCCCGAGAAAATTTGGGATAACCGCGACGGAGCCGGAGTTGAAATTGAAGGCGAAGCAAAATCGGGTGAAGAGATTAAAGCAGACCCCAACTTGAAAGGTACATACTTGAAAGCCAAAGCTAAAAAGATTGTTTCGGGTATGCACTATGTACGTCAGGCAAAGTAATATATAATTATTAACCAAGTATGTTGTGAGTTTTGCATAAGACTCACAACATACATATGTTTTTATATTTATTATGAAAATCAAATTAGTTATTTTTTCAATTTTAGCAATTTTTTCAATTTCTTGTTTTGCACAAAGTAAGAAAAAATTGGACAAGGTTTATAAGTATGAAATTGTCTGCAATAAAGGTAATCAGGCAGTAGACAAAAATTATAAAACTGTTAAAGTATACAGCTACGGCAAAAAAGACTCTGATGCCCGTGAACTGTGTCAAGAGAATGCTGTACATGGTATTATTTTTAAAGGTTACCAGGGTGTTGGTGCCGATACAGGTATGAGAGCATTATGCCCCGAAGGATACGAGGCTCACAAAGAGTATTTCGATGATTTCTTTGAGAAAGGCTATTATCGTCAATATGTATCTCTCACAAACAATGGTGCAATAGCTCCCGGAGATATGATAAAAGTAGCTAAAAAGGAGTATAAAGTGGGTATGCTCGTAACCATTAATGTTACAGAACTCCGTCGTCGTCTTGAAAAAGACGGAATAATCAAATCATTGAATTCCTTGTTTTAACCTATAATTCTTATATAGTATGAAAAAACTTTTTTTGACTACAATTCTTGCATTAGCATGTATTTCGGGCTTTTCACAAGCAAAGAAACCTACATTGATGGTTGTAGCAGCCGACAACTGGTACAAAGAGAATAACCTGATGTCTACAATGGACAATCTTGGAAAAACCGAATATATACCAATGTATGAAGAGGGTTTTATCAATAGCAGTGACTTGAAAACCGCAATCTCAACTGTGAACGAACTTATGCGTCAACGTGAGTTTCCATTAAAAGATATGGAACAAACATTAAAAACAATTAAGGCAAAAGCAGCAGAGGACCTTGCGAGCAACAACGAGGCAGAAGAATCGCTCTTGGACCAGATAAAAAAACGTGCAAAAAGTGATATTGTTATAGAATTATTCTGGAATGTTAAACCTTTTGGCCTTCGCAAGGCTGTACACGTTGAACTTCGTGGTCTTGATGCCTATACAGGCAAACAGATTGCCACATTGCAATCGGACAGCGAACCTGCAACATCATTTGATTTAGGTGCGGCTTTGAGAGAGTGTTTAGCCGGTGGTTTCGACAACTTCTGTAATGGCTTGATGGAACATTTTGATGATATGGCCCAAAGAGGACGTGAAATTACAATGCGCATAAAGACAGAGGCTGGTTCAGATATCAACCTTGAAGAGGGGGATATAGACGGAATGACTATCGGTGAATTTATCGAAGACTGGCTATACAAAAATTGCGTTAATGGCTCGTTCAGCACACTCGATGCAACAGATACTATGATGGAATTTGAGCAAGTGCGCATACCTCTCTACAACGAACAGGGCCGCGCATTGGATGCACGTACCTGGGTACGCGGCTTGCAAAAGATTTTAAAAGAGGCCGGATTTGAAGGTTCAAAGGTTGAAATGATGGGATTGGGTAATGCTGCTATATATATAGCAAATTAATTTTACAGCTATGAAAATCAAACATTTTATTCTTTTTGCATTATTTAATATCTTTGTATTAAATACTTATGCACAAATCCAATTGACACCGTTAGTGACCGGTACAGCGCAAGGATTGGATAAAAACGTATCGGAAATTGTTGAAAACCGTTTAAGAAAAATTATTTCGTCTAATGGTTTAAATTCCGGTATAAACACTCCTTTCGTTCTTGCTGCAAAGTTTAATGTTATTGATAAACAAATAATCGCAGGCCCTCCCACAAAGATTGTAACAGTATTAGAGGTTACACTTGCTGTTGGAAATGGTAAATCGAACCAATGTTTTGAATCTCGCTCTTTTGAAGTAAAAGGTGCCGGAAATACAGAACAACGTGCTATTATTTCTGCATTAAAATCTTTAAAAACCAAAAATGCTGCAATTTCGGAGCTTGTGGATGTTGCAACCGTACGTATAGTAAAATATTACGAAGAAAATGCTCCTAAAATTATAACCTCGGCAAGCACACTTGTCACAAAGCAAAGTTATGAAGAGGCTATCGAGATGCTATCTCAAATACCTATGGAGTGTTCTCATTACAACAAAGCGGCAGAATTGATGAATAGTGCTTACCAGAAACATATAGATGAAACTTCTATGAAAATTTTGATGGAAGCAAAAGCTATGTGGGCAAAGAGCCAGGATGAAAGTGTAGCCAGCGAAATTGTAAGCACTTTGGGACAGATAGACCCTAACGCATCTTGTTATCCCGAGGCAAATGCGCTTGTTAAAACAATTGGTCAGCGTATCCAAAAATTGCAAGACGAAGCTATTGCTTATGAGCGCAAGATGAAGGAATTGGAATTAAAAACCGAAGCTGACCTGGAAAAACAACGCATAAAAGCAGCTCGTGATATAGCTGTAGCTTATGCCGAGAACCAACCCAAAGTTGAATATTACTGGATTTGGTAATTTTTTAATCATTTAGCAAACAGACAATTCATTATTGTACTTTTTAAATAATTTGTGAACATCGAATTACACTCACAATAAAATATTTAAAGTCGACTTTAAAATATTGTTCGTTTGTTCGTATATTTGCAACGCTTTTTACTTTTCTGTAAAGAGCGTTGCAAATATTATTTAAATAAACTTATTAAAATATGGCTCTTAAAGCAGGAATTGTGGGCTTGCCCAACGTAGGAAAATCGACACTCTTCAACTGCCTGTCGAGTGCAAAGGCACAGGCAGCAAACTTCCCCTTCTGTACCATAGACGCACAGATGGGACAAATTACCGTACCCGATGAACGACTGAACAGACTCGCCGAAATTGTACACCCCGGACGCATTGTACCCGCAACCTGCGACATTGTGGATATCGCCGGCCTTGTAAAGGGTGCAAGCAAGGGCGAAGGCCTTGGCAACCAATTCCTTGGAAATATACGCGAAACAGATGCGATTATACATGTTCTACGCTGTTTCGACAATGATAATATTGTGCACGTGGATGGTTCGGTGGACCCTGTGCGCGACAAAGAGATTATCGACATTGAATTGCAGCTGAAAGACCTTGAAACTATTGAAAATCGCATAAAGCGTGTGGAGAAACAGGCACGCGTGGGTGGCGACAAACAGGCAAAGCTCGAATATGATGTACTTATGCAGTATAAAGAGGCACTGGAAGCGGGAAAATCGGCCCGTACAGTGGTTTTTGAGACCGAGGATGAACAGAGCGTTGCAAAGAACCTTTTTCTGCTCACCACAAAGCCTGTGCTCTATGTGTGCAACGTAGACGATACATCGGCCGCCAATGGCAATAAATATGTAGAGGCTGTGCGCGAAGCAATAAAAGAGGAGAATGCCGAACTTATAATAATATCGGCACAAACAGAGGCCGACATTGCCGAGCTTGAAAGCTACGAGGAGAAGCAGATGTTCTTGGAGGATATGGGACTCACAGAATCGGGCTGCGACCGCCTTATAAAGGCAATCTACAATCTGCTGAACCTGCAAACATTCATCACTGCCGGTGAGATGGAGGTGAAGGCGTGGACCTTCCGCAAGGGGTGGAAGGCACCGCAATGTGCAGGAGTTATTCACACCGATTTTGAAAAAGGCTTCATACGCGCACAGGTTATAAAGTATGACGACTATATTAACTATGGTTCGGAAGCGGCTGTGCGAGAGGCCGGCAAAATGGGAGTGGAAGGCAAAGAGTATATTGTTCAGGATGGCGATATTATGCACTTCCTTTTCAACGTGTAAGAGTATTACAATATGACAGCACTGCCTTGCCACATAGTTTGGGACCCGGCCACTGCACCCTTCTCGATAGGAAATTTTGAGGTGCGCTACTACTCGCTATGCTGGGTGATAGCGTTAATGACCGGTTATTACATTATGCAATACCTTTATAAAAGGCAGAATGTGAGCGAAAAGTTGTTCGAGCCGCTCTTTATGTACTGCTTCATAGGTATTCTGCTGGGTGCACGTTTGGGGCATTGCCTTTTCTATGAACCGGCCTATTATCTGAACAATATAGCCGAGATGTTCCTACCTGTAAAAATAACCCCAAGCGGGTGGCATTTTATCGGTTACCAAGGGCTTGCGAGCCACGGAGGAACATTAGGGCTGATGATTGCACTTTTTTTGTACCACCGCAAGACAAAATTATCCATTAAATGGATACTCGATAATATTGCAATAACCACACCCATTGTGGCAGCTGCAATAAGAATTGGTAATTTTATGAATTCCGAAATTTTGGGATGTGCCACCGACAGCCCGTTGGGAATTATTTTTGCACAGGTGGATAATGTACCGCGCCACCCTGCACAACTATACGAGGCTGTTGCTTACATTCTTATTTTTATTGAAGGATGGATTTTGTACAAGAGAATTCCCAAACTTGTGGGTACAGGATTTTTCTTTGGCTACTGCCTGTTTTCTATTTTCACCTTCCGCTTCTTTGTGGAATTTTTTAAAGAGGTGCAAGTGGATTTTGAACAGAGTATGACATTGGATATGGGGCAGTGGCTGAGCATTCCTTTCGTGATTATGGGTGCTGTAAGCATTATAAACGGAATAAGGGTACTGAAAAACAGAAAAGCGGCATAAGCCGCTTTTCTGTTTTAAACAGTCTTTGTTGCCTCCAATCGTTCTTTAATTCCTAATGATGCTAAACGCTTAACCTCGGCAATAGACAAATGCAGTGCCTCGGCTATGCGTGTGCCATACTCGGTGTCGGCTAAATAGCAGTGTGCCGCGTGACGATATTTTATATTCTCGGTTACAGGCATAATATCTTCGGCGGTATTATTTATCAACAATTTACGTTTATCCTCGGTGAGCAGACGATAGAGATTGCCCGGTTGATGGAAACAGTCGTCGGTGCTATCGTCGTGATAGTCGTAACGACATTCATTGCCGGCGATAGGGGAGTGGGCTGTATTATATTTCTTCACCTGCCATTCACCTATACTGTTGGGAGAGTAACCTTTTGTGGCTCCGTTATTATCATCGACACGCATAAGCCCGTCACGGTGGAAACTATGCATAGGGCAACGGGGGCGGTTCACGGGTATCTGGTCGTGATTTACACCAAGCCTGTAACGCTGTGCATCACCATAGGAAAAAAGGCGGCCCTGCAACATTTTATCGGGCGAAAATCCTATTCCCGGAACTACGTGGGCGGGATTAAAGGCGGCCTGCTCAATTTGGGCAAAATAGTTATCGGGATTTTTATTAAGTTCTATCACACCCGCTTCGATAAGAGGAAAATCCTTGTGGCTCCAAACTTTGGTGAGGTCAAAAGGATTCTCTTTATAACTGCGTGCCTGTTCTTCGGTCATTATCTGGAAACATAGTTTCCAACGTGGGTAGTCGCCTGTGGCAATAGCGTTAAAGAGGTCGCGCCCGTGACTCTCACGGTCTTTTGCTATAATTTCGGCAGCCTCGTCGTTACTTAAATTTTTAATACCTTGCTGGGTTATAAAATGAAATTTTACCCACACACGCACTCCTTGTGCATTTATGAGGCTGAATGTGTGAGAACCAAAGCCATGCATATTGCGATAAGAGGCAGGAATTCCACGGTCGGACATTACAATTGTCACTTGATGCAGTGCCTCGGGAAGCATTGTCCAGAAATCCCAGTTACTCTGCGGAGAGCGCAGATTGGTTTGCGGGTCGCGCTTTATGGCGTGATTAAGGTCGGGGAATTGCAACGGGTCGCGCAAAAAAAAGACAGGAGTATTGTTGCCCACAAGGTCCCAATTGCCCTCCTCGGTGTAGAAACGCACGGCAAAGCCTCGTATGTCGCGCTCGGCATCGGCAGCACCGCGCTCGCCGGCTACCGTGGAGAAACGTACAAGAATATCGCTCTTTTTACCCACTTGTGAAAATAGTGCCGCCGAGGTGTAACGGGTTACATCATTGGTAACGGTGAATGTACCGAATGCTCCGCTTCCTTTTGCGTGCATACGACGCTCGGGGATTACTTCGCGGTCGAAATGAGCCAGCTTCTCTATGAGCCAATTATCTTCGAGCAGTATGGGACCTCTGTGGCCGGCTGTCAAAGAATTGGTATTATCACTCACCGGTGCTCCCGATTCGTTTGTAAGATGCTTTTTGTCCATAATATAATTTTTTTAGTAATAATATATTATAAAACCTATATTATGAACAAAAGTTTGCAAGGATACATAAAAAACGCCGATGCATATAAAAAATGCATCGGCAAAAAATACGTGGATTATTTCACTATTTTCTGTATTTCGTTGAGTTTATTGAGTGCTTCGAGCGGAGTGAGATTATTTACATCAATTCCCAGAATTTCGTCGCGCACTTGCGAAAGTACCGGGTCGTCGAGCTGAAAAAAGTTCAGTTGCACCCCCTCGCGACTCTCGGCAATTTCGGTGGTTGGGGATTTTTTAAGTTCTCCTCTGTTGTCACTCGCTTCGAGCTTGCTCAAAATCTGTTCCGAACGTTTCACCACACTCTTGGGCATTCCTGCGAGCTTTGCAACGTGAATACCAAACGAGTGTTCGCTACCACCCTCCATAAGCTTGCGCAGGAATATTACACGACCATCAATCTCGCGCACCGATACATTATAATTCTTTATGCGCTGGAAGCTCTTTTCCATTTCGTTAAGTTCGTGATAATGAGTGGCAAAGAGTGTGCGCGCACGGCTTTGTGAATTTTCGTGTATGTGCTCCACAATAGCCCAAGCGATGGACATTCCGTCGTATGTGGAGGTTCCGCGGCCAAGCTCGTCGAAGAGTACAAGACTGCGGCCCGAGAGGTTATTGAGAATACTTGCCGCTTCGGTCATTTCCACCATAAAAGTAGATTCTCCTGCCGATATATTGTCGCTGGCACCAACACGGGTGAATATCTTATCGACAAGGCCTATATGGGCACTCTCGGCCGGAACAAAGCAACCAATCTGTGCAAGCAGGGTGATGAGTGCCGTCTGACGCAGGAGGGCCGATTTTCCCGCCATATTGGGACCGGTAATTATTATTATCTGCTGTTTGTCGCTGTCGAGATAAAGGTCGTTGGGTATATAATTTTCACCCACCGGCATTCCTCGCTCTATCACCGGATGACGCCCTTGTTTAATATCGAGAATGTTATTCTCACTTATAACCGGCCTAATGTATTTATAGGCACGTGATACGTTGGCAAAAGAGAGTAGTGTATCGAGGCGTGCCAACAGGGTGGCATTCAATTGTATTGAGGGTATATAAGAGGCAAGCTCTGTTACTATCTCCCCGAATATACGCGATTCGAGGGCAATTATCTTCTCCTCGGCACCGAGTATCTTTTCTTCATACTCTTTAAGTTCCTGTGTTATGTATCGCTCGGCATTCACAAGTGTCTGCTTGCGTATCCACTCTTCGGGAACATTCTCTTTATAGGTGTTACGAACCTCTATATAGTAACCAAATACATTGTTGAACGATATTTTAAGGCTGGGAATACCTGTACGCTCACTTTCGCGCTGTTGCAACTGCATAAGGTAGTCCTTGCCGTGATAGGCTATGGCGCGTAATTCATCGAGCTGTTCATTAACTCCGTCGGCCACAACTCCGCCCTTATTGAGAAGAAGAGGCGGTTCGGGAACAATCTCTGTGGCTATGCGATTGCTGATGTCGGCACAACAATCGAGCCGTGCACCTATATTTTTTATAACCTCGTTAGAGGATTGCTCACAGGCACGTTTGATGGGCTCTATCGCTTGCAGGGCTATTTTCAACTGCACAAGCTCGCGAGGCGACACACGCCCCGCCGCCACTTTCGATATTATGCGTTCAAGGTCGCCTATTCTGTGAAGCTGCTCATCGACTATGTCTCGGAATTCGGGCTCGCGGAAGTAATATTCCACAATATCAAGACGCTCATCGATTGGTTTCTTGTCTTTTAGGGGGAATACCAGCCATCGTTTCAGCAGACGGGCTCCCATAGGAGTTATAGTCTTGTCTATCACAGAGAGAAGCGATGAACCGCCATCGTGCATACTGCCAAGAAGTTCAAGGCTGCGTATTGTGAATTTATCGAGCCTTACGTAACGCTCCTCTTCTATGCGGGAAATGTTGCGTATGTGCGAAATTTGTGTGTGAAGGGTTACTCCAAGATAGTGGAGTATGGCACCGGCCGCCACAATTCCGCTGCGCAGATGGCTTATTCCGTAGCCTTTAAGATTTTTTGTTTCGAAATGCTTGGTGAGTTTCTCGTTGGCAAATTCATCGGTAAAGACCCAATCGTCGAGCTCAAATGTGAGCAATTTACTGCCGAAACACTCTTCGAAACGTTTTTTGTTGCCTCGCTCGAAGAGAACCTCTTTGGGACGGAAATTCACAATAAGTTTATCGATATAATCGAATGTACCTTCGGCCACAAGAAACTCGCCTGTGGAAATATCGAGGAACGAAATTCCGCACATAGGCTTGCCAAAGTGAACGGCTGCAAGAAAATTATTCTCCTTATAGTTTAGAATATTGTCGTTGATGGAAACACCGGGGGTAACAAGCTCAGTAATACCACGCTTCACCAATTTCTTGGTCATTTTAGGGTCTTCCAACTGGTCGCAAATGGCAACCCTCTTACCCGCACGTACAAGCTTGGGAAGATAGGTGTCGAGCGCGTGAAAAGGAAAACCTGCCATTTCGGTGGCCTTTGCCTCGGCACTCTTACCATTGGAACGCTTAGTGAGTGTTATTCCAAGAATTTCCGACGCTACTATTGCATCGGAACAATATGTTTCGTAAAAATCGCCGCAACGGAACAGAAGCACAGCATCGGGGTGCTTTGCTTTAAGCTCCATAAATTGGCGCATCATAGGGGTTACAGCTGTATCTTTTTCGGCCATAAGATTTTTTAAAATATTATGCGAAGATAGCTTTTTTTACCGATAAAATTACTATGCTCAAACAAAAAAGGGGAGTAAAAAACAATTTATCGGCATAAATATTCCATTACTGTTTTTTTTATATATTTTTGTAGGTTATTACATCTACATAGTAGATAGTAATACTTTTTTCACGATAGATTAAAATAAAAAAAACAATATAAAAATGGGATACAATTTTAATGAGATTGAACAGAAGTGGCAGAAACGCTGGAAAGATAATAAAACTTACCGCATAGTAGAAAATGAGGATAAAAAGAAATTCTATGTCCTTAATATGTTCCCCTATCCATCGGGAGCAGGCCTTCACGTGGGACACCCGCTCGGATATATAGCTTCCGATATTTTTGCACGTTTCAAACGTTTAAATGGTTACAATGTGCTTAACCCTATGGGCTACGATGCATACGGCCTTCCTGCCGAACAATATGCCATACAGACAGGACAACACCCTGCAATAACCACCGACCAGAATATCAATCGTTACCGTGAACAACTCGACAAGATTGGATTCTGTTTCGATTGGGACCGCGAAATAAGAACCTGCGACCCCGAATATTACCATTGGACACAGTGGGCATTCATAAAGATGTTCAACCACTATTACGACAACGCTGAAAAATGCAGCAAGCCCATAAGCGAGCTTATTGAAAAATTAAGCAAAGAGGGTAGTGCCAATATCAACGCCGCCTGCACCAAAGAGATAAATATCTCGGCAGCAGAGTGGAACGCTATGAGCGAAAAAGAGCAGCAGGAACTGCTTATGAACTGGCGTATAGCCTTTCTCAACGAAACTATGGTAAACTGGTGCCCGCAACTTGGTACCGTGCTTGCAAATGACGAGGTTGTCGACGGAGTATCGGAACGAGGCGGATTCCCCGTGGTACAGAAAAAAATGAAACAGTGGTGCTTGCGCGTATCGGCCTATGCACAACGCCTGCTCGACGGGCTCGACAGAATAGACTGGACTGACTCACTAAAAGAGACACAGCGCAACTGGATAGGCCGCAGCGAAGGAACAGAAATGCAGTTCCACATTAAAGACAGTGATATTGAATTTACCATATTCACCACACGAGCCGACACAGTATTCGGAGTAACATTTATGGTACTCGCACCCGAAAGTGAACTTGTTGCACAGCTCACAACAAAGGAGCAAAAAGAGGCTGTTGAAGCATACCTCGACCGCACAAAGAAACGCACCGAGCGCGAGCGTATGATAGACCGCAACGTAACCGGCGTATTCACCGGCTCATACGCAATAAATCCCCTCACAGGCGAAGATATACCCGTGTGGGTGAGCGATTATGTGCTTGCCGGATACGGAACAGGAGCCATAATGGCGGTGCCTGCACACGATAGCCGCGACTATGCATTTGCCAAACATTTCGGCATTGAAATACGCCCCCTTATAGAGGGTTGCGATGTTAGCGAAGAGAGCTTCGATGCAAAAGAGGGTATAATGACAAACTCACCCACAGCTGCATTTGCCGATTGCAAACTGAACCTCAACGGCCTCACCGTGAAAGAGGCTATTGCAGCCACCAAACAATATGTTACCGAAAATAAACTCGGCCGTGTAAAGGTTAATTATCGCTTGCGCGACGCCATATTCAGCCGCCAACGCTATTGGGGCGAACCATTCCCCATCTATTACAAGAATGGTATTCCCACACCCATACCCGAAGAGTGCCTCCCGTTGGAACTCCCCGAAGTTGAGAAATTCCTTCCCACAGAGAGTGGAGAGCCCCCATTGGGACACGCTAAAATATGGGCTTGGGACACTGTAAACAATTGTGTTACAAACAAAGAAAATGTAAACAACGAAACAATATTCCCTCTCGAACTAAATACAATGCCCGGCTTTGCAGGTTCCAGCGCATACTATTTGCGTTATATGGACCCCCGCAACAATAGAGCACTCGTATCGGAAGAGGCCGATAAATATTGGCAGAATGTAGACCTCTATGTGGGAGGAACCGAGCACGCAACAGGTCACCTTATATACTCACGCTTCTGGAATATGTTTCTATTCGACCTTGGAGTGAGCGTGAAAGAAGAGCCTTTCCAGAAACTTGTGAACCAAGGAATGATTCAGGGGCGCAGTAACTTTGTCTACCGCATAAAAGATACCAATAAATTCGTGTCGCTCAATTTATCGAAAGAGTATGAAGTAACACCTCTGCACGTTGATGTAAATATTGTATCCAATGATATTCTCGACCTTGATGCCTTCCGTGCTTGGCGACCCGAATATGCCGACGCCGAATTTATATTGGAGGATGGGAAATATATCTGCGGCTGGGCTGTGGAGAAGATGAGTAAATCAATGTATAATGTGGTAAACCCCGACACTATTGTAGAACGCTATGGTGCCGACACATTGCGCTTGTATGAAATGTTCCTCGGCCCCGTAGAGCAATCGAAGCCTTGGGATACAAACGGAATAGATGGTTGCCACCGTTTCCTTAAAAAATTCTGGGGAATGTTCTTCGACAAGAACGACAATTATATTGTAACAGAAGAGATTGCTACAAAAGAGGAATTAAAATCACTGCACAAACTCATAAAGAAAACCACCGAGGATATTCCCGTATTCTCGTACAACACCACAGTGAGCGCATTTATGATATGTGTAAATGAGTTAAGCTCGCTTAAATGTAACAAAAAAGAGATACTCGAAAAGATTGTGATACTGCTTGCACCTTTTGCACCGCACATAAGCGAGGAATTGTGGGAAAAACTCGGAAACACAACCACTGTGTGCGACGCCGAATGGCCTTTGCTCAACGAAGAGTATCTTAAAGAGGATACTGTTAAATATACAATATCGTTCAACGGAAAAGCACGCTTCACAATGGAATTTGCAGCCGACGCCACAAATGCCGATATTGAATCGACTGTGCTTGCCGATGAGAACAGCAAAAGATACATCGAAGATAAACCAATCAAAAAGGTAATCATTGTACCAAAGAAAATTGTTAATATTGTTATTTGACAAAAAAAGTAATATTATAGGGATTGCTTAAAATATTTAAGTTATGAAGAAATTTTCTTTTCCACGGCCAAGTGTAATGTCCGAGTTAAAAAACTATCTTATGATAACATTAGGACTCGCATTATACTCATTTGTATGGTATTTCTTTATGAGTCCATACGAATTCCTTATAGGAGGTGTAACAGGTGTGGGAGCTATTGTACAATACTCTGTGGGGATACCTATGCAATATGTGTACTTTGGGCTTAACCTCATACTCATCACTATTGCCATAAAGATATTAGGATGGAAATTTTGCATAAAAACCATATATGCAATAATAACTATGACCATTATGCTGAGTATATCGGAGGTGGTGTTCGAAAATTTCAATGCCTACACTATACTTGGCCCCGATAAAGAGCTTGAAGCCTGCTTGGTGGGCTCAATATTCATCGGAATAGCTATTGCCATTTGTTTTTTGAACAATGGCAGCACAGGAGGTGTGGATATAATAGCTGCAATAGTAAACAAGTATAAAGATGTGAGCTTCGGCCGTGCAATGCTTTATATAGATACGGTTATTGTGGCAAGCAGTTTCTTTATAATCCCATCCGACAATGTAAGTGAAAGCCTGTCGAGAATGTTTTACGGCTATATTACACTTATAATAGTAAATATCTCGCTCGACTATATGGTGAACAGTAACCGGCAGATGGTGCAATTCTTTATATTCTCGAACAATTACGACGAGATTGGATATTATATAACCCGTCATTTGAAACGCGGTGTAACACTACTCGATTCAATAGGTTTTTACTCTAAAAAAGAGGGAAAAGTTATTGTGACATTGATACGTGCCAACCAATCGAACCAACTGTTCAGTATGGTTAAACAGATAGACCCTAATGCACTAATTTCACAGTCGAAAGTTATGGGAGTGTATGGCAACGGGTTCGATAAGATTAAAGCAAAGAAAATAAAATTAGAAGAGAATTAGAATGAAACTTGTATTTGCCACAAATAATAAACACAAACTACAAGAGGTAAGGGATATTTTGGGCGATAGGGTAGAGGTTCTATCGTTGAATGATATAAATTGCAACGATGATATACCCGAAACAGGTACCACGCTCGAAGAAAATGCCCTTATAAAAGCACGTTGGATAAGTGAAAAATATGGCTACAACTGCTTTGCCGATGATACAGGATTGGAAGTTGAGGCACTGAATGGTGCTCCGGGAGTATATTCGGCACGATACGCAGGAGAGGATTGCAACCCGCAAGCCAATATGCGTAAACTGTTGGAAAATTTAACAAATAAAAGTAACCGTAACGCACAATTTCGCACAGTTATTGCGTTAATTATAAACAACGAGGAGATTTTATTCGATGGAGTGGTGAAGGGGGTGATAAGCGAGAGTAAAATGGGGGAAGCAGGCTTTGGATACGACCCTATATTCATTCCCGAGGGTTACAAAATGAGTTTTGCACAAATGGACAGCAAGGTAAAAAACTCAATAAGCCACAGATACAGAGCTACCGAAAAATTAAATGATTATATAAACAGCAACGGTATTTAAAAATATACACTTAAATAGGTGAGAAACAATTGTATGAATATGATTAAGAGGTTTTTTATAATAGCTTTCGCGCTATTCTTGTCAATAAACATAAATGCCGGCATTGGTGACTGGGCAATTCATACATCGTATCATAATACAACACAATGCCAGATTACGGGCGATAAAGTATATGTACTTACATCGGGAGCATTGTTTGTATACGATAAAAAAGATAATTCAATATACACATACGACAAACTCAATAGTTTGAGCGATTTTAACATTGCATATATAAATTATTGCAAAGAGATTGATGCGTTGTTGATTGTATATAAGAATGCCAATATAGATATTCTGTACGCAAACGATTATGTATATAATGTATCGGATTTTAAAAACAAGATAATCTCCAATAAAACTATAAACGGAGTGAATGTGTATGGAACCACAGCCTATCTGAATACCAATTTTGGAGTGGTTCTGCTTAATTTGGAAAATCTCGAATTTACAAATACATACAATTTAGGCCTTAATACATATTGCTCATATATTTCGGGAAATAATATATATATAGGAACCGATAATGGAATTTACAAAGGCTCTTTGGAGAGTAATCTGCTCGACAAAGCAAATTGGATAAATATAAACAGCAAAAAAACATACGCTATAAACAGTATAAACAATAAATTAGTAGCTGTAATAGACAAGAAAGGTGCCTGTACACTCAACACCGATGGCTCCATTGAAAAAACAATAATAACAAATACAACACAATATAAATACTCCTACAACTACAATAGTAACTTATATATTGGATGGAATAATCAGCTTGCCATAATAAGCAGTGATACAGATTATAAGACCTACACACCCACAACCACAAGTGAATATATACTTGCCGATGGTAATAGTTTTTGGAGCTGTAAAGGGGAAAAAGGTCTTGTAGAGAGCAAAATAGCCGATAACAAACTTATAGATGGAGAAAATTATATAACCCCCAACAGCCCCATACGCAATTATTGCGAATTTATGAAATTTATCGGCGATAGTAAACTGCTTATCGCCGGTGGTACACTCAATTATTTCGATACTACATTTTATCCCGGAACAATAATAGAGTATGACTACACAAATAAAAAATGGATAAACCTTCCCGAAGAGGAGATAAAGACAGCTACCGGAATAAAATATGTAAACATCTGCTCGATAGATGAGGACCCCACAGAGCCCGGACACTACTTTGCAAGTTCATTCGGTCAAGGCCTTTACGAATTCCGCAACGGAGAATTTGTGGCACACTACAACCATAAAAACAGCCCATTGGAAAGCCCTGTTCCTGCATCGATGAACTATGTGAGAGTGCCACGAATACAATTCGACCAAACAGGTAATCTATGGGTAATAAACACTAATGTAAAAGACATTGTAAAAGTATTGAAAAAAGATGGTACTTGGTTAAGTTTACCTTATGAAGATATAATGGATTTTCCCACTATGGTTGATATGATTATAGATTCGAGAGGGTGGCTATGGGTAACATCGTACCAAGCAATTCCTGGTATTTTCTGTGCCAAAATGAACAATACCCCATTCAATATATCGGATGACCAGACTAAATTGGTTATAAACACTTTTATTAATCAAGATGGTACAAAAAATACAATATATCAAGTATATTGCATAAAAGAGGATAAAAACGGACAAATATGGATTGGTACAAATAATGGATTATTTATTATAGATGATGCCGAAAAATTCTTCAAAGATGGAACTTTCACTCAAATAAAAGTTCCTCGTAACGATGGAAGCGGCCTTGCCGACTATCTGTTTGGCGGAGCACAAATATCGGCAATAGAAATTGATGGTGCAAACAGAAAATGGATAGGTACCCAAAATAATGGAATATACCTTGTAAGTGCCGATGGGCTCGAAACAATACACCATTTTACAAAAGATAATTCACTGCTGCCATCCAACGAAATTAAAAGCATTGCAATAAACAAAAGCCGAGGAGAAGTATTTATTGGAACAAGCGAAGGTATTGTAAGCTATATGAGCGATGCAACAGAAGCGGAACCCTCTCTGCAAGAGAGTGCCGTACACGCTTATCCTAACCCTGTAAAAGCCTCGTACAACGGAGTTATTTCAATAGTGGGACTCACTAGTGGTTGTGAGGTAAAAATCGTCGATGCTGCCGGTTATTTAATCACAGAGGGTGTTTCAACAGGCGGACAATTCAATTGGAACGGACGCAATGCCTCGGGCGATAAAGTTTCAAGCGGAGTCTACTTTGTACTTCTGTATGACGAGAATGGCGATGAAAGCCTTGCCACCAAGATACTTATTACACGATAAGAATATTATTTATAATATATGAGAGCCTGTACATCCGGAGTGCAGGCTCTTTTTAATTTTATTATTCGCCACCCTTCTTTCAACAGTTATTATTATATATATTTCCTTTTTTAAAAATTAAAATAAATCAACAATAATAACAAAGTCGGTTAATAATGTGGATATCTTTTTTCAAAAAGTAGTATTTATCACTATGTACCATTAAAATAGCAGGTAGTGTTCTTTATTTTGATAGTATAAATATTTGATTTTTAATGCAATAAATATTTATATTGATTATTCTTTTATCTATAATATACTATCGAAGCAAGTTAAAAAACTGTTCAAAAACTATTGATAAATAAGTGTAAAAAAGTGGCAAAATAATTTGGCTTTTTAATTCTGTTTCCGGCTTAATCGGTTAGTTTGTTTTTCAAAGAGAAATTACCATTATTTTCCACTTATTTATCATCATCTTTTCAACAACATATTAACAATTATATACCACCTTTTCAACATTGTCTAAAAAAGAGGGGAACCACTTAGAAAGCAGTTCCCGTCTATAAAATTATTTATTGTAATATTGTTTATTTAAGTTTGGCAAGCACCTCTTTAATTCTTCCAATAGCATTGGTGATATTCTCGTCACTTGTAGCATAGCTCATTCTGAAACACTCGGGAGCACCGAATGATGAACCACCAACCACAGCTACGTGAGCCTCAGTGAGCAAGTACATTGCAAGGTCGTCTGAATTGTTTATAACTTGGTCATTATAACTCTTGCCATAGAATGAACTGCATTTTGGGAACAGATAGAATGCTCCTTCGGGAACATTTACTTCTAATCCGGGTATCTCTTTTGTGAGGTTTACAATGAGGTTGCGGCGACGTTCAAATGCTTTGCGCATCTCCTCAACAGGTTCTTGCGAGCCGTTGTATGCCTCTATCGATGCTATCTGCGATACAGAGCAGGGACCGCTTGTATATTGTCCTTGAAGTTTGTTGCAGCCTTTCACAATCCAATCGGCAGCAGCAAGGAAGCCTATTCTCCAACCTGTCATTGCGTATGCCTTCGATACTCCGTTTATTATTATCACACGGTCGCGTATTTCGGGGAATTGTGCGATACTCTCGTGTTTACCCACATAGTTTATATGTTCATATATTTCGTCGGCAACCACAAATACTTCGGGGTATTTCGCGAGTACATCGGCAAGTTCTTTAAGTTCCTCCTTTGTGTATACAGAACCTGTGGGGTTCGAGGGTGAGCAAAGAATGAGCATCTTTGTTTTTTGGGTGATAGCTGCTTCTAATTGTGCTCCTGTGATTTTAAAGTTCTGTTCAATGCCTGCGCTCACAATTACAGGTGTTCCGTCGGCCATTTTAACCATTTCGGGGTAGCTCACCCAGTAGGGGGCGGGGATTATAACTTCGTCACCTTCGTTCACAAGTGCCATAATGGCGTTGCACACAGCTTGCTTCGCTCCGTTGGATACTGATATTTGTGCTTCGCTATATTCAAGCCCATTCTCTTTTTTAAGTTTTTCTACGATAGCTTTGCGCAATGCAGGATAGCCGGGAACAGGTGAGTAGCGCGACCAGTTGTCGTCTATCGCTTGTTTGGCTACGGTTTTAATAGTGTCGGGAGTATTAAAGTCGGGTTCTCCGACACTCATATTTATAACATCTACGCCTTGTGCTTTAAGCTCTTGGCTTTTTTGTGACATTGCCAATGTAGCCGATGCTGCTAATCTGTTGACACGGTTTGATAATTTGTTCATATTATTTATAGTTCTTTATTTTTTGTCGAAATGCAGTGTATGTCCCATTCTCTCGGCTTTTGTATGCAGATAACGGGAGTTAAAATCGTTGGGTTCTATCTCTATGCTTACATTTTCAATAACTTCGAGCCCGTAACTTTCGAGTCCTATTCTTTTTACGGGGTTATTTGTAATAAGACGCATTTTATGTACACCCACTTTTCTCAGAATTTCGGCACCAACGCCGTAATCTCTTTCGTCGGCTTTAAATCCAAGGCACAGGTTGGCGTCTACTGTGTCCATACCCTCTTCTTGCAGTTTATAGGCCTTCATTTTATTCATAAGACCAATGCCGCGCCCTTCTTGGTTGAGGTATACAATAACTCCTTTTCCTGTTTTATCGATAAGTTCCATTGCTTTGTGAAGCTGTGAGCCGCAGTCGCAACGTTGTGAGCCGAATATATCACCGGTCATACACGATGAGTGTACTCTCACAAGTATAGGTTCATTCTCCTCCCATTCGCCTTTAATAAGTGCAATGTGTTCAAGTCCGTTTGATGTTTGTTTGAAGGGTATCAGGCGGAAGTGTCCGTGCTCTGTGGGCATATTAACCTCTTCGCCCATCTCCACGAGCGATTCTTGTTGCAGGCGGTACTGTATAAGGTCGCTTATTGATATTATTTTAAGGTTATGTTCTTTTGCAATCTCTATAAGTTGAGGCATACGGGCCATAGTGCCATCTTCGTTCATTATTTCGATGAGTGCGGCAGCTGGGTAAAGGCCGGCAAGGCGTGCAAGGTCGATACTTGCCTCGGTGTGTCCTGCACGACGAAGCACTCCTTTATCTTGTGCATAAAGAGGGTTTATGTGGCCCGGGCGTGCAAATGTCTCAGCTGTGCTCTGTGGGTCGGCAAGAGCCTTTATGGTTGCGGCTCTGTCGTTGGCCGATACTCCGGTGGAGCAGCCCTCTATTTTGTCGATGGTTACAGTGAAGGGTGTTCCTAAAAGACTTGTGTTTGTGTTCACCTGCGGGTCGAGTTGTAATTCTTTGCAACGCGACATTGTTATTGGTGCACATAATACTCCTCGTCCGTTTTTTAACATAAAGTTAACAGCCTCCGGGGTAATTTTTTCGGCTGCTATTATAAAATCCCCTTCGTTCTCTCTGTCTTCATCATCAACCACTATAAGAAATTTTCCCTCTTTAAAATCTCTTATAGCATCCTCGATAGAACTCAGTTTAAATTTTTCCATTATAAGTTTTTTATACAAGTTTGTCTTTTACTAAAATCTCGTTCAGTTCTTTTGAATTTTCTTTCACTTTATTCAAGTCTTTGAACAGACGGAATCTGAATTTCGCCGCTCTTATATAGATTATAATTCCCACAGGCACTATTATGAGCGATATTATGTTAATCCATTTGTTTCTGAATGGCGATGTTATAGTGTCGGTCGATAATACAGGGAAGTAATTTATTTTTGCAACAACCTTTTTGTCTCTGCTGTTACCGAATTCTTCTATAAGACTTTCCAAATTATCATTTAATTCATCAATGGCATTATCTTTTTCCTTAAAGAAAACCTCTTTTACCGATGGTAGTTTATAGAATTTATTATTATTGATAATTTTATCGCAGTCGCCGATAATTTGTTCAACCTTTTTATAACCATTTACATAGTCGGGGTCGTCTATAATAACCTCTTTGAATGCAATATTGCGCTTTTCGCGTATACAGAATAATATTCTGAAAAATTCCTTGTAGGAGTCTATATTGAATATTGCCGAATCTTTATTCGATTGATAAGTGAACAATATTCCCAACGGAGCCATTACAAATGTGCTTAACCAACTACCTATAAATGTGTTCCATTCTCCCTCGCGTGCCATCTTGAAAGCCGATGTATTAAGCAAATAGTATAAAATGAAGATTGCCACAGAAATAAGCACAGGGTACCCTAATCCACCTTTTCTCACAATAGCTCCCAATGGTGCACCTATGAAAAAGAATAATATGCAGGCAAGCGAAAGAGTTATTTTATTCCACCAGCTTACTTTGCATTTATTAAGCTCTTTGTCGAGGTAGTGTAATAGATTACTTTTAATTTCGTAATCATTTTTTAACTGTCTTATTTTTGTTAGTTGAGCCTTTTTCCAAACTTTTTTATCGTTTTTTGTAGCAGTATTAAATATACTATCGGTGTTTATCGCAAATAAATTATTGCGACTCATATATGTTGAATCTTCTGCCGTATATTCTGTTTTTATATTGAATATATTTTTTATGGCAGCTTTCCAATAAATATCACCTACACTGTCGTTATATGTAATATATGCTTTTATCGTTTGTTGCAGTTCGAACATATTTTGGCTTTTTGCATTCTGTTTGAATACATTATCGTCTTTCATTTCAAATTTTCCGTCTGTTGGTATCATAACAACCTTTTTACGGAATGTTTCACGACGATAGGGAACATTCTTCTTTTTTATACTTTGGTCGGTTATGTTTGAAAATTGCTCTCCTGTAAACAGTTGTATTATAAGATTCTGATCGTCGGGAGTGCTGTCTATTCTGCCGGAGTCGGCAACAAGTATATTTGCATTTTCAAAACCTCCCGATAAATCATAAATCATAACTTTGTAGAGCATTCCACTCTCTTTATCCTTTTTCTCTACAAACAAATTATATCCTTTAATCTGGTCATAGAATACCCCCTCGGGAATTTCAACTTCGGGTGATGTCTGTTTTATTGAATACAGAATATTAAATAATTTCATTTGGGCATAAGGAGCCACCACATTCTGGAAATAGAATGAAACACCCCCCAGTGCTATACATAGAACCACGATAGGCATCATAATTCTTATGAGCGGAATACCGGCAGCCTTCATTGCAAGTAATTCCAGCCTTTCACCAAAATTACCGAATGTCATAAGCGACGCAAGCAATATTGCCAATGGGAGAGCCTCGCTCACAAGTGTTATTGAGCAGAGTGAGAAGAATTGTATTATTACAGTCATTTCCAATCCTTTGCCCACAAACTCGTCTACCGAGCGCCACAACATCTGCATAATAAAAATAAACAGGCATATAAGAAACGTGCCCGATAAAAGCTGGATAAAACTTTTAATGATAAATAAATCCAACTTCTTTATAATGCGGAATTGTGGTAATTTCATAATAATCTGGTTGGTATTTTCGCATTTTTGGTGCAAAGATAGTGCAAACGAGCGAAACGCAAGTTTACTTGCAAGTTTCTCGGCGAGTGCAGCCTATTTTCGCATCTTTGATGCAAAGATAATGCAAGCAGTGAGCAATACAAAAGAATTTCGTCTGTTTTTACTATCATAGTAATATATAATATATATAAAACAGAAACTGCTTGCACACAAATTCAATGTACAAGCAGCATTATGTTATAATATTTATTCTACATTTCTACATTCCCGATTGTCTTCTCAAAGCCTCTATCTGTAAATTCCATAAATCCTTTTGGTCCTCAACCTCTCCCTTTTCGGCAAAATCGGTTATAATCAAAGTGTGCTCTCTTGTAAGCTCGTTGAACGAAATTCTCATTTCGAAGAATGTTTGCGGGTTTTCATCGTCCCACCTCATTTTCACATAAACACCATTTCTTTGAGTTACAATGTGAGCAGTTCTCTGCTCGCTCTTTCCCCAATGAAAAACAAACGATTTTCCAAGATTTTCCACTCGGTCGGCAAACCACGGCGATAATCCTGCAGCTGTTCCTATGTAGCGCCATATCATACTTGCGCTACCCTTCATTGGATATTCGATGTTAAATTTTTCTTTATTCGTCATTATTTGAAATTCAAAAATTATGGAGAATTTTTTATTACCAGTCGCAAGATATAAAAAGATATTCAAAAAAACAATAAGCGATTAAATTATATAAAGTTAAATCTGATAAACATCTGCTTTATAACCATTATAAGACACTTTTTTCTTTAATATTTTTTCTGTATTGTTTTTTTAAAAAAATACCTTTTGAAAATAATTTTTGACGAAAAAGTTTAAAAAGTTTGTCTGTTTCAATAATTAAGCATATCTTTGCACCGCAAAAATGCAATGGCGAGATAGCTCAGCTGGTTAGAGCGCATGATTCATAATCATGAGGTCCCCGGTTCAATCCCGGGTCTCGCTACTGAAGCGGAGAAAGTTGAAAAACTCTCTCCGCTTTTTGTTTCAAAATTTTGTAACTCATTGGTTTGCTGATATATAAAATCAAGCACCTTGTTGTATTTTTTGGTTCGATATTTAAACCTCACATTATTTAAACAGACTTTTATTTTTATAGGAAATTCCGTTTATTGTTTCAATTCCAGCAATATCAATAATAGTATACATAATGCTATCTGTTCTGTAATGTATATCTATAGCGTTAGAAATTATTTCTTCCATCAACGGAAATCTTTTTTTGTATTTATCGGTTGTATAAACAAAAAAAGGTATTTGTTTACCATGCATTAATGATGCTGGATTATTAGCTTCTGCATGGCCTATATAATTACTGGAACTACGGAAAGGATCTATTCCGTGGTCTGGAAAATAAAATACAATAGTTTCTTTATCAGTGAAATTATTTATTAATTCATATACAATGGAATCGTTATATAAAACAGAATTATCATATTCAGCAAGTAATTGTCTATTATTGATAGAAAGATGTGAATGAGTATCCTCGTAATCTTTCGCAGAAAATCTTGAAAATCTTTTCGGATAACGGTGATTAAAACTATGATGTGAGCCCATTAAATGAATGATGATAAAATTCTTATTTTTATCGGTTAAATTAGTTGAGCAATAATTTTTAACTAAAGGGATTAATTCTTCATCTAGATTTTTTCTATTAAGTCCTGCATATATATTGCCGACAAATAATTGATTATCACAAAGATCAGCATATCTACCCACCTCGTTGTCTGAAATCCCTTTTTTTGACTGGTTGGATATCCAAGCTGTTTTATACCCAGCCGTTTTCATAATTTCAATTAAAGTCAAATATTTATACCAATCAATACTATCACTATATTCGTTGATGTAAGAAGTCATTATTGATTTTATTGATGGAATTGTTAAGTTTGTGTAACATTGTATTTTTTTAAAAACTTTTAAATTACCATTGTTGTGCATTTTTGTCAATAGCGGAGTTGTGTTTTTTTCATATCCATACAAGGAGCATTGATACTTCGAATAGGATTCTCCAATAATGAGTACTATATTATCTACAGACTCTTTGTTAACATTAACGGAAGGTCTTTGTAAATAATCTCGCAAATCAGGAACTTGTTTTGTGAATAGCCATACAATCTTACGAATAGAACTATATGAGACTATATTGTTTATATCAGTTATGGTAAATATGAATGAGAAAAAAATTATAAAGGTACCTACTATTCTAGTAAATGTATTTGTAAAAAGATGTCTGTTTTTTAATAATTTGTATAACACAAATATTATAACGAATAAAGCTATAACCATTAAAATGGTTTCGAAATGTACATATACAGTCAGGTATTCATTGATTTCAGATAAATTAGTAGCTTTAAATGTTCCAATAATTTCACCATCGACTTTTTTCTTGTAAAAAAGGATGCATAATAATTGTATTAAAAATAAGAAAGATGAAATTGTCAATAATATGTTTGTATATAATTTTTTTATCTTAGGTAACAAGCTTGGTAATATTAATATGTAAGATATAAAAATACCACAAATAGCTATAAGTAGAGATGTCTTTTTATCTTGAGTATATAATATGTCCAATACAAAAAGAAATAGATATAATAGTATAAACAACACAAGATTTATGTTTATAGGTTGTGTTATGAATATTACAGTTTTTTTTATCATAGAATGTATTCTTGAATATAGACTGTTGTTTTTCATAGTAAAAGAGAATTATATAGTTTAAAAACTTCCCTTATTGGCAGGAAAATTGATATGACAAAAGTAAGTGTTTTTTTTAAAAAAGGAAAAATAAATCTTCTATTTCTACTACAAATAAAATTTGCAATAGCGAAAGAGGTTACATAGACAAAAAAACACCCCACAAGGGGGTGTAAGTGCAGTTTTAGGATTTGACACCATTACCAACCTTGTAAGTTTTAACCCTTATATCGTGAACAAGGGGCGCACTCACAGTTGGTGTATTCAAGTTTATTGGGGTCTGGTATGAATTTGCGTAACTCCCAAATCTTATCCAAGTCCTCTAAAAATTGGTTCGAGAAAACTTTGCTCAGGTCTACTGAAACGGAGAAAGTTCTAAAACTCTCTCCGTTTTTTGTTTTTATACTATTTGAGATTTACTTCACAAACCTTTTAATGAAAGGAATCTGGTTGAGCGGAAGATCTTTCTTCACAAAATAACCGACGAAAATAATCAACAGCAGGGTGTTTATCGCTATTTTTGCTATACTATTGTTTATCGGCAATATAAGCGAAACTCCATAAAGCACCGCAAAAAGTGCTACGTAACTGAATATCCCTTTAAGGTCGTATTTTGTGGCATTGCGCTTTTGTCCCACAAAATAGGAGAGTATCATAGCTGTGAAATACCCGGCAAATGAGCCCCAAGCGCAGGCAATATATCCATATTCGGGCACAAATATTATATTTACTGCAAAAAGAATGGCACAGCCTATGAACGAGAATATTGCTCCCCAATATGTTTCGTCGTTCAGTTTGTACCAGAATGACAGGTTGAAATATATTCCCATAAACACCTCGGCAGCCATTACGATGGGTACCACTTTAAGCCCCTCCCAATAATCGGGGTTTATAAGGTGGCGCAAAATATCCATATAGAACATTACAACAAGGAATGCCACCAATGCTATTACAATAAAGAATTTCATTGCTGTTGCATTGAGTTCTTTGCTGTTTTTTGTTGTGCTGTTTCCAAAAACAAACGGCTCGTAGGCATATCGGAAGGCCTGCATAAGCATAGCCATAATGGCAGCCACCTTCACTGCTGCGCCATATATGCTTAACTCCATTTTACCCTGTTGCCCCGGTACCAACCAAGTGTATATTATTTTGTCGGCGTTAAGGTTGAGTATTCCGGCAACGCCCAGCAACAGCAGCGGCCACGAGTATTTGAGCATGCTTTTGAGCAGGGCTCCGTCGGCAGTGAAGCGGAATATTCGATATTCGGGAATAAGGAACAGCGTGATAAAAGCCGTGCACACAAGATTTATTGCAAAAACATATAATGCTTGGTTGTCGGGAGTGTAAAAATTGCCCATTGCATCGGGGTTTTTTGCACATATTATGGGCAACAGAAGGAACACAAACAGGTTGAGTGCGATGTTTGTGAATATATTAAGCAGTTTAAGTGCGGCAAATTTAATAGGGCGTTTCTGCAACCTCAATAATCCGAAAGGGATTGCTTGCAGCGCATCGAGAGCCACCACCACAGCCATAATACCCACAAATTCGGGGTGCGCTTCGTAGCCGAGCGTGTGGGATATTGAGGTCAGGAAGGCAAATACCGCAAGCAGGAATATTCCGCACAGAGTGCCAATTACCTGCATCGACATTGAAAAAGTCTTCGACACATTTGCCTCCTCCTTGCTTGCGAAGCGGAAGAAGGTAGTTTCGAACCCGAAGGTAAGAATCATCAACAGCAGGGCTGTCCACGCATAGATATTTGTAACCACTCCGTAATTACCACTCTCCACACTCATTTTGGCAGTGTAGAGCGGCACAAGCAGATAGTTTAGGAAACGCCCCAAAATACTGCTCATTCCATATATAACCGTATCTTTCGCAAGCGATTGTAATTTACCCATACAGTAATTTAAAATAATGTTCCCTGTTCACCGTTGTTGAAACGGCTGCGCCCCAAATGTTTGTAGGCAAGGTCGGTAACCTCGCGTCCGCGAGGGGTGCGTTTGATGAATCCCTCTTTTATCAGATAGGGCTCGTAAACCTCCTCAATGGTGCCGCTATCCTCACTCAATGCCGTGGCAATGGTTCCAATACCCACAGGGCCGCCTTTGAATTTGTCTATTATGGTGCACAAAATCTTGTTGTCAATCCCGTCGAGGCCGTAGCGGTCTATGTTCAGAGCCTCCAATGCTGTCTTTGCAATTGAGTTTGTAATGTGTCCGTCGCCCATTACCTGTGCAAAGTCGCGCACTCGGCGCAGCAGGGCGTTTGCGATACGCGGGGTTCCTCGGCTGCGGCGTGCAATTTCGTATGCGGCCTCCTCGTCGAACGATACGTTCAGTATCTGTGCCGAGCGGCCAATGATGCCTGCAAGCGTCTTACTGTCGTAATATTCAAGATGCATATTTATGCCGAAGCGGGCACGCAACGGGGCTGTGAGCAGGCCGCTACGGGTGGTTGCGCCTATAAGCGTAAAGGGGTTGAGGTCTATCTGTATCGAGCGTGCCGACGGCCCTTTGTCAATGAGAATATCTATTCTGTAATCCTCCATAGCCGAGTAGAGGTACTCCTCCACAATGGGTGAGAGGCGGTGAATTTCGTCGATAAAGAGCACGTCGTTAGGTTCCAGCGAGGTTAGAATGCCTGCAAGGTCGCCGGGCTTGTCGAGCACAGGGCCCGATGTTACTTTGAATCCCACCCCCAATTCATTGGCAATAATGTTGCTCAATGTGGTTTTTCCGAGCCCCGGAGGGCCGTGTAACAGCACGTGGTCGGGCGACTCGCCACGCATTTTTGCTGCCTGAACAAATATTTTAAGGTTGCTCACCACCTTCTCCTGTCCGTTAAAATCGGAAAAAGAGAGTGGGCGCAGTGCATTCTCAAATTCTTTGTCGTTGTTTTTTCCGCGAATGTTAAAATCTCCGCTCATATAATTTTCTCCTTAATAGCAGTTTCAAAATATTATCATCCGCGAAGATAATAATAATTGCAATATAGTTGTTGTTTTTTTCTTTTTATTATCTTCGCATCGTTTGAATAAATAAACAAAAAAATATATATGGTTCTTAACTACATTTGGGTAGCTTTTTTCTTGATAGCATTTGCAATAGCTCTCTGTAAATTGGTTTTTGCGGGCGATGTAACGGCTTTTCCGGCCATAATGACATCTACCTTCGACACTGCACGCACGGCTTTTGAAATATCGCTTGGCCTCACCGGTGTTCTTTCTCTGTGGATGGGAATTATGAAGATAGGCGAGCGTGGCGGCCTTGTGGCGGCTCTTGCACGGCTGTTAAGCCCCGTTCTTTGCAAAATTTTCCCCGATATTCCCAAAGGGCATCCGGCTATGGGCACAATGTTTATGAATTTTTCGGCCAACCTCTTGGGGCTCGACAATGCAGCTACCCCTATGGGCCTGAAAGCAATGCAGGAGTTACAGGATATTAACAGTAAAAAGGATACGGCAAGCAATCCAATGATTATGTTCCTTGTGCTCAATACATCGGGGCTCACGCTCATTCCTGTGAGTGTACTTCTTTACAGGGCGCAGCTTGGTGCCGCCAACCCCACCGATGTTTTTATTCCCATTCTCATAGCCACCACCGTATCCACTGTGGTGGGGCTTATAGTCACAAGTGTCTACCAGCGTATTAACCTGTTTAATCGCACAATGATGCTTTTCCTCCTCTCCATAATAGTGTTTGTTGCGGCAGGCACTTGGGGAATGATGCAACTGTCGCAGGTGCATATTGAGATTGTTTCAACCTCGCTTGCCAATATAATTCTCTTCTCGGTGATAATAATATTCATTGTAGCCGGCCTGCTTGCCAGAATAAATGTGTACGATGCTTTTATAGAGGGTGCGAAGGATGGTTTTTCCACCGCCGTGCGCATAATTCCCTATCTTGTGGCAATATTGGTTGCAGTGGGCGTGTTTCGCGCCTCGGGAGGAATGGATGTTATTATGGGTGCCGTAGCGTGGTGTGCCGAACAGGTGGGTGTGGGCAGCGATTTTGTCGGAGCATTACCCACGGCTATTATGAAGCCTTTGAGTGGCAGTGGTGCGCGAGGAATGATGATTGATGCAATGACAACATACGGTGCCGACTCTTTTGCCGGTCGCCTCGCCTGTCTTTTTCAAGGAGCCACCGACACTACATTTTATATTCTTGCCGTCTATTTTGGCAGTGTGGGTATTAGAAAAACCCGTCACGCGGTTGCTTGCGGCCTTATGGCCGATGCAGCAGGTATAATAGCGGCAATAATCGTTGGTTACATATTTTTTGGAAATTAAGTTTTTTAATTATGATAAGCTATCAGACAGAGGGCGTAAAGATGCCCGCAATCAAGCGTCGCGAAACAACTGCGTGGATAAAAAGCGTTGCTGCCTCTTATGGGAAAAAAGTGGGAGATATTGCCTATATATTCTGCAACGACGAGAAAATTTTAGAGGTAAACAAGGAGTATTTGCAACACGATTATTACACCGATATTATAACCTTCGACTATTGTGAGGGCGACACAATAAGCGGCGACCTCTTTATCTCTCTCGACACGGTAAAGAGCAACAGCGAGCTTGTGGGTGCCACCTACGAGCAGGAACTTCACCGCGTAATTATCCACGGCATACTGCATTTGTGCGGAATAAACGACAAGGGCGAGGGTGAGCGCGAAATAATGGAGGAGTGTGAGAATAAAGCGCTTGCGATGCGACAGGGGTCATAATTTAAGCCCGTCGACCATTTTTACAAAAATCTCCAATCCTTCGCGTATCTCTTCAATCCTTATAAATTCTCCGGCAGTGTGCGAGCGTACCGACTCGCCCGGTCCCATTTTCAGGGTGGGAAAATCGAGCAATGCTTGGTTCGATAGAGTGGGCGAGCCGAAAGGCACTCTTCCCAATTGAATGGCGCGTTGCACCAACGGATGCTCCTCGGGAATCGACGAGGAATTAAGCCTTGTGGAGCGAGCTTTAACCTCGCACTCCACACTGTTGGTTATTATCTCCAAAAGCTCTTTGTTGGAATAGCACTCGTTGCTGCGTACATCTACCACAAAGGTACACTCATCGGGAATTACATTATGCTGTGTGCCGGCATTTATCTGTGTCACACTCATTTTTACATCGCCCAAAAGTTCCGATGAATAGGGGAATTTATAACTGCGGAACCACTCAATATCCTGCATAGCCTTGTAGATGGCGTTTACCCCTATGTTGCGTGCGGCGTGCCCCGAAACTCCGTGAGCCGCACAGTCGAGCACCATTAACCCCTTTTCTGCAATGGCGGGCTGCATTCCCGTGGGCTCTCCCACTATCGCACAGGTAATAGGTGGCAGCAGTGGCAGTACAGCCTCAATGCCGCTCTTTCCGCTCACCTCCTCTTCGGCCGATGCAAGGAAAATTGTGTTATATTGTTGAGGCTTTTGGCAAATGAGATAAAACAGTTGAAGCAGGGTTACAAGCGAGGCTCCGTCGTCGTTTGTCCCAAGGCCGTATATTGCATCATCCTTCACTATGGGAGTAAAAGGATGGGTGCTCCATCCGGCAACAGGCTTCACTGTGTCAATGTGTGCATCGAGCAGAAGGGTGGGTCGCGATGCGTCGAACCCCGGAGCAATGCACCATATATTGTTCAGGTGGCGATGAATATCTATTGCCACCGGTGCAGTATTTTCAATAAACAGTTGCAGTTTGTCGGCAGCCTCGCTCTCTTCGCGGCTCACCGACGGGGTGCTTACAAGGAGTTTCAACAGTTCCACAGCCTGTGCTGTATGTTTGTCGTTTATTTTCATAGGTGCTCGAAGAAGTTTCGGCAAATTTACAAGATAATTCTCTTTACTGCAAGTACATTCGGCCCGATTATCTTTGTTTCTTGCAGGGGCCTTAATTTTGCGGAGCGTGATAATATTATTATCTTTGCATCCGGAAAATAGAATAACAATGATAACAGCCGACCAATTAAAAGATATTAAAGAGCGCACAGCTGCGCTGAAACAGTATTTGTCTATCGACGAGAAGATTATTCAGGTGGAGGAGGAGCAACTGCGCACACAGGCTCCCGGTTTTTGGGATAATGCCAAAGAGGCCGAGGCTCAAATGAAAAAAGTAAAGAGCCTGCAAGCTTGGATAGAGGGCTACAAAGAGGTTAACAACCGCACCGAGGAGGTTGAGATTGCAATGGAGTTCTATCGCGACGAAATGGTTACCGAGGCCGAGGTTGACGATGCTTATGCTCGCGCTCTTGCAGCCATAGAGGAGCTTGAACTTAAAAATATGCTTCGTGGCGAGGCCGACGGAATGAGCTGTGTGCTTAAAATAAATTCTGGTGCCGGCGGTACCGAGAGTCAGGATTGGGCCTCTATGCTTATGCGTATGTATCTGCGTTGGGCCGAATCGAATAAATACAAGGCATCCACCATTAACTTGCAGGAGGGCGACGAGGCAGGAATAAAAACCGCCACAATACAGATAGACGGCCCCTTTGCCTATGGTTACCTAAAAGGCGAGAATGGTGTTCATCGCTTGGTGCGTGTGTCGCCCTACAATGCACAAGGCAAGCGTATGACCTCTTTTGCATCGGTGTTTGTAACGCCGTTGGTCGACGATAGTATAGAGGTTGTCATTGAAACGGCAAAAATATCGTGGGACACATTCCGCAGTGGCGGTGCCGGTGGCCAGAATGTGAACAAGGTGGAGTCGGGCGTGCGTCTGCGCTATATGTTTACCGATCCCGACACAGGCGAGCAAGAGGAGATTCTCATAGAAAATACCGAAACACGCGACCAGCCTAAAAACAAGGAGAAAGCCTTGGCATTGTTGCGCTCTATGCTCTACGACAAGGAGTTGAAACGCCGTCAGCGCGAGAAGGATAAAATAGAGGCCGGCAAAAAGAAAATCGAGTGGGGCTCGCAGATACGCTCCTATGTATTCGACGACCGTCGCGTTAAGGACCATCGTACCAATTACCAAACTTCCGATGTTGGCGGAGTGATGGATGGCAAGATAGATGGTTTTATAAAATCCTATCTTATGGAATTTGCCGAGGAGGGCGAATAAAAATGTCTTTGGAGATTGAGCGTAAGTTCCTTGTTACCGACGACAGCTATAAGCAACAGGCATATAGCTGCGACCGCATTGCGCAGGGCTACATTTGCCGTCAAGGCGGTAACTCCGTGCGTGTGCGTGTGCGAGGCGAAAAGGGTTACCTCACGGTGAAGGGCCCATCGCTCGACGGGGGGTTGAGCCGTTACGAGTGGGAACGCGAAATTCCCGTGGCCGAGGCCTGGGAACTTATGAAACTGTGTCACGGAGGTATAATCGACAAGTGCCGCTATCTTGTGAAGTGTGGCGCACACACTTTTGAGGTAGATGAATTCTATGGAGACAATGAGGGGCTTGTGGTAGCCGAGGTTGAGTTGTCGGCTCTTGACGAGGAATTTGAGCGTCCACCCTTCCTTGGGAGCGAGGTTACAGGCGAGGCAAAATATTACAACGGGCATCTGTCGCGCTTCCCCTATAAATTGTGGGAAAAGTAGAACTATTCTATTCTGTTGCAATTAAGCAATTTGTGTTTTTTCATAATAGGCTTGGTAACATAAATGCTGAACAATGCTGCCAGAAGCACTCCCAGCGTGTTAAACAGAAAATCCATCCAATCGCCGCCACGATACTCGGTGGTTAGTTCTTGAAGCAGCTCTATCGCTCCGCTGAAAAGTATAGGCCCTATTATTGCTCCCCAAAAGATATTTCTTGCATTGGACTTTGAGTGCGACATAAAGTACTCTGCCCAAAGAATAACACAAAATCCCCCATACATAAGCAAGTGTGCAAGCTTGTCGATGTTTTTTATTTCGTTAAGGTCGGTTTTTGGTGGCTTAAAAAATGAGAGGTATATAATAGCTGCCAAAATAACGAGTGATAGTGGGTATCTTTTTAAAATTCTGTCGATGCGTTCAATGAACATATAGGTTTTATTTTCTAAATTTGTAACAATGGTGCAAATATAACACCCGAGAGTGGGTGGAATTTCGTTTTTAAATATTTTTAATATGAGATTTTATCTTTATTTTACAAAAGGGCAACGCAGGGGTATTCTTATTTTACTTTTATTAATAATTATCGCCGTTGTTCTACGCTGGATATTTTAGAAACTATGTAATTTTCTTGAATTTTATTCGGAAAAAATTTCAACCAAGCAGGCTTTTGTCTTTGCGACCGTTTTTAAGGAAAAAAAATGTAATATTGTTAACGTTTTTTAACCTATGGGAGGTAATTGCTCTTCTTTTATAATTTATCTTTGAAAAAATTATAAAAATAATCTGATATTAATTTAATTTACTATGAAAAAGTTATTTGTAGCAATTGCAGCTTGTGCAATGTTTGCAAGCTGCTGTACAATCCCCACACCCATTGCAGCAACATCTAATGTTATTGGTAGCAAATGCGGTACAACCACAAGTGTTAAGATATTGAACATCTTTGGCGTAAATGGTAATCGCTCGGGTATACAGCAGGCTGCGAAGTGGGCCGATATTACAAAAATCTCTCACGTGGATATGTACGACAAGGCCATCTTCTTTGGATTGGTTAAGAAACGTACAATCAAAGTTTACGGTGAGTAATCAATCGTTTTTTACCATAAAAAAGGTGGCAATATTTGTTTGCCACCTTTTTTTATAGTTTCTTTGTATTCATCATAATCAATTTACTAACAGACAAGAAAATGAAAAAAGCTCTTATAACCGGTATTACAGGGCAGGATGGTTCCTTCCTTTCGGAATTTCTTTTAAATAAAGGTTACGATGTTCACGGCACAATACGCCGTTCGTCGGTCGATTTTCGCGAACGCATTGCACACCTCGAAGGCAATCCTCGTTTCCATTTGCATTATGCCGACCTTGGCGACTCTATGAGTCTTCTGCAAGTGATTGGCAAGGTGCGTCCCGATGAAATTTACAATCTTGCCGCACAGAGCCACGTACAGGTCTCTTTCGACTCTCCCGAGTTTACCGCAAATGTCGATGCAACGGGTGTGTTGCGCATTTTGGAGGCTGTGCGCCTTTCGGGCCTTGCATCAACGTGCCGCATCTATCAGGCATCAACCTCGGAACTTTATGGCAAAGTGGAGGAGGTTCCGCAGAATGAAAATACCCCTTTCCACCCTTACAGCCCCTACGCCGTGGCAAAGCTCTATGGCCATTGGATTGTGAAGGAGTATCGCGAGGCCTATAATATGTTCTGCTGTTCGGGCATTCTCTTCAACCACGAGAGTGAGCGCCGAGGCGAAACTTTTGTTACTCGCAAAATTACTCTTGCCGCGGCACGCATTGCGCAGGGCAAGCAGGATAAACTCTATCTGGGCAACCTCTCTTCGTTGCGCGACTGGGGTTACGCAAAGGATTATGTGGAGTGTATGTGGCTTATGTTGCAGAATGAAAAGCCCGAGGATTTTGTTATTGCCACGGGTGTTCAGCATTCGGTGCGCGACTTCTGTTATTATGCCTTCAAGCACGTGGGAATAGAATTGGAGTTTGTGGGCGAGGGTGCCGATGAAAAGGGTATCGACAAGGCTACGGGCAAGGTGCTCATAGAAGTGTCGCCCGATTTTTTCCGTCCCACCGATGTTGTGAACCTTTGGGGCGACCCTTCAAAAGCACGCGAAAAACTCGGTTGGGACCCGCAACGCACCACGTTTGAACAGCTTGTAAAGATTATGGTCGATGCGGATATGGCAAAAGTGGCCGTGGAACGTGCCGAGGAGCACATACGCACCAATCTTGCCGAGTATCTTGAACGCGGTATTGTAAAATAATAATTTTATGGAAAAAGAGGCAAAAATATATGTGGCGGGCCACCGTGGAATGGTAGGCTCGGCCATAGTGCGCGAGCTTCAACGCCAAGGTTACACAAATATAATAACCCGCACGCACGCCGAGCTTGACCTTTGCCGTCAGGAGCAGGTGGAGCGGTTCTTTGCAGACGAAAAGCCCGAATATGTCTTTCTCGCCGCGGCCAAAGTGGGCGGTATTGTGGCCAACCACACAGCCCTTGCCGATTTTATGTACGAGAATATGATGCTCGAAATGAATGTGATAAACGCTGCGTGGCGCAACGGCTGCAAAAAGCTCGAATTTCTTGGCTCATCGTGCATCTACCCCCGTATGGCTCCGCAACCAATGAAAGAGAGCTGCCTGCTAACCTCGGAGCTTGAACCCACCAACGAGGCATACGCCCTTGCCAAAATTTCGGGCCTTAAATATTGCGAATATCTTAATCGTCAATATGGTACCGATTATATAAGTGTGATGCCCACCAACCTCTACGGCCCCAACGACAACTATCACCCCACACACAGCCACGTGCTTCCCGCGCTCATACGCCGTTTCCACGAGGCAAAAGAGGCCGGTGCCCGCGAAGTTACCTGCTGGGGCGACGGCACTCCTATGCGTGAATTTCTCTATGTTGACGACCTTGCCAATCTGTGCGTTTTTCTTATGAACAATTACAGCGGCAACGAAACGGTGAACGCCGGCACAGGCAAGGAGGTGAGCATAAAGCACCTTACCGAGCTTGTAGCGAAGGTGGTGGGCTACGATGGTGCTATTCTGTGGGATACCACAAAGCCCAACGGCACTCCCCGCAAGTTGCTCGATGTTTCTAAAAGCGCGGCAATGGGGTGGCGTTACACCACCGAGCTTGAAGAGGGCATCCGCCTCTCCTACGAGGATTTTCTTTCCAATCCTATGAGAGCCGAGCGATAAGATATTAATGGATAGAAAAACACCTTCAATGTAGGGGCAGACCGATGTGTCTGTCCCCAAAAAAAGAAAGACAAAAAAACAACTGTCCCTCTCGTAGAGGGACGAGAAATTTACCTGTAAATTTCGGAGGGAGTTTAAAAGATACACGCAACAAGAAGCGCAACTCCTCCACCGCAAGCGGTTCCCCTCCTCTAACGGAGGAGGAGTACGGCGGTAGCCGGAAGGGAGTCTTTAAAAAGAGGAGGAGTTTAAGAAAAACAACCATAAAAAAGGGCGCACACGCCGGTGCGCCCCTACGGCAAATATTATACAAACGTTTGTCATTTCGATAACCGAGAGGGAGGAGAAATCTCTGCCCCAACGGGCGATAAAACGCTCGCTAATCGCTCACTTGCAAACAGGGCGCACTGTGAGGCCTGTATTGCGTTCCATAGAAGAATTACTATAGTAGTCACCACCGCTATAAATTAGAATGTAGGCATGGTCAAAGAAATTATTTATTGAATATAATGCCCCGCTCCAATAGTAACCATCAGAACTTTGTTCATAGACTTCCGTGCCGTCTATATAGCCCGCAGCGGGCAGGAAGATGCTGTTGCCGTTGGGGCCGGTTATGCGGTAGCCGTTAACGCCGTTAAGTGTGGTCCATTGCCAAGTGCAGTTGTATATTAGCTCTTGTTGTTCTTTTGTGGTGGGCATACGCCAAGTGCCTCCCCATTTAACGGTGGCTACATCGTCACCCGGTTCAAGGGTTCTTTTGTTATCAGTGGTACAGTATTTGGCAGGCATTTCTGAATTTTGTCCATATTTATAAGTATTCCAAGAGTATTCACTCTTCTCCTCTGTTTCTCCCCAAGCATAGTAACCGCCGTACTCCCAGGGCTGTGTGGCACCCACGTTGCACGAGGCCCATTTAACCGATAGGCCGAGGTCGATGGCTTCGCCGGTGGTCATTGTGGGGGTGTCATCGTCGCTGTCGGGGTTCAGTATTATATTCACAACCTCGGTAACATCGGCAATATTAACCTCGCCGTCGCCATTAACATCTCCTTTAATGGTTGTTTGTGCGCCGGCTGTAACGGTGAACAGCAGGGCAATGAGAAACAAGTAAATCTTTTTCATAGCAATAAAATTTTATGTGAGTAAATAGAATTTTCTTGCCACAAATGTAATTCAAAAGGTTGAGTAATTACCCCCCCATTGTTAAATTTTGTTAACAATAATGGTTTTGTGATTTTTACAGGTTGAGTATCGGCAATTTTTCCCTTCTATATAATTGCCGTCTGTTTTATTTGTTTAAATTTGCACTTCGCATAAAAACTGAACAACTTTTTAAAGAAAAATGAAGATAGCAATAATAGGAGCCGGTAATATGGGTGGAGCAATAGCTCGCGGCCTTGCCCTCACAGCCGCCGAGGGTACCGATATTTATGTGTCGAACCCATCGACACCCAAGCTCGAAGCAATTAAAAACGAATATCTCGCAATAAAAACAACCACCAGCAATAGCGAGGCTGCGCAGGGTGCCGATATAGTGTTCCTTGCCGTAAAGCCGTGGAAAATGGAGGAGGTTATAGCCGAGCTTAAACCTACGCTCGACTACGGGAAACAGACAATAGTGTCGGTTGCCGGAGGAGTGGGCAGCGAGTCGCTCGACTGTTGGTTGCAGAAGGATGGCGAGCCCCTGCCTGCGCTCTACATTGTAATTCCCAATACTGCAATAGTTGCTCGCGAGGGTGTTACATTCATCTGTGGCAAACGCACCACCGAGGCTGCCGATAGGGCTATGCTTGCGCTATTCTCGCCGCTCGGCCTCTCAATGATGGTGGGCGAGGAGTTAATTCCGGCAGGAACCTCGCTCGCCTCGTGCGGCATTGCATACGCCTTGCAATATATTCGCGCGGCGGCGGAGGGTGGAGCGGAGCTTGGCTTTTCGGCTGCCGATGCACAGGCTGTGGTGATGCAGACAATAAAGGGGGCATTGAGCGTGCTTGCCACAAACGGAACTACCCCCGAGACAGAGATAAACAGAGTGACAACCCCCGGCGGGCTCACCCTCAAAGGGCTTGCGGCAATGGAGGCGCAGGGCTTTTCGAAGAGTGTGGCCGAGGGATTGCAGGCTTCAACAAAAAAATAATTCTATGCAGACAACATATAAACGTATAGCCGTAAAAGTGGGCAGCAATGTGCTCACCCGTGCCGATGGAACGCTCGATGTTACGCGCGTGTCGGCCATTGTCGATGAAATTGCCGCTCTTCGCTCTATGGGTGTGGAGGTGGTGTTAATATCCTCGGGAGCGGTGGCGAGCGGTCGCAGCGAACTGCGCGGAGTGCCTTTGCGTCAGCTCGACACAGTGGGGCAACGCCAACTATTCTCGGCAGTGGGGCAGGCGAAACTCATCAACCGCTACTATGAACTTTTCCGCGAGCATAATATCCCCGTGGGGCAGGTGCTCACAATGAAAGAGAGCTTTGCCACCCGCAGCCTCTATCTTAACCAACGCAACTGCATTATGGTGATGCTCGAAAATGGAGTGCTCCCCATTGTGAACGAGAATGACACGGTGAGCGTGACCGAGCTTATGTTCACCGATAATGATGAACTATCGGGCATAATCGCTTCGATGGTCGATGCGCAGGCACTCATAATATTGAGCAACATCGACGGCGTGTATAATGGCGTGCCCGGCAGCGAAGGGGCGGAGGTTATACGTCGCGTGGAGTCCGGCCGAGAGCTTGCCGACTATATTCAGGCAACAAAATCGAGCTTCGGTCGCGGAGGAATGATGACAAAGTGCAATATTGCCCGCAAAGTGGCCGAGGAGGGCATTGCCGTCTATATTGCCAACGGCCGTCGCGACGGTATTCTAACCTCGTTGGTAACAGCCCCCGACAGTGTGCTGTGTACCTGCTTCTCCCCCTCATCGGGCAGTGTGTCGCCCATTAAAAAGTGGATAGCCCACAGTACCGGCTTTGTCAAGGGAACAATATTCCTTAACGAGAAGGCTGTTGCGGCAGTGTGTGGCGACAAGGCCGTGAGTATTCTTCCCGTGGGTGTTGTGAAGGTCGAGGGAACCTTCTACCGCGACGACCTTGTGCAGATAGCCTCCCCCGATGGCACCATTCTCGGAGTAGGGCGCATTGCATACGACAGCGACGAGGTTAACGAACTTGCTGGCAAGCATGGATGCAAGCCCGTGGTACATTACGATTATTTATATTTGGAGTAGACTATGGAACTTAACGATATTTTCAAGAGTGTGAAGAGCGCCTCGAAAGGGTTGCTCAAATTGAGTGAAGAGCGTGTGAACGAGGTGCTGCTTGCCGTTGCCGATGCGGCAGTGGAGCATACTCCCGAAATTCTTGCCGCCAACAGCGAGGATTTATCAAAAATGTCGCCCGAGGACCCTCGATACGACCGTTTGCGCCTCACAGCCGAGCGCATCGAGGCCATTGCCGCAGATATGCGCAAGGTTGCCTCTCTACCCTCGCCGCTTGGTCGTGTACTCAAAGAGAATACCCTTGCCAACGGGCTGCAACTAACCCGCGTGAGTGTTCCTTTCGGTGTTATTGGCGTTATTTACGAGGCGCGCCCCAATGTGAGCTTCGATGTATTTGCCCTCTGCTTGAAGGCGGGCAGTGCCTGCGTGCTCAAAGGGGGCAGCGACGCAGAAATGTCGAACAAGGCCATTGTTGCGATAATACGCTCGGTTCTTGCAGGGTTCGGGATTGACAAGCACACGGTGGAGCTTCTGCCCGTGGAGCGCGAAGCAACGGCGGCACTGCTGAATGCTCGCGGCTTTGTCGACCTTCTCATTCCCCGTGGCAGCAGCGGCCTCATAAACTATGTACGCTCCAACGCCACAATTCCGGTGATTGAGACAGGTGCCGGCGTGTGCCACACATATTTCGACGAGTCGGGCAGCCTCGAAAAGGGAATGGCCATCGTGAACAACGCAAAGACACGCCGTGTGAGCGTGTGCAACGCGCTCGACTGTCTGCTGGTGCACACAGCAAGGCTGGGCGAGCTTGCAGCCCTTTGCGCCCCCCTGCAACAAAGTAACGTAAAAATTTATGCCGATGCAGCCTCTTTTGGGGCACTTGCCGGCAGCTATCCGTCGGAACTGCTTTTCCGCGCCACAGCCGATAGCTACGGCACCGAATTTTTAAGCTACGCAATGGCGATAAAGACCGTCTCTTCGGTCGATGAGGCTGTGGAGCATATATCACTCTATGGCTCGGGGCACAGCGAATGTATAGTGGCCGAGGACGAGGCTGCAACAAAGACATTTACCCTTTTGGTAGATGCAGCCTGCGTATATGCCAATGCGCCCACCTCCTTTACCGACGGTGCGCAGTTCGGTCTTGGTGCCGAAATAGGAATAAGCACACAGAAACTGCACGCTCGCGGCCCGATGGCTCTCGACGAGATTGTCACATATAAATGGATTATAAAGGGTAACGGGCAGGTGCGTAAATAGGCACCACCCGTTGCTTCTTACTCAAAAAAGCGGAAAGTGTCGTACCACTTTATCTTTCTCTTTGCAAGCTCGCTGCCGTGCTTTTCGGCAAGGCGGTACCAGCGTGCCGCGGCAAACTCGTTTTTCTTTGTACCGCGCCCCTTTTCGTAGCAGTAGGCTACGCGCTCTATGGCTTGCGGGTGCAGTTTGTTTCCGGCCTCGTAGTACCAATGGAAGGCTTTTTTACGGCTCTTTTTCACATAGATTCCCTTCTCGTGGAATTGTGCCAGCTTGAATTGTGCCTGTGTGTGCCCGGCCTCTGCTGCGCGTGTGTAGTATTCGCCTGTGGGGCGTTTGCGCAGTTTGCGTTTGCTTAATCCGGCGGCAATATCCTCCTTCTCCATTATTTCGGCAAGGGTGAAGAGGGCGATAGGCTCTTCTTGCTCGGCGGCTTTTGTGTACCAGCTGTATGCGGTGGCACTATCCTGTTTAACGCCAATGCCTTTCATATAGCAGTCGGCAAGAATTGTTTGCGATGCGGCGTAACCATTCTCGGCCGAGAGGGTGTAATATTTTACTGCGAGCGAATCGTTCTTGGGCGTGCCCACTCCGTGCATATAACAGCTTGCGAGGTTGTGCAGTGCCTGCTTGTTGCCCATATTGGCAGCCTTGCGGAAATTGCGGAAGCCTTCTATGCTGTCCTTTTCGCAGCCTTGTCCCTGCATAAGGCATACAGCACGGTTGAAAAGGGCGTCGGGGTAACCGAGCGATGCAGCCTCGCTGAATAACCGGAAGGCCTCTTTATACTCCTTGTCGCGATAGAGTTTGCGTCCCTCTTCGTTTTTCAGGAAGCAGTGGGCGAGAAGCTCGGGAGTGTTAATGCCTATTATGGGCCTGACGGAGTGCTGCGCCTCGGCATATTGTTTAGCCTCGGGGCTTACGCTGCGTGTGAGCATAGTGCTGTCGGTGCTGTAATAGGTGCCATCGGAATATCCCTCAACATTCACGTTAATGTTCTTTGCGGTGGTGTTGTTGAAGAGCTCAACCTCTATTTTCCCATTCTTGCTTCTTGCTTGCGGCACCCACAGAAGAGTGCGGCGATAGTCGCGCAGGCTGCTGTCGGGGCGCATTTTGCTATAATCGGGTGTATAGAATTGTTTACTCTCGGTGTATCCGTAAACAAGGGTGTAACGGGTACTGCCGCTGTGTGCCAACGATGGAATTATTCCGCTTGCTTCGTCTTTCTCGTTGTTGGGGATGAAGCAGGCAACGTAGTTGGGCATTTTGTCGTCTTTCGCCGCCTTGCTCCTTTGCTCGAAGATTATTGCGTCGGGTGCATCGTCAATGTCCCAATTTCTGGGCGGTATTCCGGCTTTTTCTATGAACGAGTGGTAAAAACTCGAATAGTCGTATGTTTTTATGCTTTTTCTGCTGTTAGTGTGCCAATCCTCTCCCGTATAGAGGCTGCGGGTCTTTTCGTCGGAGCGTATCACAATCTCCTTGAAATTTAGCATTTTTGCAATGTTCACTCCGTCGGTGTAATCTTTATTGCTGCGTGGCACACTGTCTGTTTGATATTCTCCGTCGAGTACTATTCCCTGTATCCAGTAGCACCAATTGAGATTGTGTCGCCAGAATGCACTGCGCAGAATATCCACTGCGGTGAGCGTGTTGTGGTAGGCTGGGTCCTGTATGAGGAAGCTGCCGGAGTGACGTATTTTGTTCATTGCGCCATAAATGTCCACAATGCGCCCATTGCCTCCGCCACCATGATAGTTACTGCCCATTACGCTGCGGTCGAAAGTAGATAGGGTGGGCTCTCCAAGCGAGTATTCCTTAATTCCGTAGGGGGTGGACCTGTTGAATGTCTCATTCATAAAACTCTGTTCATCCTGTTTGCTTGATAGGTAGCCCGTTGGGTCCCACGCCTCTATGCGATTGGTGAGGTAGGTAACATCTTGTGCATACTCCCACTCGTCGAGAAAGTCGAGGCGCATTTCGCTTCGCGGGGGGCGATAGTTGCTGCTGCGCCTCTTTTTCGACACAACTTCCACCTGTGTGAGCAGATATTCGAAGGGATTTATTTTTATAATCTCCTCTTTTTCCTCTTTTAATTTCTCCTCGGTGAGTGCCTTTCCTGTGTTGCGCTCCCAATAGTGGTAGAGGCGCATTGCAGGAGAAAAATAACGGTCGAGGTTGAATGTGAATACACTGTCCTTGGTAGAGAGGGTATTGAGGGTGGGGGTGAGCCGTGCCACTTTCTTGCCATAAAAATCCTTTGTGCCAAGGATGAATTCTCCCTTTTCATCGGTGTTAAAGTCGTATGCGGTAATAACGCTGTCGCGATAGGTTATTTCGAATTTTACCTTGCTGTCGGCAATAGTTGTAACCTTGTATTTATCCATCTTCCCTATTCTGCGGTTGGGCTTCTTTTTAATGAATCGCCCCTTTATGGTTATTCCCTTCTCTATTGGCTGGGCAAGATAGGCAAATTTGTTGCATAGTTTGCTCCAATCGTAGGAGGTCCAGCCGTGAGTGAGCATAATAAGGTCTAATTCGCGTGTGCGATTCTTGTTTGCGGGGTTGAAATAACGTGCTGCGTCGGGAATGTAGCCCTTAACCTCGCTGCCAAGCAGCATATATGTGTAAATATTGTAGCTGTACGATGTTTTTAGCGGATTATCAGCGTCGGTTACCGAGAGTGAGAAATTACCGCCATCGATGGGTGCTCCATCTTCGCGCTCAATGCTCAATGTGATTTTTTTATATGGCGCAGCGTGCATATTTTCGAGCGTGGTGCCGTTGCTCTTTACCGTGAGCCGTGCGGTGGAGCGGTCGCTGTCGAGTGTTTCGTCGTGTGCGACAAAGAACATACGCTCGGCAAGAGGTATTCCCTCGCCTGCAAACAGAATTACGCGGTTCACCCCCTCGGGCAGTGTGTTTCGGTCTATGGAAAAATAGATGCTACGCTCGTTGGAGGAGAAACGTTCATAGAAATTGGCATTTCCACGGTGAAGCACGGCGCAACCAAGCTCCAACGAGTCGGCAATGGTGTTTTTAACAAAAATACCTATGGTGTTGCTGTGGTGGGTGAGTACTATTGTTACTCCCTCTTTGTCGGCCTTCGGCAGTGGGAATTTCTTTTTACCATCGCCTATGCGGGCTGTATATTTTACCCCTTTTTCGGGTGTTAACAGAAAAGAGCCTTTGCCTAAATGTTCGGGAGTGGCGGTGAGTAATTCTCTACCGTCGGCAAGGATGGTGATGCTTTTGTCGCTGTTTATTCCGTCGTTGCCGAATATCTCAAAGGCTACACGGCTCTCGATGCCTTCGAGCAGATGACCGCCCTCGGGGTAGAATTTTATGTCACATTCGGGTAGTTTGCCACTCTCCCATCGTACCTCTCTGTCGAGCCCTGTAACGCTGCTGTCCTTCTCAACATCCACTAGAAAGGCTCTGCGGCGGTCGAGCATATTGCGAAAAGAGTAGTCGCCGTTGTTCACCTTGTCGAATATTGGGAGCACACGGCTGAATACAGACTCCTTCCCACGGTTGAGCATATATCTTGTATAGGCACGTACCTCATAGTAGCCCGACAGCAGTTGGTTGTTCAGCTCAAAAGAACCGTGGCAGCCTCCTTCGTCGTCAATTTTGTATTTTTGTGTGCGCACCACATACCCCTCGGGTGCCACAAGCTCCACATACAGCACACGGCTTATGTTTGTGGGTGTATCCTGTGTGCCACTTGTCACGTAGGCCTTGAACCACATTGTTTCGCCTAAATAGTAGCTGTTGTTGTCGAAGTGCAGATAGACGCGCTCTTCGGGGAAAAGATTTTGCTTTATTACAGAGCGCACAATAAGATTGTCGAGAGGGTTGCGCAGGGTGCTGTTGCTTTTCTCCTGTGCAGTAGCTGCTGCACAAGCAAAAATCAGTATGCCGGTAAATATATTCTTCATCATATTGCAGTTAGTTTATTGCTGTTGAACCCACAAGCATCGGGCGGCAGTTGCCTTTTGCCTGTTGTGCCTCTCTCTCGCCGTGGCAGTATACAATGTGTGCGTCGTATATTGTATGAGCCTTTTCTCCGTCGATTATGGCGGCCGCCCACTCTTTCGATTTTATATACTCTTCGGCGGCGTTAATCATAGCCGAGCGTATAGTTTCAATCTTGTCGGCAATATTTTCGTTGCCCGCTTTTATGGAGAGGTCGCACCCTTTTATGGCAATATCGCCGGCCTGTCCGTTGTTGTCGGCTATGAACGATGCTCTCACGCTGCATTTTCTTATATTGCTTTTTGCAGTGCTTGTTGTGTCACCATTTTGCAGGCTTATATATTCGTAGTATGTTTCGCTTGCATACTTTTTGGGTGCTTCGGCCCTGCTCGTTTCCGTGGCGATTATTGCAATCTCTTCCATTATTGCGGGTACCGTTGCCGTGTCGGCCGATTGCGGCCGGTTGCACTGTCTGACGGCTGCTGTTGCTTTTCTCTTTTTTGCCGTCGCCGGTGCCGTGGTTGCTTGGCGGCTCTCTGTGACAGTTGTTTTTTGGGGTGCTTCTGTCAATGGTGCAGTTGTGGCAGTTTCTTTGCGGCTGTAAATATATTCGGGTTCTGCGAACAGCAGCAGTATAAACGATGCGACGGGTGCAAGATAGAGCCATTTGGCACAGCGTGCCTTGTTCGACTTTTTGCGTGCCATCATCATAATTCTTTTGCGCACATTGCTTTGTCCGAACCGGTTAATAAACTGTGTGCCTATGCTGCTTGCCGCTTTTTTTAGAATGAGCAACTGGTAGTTTCGCGCATTGTCGCAGTGCTCCACCACATATTTGTCGGCCTCATATTCGTGTATCTCCTTTATGTCGTTTGCGAGCATATAAACGAAGGGGTTGAACCACTGAACACTCTTCACGAGGGCAAGCAGGAGAATGTCCCAAGAGTGGCCGTGGAGAATGTGTCCTTCCTCGTGCAACAGAATTTCTTTGCCACACTCGTTGTAGTCGCTCTCCGAAATTACAATGTGGCCGAACCAGCTGAATGGGGCTGTTTCATTTGCGTGGCAATGTATGGTGCAATTTTTCTGTTTCTCCACCCACAATGTTCCGCGCTTTATGGCAGCGAGGCTTTTTAAGGCACCGGCAATGGTAAATAACAGGCTTAAAATTACTCCGATAAAGTAAATGGTGCCAATAACCCTTTCCCACGCTGCAACGTTGCCGGCAGCCTGTAACGTGGTTGCTGCAATGTAGCTGTTGCCGCCGGTGGCAATGAAATTTACAGGAGCCTCTACCTCCACCGTGAAGCGTAGGACAAGCAGTGGTAGAATTGCCGATGCAACCACCGTTCCCAACAGCAGTTTGCGGTTGAGCGAGGCAAATGTCTCCTTGCGCAGCAGCAGTGTGAACGGCGTATATAGCACTGCAAGGCAGAATGCCCATTTAACTATATATATAAGGAACGCCCCCATCTTCTATTGTTTCTGTATAATCTCCAACAGCTCCTTTATCTCCTGTTCGCTCAATTGCTCCTTCTCGACAAAGAATTTCACAAGCTCCCTGCCCGAACCGCCGAAGAACGACTCCTTAACCTCGCTCATCACCTGATTGGTATATTGCTCCTTGCTCACAAGCGGGTAGTATGTGTGAGTCTTGCCGCCGAGCTTGCGAAAATCTACAAACCCTTTGTTCAACAATATTTTAAGGAACGTGGATATTGTCGTGTAGGCAGGCTTTGGCGTGTGGTAGCGTGCGATAATATCGTGAATGCAACCGCCGTCGGGCATCTCCCACAGGGCGTTCATCACCTGTATTTCGGCTTTTGTGAGTGTGTCGAATTTCTTTTTGCTCATATATGTTTCCGTTTTTTTTCGTTGCGACAAATATATTACGAAGTTTTTAGAAATCTAAACTTTTAGAAATTAAAAATGTGCCGAAAGGGATTTTTTAACTTTCATTATTAGTAATTAGGGTGGCGGCACAATATTGTCGACAGTAATAAAAAGCAACGGGCAGATGCGTGAGTAGGTCTTATAAACATAATATCCCCCAGAGCCTTTGTGAAGGCTTGGGGGATATTATGGCATTTTGCTTATAAATTAAAATTCGAATCCCAATTTGAAATTTATTCCGTTTAGATTTTCATTACTGGCTTTTTGTATAGTATGTCCAATGCTTACATTATAGTGCCATATTTTACATCCGATGGATTGAGCGATATATAAACCTTCAACATCAAAAAATGAGTATCCTACTTTTATATCTAAATAGGGTGATATTTGCTTATTTATAAAGTTAATGCGGCTGTTAAAAAAAACAGGAACAGAAAATTCTGAATCAATCCAATAATTCGCCCCGACACCGCCACCGATATATACATAAGGGTTTATTTGCACACCGTGTGAGGTTATAATTTCTACTCTGTCCTCGTTAAAGTCACCAATACCAAAAGTATAACCGGCATCTATAAATGCTTTATAACCGCGTTTATTCCCGGCTCCTAATGAAAAATCATCATCTTTTTTAAGGGATGTCTCTTTTGTTATCTTTTCCACCTCATTCATTTGGTAGACAAAGACATTGCCATCTTTTGTTCCAATTTTTAGTGTTTCTCCCGGGACTTGTTCCATAATAACACCACGTATAATACTGCCGTTCTTTAAGTAGACAACCTCCTCTAAATTTTGTGCCGTACACACATTAATACTACCGATAAAGATAAAGAATAGAAAAAGGGCTTTTTTCATAGTGGCGGGTTTTTAGGTTGAAAAAGTAATTTAGTATCTCCTAAGCAAAGATAAGTTAAAAGATTGAGCAATTACCCCCCTACTATTAAAGATTGTTAATATACTAATTGATAATATGGTATAGGGCTTTAATGCTGTGCCATTATGAAATTTTATTGCCGATGGAATTTTAGGTAACTATCGGCAACAGTCGCGCAGTGTGATAAGTGCCTCGGGGCCCATATAATGTGTAATTTTACTTATTTATATCTGTAAGTTTATTTGTTACATCTTTAATTATATTATCAATTTGTTTTGAAGGAACTTTAATACTTTTGGTTAATATGATATTGCCTACATTGATTAAATTGTTAGTATCGCAATTTATTTTGTAAATTAAAAACTGTTTATATAGTGGAATAAAGCGATTTGGACACATTTTTTGCGCTTTAGAATAATGAAGGATTGCATTATTGTATTGATATTGTTTTTGATATAAATCACCTAATAGTAGCTCTAAATCATAATCAGCCCAGTATTTTCTACATATCAACGCAGTTTCAAGAGATCTATTATAATCTTCATAAAGATATAATTTTACAGAGTAGTTATATAGAAAATATGGGTTATTTCCAAATATAGACATCAAAGAGTCATATTTTGATATAAATGTATTATTTTTAAAAGTTATATAGGCGATCTTGTACCATTCTTTTTCTGCTGATATTCGTTTAATTATACGATAAAGTACAATTGAAGAAAGGAAAAATAATATAATAATAAATGGATATTTGATTATGTCTCTTTTGATAAAATGAAATTTATATGCTTTGTGTATTAGTATATAACTATTTATCGCAATTATAATCCAAGTAAAAGGATAGTATAATGGATAAGAAAAGGCTCCTAAGACACCTATTGTTGCAATAGAGATAAGTGCATACATTCCGATGCTTGATGGTGATTTTTTATAACAATGTATCATAAGACCGATGAATATACATAATATAATCAATCCTATTATTCCGAAACATATACATATTGCAAAAAAATCATTGAATACGTGTTTTACATTGTCTGCTAATAAAGAAATATTATTGTTTGAATTTTTTGTCAACCATTCTGCTTGAAAATCCATATAATGCGCAGAAATGCCATTAAAACCATAGCCTATTATCGGGTGCTTCTTAATCATTTCCCAAGCACTGCATAGTATCAATAAACGTCCATCTGCAGAATCTTTTTTTATAAAATACATTATCGGTAAAAGGGCTATACAGAAACAGAGAAACAACCATTGTAACCACTTCCTATGCTTTTTATTAAAAAACCAAACGGAGCATGGAACAAATATTCCTGCGATTATTCCCGACCGAGATCCTGAAAGTATTAAAGCGGTGCATATAATAGCAAATAAAGAAAGCGATAATAGTTTATAGAAGCTCTTTTTACTTATTTGTATGAGGTAGAGGCAATAAGGAGTACTTATGCTTAAACATGCCGCCAAACCTGCCGGATTATCAAATCCTCCAACAATTTGAGGTGGAGTTTCAAATTGAAATACTTGAATTATTGCATAAATAGATTGGCAAAAACAAATAAATACCACTGCTATAATCAAATATTTCTCATATATTTTTATTTGTTTCTTTAATAATACGATAATACATCCAATCATATTGCCAACAGTAACAAGACCTAATGTATATAACCATTTTGGCAGTATCAGTGTATCCGTCATTTGAGAGCTATATAAGAATGTTGCAAATATAAATAGGGTTAAAAAATATAGCAGTTGTATTATTTGTATAACCATCATTATTGTATTTATCTCAACAGCTCGTTGATTATTTTGTTATAATTTAATATAAAATACTTAGTAAAACAAAATTGTTCTGTATTTTCATAGTTTGTAAGCTCCAAACCGTAGTTTGTTATTTTGTATATTTCAGCACCAGGGTATGCAAGTAAAATTGGTGAATGTGTCGCAATTATAAATTGGGAATTGTTTTTTTCTAACTCTTTTATTTTTACAATCAATTTAAAAATGCTTGATAATGATAATCCAGATTCTGGTTCATCAAAAATATATAAGCCATTGCCGGATAGTCTATTTAATACAACTCCAAGAAAGCCTTCTCCATGGGAACGCTTGTGTAGTGCACCACCATAATTTTTTAATAATTTAAATCCATCTGTTATTCTATCGATTTCAGTTGCGATATTATAAAAACTTTCTGCTCTTAAAAAATACCCATCTTTATTCCTAATAGCCCCTCTCGTTAATTTAATATCGCGATACAAGGTGGAGTGAGTGTCCTGTGTTTGATAGTTTAAGAACAAGCTCCCTCCCTCTGGATTAAAGCCTGCACGTATTGCAATAGCTTCAATTAAAGTGGATTTACCAGCACCATTCTCGCCAATAATAAAGGTAACATTACTATTGAATTCAAATTCGTTTAAGTTTCGAATTGCAGGAATATTATATGGATATTCCAAACGTTCTGATATCTGTTTTTCGTTGGTTATCTTTTTTATATAAATCATTCTGAGATTAAACCTTTATCAAGTAATTCCTTTTTTAGTTTATAATATGATTCTAATTCAAGTTCTTGTTCTTGAATTGTATTATTTACATCACGAATTTTGGTAGGTGTTGAAATAATAGCCTCGTCTAAGGTATCAAATGTTATTGTAACAACTTCATTGAGATTTAATTTCCGGTACTCCCAAGAATAAAAAAGTGCATTTTCATCCATTCCGTTAATACTTATATTAAAATCCCCTTCTTTATTCGATATTATTATTCCAAAAGACCCGGATTTCAATGCTGCATAAATATTTTCTTCTCCGGCTTTTATTGTAAAACCATTCATAATAATCCTTTACTTTTTAGTGAAGCCTCTAATGCATAAAATATTTCCAATTTTGATGGTAGTGGGGTTATATTATTATCATAAACACTTTCAATAGGGGTTGTTATTTCTTTTATATTGACAAGTCTTATTTTAAGAATATCTCCTTTCTTTATCTTGTTGTATTTATGCCAAATGTGTCTAACTTTATTATCATAATCAATGCTTGCTGAATATAAAATAGCTCCATTTTCATTATTTGAGTTTATAGAATTTATATGTACAATCGTTTGACCGTTCTTAACCCCAATTAGAGTTCTTTTATTATTATAAATTATTTCTATGCCATTCATTGTTTTTTGCACTTATGTGTTGAATATGGTGGCCAATAACCTTGTGTTAAACAGAATTGTAAGCAAATAGAACAACCATCAATGATTTCAGAATAACAAGATTCAAATTCTTGCTGACAGTATTTGTAGTTTTCATCTGCGGTCTTATCAAATTTTTTGCATACAAGATATTCATATAGCATCACGCCGGCTGTGTATACCATATATCCTGTTGCAACAGCTGTGACAGCCCCAAGAACTATAACTTCATCGCCAGGTATAGGGGTCGCTATTGCTACTAACATTGATGTAGCTAAAACTTTATGACATAATTCACCTACGTTTTCGTTAGATTCACTTCTTGTTTTTATCAATATGTGTTGTGTAGCTGTACGAGAGGAATGTATCATTAAACCTTGACTTTCTAGATATTGAATCTCTTTCATGCCGTAGTATAGCACTGATGTTACATTAAATAATCTTTCCTGTTGTATTTGTGGTACGACTTCATATATGTCTTCATTTATTTTCAATAAAACATTGTAGTATTCTTCAATAGATGTTGTAGCACTGCATTCGTCAATAATTCTATTTAAGAATTCAATTTGAATTTTTGTTAAATTTTTGACTTGTTCTACAAATTCTTTTGGGCTTATATTGTATTCATAGATAGAGCCTTTTGTTTTGCAAAGATTTGGGTTCGCATTGTAAAAGTCATTATAAAAATTTTCTTTAAATTCTAACGACTCGTTGGCATTTGAATAATCAACCCCTTGTTTGTGTAAGTTTCTAACTGTAATATTTAATTCTTTTGCAACTCCTTGTCCCAATTGTTTTGAAGCTTCCGGCCAATTTTCTTTGTACTCTATTTGTCTAAATCTGTTAAATTCATCGAAATCACTACTGCAATAGCAAAAAATAATTATCGAAAGACTTGAAAAAAATGTTAAAATTTTGATTTTCATAAAGTTATTTGACATTTGCATTTATTGTTATTGTATATATTGGTGTATCTAAAGAGTTAGATGCAATGTGCACCTCTCTATAAACACTGCCTTTATTTTCTGGTGTGAAATCAAAATTTAATATTATTGATTTTCCAGGGTCTATAATGTTCTTTTTTGAACTATCTATCTTTACACAGCTACAGCTCGTTAATATATCTGAAATTTTAAGAGGATGTCCTCCGTTGTTAAATATTTCAATATCCACATTGTATGTGTGGTCTATTATGCAATTGGGCAGATTTATTATATTTGTTGATGAGGAAATCTTTGGTGCAGAGTTATGATACATAGGATTAAGAACCTTGTTTGCTGTTAGTAATTCATCATAATAGTAAAATAGATCTGACGCAGAATCAAATCCAAGAAGTTCCTTAGCAGTTTTTCTTGCTTCTATAGTTTTATTAAAATGTATTTGATTTTCTAATTTTAAATATAAGAGATATGGGTGATTCCTTTTTGCAAGTAATGAGTCTATACAAATATCTGCATCTTTGTCAGTATATATTTTTGATTTTAATATTATAGCATTGTTAACCATATTTATGATATCATTTTTATCTTTTTCATAATTTTGATTATAGTGAAACTCAGAAGAGGTTTCTTCTGAAAGAATTGCTTTATCAATATAAAAGAAACTTTCTATCGAACTTCCAGGCACTAATTCTATCAGTTGTTTATTTGTGTTGAATACACAAGTAACAGGATAAATGTGTGGGGATAATAACTTTGAGTACCATTTGTTGTCGCTGTTGTATATATTTATAAAATTATATAAAATACTATGGGGTGATTTTGTATGTGTTTTTATCATTTTAAGATATTCGTTTACGGTGAAATGTGTTGAGTCTATAAGTACTATGCAGAAAGGCAGGCCTGCATTATTTGCCAAACTGCTAATCTCCTCTATACTTTTATTATTATATGTATAAAACTTATTTTCTTCATTAATACATGAAAGTGTAAAAAGAATACTCATAAAGTAAAAAAATAAAACTTTTTTCATTTTAATAAAAGCTAATTCGTCCTAATTTTAAATATTTATAGCGGTGTAAAAATAATAAAAATTACATAACGTATAATTTCTATACATATATTTTAGTAGTTTGTGTCTAGATTTTTCTTTTGTAACGTTATTACAGTATTGTTTCTACAAGGTATAGGGAATATTATCACCGCAAACTATCGGCAACAGTCGCGCAGTGTGATAAGTGCCTCGGGGCCCATATTAAAGAGCAGGTCGATGATGCTTATGTTGGGAATAAAGCCGTGGCGCGTGGCAAACACCTGATAATAGGGCTCGGGGGCGCAACCGGTGAGCGAGGCAAGGGCTTTTGGTTCGGCAATGTGGCGCAGGTCTTCAATCTCTCCCGCCTCGGCTGTGAGAATCAATTTGCGGTCGAGCCCCAGAAGGTCGCACACAACAGCGTGGAGCCGCAAATTAAAGTCCATTAAAAAACCGTCGCGCTCTTGGTAGAAGCGGGCAAAATCGTCGGCATAATAGTCGAAGAAGGGGCTTTTGCGATAGGCACTCACAATGGCGTTCCAATGCAGGTGTCGCCAGTTGCCGTGCTCGCTTATCCGAATATCGCGCATCGCTTGGTTGCCATTGTGCACAATGGGTATTGTGAGTGTCTGCGTGCCATTTTCGGTGGCGATTATTGCGCGGTTGCGAAAGGTCTGCTTCACAAACGGTGCATCGCCGTCGATAATAATTCCATCGGCAGCATACAGGCGGGCATACAATGGCACAGGTGCCAGATAGAGCGGGTGCGAGAGTATATTCATCGTGGGTTATTTATAGCTGTCGACGAAGCGGAAAAGGCGGTTCCAGCGTATTTTGCCGTCGAACCAGCCGCGATCCTTGTCGAGCGAGAGCCAAATGAGTATGGGCTTGCCCACAATGTGGTCCTCGGGCACGAATCCCCAGCAGCGCGAGTCGGCACTATTGTGGCGGTTGTCGCCCATCATCCAATAGTAGTCCATCTTAAATGTGTAGCTGTCGCTCTCCTCGCCGTTGATGAAAATCTTGCCATCCTTCACTTGCAGGCTGTTGCCCTCGTAAACGGCAATCGGGCGTTCATACACAGGCAGATTTTCGAGTGTGAGCCTTATGCTGTCGCCACGCTTGGGAATCCACACAGGGCCGTAGTTGTCCACTGTCCAGCCGGTGTATCCGTTGAGCGGGTATATGCCGTGTGTCTCCTCGTTCTTCACCGGCTCGATGGAACTCACAAGGGTAGTGTAGGATGATAGTTTTTTGTGGGCTTTTGGAGTGAGGGGTAACAGATAGCGGCCGTTGTAGTAGCGTTGAAGGTCGTCTTTGCTTATGTCGAGCCTGCGGCGTATGCGCTCGGTCATCGGAGTCTTGAATGTCACCCAATAGTTGTATTGTACATTTTCGGGGGCAGTGCTCTTCTCTCCGTCGATGTAAATCTCTTTGTCCTTAATTTCGAGTGTCTCGCCCGGGAGTCCCACACAGCGTTTCACATAATTCTCGCGACGGTCCACAGGGCGCCACAGCTTTTCGCCAAACTGTTCGGGGTGCTGCTCTATGTATTTGCTTCCGGCAGCATAGTAGAGGTCGTAAACGGCTCTTTGTCGCTCGGTGGTGAGGCTGTCCATAATGGGCTTGTGGGGGTACAATTGCTCCCCAATATAGTAGCAGTCGCTGTAATAATCTATTATTTGGGGGTTGGTGGTGGCAGTGTCGCCGGCAGGGTAGTTGAACACCACAATGTCACCACGCTCTATATTCTGCCATCCGCTCACACGCTCATACTCCCACTGTATGCAGTCGAGGTAACTTTTTGTGCCTGTCACGGGCATAGTGTGCTGTGTGAGCGGCATACTCAACGGCGTTTGCGGCTTACGCGGGCCGTAGTTCATTTTGCTCACAAAAAGATAGTCGCCCACCAACAGCGATTTTTCCAACGACGACGATGGTATTACATAATTCTGGAAGAAAAAGAGGTTCACAAAGTACACGGCCACAAGTGCGAATACTATTGCATCCACCCAGCTCATCACAGTGCGCACGGCAGGATTATTGCTCTTTTTCCACCATCCCCACGGAATTAAACGGGTTATATAGTTGTCTATTATGAACGGGATTACAATTATCCCTATCCAACTTTTTACCCATACAAGGAACAGTATATATAGTGTGAGGGTTACCACAAGGCGCAGATAATCCTTTTTGGTTGGCTTTCTCATTTTGCGATGCTTTAAGAATCTATAAAAAGTTTTTTATGCAAATGATTGAGGGATTTTTAAAAGTCGAACAGATTGCTCATTCCCAACAGGCCTTTGTGCTCGTTCACATACTCGGCTGCAATAACCGCGCCAAGCGCAAAGCCGCTGCGATTTTTTGCATCGTGAGTGATGGTAATGCTGTCGGCCTCCGAATCGTAGTTTATAGTGTGTATGCCGGGAACCTCGTCGCGGCGTATCGCATCTATTTTAAGCTCATTCCCTTGGGGCTGCGCTCCCGGGGTAACGGTGCCGTCGGGGTTGGTAAGGTCGCCCATAATCCATTGGCTCTTGCGGTCGAGATTTTCGAGAATACCCTCGGCGAGGGTGATTGCGGTGCCGCTGGGTGCATCGAGCTTGTGAATGTGGTGCGTCTCCTCCATCTGAACGCTGTAATTGGGAAAGCGGTTCATAATCTTCGCAAGGTAGCGGTTCACTGCCGAAAATACAGCCACGCCCAAACTGAAATTGCTCGACCAGAAGAGTGTCTTTCCTTCCTTCTCGCACAATTCACGCATTTCCGCCTCGTGCTGCTGGTACCAGCCTGTGCTGCCGCTCACCACCTTAACACCGGCCGCCATTGCCTGCTTGCAGTTGTCAAAAGCCACGGAGGGTGCGGTGAACTCTATTGCAACATCGGCCGAGCGGAACGCCTCGCTGCCAAAATCCTCGCGGTTGTCAATATCTATGATGGAAACAATTTCGTGTCCTCTCTCAATGGCAATCTTCTCGATGGTCTTTCCCATTTTGCCATATCCTATAAGTGCAACTTTCATATATTGTATTTATTTCGTTTAACTGCGCGAAGATAGTGAATTTTCTGCAATGTAGCACCGCTTTATTTATTTAGGGGCTAAAAACTTTTTTGCCAGCCTGCGGCGCATCGGTTCGTCGTACAATTTAAGGCAAGCGTATGCCAGCAGTATGCTCACAATAATAACAGCGATTGAAACGCCCCACGTTTCCCCTAACGTGTAGCAGCGTTTCCCGATGAGCCATTTGTAGAAAATATACATTATGGGGTAGTGTACAATGTATAAAGGGTAGGAAATATCGCCCAAGAATTTGTTTATGCGCCCCGTTACATTATCGCCACAATTACCACAGGCACCCATCCACACAACTATTGGGAAAATTGCTGCAATGCACACAACCTCGTATAGGCTGTTGAGGCTCACACTGCCCGCCGATGCAATGTAGGGCACCGAGAATAGAGCCACCAACAATATGCTGCACAGCCAAAAAGCTCCCTTTACCCTGCGTGGCTTACAGGTGCGTGCGAGCAACATTCCCACGGTGAACGGGAAGAGCATTCTCACAAGTCCGCCCCAAAAATTCACTTTGTCTATTGTCCAGCCCACTCCCACCATATTGTACCCCGAAACATCCCCCACAAAGAACCAAATGTGGGCAACGCCAAGCAGCGCAGCAAGCGCGGCAAGAGCCTTTGTCGACAGGCGGCGTATGAACAGCGCATACAGAATATTGCCTATATATTCGAAGAACAACGACCACGCGGGGCCGTTCAGCGGGAACATTTCGCCGTTGCCGCGTACCTCGTATGGCAGCCCGGGCAGTGCCGGAACCATAAATATTGCGAACAGAAAAGCTGTCAACACCCAGCCTGTGGGTGTTACTGTGCCGTTCCATTTTTCAAACCCTTCAAAGGCAAATGCCGCAACGCCAATCACCGCCCCCATTATAACCATAGGGTGCAGGCGTATGAGGCGGCGTTTGAAGAAACTGCCTATGCTCATAGTGCCCCAACGGTCGTCGTAAGCGTAGCTTATCACAAAGCCCGACAGGATAAAAAAGAAGTCCACCGCAATGTGTCCGTGGTTGAGCGTGGTAATAATTCCGTCGCCCTCGCCGTTGGTCGCTTGGGCAAAGGCGAACCCCTCGAAAATATGATACACAACTACAAGCAGGGCGGCAACCCCGCGCAATCCGTCGAGTAGCTCATAGTGTGGCTTTGTATCGGCAAAATGTGCCGATGAAAGGGTGGTTTTTTGCATTTTTCTCGTGTTTTTTTTCTTGCATTGTTACAAATGTATTGTTTTTTGTTCAATTATGCAAATTACCGCCACCGGATGGCTTTCTCGCGTATATTTATATATAAACAATAAATTTATGCTCTAAAATAGAAATAAAATAGTTACTTTTGCAAGTTATCGGCAAATTGCCCACAAAGCGTAGAAACAGAAAAACAAAATATAATAGCTATGGAAAAGAAATTCAAAAGAACACTTGTTACATCGGCCCTGCCCTATGCCAACGGCCCTGTACACATTGGTCACCTTGCCGGCGTTTATGTTCCTGCCGACATTTACACACGTTATTTGCGTCTGAAAGGCGAAGAGGTCCTCTTTATCGGCGGTAGCGACGAGCACGGCGTTCCCGTTACCATCCGTGCAAAGAAAGAGGGAATTACTCCGCAGGATGTGGTCGACCGCTATCACAACATAATAAAAGAGTCATTCGAGGGCTTCGGAATCTCGTTTGATGTATATTCGCGCACCACCTCACAGACACACCGCGAGCTTGCCTCCGACTTTTTCCGCAAGCTCTACGACGAGGGTAAATTCGTGGAAATGGAGAGCGAGCAATATTACGACGAGGGCGAGCAACAATTCCTCACCGACCGTAACATACGAGGCGAGTGCCCCCGCTGTCACGCAGCCGATGCTTACGGCGACCAATGCGAGAAGTGCGGTGCCACCCTCTCGCCCGACGAACTTATAAACCCCTATAATGCCGATTCGGGCAACAAACTCGTGAAGCGTAAGACCAGCCACTGGTACCTCCCCCTCGACGCCTATCAGCCTTGGTTGGAGCAGTGGATTCTGAACGACCACAAAGAGTGGCGCAGCAACGTATACGGGCAGTGCAAAAGCTGGCTCGACACAGGCCTTAAACCCCGCGCCGTTACCCGCGACCTCAATTGGGGTATTCCTGTTCCCGTGGAAGGGGCCGAGGGAAAAGTACTCTATGTGTGGTTCGACGCTCCCATCGGCTACATAAGCAACACCAAAGAGCTGTTGCCCGACAGTTGGGAGCAGTGGTGGAAGAGCGAGGATACACGCCTTGTTCACTTCATTGGCAAGGACAATATTGTGTTCCACTGCATTGTATTCCCCACAATGTTAAAGGCACACGGCAGCTATGTGCTGCCCGACAATGTGCCCGGCAACGAATTCCTGAACCTCGAAGATGATAAAATCTCAACCTCGCGCAATTGGGCAGTGTGGCTCAACGAGTATCTTGTCGATTTTCCCGGCAAGCAGGATGTATTGCGCTACGTGCTCACAGCCAATGCCCCCGAAACAAAGGATAATAACTTCACTTGGAAGGATTTTCAGGCACGCAACAACAACGAGCTTGTTGCCGTGTATGGCAACTTTGTGAACCGTGCGCTTGTGCTCACAAAAAAATATTTCGACGGAAAGGTACCCGCCGCAGGCGAATTTACCGACTACGACAAGGCCATTATTGCCGAATTTGTCGATGTTAAGGGCAAGGTGGAACATCTGCTCGACCAATATAAATTCCGCGATGCACAGAAGGAGGCAATGGAGCTTGCCCGCATAGGTAACCGCTACCTTGCCGAAACAGAGCCGTGGAAGGTGGCAAAGAGCGACCTTGGTCGCGTGGCCACAATCCTCAACCTGTCGTTGCAGTTGGTTGCCAACCTCTCAATTGCCTTTGAGCCGTTTATGCCTTTCAGCAGCAAGAAGTTGCGCGAAATGTTGCAGATGAACGGCTGCGAGTGGTCGAGCCTCGGCAGTATAGAGTTGCTCCCCGAAGGTCACACTCTTGGCGAGGTTGGATTGCTCTTCGAAAAGATAGAGGACGACGCTATTCAGGCACAGTTGGATAGATTGGAGGAGGTTAAAAAAGCCAACGTCGCCGCAGCATACAAGGCCAACCCCATACGCCCCGAAATTGCGTTTGACGATTTTACCAAAGTAGATATTCGCGTGGGCACGGTGCTCGAATGTACCAAAGTACCCAAGGCCGACAAACTGTTGCAGTTCAAGATAGACGACGGCCTCGAAACACGCACCATCCTTTCGGGTATTGCCAAGCACTTCAACCCCGAGGAGCTTGTGGGCAAGCAGGTGTGCTTTGTGGCCAATCTTGCTCCCCGCACAATGCGCGGAATTGTGAGTGAGGGAATGATTTTGAGTGCCGAGGACAACGAGGGCAAGCTCTCTTTGCTCACCGTTACCCCCGCCACAAAGCCCGGCAGCGAGGTTAAATAATTTCACGCAGATAAAGTATCCACGATGAGCAGCAAGGCCACCGATACATTGAAGAACGCCGTCGCAAAGAGTTTCCTTTGGGGCGGGTTGAGCAATGCCGTGTGCCAGTTGCTCAGCGTCTTTTTCGGGGTCTATCTTGCCCGTCTTTTGGGCCCCGAGGATTATGGTCCCGTGGGTATGCTCGCCATTTTCAATGCCATTGCAAGCTCGTTGCAGGACAGTGGCTTTGTAGCCGCCATTGCCAATCGCAAGAAGGTGGCGCACGACGACTATAATGCCGTCTTTTGGTTCAGCATCATAACCTCGTTGGTTATATACGCACTGCTCTATGCGGGTGCTCCGCTCATAGCCGGCTTTTTCAATCAGCCGGTGCTGCTGTGGCTGGCAAGATTCAATTTCCTTGCCTTTGTGTTCAACGGGTTTGCCGTTGCCGCCTCGGCCTATCTGTTCCGTGAACTTAAAGTGAAGCAACGCTCCATTGCCGCTGTGCTTGCCCTGCTCGTGTCGGGTATTGCCGGCATTCTGCTTGCAATGAACGGCTACTCCTATTGGGGAATTTCGGCACAGGCAATAATCTACACTCTTGTGCGCCTTGCGGTCTATTGGTACTACACTCCGTGGCACCCCACATTGGCCGTGAGGTTCTATCCCTTGCGCTATCTTTTTGCATTCAGCTACAAACTGCTTATAACCAATATTTTTCAAAAAATCAATTGGAACATCTTTTCCTTCATTCTCGGCAAATTTTACAGCCGTGCCGATGTTGGTAACTACTCAAAGGCGGCCGATTGGTTCCGTATGGGCAGTGATATGGTGAATGTGGTGGTAAATTCCGTGGCGCAACCGGTGCTTGCCAAGGTGGTCGACGATGATGAGAGGCAGTTGCGCGTCTTTCGCAAGATGATGCGTTTCACAGCCTTTGTGTCGTTCCCGTTGCTGGCACTGCTCTCGCTTGTGGCCCACGAACTTATTATTGTGGTGCTCACCGACAAGTGGGAGGAGAGCTCGCGTATGTTGCAGATTTTGTGTCTGTGGGGAGCTTTTATGCCCATACAATCGATGTTCACCAATCTGCTTGTGAGCCGTGGCCGCACAAATACCTTTATGTGGTGCACCATAGTTCAGGGCACGCTGGTGCTGCTTATGCTTCTGGCGATGCATCCGTTGGGCATAAAGCCTATGCTTGTGGCCTACTGCCTCTTCAATATTGCCTGGCTCTTTGTTTGGTGCGTGCTTGTGCGTCGCGACATTGCACTCACAATAAGAATGTTTTTAATGGATTTTGTACCGTTTCTCATTGTCGCGCTTGTGGCGGCGGGTGTTGCAGGCTATGTAACAATGCCGATAGACGACAATCTGCTGTTGCTCGTTTCGCGTTTGGCAACAGCATCGGTACTCTATATAGTAATTTCCTGCCTGTGTCGCTTCGAGGAACTGCGCGAGGCGGTCGACTATCTTTTCCGTAAGAAAAGAGAAATTTGAAGATTATGAAGAAGATACTATACGACAATCAGATGTTCACTTTGCAGCGATTCGGCGGGGTTACCCGTTATTTCGCCGATTTAATGTACAATCTGCCGGTCGATGAATTTGTGTCGGAAATTCCGATGCGTTACTGCGAAAATCACTATGTGACCGAAACATACGGCCACAAATACGAGGTTATAAAATTCCCGCCCAATTACAGGCTGCGTCGCAGGCTCTATCAGATGTTCAACCGCTACTGCGCTTGGCAGGCGGTGCGAAAGGGCAACTACGACCTCTTTCACCCCACATATTTCAGCCCCTATTTTCTGGGTGCGATAGAGAAGAGGCAGAAACCCTTTGTGCTCACCGTGCACGATATGATATTTGAACGCTATCCGCAAGATGTGCTTTTCTACGACCGCACAATAGAGCACAAGAAATTGTTGATAGAGAAGGCTGCCCACATAATAGCCGTGAGCGAGAATACCAAGCGCGACATTGTGGAGCTCTTGGGCACGTCGCCATCTAAAATATCGGTAGTGCACCACGGCTATCGTGCCGTGGAGAATGTGGCTCCGCAACTGTTCGACAAATATGTGCTCTACGTGGGCGAGCGCAAGGGATACAAGAATTTCTATCTGTGGCTGTCGGCTGTGCGCCCCCTTCTTGTGAAGAACCCTACGTTGCGCATTGTCTGCACAGGCAATCCTTTCAGTCGTGGAGAGCAGGAACTTTTTGCCCGCTGGAATATAGCCGACAGGCTCACTCATATTTCGGCCGACGATGCGCAGATGGCCTCGCTCTATCGTCACGCTCTTTGCTTTGTGTTCCCCTCGCACTACGAGGGATTCGGAATACCCATTCTCGAAGCCTTCCACAATGGCTGCCCCGTCTGTTTGAGCAACGCCAGCTGCTTCCCCGAGGTTGCCGGCGATGCTGCCATATACTTTAACCCCCACGATGCGCAGTCTATGCTCGACGCCCTGCAATTGGTGGTGGAGTCGCCTGCGTTGCGCGACGAACTGCGCCTCAAAGGGTTGCAGCGGGCCAAGGAGTTCACCCTCGATCGTATGGTGCAGAATACCTGCGAAGTGTATCGTAAATTGTTGTAAAAATATAGTTCAAGAATATGAAGAATTTGAAGTTGAAGAAGATGTTGCCGCACATTCTTGCGGTGTTGGCATTCTTTGCAATAACAGGCATATATTTTGCCCCCACCCTTCAAGGAAAGGATATTATACAGGAAGATGCCATAAACTCGCGCGGTTGGGGTAACGACCTTGCGGAGCATTATGAAAAGACGGGCGAGTATGGCCATTGGTCCAATGCAATGTTCGGTGGAATGCCGGCCAACTACACCTATATGCCAAAATCGGAAAATGTGTTCCGTCACATAGGTCGCCTCTTCACTCTTGCGTGGATGGGAGGCACGGGGCGTCACAATGGCTACATATTCCTCTCCCTCATCTGTTTCTACATATTCCTTCTCTCCATAGGCTGTAATTCGTGGCTCTCCTTTATGGGTGCCGTGGCCTACACGCTCTGCTCCTACAACCTTATAATCGTGGGGGTGGGGCATATGAACAAGGCTTTGGTGATGGCCACGATGGCCCCTATCATAGGCGGAGTGATACTCTGCTACCGCGGTAAGCTGCTGGTGGGCAGTTTCGTCACGCTTGTGTTTGCGGGAATGAATGTCTATTGGAACCATCAGCAAATAAGCTATTATCTGTTGCTGGTGCTGCTCTTCCTTGCAGTGGTCTATCTTGTCTACGCGGTGCGCGAGGGGCAGTTGGCGCGTTATTTCAAGGCTACGGGCGTGCTTCTTCTTGTGGCAATACTCTCTGTCCTTCCCTCTATCGGGCAGTTGTGGCCCACAATGGATTATGCACAGGAGAGTGTACGCGGTGCTGCCGTGCTTCAACCGAAGGGCGAGGCGCAACAAGCCTCGGGCCTCGACATTGATTATGCCTATCAGTGGAGCTATGGCATTGAGGAGACACTCACGCTCCTTGTGCCCAATATCTATGGCGCAAGCTCGCACTACAATCTTGGTACCGACTCCGAGACTTTTCGCCTTTTCAGCCGTTCATACGGCTCTTCGCAGGCAAAAAAGATTGTGAAGCAGATGCCCACCTATTGGGGCGCACAGCCTTTTACTTCGGGCCCTGTGTATATTGGAGCAATAGTCTGCTTCCTCTTTGTGCTCTCGCTCTTTTTGGTTAAGGGGCGCGAGCGTTGGTGGCTGCTTGCCGCAACCATTCTCTCGTTAATACTCTCGTGGGGCAAGAATTTCCCTCTGCTCAACGACTTTTTCTTCTACAACCTGCCACTGTACAATAAATTCCGCGCACCCTCTATGGCTCTGGTGATAGCCTCGCTTACGATGGTTACTCTGGGCGTGCTTGCCGTGGTTGAGTTTATGAAGGTGTGCAAGAGTGGCGATGAGGCTGCCAAGAAACGCCTCACCCGTGCATTGGGAATATCGTTTGCCGCAACCGGCGGATTGTCGTTGCTCTTTGCCCTGTTCGGCGGTGCGATATTCAGTTTCTCGGCCCCCTCCGATGCTGCCTACCCCTCGGTTCTTGTTGATGCCCTGCGCATCGACCGTGCCTCAATGCTCGCGAGCGATGCGTGGCGTTCTTTTGCATTTATAGTCGCAGCGGCTGTTGCCCTGTTTGCCTATATGCGCTTCTCGTTCAAGAGCCGCTACCTTTACGTTGCCCTCACCGCGCTTGTGATTTTCGACCTGTGGCCGGTAGCGTGGCGTTTCCTCTCGTGGAACGACTTTGTTCCGCAAAAGAAGGTCGAGGAGTTTCTCCCCACCGCTGCCGACAAACTCATTATGCGCGACACTCACCCCAACTATCGCGTGCTTAATCTTGCATCGAGCACCTTCAACGACTCGCGCACATCCTATTTCCATAAATCGGTAGGCGGTTACAGCCCTGCCAAATTGCGTCGCTATCAGGATATTATAGACAACTATTTCAGTGGCAGCATAAATATGAACATCCTCAATATGCTCAACGTGCGCTACATAATAGTTCCCGGGGAGAACGATGCACCGCAAGTGCAGGCCAATCCCGATGCAATGGGTAACTGCTGGTTCGTCGACAGTGTAGTGTGGGTAGACACCCCCGACGAGGAGATTGCAGCCATAGGCGAAGGAGATTTACGCGCCACAGCCTTCATCGAGGATAGCTGGAAGGAGAAATTCCCCACTGCCGAAGAATATTGCAATCCCGTCGACTCCACCGCCTTTATCGCAATGCAGGAGTATGTAAATCCGGGAGTTATAAAGTACCGCAGCTATTCGCCCGCGCCGCAGCTGGCAATCTTCTCCGAGGTTTATTACAAAACTTGGAAAGCTTACGTCGATGGCAAGGAGGCACCCCTGTTGCGTGCCAACTATTTGCTGCGTGCCCTACCGTTGCCCGCCGGTGAGCACGAAATTGAGCTGCGCTGTGTCGACGAGGTTATTGTAACCTCCTCCAAAATATCACTGTGGGCATCGTTGCTGGTGGGAGCAATCTTGCTCACGATGCTCTCGATAATAATATACAAAAGCGTAAAAACCAAAGAGTAATGTCCCTTAAACCCAAATTTTCCATAATAACCGTCACCTACAATGCCTCCTCGGTGATAGAGCCCACACTGCGGAGCGTGGCCGTGCAGAGCTACAAGAATTTCGAGTATCTGCTCATCGACGGAGCATCCACCGACGATACTGTTACAAAGGCGGTGGGGATGGGAATTGAATTTGCCCACATAGTGAGCGAGCACGACAGCGGCCTCTACGATGCAATGAATAAGGGAATAGAGCTTGCCAAGGGCGACTATCTGTGCTTCCTTAATGCAGGCGACTCGCTCTACGCCCCCGATACTCTTGAACGTATGGTTGCGGCGTTGGAGGGGCACGACACCCTGCCCGAGGTTATCTATGGCGAAACTGCCGAGGTTGATGAACGGCGTAATTTCGTAAGAATGCGCCGCTTGAAGGCTCCCGAAAAGCTCACTTGGAGGAGCTTTCGGAGAGGGATGCTCGTGTGCCATCAGGCCTTTTTCGTGCGTCGCGACATTGCCCCTCGCTACGACCTGCAATATCGCTTCTCGGCCGATGTTGATTGGTGCATAAGGGCTATGAAAAAATCAAAAACACTTGTTAATACCCACACAATCATAGTGAATTATTTACAGAACGGGCTATCTTTGCAGAACCATCGTGCCTCGCTCTTGGAGCGTTTCTCCATAATGAGCAAGCACTACGGGCTGTTGTTAACCCTGCTCAACCACCTATGGTTCGTTGTAAGGGCAGTGATAAAGAGATAAAAACCAAAAACTTATAACTATATGTTCAGTAAAGAGACTTATATCAATCGCCGCGCCATTCTCAAAGAGAAGATTGGCCGCGGATTGTTGCTTTTCCTCGGCAACACCGAGGTTGGCGTTAATTATGCCGACAATGCCTATCATTTCCGTCAAGACTCCACATTCCTCTACTATTTTGCGTCGGACTATTCGGGCCTTGCAGCCATAATAGACATTGATGAGGATAAGGAGATAATCTTCGGCGACGAACTTACAATAGACGATATTGTGTGGACAGGCGTGCAACCCACCATAAAGGAGAAGAGCGAGCGTGTGGGAATTACCCTCACAAAGCCTATGAGCGAGTTTGCCACATATATAAAGGCTGCGCAGGGCAAAGGGCAGAAGATACACTTTCTTCCTCCCTATCGTGGCGACCACAAAGTGTGGCTCCAAGAGCTCTTGGGTATTAACCCCGCCGAGCAACAGGCTGCCGTCTCTATGGAATTTGTGAAGGCTGTGATTGCGCAACGCAACTACAAGAGTGCTGAGGAGATTGAGCAGATAGAGGAGGCTGTGAACGTTTCGGTGGATATGCACTGTGCGGCAATGCGTGCCGTGCGCCCCGGAACCACCGAGGCCGAAATTGTGTCGGTGGTGCAGGCCGAAGCGTCGAAACACAACTTCAACCTATCGTTCCCCATTATCGCCACCATTAACGGCCAGACACTGCACAACCACGCATACGGCACCGAGCCTTTGAAGGATGGGCAGATGTTTCTGCTCGATTCTGGTTGCGAGAATGCAATGCACTATGCCGGCGACCTCACAACCACAATGCCTGTGGGCAAGCAGTTTACCGAGCAACAGCGCACCGTGTGCAACATTCTGCGTCGCGCCCATCTTACAGCAACATCTATGCTTGCTCCCGGCGTTGAGTATCGCAAAGTACACGAGGCGGTGCTCACTGAGATTGCAAAAGGAATGATAGAACTTGGCCTTATGAAGGGCGATGCTGCCGAGGCTGCTCGTGTGGGTGCCGCCTGTATGTTCCTGCCCCACGGCCTTGGTCATATGATGGGCCTCGATGTTCACGATATGGAGAATTTCGGCGAGCTTTATGTGGGTTACGAAGAAGGGCGTTCAAAAAGCACCCTTTTCGGCTGGAAGTCCTTGCGTTTGGCCAAGGCTCTCGAACCGGGGTATGTGTTTACCGTCGAGCCGGGCATCTATTTTATTCCCGACCTTATAGACAAATGGCGTGCCGAGAAACAGTTTACCGATTTTATCTGTTACGACAAGCTCGACGCTTGGCGCAATTTCGGCGGAATACGCAACGAGGAGGATTATCTCATTTTCGATGGCGGTGCCCGTCGTTTGGGTAAATACAAGCCTATGGCTCCCGAGGAGATTGAGGCCGAGCATAATAAATAACTGCCCCAATGAAACTATTGCCGTTTGTTAAGAAAATGTTATACCCGACAGGGCTGGCGTTGCTTGCCCTGTTGGTCTTTACATATATTTTCGACCCTAAAATAGATTCCAACGGCGATAATTGTCACTACTATATTCTTGCATCGTCGCTTGCGGCGGGCAACGGTTACACCGATATTTTGGGCAACCCCTCGGCACTTTTTCCTCCCGGTTATCCCCTGCTTATGGCACCACTGCGCCTGTTTACCGACAGCATTGTGGCACAAAAAGTGCTTAATCTGCTCTTTCTGTTCGGCGCGGTGCTGCTGCTCTTCCGCACGATGGTGGCCGAGGGGGTAAAGCCGGCCTTGGCATTTATTGCGGGTGCGGCGGTGCTTGTCACTCCCCATCTGCTGGAATTCTCTACGATGATGATGAGTGAGGCATCGTGCATCTTTTTCGTTACGCTTGCCCTTTGGGCTTTTTCGCATCAGCCTACCGACGGCAGGGCAGGGTGGCGCTCCCCGTGGCTGTTGCTCTTTCTTTTCGCCACCGTTTACACCTTTTATATACGCACACAGGCAATTGCGTTTGTTGCGGCATTCATCGTGGCGTTGTTCATTATGCGCCGTTGGAGGCTGGGACTTGCTCTGTCGGGTGCGTTTGTTGCGGCTCTTCTTCCGTGGGTGCTGCGCAATGCTTTTTGGGGGCTCGAACAGTCGCGCTATGTGAATCAGATAGATTTTTCCAAAGTGTGGAAGGTACTGAATATGCTGTTGGTGCAATCGGTTCCCGAGAGTATTATCCCCTTCTTTCCCGTGCGTTACGGTAGTGTGCCGTCGCTCACGCTCTATGCGATTGCCGTTGCGGTTCTTGCATTTGTGGTCTATGGAATATGTCGTTTCAAGCGGTTGCGTCTGCCGCTTCTCCTTTTCTTTGCAGGCAACCTTGCGCTTGTCTCCATAATGGACAGCCCCAGCTATTACAGATATATGATAATAACGCTGCCTTTTCTCACGGCAGGGCTTGTCGCAGGGCTGTGGAGTGCTTGCGACGCGCTGTGTCGCCGCGTGTCGAAACGCTCCTTTTCACCGTGGTTTATGCTGCTTTTGTTCCTCCCTGCCATTCTGTGCTGCAATAGCGATAGAGAGCACACTCTCCGGTGGCTGCACCACGAGGCTGTTGCCGACTATTCTGCACCCGTGCGTGCCTATCTTGCCATAGGCGGGGAGGCAGCGTCGTTAGCGCGGGGCTGTATTGTAGCATCGCGCAAGCCCGAGCTTCTTTTTGTGAGCAAGGGTGTGCGTGGCGTGCGCTACAAAGAGAGTGACACTAATGTGCAGATTGTGAGCGACTTTCTTTCCGCAAATGTCGATTATATAATTCTCGAAAATCTTGGATTCCGTTACGCGGCCAATGTCCTCTATCCCTGCCTTAACGACCACCCATTCTTCTTTGAGCCTGTGAGCTGTACTTCGGCTCCTGTGAACATCCTTTTCCGTTTCCACAAGGAGAGGGCTCGTCGTTGGCTCAAAAGTTTGGAGAGTGAGGGAGAATAACGCTCACCGATGATTGTTGGCTCGTTTTTTTTGCGAATGCCAACGATGCACCATTGTCTTCTGTCGTAGGGGCAGACCGATGTGTCTGCCCAAAAGATGATTGTGTCATTTCGAAACGAAGTTCGCCGCCCGAAGGGGCCAAAGACAACGAAGGTGAGAAATCTAAAAAGTTTCGCTCCTCTACATTCCCTCTACAAGAACCACGCTGCCCGTGGATAGCGAAGCAGGAACATCAATTACACGCTGGTTGCTGCTGCCGCGGAAACGCAGTTGCTCATCTTTGAGAGCCTCAACAAAAGGGCCATCGACAAGCACATCTATGTGGCGGAGAAGCTCCTTTTGAACGGGGTTTTTAAGCAGATTTTCAAAAAGATAGCCGGTGAAGCACCAAATATTCTTGTTGCTCCTCTCCTTAATGGCCGTGGCAAGAGCGGTGAAGCCCTGCGCTTGCGCCATAGGGTCGCCACCGGTAAAGGTAACATCGGCAAAAGGGTCGGCAAGAATTGTGGCGAGAATTTCGGCGATTGGGGTTGCACGCCCGTTACCTCTCTCCCACGATTGGGGATTGTGGCAGCCATTGCAACGATGGGGGCAACCGGCACAATAGACCGAGGTTCGGAACCCCGGCCCATCGACGGTCGTATCTTCCAAAATGTCGAGAATATAAAGCATTGTGAATTATTCGTGCACTACGCGGTCGTTAAGCTCGGCCAATTTTGCACTGTTCCAGCGGTCGGTGGTACCCACAAGGTAGCCGGTGATGCGCTGCAATTTGTCAATATGAGTGCTGCCGCATTTGGGGCAGGCCTTTAACTCCTTATCGGAATTTTCGTAGCCGCAAGAGAGGCAGCGGTTGCGGTTGTGGTTCACCGAGCCGTAACCCATATTGTATTTGTCCATCATATCCACCACACGCATAATAGCATCGGGGTTGTGGGTAGCATCGCCATCAATCTCCACATAGAAAATGTGGCCGCCGCCGGTGAGTGCGTGGTAGGGTGCCTCAACCTCGGCCTTGTGGCGCGCGCTGCACTTGTAGTAGACGGGAACGTGGTTGCTGTTGGTGTAATAGTCGCGGTCGGTAACCCCCTCGATAATGCCGAAGCGTTTGCGGTCGGCACGGGTGAACTTGCCCGAAAGACCCTCGGCGGGCGTTGCAAGCACGCTGTAATTGTGCTGATACTGCTCCGAGAAGTTGTTTACACGGTCGCGCATATAGGTGATTATCTTAATGCCAAGCTCCTGTGCCTCGTCGCTCTCGCCGTGGTGCTTGCCTGTGAGTGCCACAAGACATTCGGCAAGTCCTATGAAGCCTATTCCAAGCGTCCCTTGGTTTATTACGGGGGCTATTGTGTCGTTGGGTTTAAGTTTCTCGCAGCCCTCCCACAGTGCCGACATTAGCAAGGGGAACTGCTTGGCAAAGGCGGTGCGCTGGAACTCCATACGCTCGTGCAGCTGGCGGGCGGTAATTTCGAGCACTCCGTCGAGCTTGGCAAAGAATTGCGCAATGCGCTGCTCCTTGTTCTCAATATCCATACACTCTATCGCCAAACGCACGATGTTTATGGTGGAGAAAGAGAGGTTGCCACGGCCGACAGATGTTTTTGGGCCGAATCGATTTTCGAATACACGGGTGCGGCAGCCCATTGTGGCTACTTCGTGAATGTAGCGTTTGGGGTCGTCGGCACGCCACTCGTCACTCTGGTTGAAGGTAGCGTCGAGGTTAAGGAAGTTGGGGAAGAAGCGACGGGCACTCACCTTGCAGGCAAGCTCATAGAGGTCGTAGTTGCGGTCGGTAGGCAGATAGCTCACGCCGCGTTTTTTCTTCCATATTTGTATGGGGAAGATAGCCGTTTCGCCGTTACCAACGCCACGATAGGTACTGTTGAGCAGCTCGCGTATCACGCAACGCCCCTCGGCCGAAGTATCGGTACCATAATTTATGGAGCTGAACACCACTTGGTTGCCACCGCGCGAGTGTATAGTGTTCATATTGTGTATGAAGGCCTCCATTGCCTGATGCACACGCTTCACCGTGCGGTTTATTGCGTGCTGAACAATACGCTCGTCGCCCGCGAGAAAATCGAGCGGAGCCTCCTCGTAATCCTCAATCTCCTTATTATATAGATGCTCGTAGCTCACCATCATAAGCCCTTCGAGGCTTTTCAGCTCCTCTATGAATGTGCTGCGCACGTATGGTGCCATATAAAAGTCGAATGCCGGAATTGCCTGCCCGCCGTGCATTTCATTCTGCGCCGTCTCCATAGAAATACAGGCAAGCACGCTGGCTGTTTCTATGCGCTTTGCGGGGCGCGACTCGCCGTGCCCCACGCAAAAGCCATTGTGCAGAATGTGGTCGAGCGGATGTTGGCAGCAAGTGAGGCTCTTGGTGGGATAGTAATCCTTGTCGTGTATGTGCAGATAGCTGTTGCGCACAGCCTCCATTATCTCCTCGTCCAGCAAAAAGTCGTCTACAAAGGGTTTTGTTGTTTCGCTGGCAAACTTCATCATCATTCCCGCGGGAGTGTCGGCATTCATATTGGCATTCTCGCGAGTAATATCGTTCGATTTTATGTTGATGATTTCTTGGAACATATCGCGTGTCTTTGCCTTGCGGGCAATGCGACGCTGGTTGCGATAGGCAATATACTTTTTCGCAACATCCTTGCGGCTACTCTTCATAAGTTCCATTTCCACCATATCCTGAATAGCCTCCACGGTCATCTGCGAATCGCCACGGAAAGATATATGGTCGGTTATCTGGCGTATGAGCGACATATCCTCACCCTTCTCTGTGTGAAGCATCGCCTTACGAATAGCCGTAATTATTTTCTCCTCATTAAAACCCACGATGCGACCATCGCGCTTTACTACTGTTTGAATCATCTTTTTTTGAAATATTTGATGAAGTTGAAAAATAATTTCGCACTGCGCCCTATCCCACGAGTGGCAACAGCCTTTGTTGAATGGCAGGTCTTCTGACTTGCCCCTCGCCCCGCAGCTGCCTTCCCGATTAAAATATCAGTGGCAAGGATTGCGCAGGGTGTCACAGGGGGTTCACAGCAGCGGGACTGTCGGGGATTCGCACCACACGTTCCCTTTTAATCGCACGAGCGCGTTGCTCGGGCCGAACCATTCTTGTGCGAAGTTAGGGATTTTATATTGAATTATATGTAAAAAATTATGAGATTTTTTTCCCCAATGTGAAAATTTCTTGCACGTAGAAAGCGAGGCTGTAAAGTCCAGGGGTACTAAGCAAAAAGCATAGTCGGTTTAACGAAGAATTATATAGCAAATTATTCCATTGAACTTACAATCTTTCGGCTTTTTATTAGTTGTTAAAAATAACAAAAAATAAACTTTTTGTTAATAGAATTGCCAAAAGTGCTTGAAAAAAGTAAATTTTATATGTTTTTGCAACAAGTTGTGAAAAATGAGAATAATACCAAAATATACAGCAATGAGACTCTGGCGGAATATCTGTCGGGTGGCTTCTTTTGTGTGTAGTTGTTTGATTTACAATGTCTTACTCCCTTTTTTTAAATTCGGGGCAGGATAAATATGATATAATGCGCTATCGTGCGGCACAGCAACGTGCCCTGCGGTAGCGCGTTTTTTTAGTTGAAAGTTGAAAGAGGTGTTAAATGCAAAATAAAAGGTTTTTTATGTTTGTTTTTACACGCTTGCTTTGCTCTTCTTGTATAGATATGTGGTGAGCGCATAGAGTGCAACGCCGCTTGCTACGCCGGCAATGCCGTCGATTAGGTAGTGGGCTTTTATGTATACGGTGGCGCAACAGAGAAGCACGTATAGTGGCAACAGCGTGAGTGTCAGCCTCTTGCTTGCACGGGCGGCGAGCAGTATTATTATGGTGGAGATGCCTATGTGCGAACTTGGGAAGGCTGCCGTGGGGCGCTCGCCCGATGCTTGTGCGGCGTTCACAAGGTTGGTGAAAAGGCCGCTCTTCCCTGCTTGCGGAATGGTTATTTCGGGGTTCAGATGGAACCAATTGCCAATTTCGGGGTAGGGGCCGGTGGCGGCAATTGTCTCGCCTGTGACGGGAAAGTAGAATTGCGGGCCGGCTACGGGGAGGAATATGTATATGAGGTAGTAGATGAAGAAGGAGCACATAATAACGAATGTGCAACGCTCGCTCTCTTCCTCTCGCTTAAAGAAGTACCACAGTATGATGGTTACAATCATTGGGTAGTAGGCCCAATAGCCCATATTGAAGGCTTCGCGCCACAGGGGGTGGCTGCACACTTGGTCGAAGAGTAGTGAGGGCTGGCAACCGAAGATTTTTAGCTCGGCGGTGGCAAAGAGGTGGTCGAGGTTGGGGAATATGCGGTTAAATTCAAAGGTGTCGGGGTACCAGTAGCCAAGCAGCCCCATCTGCCCCACGAGGCGCAAAAAGCGGGTGGCGCGCGAGGGGTATTTTGTGTAAACGTATATTATGGCGAATGTGGCGAATGCAACAAGGAACCTCCCCAAGAGCATTTCCTGCGGGTTGTTCAGCCTGTTGAAGAATATTATTATGAGCAGGGTGGTTATGAAGTTGTATAGGAGGTTCAGTTTCTCCACGGCGAGGAATTCCCTGCGCTCCTCTTCGCGCTCGATGAATTTTAGAGCCATTTTTCCTTTTTGTACCATTCGATTGTCTTTTTTGTGCCTTCGTATAGGTTGTATTGTGCTTTAAACCCAAGCTCGCTCTCTATGGGGGCTGTGTCGCAGAGCCAGTTGCGTTGTTTCATTATGTTGTATTTGTCGCTGTTGAGTGTTGCCGGTTTTTGGGTGCGGCGTGCCACAAACTCCGACAGGGTGGAGATTGCTTTAAGCACCCACAGGGGGGCGGTTATGTGCAGCACTCGTTTTATGCCTAAACACTCTTGTATGTAGTCGCTGAAACTGCGGCTGCTGTACCCCACGGGCTCGCTCACAAAGTAGCTGCGGTTGGTGATGTTGCTCTCGGCTGCGAGGTAGATGGCGCGGACAAGGTCTTCGACGTATATGAATGTGATTGTCTGTTTCTTATACCCCACGGCAAAGTCGATGTGTTTTTTTATGCTCACTGCCATTTGGTAGTAGTCGCGCTCGCGCGGCCCGTAAACGCCGGTGGGGCGCAGGGTTATATAGGGTATTCCGCAGTTTCTTATATACCCTTCGGCCATTAGTTTGCTGTGTCCGTAGGCGGTGTTGGGGGCAGCAAGGTCGCTCTCTTGTATGGGGGTGTGGGGTTCTTCCTCGCGTGCGGGGCCAAAGACGCTCAACGAGCTTAAATAGATGAATTTTCGGGGTGCGGCGTTGTTCTCTTTAAGTGCTTCGACAAGGTTTTTCGTTCCTTCGAAATTTGTGCGTAAAAACTCCTTTTTATCGATACATTTTGTTACTCCGGCGGCGTGTATCACATAGTCCCACGCGCCTTGTTTGTGTGTGAACGCTGCTATCTGTGTGGCGAGGATTTCTTTTTCTTCGAGGTTAAGTTCTATGAATTTTATTCTTGTGTCTTTAAGGTAGCGCAGGCTGCTGCTTTTGCGTGTGCCGGCCCATACTTCGTAGCCGAGTGCGAGCCCTTGTTCCACAATGTAGCTGCCAATGAAGCCGCTTGCTCCTGTTACGAGTATTTTTTTTGCTGTGTTGCTGTTTGTTGATGTTGCCATAGTGCAGCGTTTGTTTGTATTTTATACAAAGGTACGTTTTTTTATTGTTTGTCGTGGTATATTGTTGTTTTAATTTACAATCCTTGGTGTTATTGTCGGTTAAGCTCTTCTTTTCGGGCAGACACATCGGCCTGCCCCTACATTGCTTGTTTTTTTAACTCCTCCACCGTGGGGCGGCCTTGTGGAATTAAGCCTTGTTTGTTTTTCTCATTCTGTCAAAATAGCAACCTTGTGGCAAGAGGTTGTGTGTATCTTTGTGCCCGTAACGTGGAAGAAATATGGTAAAGAAGTTAAAGCCGCTCCTGTCGGTGTTTGGAGCATCGGGTCATAGGTATAAGTTTTATTTGTTTAAGTTTGATAATATCTTCGGAGTGGAGGATGCTTTTCCCGACGAAGGGGCGGTCTTTATCTTCCTGCGCAGGGTGTATAATGCGCTTCGTTTCGGCTTTTCCTATGAGCCGCTGCATTGTGGCGAGGCGCACGACCTGTCGAGCCTGTCGGCGGGCAAGCTGTCGAAAATGTTTCCTGCTCTCGTGCGTGCCAACTGCATTGCTGTGCTTTATGAGGGCGATGCTGCGCTGCGCAACAGGGTGGTGAAAGATATAAAAAAACGCAATTTCACAAAGTTTAATATATAGGGCGGTCACCTTTTTTCGTTTGTCGCTTGTAATCTCTTTTTTTATTACTAATTTTAAAAGCTATTTAAAATTCTAAAAACTATTTTGAGATTATAATAAAGATTATGGCAAAGAAAGGTGGAAAAGGCAAGGGCCGCATAAACAAGCGGGTGCTTGTGGAGATGCTTGTGGAGTTTTTTAACCGTCACGATGGCGAGCAGATGGGTACAAAGGAGATTTTCAAGGAGCTTGGGCTCTCCTCTTCGTCGGCACGCACTCTTTGTGTGAGCATTCTCGACGACCTTGTTTTTGATGGTTATCTTGTGGAGCCTGCGTTCCGCAAATATCAGCTTGCCAACAGCGGCTCGTCGATGATTGGTACTTTCAAGCGTAATAATCACGGATATAATATGTTCTACCCCGAGGATGAGAGTGAGCCGATAGCTGTGTCGGAGCGAAACTCGGGGCATGCGCTCACCGACGACATTGTGCGTGTGGCACTGTTTGCCCATCGTCGCGGCCGTGGTCGTGAGGGTGAGGTTGTGGAGGTGTTGAAGCGTGCGCACGATACTTTTGTGGGCGAGCTTCACGTTGAAAAGCATTATGCCTTTCTGCTCACCGACGACCGCTTTATGCCTTGCGATATTTTTATTCCCCGAGATTTGCTCAAAGGGGGCAAGAATGGCGACAAGGCTATTGTGAAACTGTTGGAGTGGCCGCCCGAGAGTAAAAATCCTGTGGGTAAGGTGGTTGATATTTTGGGTAAAGTGGGCGAGAATGATGCGGAAATGAATGCTATTCTTGCCGAATTTGGATTGCCCTATACTTATCCCGCTGCGGTGGAACAGGCTGCCGAGAGGCTTGCCGTGGGTATTACTCCCGAGGAGATTGCCTCGCGCGAGGATTTTCGTGGGGTAACCACCTTCACCATAGACCCCGACGAGGCAAAGGATTTTGACGATGCACTCTCCATTCGCCCCCTCTCCGAGGGCCTGTGGGAGATTGGCGTTCACATTGCCGATGTTTCGCACTATGTTACCGAGGGAAGTGCGATAGACAAGGAGGCCTTCAAGCGTGCAACATCAATCTATCTTGTCGACCGCACAATACCTATGCTGCCCGAAAGGCTGTGTAACTTCCTCTGTTCGTTGCGCCCCGGCGAGGACAAGCTCGCCTATTCGGTGATATTCACAATGAACGACAAGGCCGAGGTTAAGAACTTCCGCATTGCCCGCACGGTGATAAACAGCAACCGCCGCTTCTGTTACGACGAGGTTCAGGCGATAATAAAGGCAGGCGCAGGGGAGCTTTATGCCGAGATTGAACGATTGAACACCTTTGCGCAAACTATGCGTGCAAAGAGGTTCGCCGCCGGTGCAATAGATTTTCAACAGGCCGAGGTTCGTTTCCGTCTCGACGAGAGCGGCAAGCCCGTTTCGGTATTTTTCAGCGAGAGCAACGAATCGCACCAACTGATAGAGGAATTTATGCTGCTTGCCAACCGCACGGTGGCCGAAAAGATAGGGCGTAAGGCTCCCGGCAACAGTCCAAAGACTTTTGTCTATCGCATTCACGACCAGCCCGACCCCGAAAAGCTGGCAATGCTCTCGAAATTCGTGAGCAAGCTGGGCTATAAGATGCGCAGTGGCTCGGGGCGCACAACATCGGCAACGGCAATGAACAATCTGTTGAAGGATGTACACGGTACCAAGGAGCAGAATGTGATTGAGCAAATATCGCTTCGCACAATGCAGAAGGCGCGTTACTCCACCGAGAATATCGGTCACTATGGCCTTGCCTTCCGTTACTACACGCACTTTACCTCGCCCATACGCCGTTACCCCGACCTTCTCGTGCATCGTCTGCTCACCCGCTACCTGTTGCAGGGCTCCCGCTCGGTGAGCCTGCCAAAGTATGAGGATTTTTGTGAGCACTGTTCGGCACAGGAGCAGGTGGCTGCCAATGCCGAGCGTGCCAGCATAAAGTATAAACAGGTGGAGTTTATGAGCGAGCGCATAGGCGAGGAGTACGATGCTGTGATAAGCGGCGTTACCGAGTGGGGCTTTTATGCCGAAATAAACGAGAATAAGTGCGAGGGACTGATACCCCTGCGCACTCTGCAAGGCGACTACTACGAATATGACGAAGCAAATTACTGTCTCGTGGGGCGTCGCACGCACCGTCGCTACACGATAGGCGATGCGGTGCGCATACGCATCGTGCGGGCTAATCTTGAACGCAAACAGCTCGATTTTGAGCTTGTTGCCCATTATGCGGATTAGGAATTCTCGGGAATTTCAATTTCTTTTCAGAATTGCAGTTTTTATTTGCAAAAAGGATTGAATTATGAAACTGCTTATAATAGAGGACGATGCTTCGTTGAGCGAGATAATGTCGCGTGCACTGCGCAGCGAGGGTTATCTGGTGGAGACTGCATCGACATTCTTTAATGCCGATGACAAGATTGCGGGGTACAGCTACGATTGTATTCTGCTCGATATTATGTTGCCCGACGGGAACGGCCTTAAACTGCTCGAACATATAAAATCGCTCGACAAGGGCGACAGGGTTATCATAATTTCGGCACGCGACTCCATCGACGACAAGGTGGCGGGGCTCGACCTTGGTGCCGACGACTATCTTGCAAAGCCTTTTTATATGGCCGAACTTTCGGCACGCATAAAGAGTGTGATGCGCCGTGGCAGTGGTGCGGTGAACAGGTTTATGACTGCGGGTAATGTGCAGATAGACCTGCAAGGGCGCACTGTTGCGGTAGAGGGCAGGGAGATTGCTCTCTTGAAAAAGGAGTTTGATATTCTGCTCTATTTTATGCAACGCCCCAATCACATTGTGGATAAGGCGGTGCTTGCCGAGGCTGTGTGGGGCGACCACATTGATGCTGTCGATAATTTCCAATTTGTGTATGCCCAGATAAAGAATTTGAGAAAGAGACTTGCCGAGGCGGGTGCCACAATGAACATTAAGGCTGTCTATGGCTTTGGTTATAAATTTTGCGAAGCGGAACAATGAAACTGATATATAGCATAATATGGCGTATGGCGGTGGCTCTTCTGCCCATCCTTGCCTTGTGGTCGGTGATTTTCTATTTTGCAATGGTGCAGGAGATTAACGATGAAGCAGATGACAGCCTCGAAGATTATGCCGAACTTATAATACGTCGCACGCTTGCGGGGAGGGAACTTCCGGCGGTGGGCGATGGCAGCAACAACAGCTTCTCGATAGAGCCGTTGAATGGTGCAGAGGCTTTGTTGCCACCCTCTTTTGTATACAGCGATTCACTCGTGTACATTCCCGAGAAACGAGAAACGGAGCCGGCGCGTGTGCTCACGGCGCATTTTGCGGGCAACGAGGGGAGAGCCTATCGTTTGGTGGTTACAATGCCCACGTTTGAGCGCGAGGACTTGCTCTCGTCGGTCTTTTGGCACATTTTGGTGCTTTATGCAGCGGTGGTGCTCACTCTCTTTTTGGCTGTGATAGTGGTGTTTAACCGCAGTATGCGCCCCCTCTATAAATTGCTCGATTGGCTCGATAGGTATATTCCCGGGAAGGGGGTAAAGGGTTTTCCCGGCGACTCTTCGGTGGTGGAATTTTCAAAATTGCTGAATAGTGCAAGGAGTACCATTGTACGTGCCGAGAAATTCCTCGAACAGCAGAAGGAGTTTCTGGGTAACGCCTCGCACGAATTGCAGACGCCACTGGCTGTGCTTGGCAACCGCATAGAGTGGATGCTCAACAGCACTGCATTGAATGATGAACAGGCTGCCGAGCTTTATAAAATGCAGCAGTCGCTGCGCAGGCTTGTGCGCCTCAATCGCACCCTCTTGCTGCTGTCGAAAATAGAGAATGGGCAGTTCCCCGATGCTGCGGATGTGAATATTGCGCAGCTCATAAGGGAGGAGGCTGAAATATACTCCGAGGTTTATGCGGAGCGGGGTATTGTGTGCAATGTGGCTCTTCCCGCCCGCATTATGGTGAGGATGAACGAGGAACTTGCTGCAATTTTTGTCACCAATCTGCTTAAAAATGCTTTTCTTCACTCTCCCGATGGTGGCGAAATTTCGGTTCTCTTTGCCGCCGGTCGCTTGTCTTTTGCCAACGACGGCACTGCTGCGCTCGACTCCGCACGTCTTTTCGACCGCTTCTATAAGCAGGGAAAAACCGGCAGCACAGGGCTTGGCCTTGCTCTTGTGGGCTCCATTGCGCGTTACTATAAATTGAATGTGGAGTACTCTTTCGAGGCCGGCAAGCATCGTTTCGAGGTTAAATTGTGACGGTAAATTATTTTTTCAAAAAAAAATCGCAGAATTTTTAAAATTTCAATTTCTTTTCAGAAACGGGTATAATCTTTGCATTGTAAATAGAGAGGTGGCGAAAAACAAAACTCTCTGTTAAGTGTTAAATAAAAAGGTATAAACGATTAAATTTTGAAATTATGAAAAGGATTTTATTAGTATTAGCGACTGTTTTTTCTCTTGGTGTTTTCAACGCAAGTGCCGACAATGACAAGATTATTGCAAAGGAGGCTCTCCCTGCCGCTGCACAGGCTTTTATAAATACTCATTTTGCAGGGCTCAAAATCTCGTATGCTAAATTGGAGCGCGACTTTCTTGAACAATCCTACGAGGTTGTATTTACCGATGGCATTAAGTTGGAGTTTGACCGCAAGGGCGCGTGGACCGATGTTGATTGCCGTTACGGAGAGGTTCCGGCTGTGGTTGTTCCGCAGGCTATAAGGGATTATGTGAAAAGTAATTTCCCCGATGCAAAAATTCTGAAAATAGAGCGTGGCGTGAGGGATTATGAGGTGAAGCTCTCCAATCGCTTGGAGCTTACTTTCGACAAGAGATTGAATATTATTGATATTGACGATTGATAGAGTGTGTTTATGAGAAGGTTCTTTTTTGCAATGCTTTTGTTGCCTGCGCTCGTGTTTACGGCGTGTGGTGGCGATGATGATAAAAACGATGGCATTATTGCCAATATGTTGCTGAATGATGCTATTTTGAACTATATTCAAACGAATTACGAGGGTGCGGTAATAAAGGGCTATGAATTGGAGCCTAATGGTCTTGTTGATGTGGATATTATGCACGATGCTGTGGCAAAGGATGTGTATTTTATGCAGAATGGTCAGTGGGTCCTCACGAAGTGGAATATTTCATTGTCGGCTTTGCCGTTGGTTGTTACAGATGCTGTGCTTGCCGCCTATCCGGAGTATATTATCGATGATGCCGATTTTGTGCAATCGCCCTCGGGCAATTATTATAGCATAAATGTGGAAAAGGGTAATTTTGAGAAGGACCTTAGAGTGGCACTCGATGGTAGCTCTGTCGAGGAGTTTTAGGAGCAATCGATAATTTTATCATAGTTTTTGAGTGGTGGAGCGCATCGGCTTGTCCGGTGCGCTCTTTTGCTTTTTAAACTTTTGCGGCCTTCCCAAAAATTGTGGAATTTATTTTGTATTACCCCTGCTTTGCGTTAACTTTGCGATAGATGCAGAAACGGCCTCAAAGGCGGGTGTTTTTTTGTGTCGTATACACACAAGGAGAATCCTCTCCACAATAGTTAAAATAGATAAATGAGAGTAATTGATAGTATAAATTCCGACGAAAAAACCGCTTTTTCATTCGAGGTGCTGCCTCCGGTGAAAGGTACGGGAGCAACGAAGCTGTTTAGCGACATTGAGCGGTTGATGGAGTTTAATCCAAAATATATAAACATAACCACGCATCACAGCGAGCCTGTGTATGTGGATATGGGCAACGGAATGTTCAAGCGCGGAACTATACGCCGTCGCCCGGGTACAGTGGCAATATCAACGGCTATTCATCACCGCTTCGGTGTTCCTGTGGTGCCTCACATTCTGTGCAACGGCTATTCTGTCTCGGAAACGGAGTATGTGCTCATAGATCTGCAATTGTCGGGCATAACCGATATTCTTGTTCTTCGGGGCGATAAGTGCAAGGGTGGCAATGAGGCGCAATGCGAGTCGCACAAACACGCAATAGACCTGTTGCGCCAGGTGAATCGCTTTAACGAGGGATTTTTTGTCGATGGTACCCCGATGAAGGAGCGCGGCGAGCGTTTTTCGTGCGGCGTTGCTTGTTACCCCGAAAAGCACGAGGAGGCTCCCAATATGGAGAGTGACCTTGCTGTGCTTAAACAGAAGGCCGACGAGGGTGCCGAGTATGCTGTTACACAGATGTTCTTCGATAATAGGAAGTATTTTGAATTTGTGGAGCGTGCCCGTGCAATGGGTATAACAATTCCCATAATCCCGGGAATAAAGCCTATGCACCGCCTTTCGCAGTTGAATGTGTTGCCAAAGACTTTCCGTGTAGACCTGCCCGGGGAGCTTGTGGGGGCAATGCAGCAGTGCAAGGACGATGCGGCTGCGGCACAAGTGGGGCGCGAGTGGGCTGTTGCACAGTGTCGCGAACTTATGGAGAATGGTGTTCCGAGCATACATTTTTACACAATAAATGCGATGGACAGTGTTTATGAAATTGCAAAAACTATTTATTGATGGCTTTTTCGTGGGGTGACATAATAGGGCAAGAGAGGGTTGTGGAGCAGTTGCGTCGCTGTGTCGACGAGAACCGCTTGGCTCACGCATTGCTCATCACCGGCCCGCGGGGCAACGGGAAACTTGCCATTGCTGTGGCTCTTGCCAAATATCTGCTGTGTAGCAATAAGAGGGGCGGCGAGGCGTGTGGCACTTGCCCCACCTGTGTGAAGGTGGAGAAACTCATACACTCCGACCTGCATTTTGTCTTTCCTGTAAAGAAGAAAAAGAGCGGTGGCTCCGATTCGGCACCGGTGAGCGACGATTATATACAGGAGTGGCGCGAGCTGCTCACAAAAAATCCCTATTTCGGCTACGATGCTTGGTTGCAGAAACTGGATGTGGATAATCAGCAGCCGATGATATATGAGCGCGAGAGTGGTGAAATTCTGCATAAGCTGTCGATGCACGCTCGCGAGGGTGGCTGGAAGGTGGTTATTATATGGCTGCCCGAGAAGATGAAGGAGGCCGGCTCGAACAAATTGCTGAAAATAATAGAGGAGCCACCAAAGGATACTCTCTTTGTTCTTGTATCGGAGGAGCCCGACAATATAATCTCCACAATATTGAGCCGCACGCAGCGCATAGATGTACCGAACATATTGCAAGAGGATGTACAGCGTGCTCTTGTTACCCGTTACGGGCTCACAGCCGACGATGCTGCGCTCATTTCCAAGCAGTGTGGCGGAAATATCGAAAAGGCCGAGGAACTTCTCTCGCTCAACGAGGAGAAGGCTCTCTATCTTGAACTCTTTGCCCAGCTTATGCGTGCAGCATACGCCCGCAATATACGCGAAATGAAACTATGGAGCGAGCGTGTGGCGGCAATGGGGCGCGAAAGGCAGAAACGCCTGCTCGAATATTGCCAGCGTATGATACGCGAGAATTTTATAATGAACTTCAAACGCGACGAAATGCTCTATCTTTCGGCCGATGAGCGTAACTTTTCTGCGCGTTTCTCCCCCTTTGTGAACGAGCGTAATATTTTCGGAATAATGGAGGAACTTTCCGAGGCCGGCCGACATATTGAACAGAATGTTAATGCAAAAATGGTCTTCTTCGACACTGCGTTGAGGATGATTGTTTGGATAAAGAACCGTTAAATGGACGATAATTTGAAATATAAAGAGTGTAACCACTGTGCGGGTATATGCTGCGAGGGATGTGGCAAGATGGATGCCCCTCTTAATACTTTTGATTGGTTGGCCGGCGTACCGGGTAACGAGGAGTATACCGATATTGTGGAGGTGCAGTTCAAGAACACCCGTAAGGGGTATTACAAGAATAGCAACAACCTCCCGTTGAAGAAGGGCGATGTTGTTGCCGTGGAGGCTACTCCCGGCCACGATATTGGCACGGTTACTATGACCGGCCGCCTTGTGCTGTTGCAGTTGAAGAAGACCCGCCTCACCCCCGAGAGTGAGTTTAAACGCATATACCGCAAGGCAAAGCCTGTGGATATTGAAAAGTTCGAGGAGGCAAAGGCTCGTGAGCACGATACAATGATACGCTCGCGCCAGATAGCAAAGGAGCTTAATCTTGATATGAAGATTGGCGACGTTGAGTATCAGGGCGATGGGCAGAAGGCTATTTTTTATTACATTGCCGACAATCGTGTCGATTTTCGTCAGCTCATTAAAGTGCTTGCCGATACATTCAAGATAAAAATTGAAATGAAGCAGATTGGTGCCCGTCAGGAGGCGGGTCGCATCGGTGGAATTGGCCCTTGCGGAAGGGAATTGTGCTGTGCCACCTTTACAACCAATTTTATATCTGTTTCAACCTCGGCGGCCCGTTTCCAAGATATTTCGCTCAATCCGCAGAAGTTGGCAGGGCAGTGTGCCAAGCTGAAATGTTGTTTGAACTACGAGGTTGATGCATACGTTGAGGCTTCGCGTGCCTTCCCCTCGCGCGATATTGAGCTTGAAACTGCCGATAGTACATATTTCTTTTTTAAGGCCGATATTCTTCGTGGCGAGGTTACATACTCCACCGACAAGCATATTCCTGCCAATCTTGTAACCATAAGCGCGCGCAGGGCTAATGCGGTTATAGAAATGAACAAGCGTGGCGAGAAGCCGGAGAGCCTCGATGCATCGGGTGTTGCCGAAACGAAACGCTCGGTGGACTTGCTTGAACAGGAGAATATCAACCGCTTCGATAATGCGGGCAAGAACAAGAAACGCAAAAAGGGGCACGGTGGCAAGCGTCACGACAATCATCGCGGTAATAATAATGGCAAGGGCGATAAACCTCAGAAACAGAATTAGCCTTCTATTGTTGGCTGTGCTTGCACTATTCTCGTGCGACGGCTCGCTTGTGCACTCCTACCGCTCCGTTGGCGGCGAGTGGCACAAGGGCGATACTGTTCTCTTTGCCGACACTCTTATATACGATGCACCCGACTTTGTGGAACTTTTTGCCGGTGTACGTTGCAGTGCCGCCTATCGCTATAAGGATTTATGGCTGTTGGTGGAGGTGCTGTCGGCCGATGCGGGCAGTGTGGTTAGTCGCGATACTGTGCGTTGCGCCATATACGACGACGATGGCCGGCTGAATGGGGCTACGGCTGGTGTCCTGTATCAGACGGAGCATTATGTAACTTCGTTGGGCACTTCTTATTGCAATCCTTTTCACATACGCCTCACCCATTTGATGAGCGACTCTCTGTTGCACGGGGTGTATGATGTAGGGGTCAGGCTCGTGTCTCCCTGTCGGCGTCTATTCGCAGGAAAGTAAACAGCAGGATGGAAAATCCCAAGAACGAGGAGCCTCCGTAACTGAAAAAGGGCAACGGAATGCCTATCACAGGCATAATGCCGAGCACCATTCCCACATTTATGGTAAAGTGGAAGAAGAAGATGGAGGCAAGCGCATAGCCATATACTCGTCCGAATATATCATTCTGCCTCTCGGCAAGTGCCATAAGCCTTAAAATAAAGAGTGCAAAGATAATTAGTACGACACTCGACCCAAGGAAGCCTTGCTCCTCGCCTATGGTGCAGAAGATAAAATCTGTATCTTGCTCGGGAACATATTTCAGTTTAGTCTGTGTGCCGTTAAGAAAGCCTTTTCCGGTGAAGCCTCCCGAGCCTATGGCTATTTTCGATTGGTGCACATTGTAGCCGGCTCCCGAGAGGTCCTCTTTCAGCCCCAAAAGTATTTCTATGCGCACCCGCTGGTGCGGTTTTAGAACATTGTGCATCACATATTCGCAGGAACCGAAAAAGGCCATTGCTCCAATTATGTAGGCTGCCACCCAGATGTTGCGGCTCTCTTTGTTCAAACGTACCTGAACAAGCAGATAGCCTATGTTGAATGCCAGCAACAGATACTGCACCACCATTATGTTGAATGCTATCAGATAGACGGCAATCCAATAGGTGAGCAGGCTCACTCCTGCATTTATGGCAAATAATACGAGGAATGTCCTGTGGTGCTTGCACCAGAATTTTACCATTGCGAGCGAAAAGACCTGAATGAGCAGGGTGACAGCATAGGGGCCGATGGCTATGGGCAGTGTGTCGGCCGGTGTTTCGCCGTAGCCTATGCCCACGACAAAATAGACCACCGCGCTTATTGCCATAAGAAGTACAATGCCGGTCATTCCCTCGCGGTAGAGTACCAGAAAGAGGGAAAGATAGACAAGGGCACTGCCTGTCTCCTTTTGCGCCACAATCACCAGCATAGGCAGCAGTATTATTGCCACGCATTTTAGGAATTGCCTGTTGTCCTTTATGTTAAAGCCGTATCGTCCCATAATGGAGGCTAACGCAAGGGTGGTGGCAAATTTCATAAACTCGGCCGGTTGCAGGCTGAACGGGCCCAATGGCAACCACGAGCGTGAGCCTTTTATGTCGCGTGCCACGAATATGGTTATTATTCCCAATAGTATGGCTCCGGCGTATATGAAGGGTGAGAGGTCCTTGTAACTGTTCTTGTCCACGCAAAGGAGCACCAGCCCCACAAGAATGGATACGCCCATCCACATTGCCTGTTTGCCGGTTCTCTCGCTCAGTGCAAAAAAGTCGAGAAAGTCGCTCTCTATATAGCTGTAACTCGCCCCGCAGATGCTCATCCACCCCATTATGGCCAAAATGGCGAATAGCAATATAAGCACCCAATCGATGCGATTGAATATGTTACCTCTCCTCCGTTCCATAGTAAATAATTCTCTCTTCTATTGCTTTTGCTTTCTCCTCGCTTGCCTCGCTTAATTTGCCGTTGAGGTATTGTTCCATAATAAGGGCTCCTATGGGTACGCCGTAGGTTGCACCGAAGCCTCCATTCTCCACATATACGGCAATGGCTATCTTGGGGTTGTTCATTGGGGCAAAGCCCATAAATGCCGAGTGGTCTTTTCCGCGGTTCTGCGCCGTTCCGGTCTTTCCGCACACCTCCCAGCCGGGAATGTCGGCGGCGCGGCAGGTTCCGTTGAGCACTGCCTGACGCATTCCCTCGACCACACTCTCGTAGGTCTCTTTGCCGGCAAGGCTCTGCTTGCTTGTGCGGTAAATGCTTGGCAGGGTGTCGTTCTCTATCTTGCTCACCAGATGCGGAGTTATATACTTGCCGCGGTTGGCGATGGTTGCTCCAAGATTGGCAATTTGCAGTGGCGTGAGCGTTACCTCGCCCTGTCCGATGGAGATACTTATTACGGTGGTGGCTTTCCAATGTTTGCCGTAGTGAGAATTGTAGTATTTTGCGTTTGGAATCATTCCTCGCACCTCTCCCGGGAGGTCTATTCCCAGCTTGTAGCCAAAGCCCATAGAGACCATATAGTCGCGCCATCTGTCCATTGCCTCTTGGGTGGAGCTGTATTTGTCGGAACCGAACATTCGATGCAATCCCCAACAGAAGTAGGCGTTGCACGATGTTGCAATGGCCGGAACCAAAGCTGTGGGCGAGGAGTGCGGGTGGCACCCGAGCTTGAAGTTCTTGAAGCGGAAGCCGTTGCTGCAAGGGAAGGCTGTCTGCGGGGTTATTATCCCCTCGTTCAAGAATGTGAGTGCTTGCGATATTTTGAAGGTGGACCCGGGAGGGTAGGTTCCCATTATGGCTCGGTTGAGCAGGGGCTTTTGTTTATCCTGCGAGAGGGCTTTGTGGTTGGCTCCTCGGGCGCGGCCGGTGAGCAGGCGCGGGTCGTAGGATGGCGAAGATACCATACAGAGTATCTCTCCTGTTTCGGGCTCTATGGCTACGATGCTGCCTATTTTGTTCTTCATCAGCCTTTCGCCCAGCTGCTGTAATTCAATGTCGAGCCCCAGAGTAATATCCTTTCCTCGTGTGGGGAGGGTGTCCAACGCTCCGTCGCGGTAGCTCCCTTGTATGCGGCCGTATGCGTCGCGCAAAAGAGTTTCGCTGCCCTTTTTTCCGCGCAATACCTCTTCGTACGATGCTTCGAGTCCCTGTGTCCCAATATAGTCGCCACGAGTGTAGTAAGGGTCCTTGTCGATTTTCTTTTGCGATACCTCGCCAATGTCGCCAAAGAGCACGCCGCCCACTCCATAGGTATATTGGCGTATGGAGCGTTTGCGTACATAAAAGCCCGGGAAGCGGAACATCTTTTCTTGAAATTGCGCAAACTCCTCGGCCGGCAGCTGGGTGATGAAGGCCTGCTCGGTGTATGTGGAATAACCGGGGTTGTAGCGACGGTTGCGTATTCGTTGCATTCTTGTATCGAACTCTTCGCGTGTGATATTAAGTGCCTTGCATAGTTCCAGCGTGTCGATGTTTTTTGTTTCGCGGGGAACAAAGGTAATATCGTAGGCCGGCCGGTTGTAAACGAGCAACTTGCCGTTGCGGTCGTACATAAGACCGCGGGCAGGGTAGAGTGTTTTTTTGTAGAAGGCGTTGCTGTCGGCCTTCGACTTATACTGTTCGCTCAATATTTGCAGATTGAAGAGCTGTATGATGTATGTGAAGAGAATCAGGAGTACTGCTCCTGCAAGAATATATTTGCGCTTGTCGTAGCCGTGTATGTTCATTCTCGTTTATCTCTTGCGGGTGAAACATTCGAGGACAAGAATGAATGGCATTGTGAGTGCCGTGCTTCCAGCTATGCTGATGAGCAGTGTTAAGGGATAGTGTATGGTGAAGAGTTCCAGCAGGTATAGTACGGAGTAGAATATGAGCAGGTTGAAGAGGGTGTATGTGGTGTATCCGCCCCATCCGATAGTGTGTGCCCCCGGCTCAAAATCATCGGCATTGCCTTTGGGGGTGAATGCATCGAGCAGATAGTTGCGGGTGAATGCCATTGCTGTTGCCGCGCAGGCGTTTATTCCGGGTGTGTTCCCGAAGATGTCTATTACCAGCCCGCACAGGAAGGCCCACACGAGCAGTTCGTTGCGCGATGTGAAGCGTGGCAGTTTAAGGAGGTAGATGAGATATATGTGCGCGGTTGCATAGCCAAACAGATGTATCTGGCTGAATATCAGCGCTTGCACGAGTGCCAATATTGCAAAATTTCGTATGCGTATGAATATCTCTCTTGTCATTTTTTGTCGACGCTTTTTTCGAGTGCCTTCTGCTCCTCGCTACCCTTGTTGCCCACAATGTATACTTTGGTAAGCGTGGAAAAGTCGGTAAATAACTTTATTTTTGCGCAATAGAACATTCCGTCGGACGAATCTTCTATCGTTGCAATAGTGCCAATGGGTATATCCTTTGGAAATATCGATGAAAAGCCGCTTGTTACGACAATGTCGCCTTGCTCCAATTTTGAATATCGTGGCAGGTCCACAAGGTAGGAGTGCATAGTGTCGCCTCCTCTCCATTGCAGTGTGCTGAAACTGTCGCTCCCCTTTATGCGGCAGCTTATGCTGCTTTTGCTGTTGAGCAGGGGAATGGCCACGGAGTAGTGCTCCGATGCGGTGTATATGATTCCCACCACTCCTTGCTCGCAGAATAGTCCCATTTCGGGGAATACCCCATCGGCTGTGCCTTTGTCGAGGGTGATGTAGTTGTTTATGCGGTTGATGGAGTTGTTTACAACCGTTGCGGTGTTGTATAGGAAGCCTTGCTCGCCTCTCTCTTCGAGAGTGGCAATGGTGGCGCTGTCGGCCACGAGCGATAGTTTGCTGTTGAGCTGTTCCACAAGCTCGGTAAGCTCACGGTTGTGTTGCAACAGCCTTTCATTCTCTTTTCTCAGGCTGAAATAGCCGTGTATGTTGTTCGCGGTGGCAAAAACCTCGCCCACGGCTCTGTTGGCCGATGTAAATGCGGTTGCTTTCTGGTAGTTGTTGAATTGCACAATAAGCATAACACCGATTCCTTCCAATAGCAGGAAAAGGAACCAGTGGTTATGCTTTACTATGAAATTCAGCAGTGTTTGCACGATGGCCTCTTTTTATCGCATCAAGAATGGGTAATTGAGGTCGTTGAGTGCAAGGGCTGTGCCCTTTGCCACGCAGTAGAGGGGATTCTCGGCAATGTGGAAGGGGATGTTTATCTTGTTCTCCAAGCGTTTGTCGAGGCCGCGCAACAGCGCACCTCCGCCGGCAAGGTAGATGCCATTGTGCACAATGTCGGCGTAAAGTTCGGGAGGTGTTGCCTCCAATGCGCTTATGATGGCATTCTCAATCTTCATAATAGACTTGTCGATACAGTGTGCAATCTCCTGATAGCATACGGGAACCTCGATGGGCATTGCTGTTATTCGGTTGGGGCCGTGTACTATGTAGTCCTGCGGAGCCTCGTCGCCAAGGTCGGTGAGTGCCGAACCGACGTGTATCTTGATACGCTCGGCCATACGCTCGCTGACGCGAACATTGTGCTGACGGCTCATATACTCCTGAATGTCGGCTGTAAAGTCGTCACCGGCTGTGCGCAACGAACCGTTAGACACGATGCCTCCCAACGAGATTACTGCAATCTCGGTGGAACCGCCACCTATGTCCACTACCATATTTCCCTCGGGTGCAAGAACGTCGAGTCCTATTCCGAGTGCCGATGCCATAGGTTCGTAAATGAGGTAAACGTCGCGGCCGCCTGCGTGTTCTGCCGAGTCGCGCACGGCACGAAGCTCAACCTCGGTAGAGCCGTAGGGTACTCCTATGACCATACGCAACGAGGGGGTGAAGAGCTTGCTGCCCATATTCACCTTCTCGATGAGGCCGCGCATCATCATTTCGCAAGCATAAAAGTCGGCAATAACGCCGTCGCGCAAAGGACGTATTGTCTGTATATTGGGGTTTGTTTTTTCGTGCATCTGTTTGGCACGCTCGCCTACGGCCATCATCTTTTTTTGGCCGTCGATTGCTACCACCGAGGGCTCGTCGACAACAATTTTCCCATTATAGGAGATAATGGTGTTGGCGGTACCAAGGTCGATGGCAACATCCTGTGTGAATGAAAAAAGTCCCATTCTGTAATAGTTTTAAGAATTTATTAATGTTTAAAGTGGCGGAAGCCTGTAATAACCATTGACACTCCGTTTGCGTCGCAATACTCCACAGACTCTTTGTCGCGTATGGAGCCTCCCGGGTGTATTACGGCGGTAACGCCTGCCTCGTGGGCTATCTGCACACAGTCGGGGAAGGGGAAGAATGCGTCGCTGGCCATTACGCTGCCTTGCAGAGAGAATCCGAAATTGCCGGCCTTCTCGATAGCGTGACGCAGTGAATCTACGCGCGAGGTCTGTCCCACTCCGCTTGCAATAAGCTGCTTATTTTTGGCAAGCACAATTGCGTTGCTCTTGCTGTGCTTCACAATTTTGTTGGCAAAGAGCATATCCTCAATCTCTTCGGCTGTGGGAACGGCCTGTGACACGGTTTTTAGGTCTTCGGCTGTTTCAACCTTCTCGTCGCGGTCCTGTACAAGCACGCCGTTGAGCACGCTGCGATAGGTCTGTGAAGGCATTTCGGTCGACTTTTGAACAAGGATTATGCGGTTCTTCTTCTGTGTGAGAATTTCGAGTGCATCCATATCATAGTCGGGGGCGATTATTACCTCGAAGAAAATCTCGTTAATCTTCTCGGCGGTAGCCTTGTCCACAACTGCGTTTGCAATGAGCACGCCACCGAATGCCGATACAGGGTCGCCGGCAAGTGCAGCATCCCAAGCCTCGGAGAGTGTGGGGCGCGAAGCAAGGCCGCAAGCGTTGTTGTGTTTAAGAATGGCAAATGTTGTTTCGCCTGCAAAGTCGCCTATAAGTTCAACTGCTGCGTTTATATCGAGAAGGTTGTTGTAGGAAATCTCTTTGCCGTGAATTTGGTTGAAGATTTTGTTAAAGTCGCCGTAGAAGGCACCCTTCTGGTGAGGGTTCTCGCCGTAACGCAGCGACATTGGACAATCCTTTGCACAGCGGAACGCACTCTTCTCTTCTTTGTCGAAGTAGTTGAAGATTGCCGAGTCGTATGAAGATGATACTGCAAATGCCTCACGTGCAAAGAAGCGACGTTCTTCGAGTGTGGTAACGGCACCATTGCTCTGCAAAATGTCGAGCAGGGGCTTGTATTGTGCCTTGCTGGCAACAATAACAACATCGTTGAAGTTCTTTGCCGCACCGCGTATGAGCGAAATTCCCCCTATATCTATCTTCTCGATAATATCGGCCTCGGGAGCACCCGATGCAACTGTCTGCTCAAAGGGGTAGAGGTCTACAATAACAAGGTCGATGGCGGGAATTTCATACTCCTGCATCTGCTGTTGGTCTTTCTCATTGTCGCGACGGCCCAAAATGCCACCGAATACTTTTGGGTGCAGTGTCTTTACACGGCCGCCCAGAATAGAGGGGTAGCCTGTGAGGCTCTCCACTGCGGTGCAGGGAATGCCGAGCGATTCTATGAAATTCTGTGTACCTCCTGTTGAGATTAGTTGTACCCCTTCGGCGTGCAGGAGCTTGATAATCTCGTCCAATCCGTCTTTGTGAAAAACAGATACCAATGCCGATTTAATCCTTTTTGTTGACATATTATTGAATATAATTTATTGATATTTTGTGTTTGAAACTCCCTCTTGGCAAGGGCCGAAAAGGGTGTTGCTATTTTCTCGCGAAGATAGCTTTTTTTGTGCGATTTTACAAGATAAATATCGCCCGATTTTCAATCAATTTGCAAAAATAAATATATTTATATTTAAACACATTAGGAACAGCTTTTCGGGGACTGTTCCTAATGTGTTTAAAGTGGGGGCGTCGGGGAGTTAATCCCTCTTTGGATGATCGGCGTTGTAGTGAAGGCCACGGCTCTCCTTGCGCTCCATTGCTTGGCGCATTATAAGATAGCCCACGTTTATTATGTTGCGAAGCTCGCATAATTCGCGGCTCACTATACTTTGCTTGAAGAGCTCCTCGGTCTCTTCGTAGAGCAGGTCGAGGCGTTGCCAAGCGCGTTTGAGTCGCAGGTCGGTGCGCACAATGCCCACGTATGTGCTCATAATCTGCCCCACCTCTTTTACATCCTGCGATATTAGCACCATCTCTTCGTTCATCTTGGTGCCTTCGTCGTTCCACTCGGGAATATGGTCGTTGAATTCATATTCATTCAGATGGGCGGCCGAGTGCTTCGCGGCTGCGTCGGCATATACCACAGCCTCTATAAGGGAGTTACTGGCGAGGCGATTGCCACCGTGCAGGCCCGTGCAGGAACATTCGCCCACTGCGTAAAGGCGGTGTATGCTCGAAACGGCGTTAAGGTCCACTTTTATGCCTCCGCAAAGGTAGTGGGCTGCCGGTGCCACGGGAATGTAATCTTTGGTGATGTCTATTCCCAATGAGAGGCACTTTTCGTATATGTTGGGGAAGTGTTTTTTTGTCTCTTCGGGGTTTTTGTGGGTAACATCGAGGTAGACGTGGTCGTCGCCACGTGTCTTCATTTCGTTGTCGATGGCTCGTGCCACAATGTCGCGAGGAGCGAGCGAGAGACGCGGGTCGTATTTGTGCATAAACTCTTTGCCGTCGAGGGTGCGGAGTATGCCTCCGTAGCCACGCATTGCCTCGGTGATGAGGAACGATGGGCGGTCGCCTGGGTTGTAGAGCGCCGTGGGGTGAAACTGCACAAATTCCATATCTTTTACCGTGCCTTTTGCACGATAGACCATTGCAATGCCGTCGCCTGTTGCCACAAGAGGGTTGGTGGTGGTTTTATAAACTGCGCCGCAGCCACCCGTTGCCATCAGTGTTACACGGCTCAAAAAAGTGTGCACTCGGTTAGTGGCAATGTCGAGGATGTATGCTCCGTAACATTCAATGTCGGGAGTCTGGCGGGTTACGGTGACGCCCAGATGGTGCTGCGTGAGAATCTCGATGGCAAAATGGTTGTCGAAAATGGTGATATTCGGATGCTTGCGCACTGCGCGTATGAGTGATTCTTGAATTTCGGCACCGGTATTGTCGGCGTGGTGTAGAATGCGGAATTCCGAATGACCCCCCTCGCGGTGAAGGTCGAATTCTCCATTCTCGTCCTTGTCGAAACTTACTCCCCAATCTATGAGTGCCTGAATTTGCGAGGGTGCTTCGCGCACCACTTTCTCAACCGCTTCGCGGTCGCTTATCCAGTCGCCGGCAATCATTGTGTCTTCTATGTGCTTTTCAAAATTGTCGACGGCAAGGTTGGTTACCGACGCAATTCCGCCTTGTGCAAAATAGGTGTTTGCATCTTCGAGCGTGGTTTTGCACACAATGGCAACGGAGCCTTTGTCGGCAACTTTAAGTGCGTAACTCATTCCGGCAATTCCGGAACCGATGACCAGAAAATCGAATTTTTTAATCATATTTCCATAGAGTTTGGCAGGGTTGGTGTATTCTATGGGTTCTGTTGCTCAAAAGTTTTTCATCGAGCCCTGCATTTCTTTCGCAAAAATAGTGCAAACGAGCGAAACACAAACTTGCTTGTAGGTTTCACAGCGAGTGCAGCCTATTTTCGCGTTTCTTTCGCAAAAATACAATAAGTTCTAAATAAATAGCCTCTCTGTGGGTAATATTTAATAAATAATGCGTAGTTTTACCAAAAAATTAGCCTCTTGCGGCCTGTGTTTCTATGAATAGGGTATTGTTGATTTTTGTTTTGTGCTTTGCTTGTCTGTTTTTTACGCAGGCGCAACCTTCGTGCAGTGGGTTCGGGAAATTGCTCGACGATGAGATTTTCCGGCAAAGTGATGTGTCGCTTGTGGTCTATGACCTTGATGCCGATTCGCTTCTTTTCTCTCATCGTGAGCATAAACTTTGTCGTCCCGCTTCGGTGCTGAAAGTGGTTACCTCTTTGGCGGCTCTTGAACGTTTGGGCTGCGACTACACGGTGGATACTCGTCTGTTGCGCAGGGGTAATAATCTCTATCTGCAAGGCTCTGTTGACCCGCTTTTTTCCTACGACGATTTAAAGGGACTGCTCTCGGCTGTGCCGTCGGGCAGTGTCGTTGACACTCTTTTTGCCGATTGTTCCTTTATGGATTCTCTCTATTGGGGGCCGGGCTGGGCGTGGGACGATACTCCGTGGGAGTTTCAGCCCTATATTTCTCCTCTTATGCTTTGCGGCGGTTGTGTCGAGGTTAAGGCTGTACCTGCCGAGAGAGGGGCGCCGCCAATGGTTGAGTGCTATCCGCCGTCGGGCTTCTATTCTGTTGTAAATGAGGCGGTGAGTAATGGTGGAACCGATGAAAAGTTTACCATCTTGCGCGATTGGATTGCCGGTACCAATGTGATAAGACTGCGGGGCAACTGTCGTGCCTCCAAGAGTGAAAAGATGAATATGTTTCCCTCGCAGAATTATTTTTTGGCAGTAGCTGCCGAGGCTCTCTCTCTGGCGGGTGTGGAGGTTGGGAACACCGCATTTTCTCTCTCGCCGGCCGGTTGCGACACTTTGGCTGTTGTGCGTCGCAGGGTTACCGATATTGTTGTTGAGGCTCTTATGGAGAGTGATAATCTTTGTGCCGAGGCTCTCTCCTATCATCTGGGTGCTCTCTACGGGAGGAGGCCCGTGCGTCAGGAAATGGGGCCGAAAATTATAAAGGGTTATATGGAGTATACTTTCAGTATGCCCGAGAGGTACGATGTACGCGACGGTTCGGGCCTCTCCCCCTATTCATTGCTGTCGGCCGATGTTATTATGCAGGCTCTTCGCAGGGTGTATGCTTTGCCTGAGATTTATAATGTGTTTATGAGCGGGCTTCCGCAATCGGGTGTCAGTGGTACTATGAAGCATCGCACAAAGGGAACTGCCGCCTATAAGCGCGTGTTTGCAAAGACGGGTACGGTAACGGGTGTGTGCACTCTTGCCGGTTATGCCAAGGCCGCCAACGGGCATACTGTTGCTTTTGTGATGTTGAACGATGGGCTGCCCAAGGCCTCTCCCGTGCGAGTGTGGCAGGATAGAGTGTGCGACTATATTTGCCGATAGTTACCCTTTTTTAAGAGCAAGAATATTGCGTACAAGCTGTTTGTATCCGGCTCTCTCCACGGCGCTGTTGCCGAATATTTTATCGTAACGCTCCTCGGTGAGCGAGAGCCAATCCTCGTTGTTCATTGCTGCGAGCTCTTCGCCGGGCAGAAGTTCTGTTATTTCGGTTCTTTGTGAGTGTTTGTTCCAAGGGCAGGCTGTTTGGCAACGGTCGCAGCCATAGATGCAATTTCCCATCTTTTTACCGATATTTTCAGGTAGTTCGCCACGGTATTCGATTGTTAGATAGGAGAGGCATTTTCTCGCATCGAATTCATTGGCTGTGAGTGCTTGTGTGGGGCAGTTGTCTATGCAACGGGTGCAGTTGCCGCAATGGTTCGCGGTAAATGGTCGGTCATATTCCAAGATGCAGTCTATTATCAGTTCGCCAAGGAAAAAATAGGAACCGGCCTTTGGTATTATAAGTTGGTGGTTGCGCCCTATCCATCCAATCCCTGCTTGTGTAGCCCAATATCGCTCGGCAACGGGTGCAGTGTCGCAGAATACACGCCCTTGCACTGGATTTACATTGTTTATGCTTTGTAGCAATTTGAATAGGCGCTCTTTTACAGCGTTGTGATAATCAACCCCTTGTGCGTATCGCGATATATGGAGTGTGCTCTCATCGAATTCTTCTTGTCCGTAAGGGAGGGCTACCGATATAATGCTTTTGCAGCCTTCGACGAGTTTTGTGGGATCCTCTCGTTTGTCGCAGTTGCGGGCAAGATAGCTCATCTCTCCATTCTTTCCCTCGGCAACCCAGCTGGAAAGTCTTTTAACCTCACTTTCGGGTAGGGGGGTGGCTTTTGTTATTCCACACACGGCAAAGCCGAGGCTGAACGCTTCGGCTTTTATATATTGGGAAAGTTCGTGCGGTGTCATTTTATATTTGCAGAAAATGAAATATGACAAATAATTGTTGGCTTTTTACCAAAGCTCGTCGATGAAGGGTGGTTATTGACTCGCTTTTTACCAAAGCTCGTCGATGACTTTGTCATTCAAAAATTTTGAATGTGTATCCCTGTTCCAGCAGCCAATTTATTGCGCGTGGCAAGGCGTATCGCAGGTTCCTCTCGGAACGTAAAGAGTCGTGGAATGTTATTATGGATCCGTTGCGGGTGTAACGCTTTACGTTGGCAAGCACATCTTCGCCATATAGGTGTATGCTGTAATCGCGTGTCACAAGGTCCCACATAACAAATTGGTACCTTTTGCACAATTCGCGATATTGTTGTGTGCGTAGCACTCCGTGAGGGGGACGGAAAAGGTTGCTGTGAATGAAGGCGTCGGCCTGATCCACATTTTCAATATATTTTTTCGTGCTTGTGAGCAGCCCTTTCAGATGATTGAATGTGTGGTTGCCCAATCGGTGCCCACCCTCTACCACCTGCATATATTCTTGTGAGAATTTATGCACGTTGTCGCCCACCATAAAGAATGTGGCTTTTATGTTGTTGCGTTCGAGAAGTTCCACCACCCACGGGGTTATAACAGGGATTGGCCCGTCGTCGAAGGTGAGGTATACAGCCTTCTCCTCGGGGTTCATTCTCCATAATGCTTTGGGGTAAAGGTTACGGAAAAATGTCGGGACCTGTTCTATAAACATAATTTCTTGCTTTTTAACTTATTCTTCTGCGCCACTCTATAAATTTATTGCCAAGTTCGGCGGTGTAGTCGTTGGCCATTGCTTTGCAGGCTTCATCGCCACTGTTTAGTTCTTCTATTATAATTTTGGCAATCTCAAAGGCTTCGTAGCTCTCTTGTGTGGTAGCCTTGAAGCGGCTCTCTCCGAAACTGCAATACCAATCGATATATTCTAATTGCTCCTCGATGAGTCCGCCAAGCACTCTGCAACCATTCTCATAGTCGCCGAGGGCTATATAGAGGCGTCCAATATCTATGCCTCCTGTTCTTGCGCCATAGGGTACTATGGTACTTGGAAGTTCCTTGTCGAGACGTATCAGCAGTTTGTGTGCTTTCTCCTCTTTGCCTTCGTTGTATAGTTGCGATGCGAGCGACGAGATTAGACGGCGATGGGTATACACCATACGGCTTATTGTTTCGTCGGAGTAGTAGTCGGGGTTCTCTTTGAAGCCTCCGAACTTAAAGCGGTTCATTACGTTGTGGTAGAAGGCCTCTGTGTCGGCCACAATGTCGTGTTTCCTGCTATAACCGAGTTTTACCCAGTTGAATGGGGTTATACGATAGGCAAGGCCCTCTTGCACAAAGAAATCTTGAAGGGAGCTCAAATAGTTCTCATCGCCCACGGTCATTGACATATACATTGGGCGCACCCAATTGGCCTGTGACAGCATTTCGAGCAGCATAAGGTCGCTGCGCAGGAGTCTTTTGCGGTCTTTCAACGAGATTGTCATATATTCGGGCATCTCCTCGGTGTACTCTTCGGGGATTATCATTCCCGAGCGTATGACAGCCTCCTTGTCAATCTTTATATACACCGTGTCGGTTGGTATAAAATGGAGTTTTTCGTTCTTGGAGCGCACCCAATATTTCATAATGTTTTTTAATTCAAAGGGGTTTTCTCCGTAACGCTTTTTGGCAGCCTCAGGGTTGTCGGCATACAGTTTCTTGATAATCTCCTTGTAGCGGGTGTCTATCTTCACTGCCTCGTTGTTGTTGCCGGCATAATCGATGCGCTCCCAACTAATGGGCAACGAGGGTGAGTCGTATGCAGGGCGGCGCATCTGGTCGATGTACCAATCTGTTTGCAGATACGAAAGGTTGCACACGCGCGTATCGGTGCGCACACCCTCAACCTCTTGATTGTACCAAAGGGGGAAGGTGTCGTTGTCGCCACAGGTGAATATTATGGGGTTGCCCTCCTCGGGTAGCGAGTAGAGGTAGTTCTGCCCAAAGTCGCGACAGGCGTAACGGCCGCTGCGGTCGTGGTCGTCCCAAGTTTGTGACACCATCTGCACGGGTACCAGCAGACAGCCTGCCGATATTATGATATTTGTGGCTGTGTTACGCGATTTTAGCCACTCGGTGAGTGCCGCTACGCCCATTCCTATCCATATTGCAAAGGCGTAGAACGATGCTGCGTAGGCATAGTCGCGCTCACGGGGTTGCAGAAGTGTCTGATTAAGATAGAGCACAATGGCAAGGCCGGTCATAAAGAATAGCCAGAATACAACGAAGAATTGCTGTTTGCCCTCTTTGCCGTGGCGAGCTTGCCACAACATTCCCATTATTCCCAGAATGAGCGGTAGGGCATAGAATACATTGCGTCCTTTGTTCTCTTTGAGCACGCCGGGGAGTGTCTCTTGGTTGCCCACAAGAATATTATCTATGAAGTTTATTCCTGTAATCCAGTTGCCTTTTTCAGTTTCGCCGTGGCTTTGCAGGTCGTTCTGTCGGCCCACAAAGTTCCACAGGAAATATCTCCAATACATAAAATTCAGCTGGTAGTTGATAAAGAATTTCAGGTTGTCGAGCTGTGTGGGCATCTTTATATTGATGCTCTCTCCCCAAGGAGTCCTGTATCGCACGTTACGCCCTTTTATCTCTCCTCCGCACCACGGCTCATAGAGGTTCGTGCCATAGAAATTGGCGTGCTCGGGGTTGTACATACGGGGGAAGAACATATTTTGTGCGTATATGGGCTTTTCGTCGTATCCGATAATCTCGTATGAGTCCTTTTCATTGGGTGAGGCCTTCTCCTTTGGTGCATATTTGGGAGCGCCTCGTTTAACTTTGGCTACCCAATATTCACCCATGGCCTCACGTTCAATTTCGGAACAGTATGTATAGCCATAGAGCAGGGGACGGTCGCCATATTGCTCACGGCCAAGGTAAGCACCAAGAGTGAAGATATCCTCGGGAGAGTTCTGGTCCATAGGTGTGTTTGCCGCTGAGCGTACAACAATTAGCGCGTAAGACGAATAGCCTATCATTATAACCGTCATACACAACAGCGAGGTGTTGAGCCAACGCAAATTTATAACGTGCTTTTCACCTTTGCGGAACATTACAGCAAAGAAGATGGCTGCCAGCACTATCAGGCCCATAAAAACGCTGAAAAATCCGTAGCCATAAAAGGGAATGCCAAGCAGGCCTATCGACGCGGTGAAGGCAATGGCAAGGCGTTTGCGATTATTGCCTTTCTCACTCTCGCATAATCCCCAAATAAGTGCGGCGCAGAGTAATACAATATAGATAATGAGGCCGGTGTTGAATGGCATTCCAAGGCTGTTCACAAAGAGCAGTTCGAACCATCCGCCAACCTTTACAACACCCGGAACAATGCCATATAGTACCACTGCGACAAGCACCCCAGAGAGGGCTATTGCCATTAACAACCCTTTCCAGGTGGCGTTAGGCACACGTTTGTAATATGTCACAAGAACAATTGCAGGGATACATAAAAGGTTGAGCAGGTGAACGCCGATGGATAATCCCACAAGATAGGCAATGAGCACAAGCCAACGGTCGCTGTGAGGCTCGTTGGCCTGCTCCTCCCATTTGAGGATGAGCCAGAATACCACTGCGGTAAAGAGCGACGAATATGCGTATACCTCTCCCTCCACGGCACTGAACCAATAGGTGTCGCTCCAAGTATAGGCAAGGGCACCCACAAGGCCCGACCCGATGATGGTTGCAATCTGTGCATTGGAAATAATGTTGCTGTTGCCCACAATGAGTTTGCGTGTCAGGTGCGTGATGCTCCAAAAGAGGAACAGAATGCCCCCGGCACTCAACAACGCACTCATATTGTTGACCATAAGAGCTACATTTTCGGGCTCGGCAAAGAGTGAGAAGAAATTTGCCGTGAGCATAAAGAAAGGCGCACCGGGCGGGTGTCCCACTTCGAGTTTGTTGCCCGAAAGTATAAACTCGGGGCAATCCCAGAAACTTGCAGTGGGCTCCACTGTAAGGCAGTATGTGATTGCCGCAACAAGGAAGGTGAGCCAACCGAAAAGGTTGTTTACCGCTTTAAATCTTTTCATTATCTTGTACTCTGTTATTATTCTTTTTCTTGCAACGAGGCATAATCCCCTAAAATGGTGCAAAGTTACCTAAATGGTGGGAGATGTACAAAATATTGACTGTGAAAATAATGCAAACAGTGTTAAAGCGGGTCTATGTCGTAGAACATAACAATGGAGCGGTAGCGGCTGTTTTGCGTGAATGCCTGCTGTATCTCCATAAGAGTGTCGTTAACCTTGTATTGCGAGAGATTGCTCTCTATTTTCAGAACCATTTTGCGTATATACAACTGCTTCACGCGAGCGACGGGAGGCAGGTCGGGGCCCAGAATGCGCTCTTCGAAAATGTTGCGCAGATGCTGTCCCAGCAGTTCCGAAAATTCATCGAGAATTTTTACGTCGCGATGCTTAATATAAATATAAACCAAACGATAGAATGGCGGATAATGGAACATCATACGCTCCTGCAACTGCGTGTTGTAGAATTGCAGATAGTCGTTCTTTACAATCTGTGGAACGACGGGAGCATCGGGCATTTTTGTTTGCAGAAACACTTTCCCCTCACCATCTTTGCGTCCGGCGCGTCCGGCAACCTGCGCCATTAGCTGGAAGGCTCGTTCCGTGGCACGAAAGTCGGGGTAGTTGAGCAGTGTGTCGGCGTTTATAATTCCCACCACTGCCACCTTGTCAAAATCGAGCCCTTTCGACACCATTTGTGTACCTATGAGAATGTCGGTCTCTCCTTTTTGGAACGTGGAGATAATCTTCTCGTATGCAGTGCGGGTGCGGGTAGTGTCGAGGTCCATACGGGCGATGCGTGCTTCGGGAAAGAGATTTTGAAGGTCGTCCTCTATTTTTTCGGTGCCGTAACCAAGGTGTATAAAGTTATTCTCTTCGCAGTTGGGGCAATATTTTGGCGCGGGTATTGTGTATCCGCAGTAGTGGCAGGTGAGTTTGTGTGCACTCTTGTGCAGTGTGAGGCTCACATCGCAATGCTTGCATTTGGGTACCCAGCCACAGGTCTTGCATTCGAGCAGGGGGGAGTAGCCGCGTCTATTTTGGAACAATATTATCTGTTTGCCCTCGTCGAGTGCTTTTTTCATTGCATCGGCAAGCGGGTCGCTGAATGGGCCGGTCATTCTTTTGCGACGGCTCATATCTGCAATGTCGACAACTTCAATTTCCGGTAGTTTTACTTCGCGGTGGCGGGTTGTGAGGCTCACAAGGCCATACTTTCCCGTGGTTGCATTATAATAGCTTTCTATCGAGGGGGTGGCTGTGCCAAGCAGTGTCTTTGCTCCAAAAAAGGAGGCGAGCACTATTGCGGTGTTGCGTGCATTGTAGCGGGGCGCGGGCTCCTGTTGCTTGTAGCTGTTCTCGTGCTCCTCGTCCACAATGACAAGCCCCAAATTCTTGAAGGGAAGAAATAGTGAGGAGCGCACGCCCAATATAATGCTGTAAGGCTCGTTGCTCATCTGTTTTTTCCAAATTTCCACCCTTTCTGCATCGGAGAATTTGGAGTGGTAGAGCCCTATCTTGTTGCCGAACACTCGGCGCAGGCGTTCTATAATCTGCTGGGTAAGAGCAATTTCGGGGAGCAGATACAGCACCTGCTCTCCACGCTCCACTGCTTGTGAGATAAGATGTATATATATTTCGGTTTTTCCGGCCGAGGTTACGCCGTGCAACAGGGTTACATTCTTGTCGGCAAAACTGTCGGTAATCTCCTGCAAGGCTCTCTCCTGTGCTTTGTTGAGCTTGTTCAATGGAACGGTGGTACTTTCGTTGGTCGCGAGGCGGCCAATCTCCACTTCGTAGCTCTCGAAAAAACCTTTATCTGCAAGTTCTTTATAAATATTCGGTTGCACTTGTGCCGCCTCCAACAGTTTGTGCTTGGAGACTTCGAGGGGTTCGTCTGTGAGAATCTGCGACAGTTCAATATAGGTGTTGAAGAGCCGCTTCTGGCGAGGGGCTCGCGTGAGTGCCTGTTGTATTATGTTTATGGCCTTTTCGTGGCGATATTTTGCCACGAGGCGTGTGCGTTGTTCGGTACGTGGCTTAAACTCCCCTTTAAGGCCTTGCGGCACGGCAGCTTTATAAATATCTCCCAACGAACTTAAATAGTAGCGCGACACCCACTCCCATAGTTTCATCTGGGTGGATAGCATTATCGGTGCTTCGTCGAGCAGTTCCCCTATGGGGCGCACTTGGCAATCGGTGGGCTCATTGTCGTGTGTGACCGCAACCATCGCTGTGTAATGTTTCTTCGGGCCGAGAGGAACGCTCACTCTGCACCCGGCCTGCACCCTCTCCCCAAGCTCCTGTGGAATGCTGTATGTGTATGTGGTGGGGAGTGGCAATGGTAATATTACATCTGCGAATTTTGCCATACTCTTTATTGTGCGAAGTTATTAAAAAGTGAGCAATGTGCAAAATATAGCAAAAAATAAGGAGCGACAAATGCAGCTCCTTATAATATTGTTTCCTAAACTCGCAATCAGAATATATATGCAGCAGATACCTGCCAAGTGTTTATTTTTGAGTCGACCTCTCTCCATCCTCGGTCGGAAACAAAAGATTTCCACTCGCCGGTTTGCCCTATTGCAATGTTGTAGTTCAAATGCAACTGTATGTGGTCTAATACAATGGCGCCCACTCCAAGATTGATGCTTAGATTACTCTTCTTGTATTCCCATTTACCAATCTCTTTAACAATGGTGTTGCTTGCTGTATCCCAAATCTCTCTATTGCTCATTCCATCGTGGCTTCCCATTGTCCAACCAAATTGAGGACCGATAGCGATAAACGGTTCAATGATTCTGTCCAAAATGGGAAGGGCAAAATCGTAGCGCAGATATATAGGAAGTTCTATATTATGACGTTTGATGCAATTGCCATAAATGTCATTTTCTGTCTGCGAATAGAGCAGGTTAGCTTCGAGCCCTATATTCAGCACAGGGATAAGAATCTTTGCCATAGGTCCGAAGAAGAAGCCGTTTCTGTTACCATTAGAAACATCTTTAAGCGAGCTTGGCTTTTCTGTGAGGTTTATACCGGCTTTTATACCCCAATCAAATTGTGAATAGGCTGGTGCCGATGTTAAAAGGCATAATACTATTGCTAATCCAAGAATTTTTCTCATAATACAATATTTATAAGTAATCAATTTCTTGCAAAATAAGTGTAAAATATGTTTAAATGCAAATTTTGTTTCATTTCTTTATAAAACACAAAGGATACAGAACCACATCTGTATCCTTTGTGTTTTATATTGTGTGCGTTTTTATCGTCTTGTCTTGCGCACCGACAGGCGAGCGGTACCGGCACTTCTTTTGGGGGCGCTGCTCTTCTTGCTCTTCTCTTTCTTCACGCTCTCCTTCTTTTTGCTTCCGCCAAAGAGGGTGGGGCGTTTCTTCTCCTCAACCGGTGCGGTTATTGAATCGCCGGCAACAGCGGCAGAGTCGGTGGTTATAGTCTGTTTGGGCGTCTCCCAAAGGTTCGCACGGAAAGTGGTCAGTTGCTTTTCAATCTTCTCCTGCTCTTTCTTCACAGCAGCAGTGTCCTTGCAATATTGGTTGAGTGCAAGGTTGCGAAGGTTGACAGTCTTGTATATTTCGCCATCGTAACAATTCTTTGTGAAGTAATCGTTTATACTCATCGACGAAATATTGTTGTAGCTGCTTGTTACTATGGGTTGCTGTGCCAATACCTGTGCAATTTCATCGTAATTGAGCCAGAACATCGGGTACTTGGTTACTTCGGTGGCAAACTCCTCGGCACGGTGCAACACAGGGCATATTGCCGTTACTCGCTGGTTGTATGTGGCGGTTCTTTGGTCGTAGTAGTAGCTCTCCTTTATGTAGTAGCTCAGAACCTCACTGCTGGGAATATCGCTCTTGCCTACAACAAATTCTCCATCCTTCTCCTCGTAATATATGCGATAGTTGTCGAGCAGGTCTTTGGGATTTATTTTGTTATCCTCTGTGAACGATTCGTATCCGTCGAGGTTGTATGTGTAGGCGTTTATGCTGCCTTCGAGTATAAGACGGAAGATGTATGTAAAGAGATTTACGCTTTTTCCCATAGGCTCCACGGGGTAGTAGAGCGATGCGTTCTTCTCTTTTTTAAGGTCGAGTGAGCGATAGATGTCGCGTTTCCACACTACCTCTTGCGGTACCACAAGTGTGGGGAATTGATTTTTTGCTCTCTCCGACATATTTATAACAGCCGCAGAGGTTGTCTTCTGCTCTTTTTTAGCCTTTTCCTTTATGCGTGCAGGGGGTTGAGCCACGGCATATTGTCCTAAAAGAGATACTGCTATAACAACAATCAGTTTGCTAATGTATTTCATAACTCTTGGTTTTTATCCTTATTGTTTGTGACGTTTTTTCTTCCGTCTATATTAGTTTATAATTACTTCGAGCGAGGTTGGCAACAGGCGCTCTATATTGTCGGGGCCTATGGCTCTCACGTGCGATATATAGAAGCGTTTGCCACGGCTCAGGTTGCGGAACATATCCTTCTGGCGGGTGGTGAAGTTTGCTCCTTGTGACAGCAAGGGGATTGCGTTACCCATATTGTCGTAGAATACAGTTTCGAAAGATAGCACCTTGAAGCCTATGTTCAGCAATCCATCGTCGATGGCTGCCACAATGCCGTCGGTCGACATAAGCGCTTGCTTGCTGAATGCCGTGCCGCCTCTGTAACGCTGTGTGTTTCCATCCTTGTCCTTATACTCGATGAAGGGGGTGGGGTTGGGCAACTGTCTTACACGGAAAGTGTATTGTCCCATACTCTGGTTGCGGCCCTCTTCGTTACGTGCGGTTACGCCTATGGCTATATCCTCTCCCACTTTTGTGGGTATAACAATGTAGCCACCGGCTCCATCGCTTTTAATGGTTCCCTGTCCGCTTGCAATGCTTGCCGATATTTTATTGCTGGGAACTCCCGGAACCGAAATGCTTACAGGGTTCTCATAGCCTGCGTATAGCACGTTCATAAGCGAGGCACTGACAGTTGCGGTAGGTTCCACAACCGTGTACTTTTGCGAAAAGTCGTAACGTGTCTGAATGCCGGCTCCGTCGCTCACAAGCATATAACCATTCAGTGTATAGTCGCCTGTGGTGTTGCACTGCTTGGAGTATTCTCCATTCTCTGTTTCGAGCAGTTTGTCGTCGATGTATATTGCCGGACGCTGGGTAGAATCCACTGCTGCCAAAATTATCTGTGCCGAGAATTCGCTGCCGCGTACCACGTTGCGCGATGTAGGGATAACCAACGAACGTATCTGGTTCACGCGCACGTCGCCCACGTCTATGTTGCGTGCAAGCGTGTGCAGAACCTCACCTTCGGCGTATCGTACATCATTTTGCAGTTTGGTTAGCAGAGTGATGGCTGCAATGGCAGGCATATTCTCGAAGTGGTATTCTTGCCAATTCTTCAACAGGGAAATATCGCGTCGGGGAACCTCGGTGCTGAAACTGCTCTTTATAACCTCCTTCTGTGTGGAGTCGGTTACCATTGAGAGTATCTCTTCGCGATATTTGGTGATGGCATCATAGAGCTTTTGCCCTTGTCCGCTGCCGGGTGCGAGCATCACATAGGTCGATGCTTCCAAGTCCTCGCGGTTCACAAGGTTGTTGTAGTCGCCGTTTTTTCCATCGGCCTTCTTTGCTATGCGCATTTTCAGCTGGTCGGCAAATGTGTACAACGAGTCGGAAATAGCTTTAACGTGTGTGGCACGATTATACCACTCGCGCACCTTCTCGGGGTTTTGTGCCATAAAAGACTCAAAGTCCTTGTAGAGAATCTCATTCTGCTTGCCGGCATTCTCCGAGCTCTTTGAGAGGCTTCTGTCCACAAGGTTGAAGCCGTTGAGCACATCCGAAGATACGTTAAGTGCAAGCATCGCCATCAGAAGAACGTACATAAGATTTATCATCTTCTGACGTGGAGAGACTCTTTGTTTTTTTATCTTCATTGTTGCTCGTTCTTAAAGTTTTGTCTGGTTCATATTTGTGGTCATAGCCTGTATCATACGGGCATACATTGAATTCAGCTCCTCTATCTGTTGTGCCATCTTCTTTGTCTGCTCGTTTACTTGGTCTATTGCACAGGCCTGATTACCCGCACTGCGCAACTGTGCCTCGTAGAGTGCGTTTATGCCTGTTAGGTTGCGGGCGAGTGTCTCCATCTCCTCCATATTCTGGCCAAGAGTGTTTGCCTGTTCCGAAATATGTTTAATGGCCTCGTTTAGTGTGCGCACCTTTTCAATATACTCTTCTGTAACCTTGTCCATTTGAGGTATAAGGTCGGGGTTGCCTGTGATTGCGGCCGATGCGCCCGCTCTGCCAATTACGGTTGTGCCTTGTGCGGCAACAGCCTTGCCACCTCCTATATTGCCATTTATTACAATGGTACCGCCACTCAACGGTGTACCGCTAACATTCAGTTGCGCTCCCATTGCAGCAGCTTCGGCAGCCTCCTCTTTTTGTTCGTCGATAGCAACATCATAAGGACGCTCGAATGCCGAGAAGAAGAATACTATAACCTCGGTTCCCATACCCACGAAGAGCATAAGGTTGGCACCTGCAATGTGTGTCAGTTTGAATAAAGTACCCAAGATAACGATTGCGGCACCCCAGCTATACAAGTAGTTAAGGATGGTTTTTCCTCTTGCCGAATCCATAAATGCTTGAATTCGTCTTATTGCATTTTTATATTTACCCATAGCTTATATTGTTCTGTTATATTATTTTACTTCTTTTATTATCTTCTTCTCTCAACACCTGCATAGCTGCGCACGCAACGGAAGCCGATGTATGAACGCGACTCATTCTGATATTCATAGTTACGAGTGGCACCTTGAATGAAACGTACAGCGTCCTTCCACGAACCGCCACGCACGGCCTTCTTTTTCATACTGTAAGGGTCCTCCTTTGCTGCTCTGTATTGCAGGTCGGGGTTCATATCACTCATTTGCAACACGCCCGATTCTGTGTATACGGTCGAGGTCCACTCGGCAACGTTTCCTGCCATATCGTAGAGTCCGTTGGAATTGGCCGAGAATATTCCGCAACGCGATGTTATAAGGCTTCCATCCTTGGTGTAGTTACCTTCGCCCGGCTTATAGTTGGCATAATAGCACCCCTTGTCGCTCTTTGTGTCGTCGCTCTCCCAAGGGAATTTGTTTCCCTCCTTGCCTCGTGCAGCATATTCCCACTCGGCCTCCGAGGGAAGGCGGTAGCGCTGTATCCAACGTGCCTGTGCGCCAAGCCCGCGGAGCAGATATTCGGTGCGCCAAGCGCAGAATGCGTTGGCTTGCTCCCAGCTTACTCCCACCACAGGGTGGTTGTTGTAGTTGGGGTGGTTGAAATAGAGGTTAAGATAAACCTCGTTGTTGGCATTGGGAAAGTCGTTCACCCAACAGGTCGTGTCGGGGTAGATGTTTACGATATATGTGTTCAGAAAATCATACTGGTTCGAGAGTGGGCGTGTGATTGTTTCGTTTATAATCATACCTTCGTCGTCGATGTATGCAGTATCTTTTGATACCATTATCACAGCATCGTAGTCGGTGGGAATATCGGTGTTGCGGTTACGCTCCTCGGGGTTCAGGCGATTTTTGCGCAATGCAGCCTGTGTGTAGTCGTAGATGCTGTAACGATAGTTCATCTGCGAGGCGTCGAGCATCTTCTCTCCTGTGATGGGGTTGGTTATATAGACGCTCTCAATGGCGCGAAGTTCATCCTCGGAAGGCTTGCTCCAAGGTATAGGCTTTTTCCAATTGAGATAGGGCTCGATGGGCTCTCCATATTCGTCCTCTGTAATTTTAAAGGTCTCATCACCGCCGTATGCAGGGTCGGCAAGGCGCTCGCGGATAATGGAGTCGCGCACCCAGAATACAAATTGGCGATATTTTGCATTGGAAACCTCTGTCTCGTCCATCCAGAAGGCGTCAACCGAAATATCTTTCACGGGAGCCGATGTTCCCCACAAAGAGTCGGCATTCTCTTCTCCCACTTTTATTGAGCCGCGCTCAATAAGAACCATTCCAAAGGGGGTAGGCTCGTTTATTGATGTGCGGCCCACTCCTGTAACTTCTCCTCCGTTAATATCCCCGAAACTGCGGGGGCTCAGGCACGACGCAATAACGAGTGCCAGAAGAATCATTGGCAGATAAATTATCTTTTTCATCATTTCAACATTCTTATACTATTATGTTTATTTTTACTCTTCTTAAATATATTCAAGTCCATTTTATAACCTAAAAGAATATCGTGGTTCCCGTTCTTTGCTCCCACTCCCGAGGTAAATAATTCGTAGGCGTAGCTGGCGGTCACGTTCATAAATTCAATTCCTAAAAACAGTGCCACAGAGGTGTCGTAGCTGTAAGTTACCCCTGCGAAATACTCTTTGTCGTTATAAGTGTAGGTGCCCTTTGCGGTGAGGTCGGCTCGCCAAGAAACAAAGTCGGTCATCACTTGAACATAGGGCTGTATAGATATAAACGTGTTTTTTATCGGAATATTGCCTCCGGCAGTAAAATTATAAAACGGGTCTATCTGAATTTCGTTCCTCTCGCCAAGTTCTACAAGAGGAGAGGTAAGGTGGAAGGCCGATACTCCCACATAAAAATGGTTGTGCTGATAGAGCAGTCCGAAGCCAAGGTCGAACTTGTTTCCGTCGGCACTTCCCGAGGGGAATGCAGGGTCGTTGTTGTCCTCGCCAAGGTCGAGGTTCTTGTTTTCAAACTCGCAGTTGAGAATACCAATTTGCAAGCCTGTCTTTAATCGCCCGCCAAACAGCTTGAACCCGTATGCATAGTTCAAATAAACGTGCTGATTGGTAAAAAGACCTATTTGGTCGTTCAGTGCGCCTATTCCAAGATTGTGGTCGCCACGCACAAAAGGAATTGGGGCATCTACGTTTATGAGCATACTTTTGGGGTTATTCTCGAAGCCCGACATTTGGTTGCTGTATGCTGCATAGCCCCATAATTTCCCTGTTGCGCCGGCACCGGCAGGGTTGTAAAAGTTGAGCATATTCCAATAGTGTGTAAAATGCACATCATACTGCGCACTTACTTTTGATAGCGCACAGGTGCAGATAATGAGGAATATGAGTAACTTTTTCATTATTCTTTTAACGCAGTGTTTCCTGCTTTATTATTTACGGCGTCTGTTTTTCTCTAAATTACACAAATATGCTACAAATTTCGCACTTTTTTTTGAATTTTATATAATTTGTTGCCGTTTAGATTGCAAAAAAGGTGTTATTCAACCTCAAAATAATGGCGGTGACCTAATTTTATTTTAGGTCACCGCCAGATAGATATTGTGTACTGTGCGATTGTTTACTGCACAATCTGTTTTTTACCGTTTATAATGTAGATACCTTTTGCAGTAATCTTGTTCACCTTGCGGCCGCAAAGGTCGTAAATGGTATTTTCGCCACCGTCTACACCCTCTGCAATCTCTTCGATTCCTGTTGTATCGTCGTTGGGGATTATCTCACATTGTGTTACAAGGAATGTTGAACCATTGTCGGCACCACCGGTCCAATAGGCGAGCTTGCCGTCGCGGCTGTTCATACGGTTGCTTGCATACCCTTTCTGGTTAAGATAAAAACCATTTGTGGCGTTAGTGCTTTTTGTGGCAATCCAGTAGGTGTTGTTGGTGGCGGGGAGGGTAGTCTCTTCTGTCATAATGGGGAAGGTGCTGTCACCGGTTGTTCCTGCCATTGTGGTGGACGATGATAGAATTTTTTCTTCTCCGGCAGCATAGTTCATAATTTTGTAGCCTGCGTAGGGGTTACCTATGAACGAGAATGCGTAGGAGTTTATATCATTTTCGTCGACACTGCTTTTGTTAAGAGGTATATATGTCTGTCCGTCGGCGTAAAAGAGGTACGCACCTTTGAGCGAGATATTGTACCACGCACCCTCGTTGCTCCACTCCTGCTCAAATTCAAAAGGAAGCTCACCATTGGGAGTACAAAGTACATTGATATTGCTTTGCGATGAGCGCACAAGGCCATAACCTTGAAGCGATGCTGCGTCGGCTCCGAATGCGGTTGTGGGCGCAGCGTAAGGGGTGTTTACCGCGAGGCTCTTCTCTTCGGTGGCCCATACATTGTCGTTGTTCTTGTAGTTGTATGTGGCGGCCACGGTTCCTACACTCTCGGGTGCCGAGGCTGTGAGCAGGTACCACGCCGAGCAGGAGTTTGCATCACCTCCCCAAGTTACAATATTGCCACTCTCTCCCGCACCGTTGCTGTGCCCTTCGGTGTGCATAGTTACACTGTTGGAGATAATGTTGTATTGCCCTGTGCCGAGCCAAGTGAGTGTGGCACCGGTGGAGGGGGCAGTTTCGCTCATGGTTTTGCCGGTCATATATTTTGAATCGCCGGCATTCTTAAAAAAATATTTTCCGCCCTCTATCTTTTCGAGCAACCAATAGAAAGAGGCGTCGGTGTAATCGACATCTTTCCATTTGATATTGCTACCGTCGCTATACATTCCTTTGTCGCCTGTTGTCCAGCCTGGGAAGGCACTTTTAATCACATAATAGTTGCCGGCTGCGGGGGCCGCTTTTTCTGTTGCAAGGGCGTCGTAGGCACTCTGCACAGCCTCTTCGGCGGCGGTTATTTCACTCTCGCTGTTCTCCTCGTTGAGCAACCCTGCCTCGTACATTGCATTGTAGAGGGCAGCCACAGGGGCCTCGTTGTAATAGCCAGGGTCGGTTCCGGGTAGAATATTCTGTGAACTTATTTCGTCGATGGCATCTTCGAGCGCACCAAGTTTGCCCATATCTCTCTTTGTTACGAGAAATGTGGAGCCGGCTCCGTAACCTGCTGTCCAATAGGCTACTTTGTTGTCGCGGTTGTTCATTCTATTGCTCGAAAAACCTTTCTGCTCCAAATAAAAACCGTTTGTGGCGTTGGTGCTGCTTGTGGGTATCCAATAGGTGTTGTTGCCGTCGGGTACGGGGGTTGTTGTCATCACAGGGTATGTGTTGCCGCCTGTGGTTCCCATCATTGTGGTAGACGATGAAAGAATTTTTCCCTCACCGGCTGCGTAGTTCATAATCTGGTAGCCTGTATAAGGGTTTCCTATGAATGCAAATGTGTAGGCATCCTTGTTGTTGCGGTCCACCTGTGTCTTGTTAAGAGGAATATTGGTTGCCCCTGCTTCGTAAAAGAGGTATTTGTTGTCGAGTGTCAAATAGTACCAATTCTCGGCAGTGGCAAAATCCTTGTTTGCGGTAAAAGGGAGCACTTCGGGGTTGAATGTGGCGGTAATCTCTTTTGTGCAATTTTCTGTCACGCTGCCTGTGGGCACGCCCGAAAGGGTAATACCCCAAGGGGCGGTGGGTGCTGGATATGTGCCATTGGTGGTTATTTTAACCTCTGTGTGCGCAATCTCACCGTCGAGAATGTGTTTGTACTTTACGCTGTGTCCTGAAATTACATCGGCAATAACGTGTACCTCACCGTCGATATATTCGGCAGGAATGGTATATTCGTTATTATCGTCAAAAAGGTCGGCGGGAATGTAGTCGATAGAGTACTGTTTGTTGCCGTGTATGTATTGCTCGCTGGTAATTGCATAGTTCTGGTTGGGGTCGATTGCAATGTTGTAGCCGTGAACGATGGTAACGCCACGGTATGCAAAGCCACCCGAGGGAACAACCTTAATCTTGTAGCTCTTTCCGAAGGGAACAACCGTTCCGCCAAGGCCCTCTCCGGTTTCGGCAGAAATGAGTTCGCAGTTACGCTGGTGAGCCGAGATTGTGGTTGTTTCGCCGTGTACGTTCAGAAGAACATCCACTATTGCACCGCCGTTGGCAGTGATGGTGTTGTTGGGGTCTGAATTTCCACCCGGGTCTATACTGTTCCAGTCAATCTTGTAACGCATACGGTAGATGCCATTTTCAAGGTCGGCGGGAATTTGGAACGTGGGCGGGTTGAGCACGTTGCGTGAGCCGCCGGAGATTGTTGCACCGGCACTGTTCTTGCCGGCTGCATCACCATTGGTGCTGCCATTGTAGAATGAGTAGGTCATAAGGTCGGAACCATCGGCAAGGCTTAAATCATCGTTCACGTTTGCGTGGAAACGGCCGTCGTTGCCGCGGTCAATGTAAACAAAACCGTTCATCCAGTTGCCGTTCATAGTAAATGTAGGTGTGATGGTTTCACCGGCTTTTGCAGCGAAGGGCTTGTCTTCGGTGCGGTTGTAGTACATCTTCTTGTTCGACGCTGTGTTGAGCACAATCTCGCGGTTGCCGTCGGCCGAGCCGTTGAATGCAATGCTCTTTATCCAGCGTGAGCCGTGGGTGCTGTTGGCGTTCTCTTCGAAGTTCAATGCGTAGTCGGTGTAAACGATGCGCTGAACAGGGCTGTTGTTTACTTCAATCTGGTCCACGTAGGCGATGAAGTCCTCGGTGAGGTCGTGGGGTGCCTCGCAGTCAACAACGAATACAAGGCTGTAAATGCTTATGTTGCCGGCACCTTTTATGGTGTAAACGGCATCCTGCCATTTGTTGGCAACAAGGTCGGTCGAAGAGAGCTCCCAGAACTGCTCGACGTCCTGTGGCTGTTGTTCGCGGTCGTTACGTTTGCCGAGTCCCACCAGCATTGTGCGGCCTGCGACGGGCTTGTATATGAGTGCGTGAACATACTTTGCAGTGGGGGTTAGGTCAATTGGTTCTTTAAGGTCAATGCGAACACCGAATGTGTTGCTGCCGAAACGTGAACGTTGCACGGCAAGCATCTTGTCTGTTGCATTGGGGGCTTCGCCCAAAAGGTCGTCAACCTGGTTCAGGTAGTTGGTAACGACTGCGGTGCGCCCGGTCATCTCGTTGGTGCGGAAGGGCGACTCTTCCCAGGTGTCATACACGCCGATAGATTTGTATTCTGCCTCATCGGTGTCAAACGTTATTGTTGTTTGAGCCATTGCAGCAAATGGAAATGCCAACGCTGCGAGGAATGATATATATCTGTTGATTTTCATAATGCTCATTTTTTAGAAGATGCTTACTGTGTGCAGTGTAGGGCACGCTTTACTGTCTGTAATGGTTATGCGTACATACTTTGCGGTGTATCCGTTGTCGTAGCTGGCAGTTGTGCTGCCATTGAGGGGTATTATGCGCTTGTAACCGATGGTGGTACATTTGATGCCGCCGCCACGTTTGGTCCAGGTTGCGCCATCTTCCGATGTTTCAATGGTGAAGCCCTTTACTCTTTGTCCCAGTGTGATGTACTCCATCATAGATACATAGCGCACGGTCTGGGGTGTGTCCCACGCAAATGTTATGGTTGCGCTCTTGTTGCCGTCGTTTGCGGCCCAGTAGGTATCCTTGTCACCGTCAATCATGTTGCCGGCCTCATAGTTGCGTGCAGCACCGGCAGTACGTGTGTCCGAAACGGTTACGGTTGCTGTTTTTGCAAGGTCGGTGGCAAAGCGTGATGAAAGCATATTGCCAAGCTCCTTCATGCGGTTGACTGTTGCAGCAGGCAATGAACCGCTCTTGTCGGGCGGGAGGTTAAGAATGAGTGTGGCGTTACGGCCTACGGTCTCCAAGTACATCTGGAACAGGCGCTCTGCCGACAGTACGCCCTCGCCCTCGTGCCAGAACCATCCTTTTGTGGTAGCTTTGGCATCGCTCTCGCCTGGGAACCAAGCCCAACCGTTCTCGGCACCCTCGGTGTTGGGAGCTTCTCCACGGCTGCGACGGTTCTGTGTCTGCCAGTTGGTTTCGCCAGCCCAGCCGGCTTCATTGCCAATCCAACGTGCCTCATCGCCCACACCCCACATCAAACAGTTGGGGCACATCGAGTGAATTTCGTAACGCAAGTTCGGTATGTCGTAATAGGTGCTGGCGTCGATGCTGCGTGTGGTTCTTGCTCCGCCATAGTAGCCGTCGCCGCCGTTTGCTCCGTCGAACCACATTTCAAACTGGTCATCGCCGTAGGCTGCAAGCTCTTTGCATTGGGGAATGAAGAGTTTCTCCACATAGTTGTTTGTGCCGTCGCCGTAGTATCCGCTGTTGCGGTCCCAGGGCGATACATAGAAACCGTATTTCATATCGAGTTCCTTTGCTGCATCGGCAAAATCTTTGGGAATGTTGGTAGCTTGTGCATTGGCGTTGCTCGATGCCAATACATTATGTGTTGTGGTAGCTGTGGGCCACAAGCAGAATCCGTCGTGGTGTTTTACAACGGCGATACCACCCTTCATACCCGCACTCTTTGCGGCTTCGAGCCACTGTCTGGGGTTGGGTACAGCTGTGGGTGCGAACAGGTTGGGATCCTCATCACCATAGCCCCACTCCTTGTTGGTATATGTGTTTATACCATAGTGGAAGAAGGCGTAGAACTCTGTTTCGTTCCAAAGAATCTGTCGTTTGTTTGGAACCGGATGCACGGGTGCCGGTTCATTGTCGGGGTTCTCTCTCACATTGTCCACCACCGTAAATTCAGATTGCGCTGTAATTGCAAGCGGAATCAGGGCAAGGACAATTGCAATGCCTTGTTGTAAATGTCTTAATTTCATACTTTATATATTTATGGTTAGTTTTTCGCAAAATGCACTATTACACATAATTTACATAATCTTTGGCAAAGATATATAAATATATGAAAAATTCATATAATTGTGTATGTCTTTAATATTTTATCTTCTTGCTTATCTTTTCAATAATAACAGCTATTGCGCCATCGCCCGTTACATTTGTTGCAGTGCCGAAACTGTCCATTGCTATGTAGAGCGCAATCATAAGTGCTATGGCTGTTTCGTCGAAGCCGAGCATCGATTGCAAAATACCAATGGCTGCCATAATGGCTCCACCGGGAACGCCGGGGGCTGCAACCATGGTAATTCCGAGCATGAAGATGAAGCCTATGATGCTGGCGGCTGTGTAATCCATGCCTGTGATTGACATAATGGCTATGGCGCAGGCTGTAATCTTCACAGTGCTGCCCGAAAGGTGTATGGTGGCGCAAAGAGGTATCACGAAGCCTGCGATTGATGGGCTTACACCGCTCTTTATGGCCTGTTGCAATGTTACCGGTATTGTTGCTGCCGATGATTGTGTGCCCAACGCAGTGAAGTAGGCGGTGAGCATTGTGTGCAACATTTTCAGGGGGTTGCGCTTTGCCACTATGCCGGCAATGCAGAATTGCAGCAGAAGTAGCACGGCAGTAAATGCAAAAATTACAACTATGAGTTTAAGAAAAACTTCGAGCACGCTTGTTATCTGGTCGTCGGCTGTTATTGCAAGAAATATACCGAATATATATACCGGCAACAAAGGAATTATTACGCGCTTTATGGTGAGTGTTATTATCTCCTGGAAGTCGTCGAATACTTTTTTTATTGTTTCTCCTCCCACAATGGTTATTCCAATACCTATGATGAAGGCTGCAGTGAGTGCGCTCATAACTCCCATTATGGGTGGTATCTCTATGGTGAAGAATGGGGCAATGGCACTGCTTGCACCCTCTACTTTTTCAATGGTGACATTCTTCAGTAGAGTGGGGTAGATGGCTTCGCAACAGCCCCACGAATATATGCCGCTACATATTGTGAACAGGTAGGCTATGGCTAGGGTGATGCCTAGCAAACGGCCTGCGTTCTTGCCCACGTTGGCAATGCCGGGAACTATTAAGCCTAAAATGAGCAATGGTACAAAGAACCCTAAGAAGTTGCTGAAAAGGGCATTGAATGTTGCAAAGAGGCGTTGTGGCCACTCGGGTAGAACGAATCCGCAGATGATGCCGGCTACAATAGCAATGACTACTTTGGTGAGTAGTCCGATTTTAATTTTCTTCATATCGTATTAGTGTGAGATATGCAAAAATAAACAAATGAGCGAGAAATACAAGCAAATTATGTACTCTTTTGCTAGTTTGTTATTGTTTTTGAGATAAATCTCGAAAATAGTCTGCACTCGCTGTGAAATAATTGAAACAAGTTTCATTAATCTCGCTCGTTTGTATCTATTTTTGTAAAGTATTCCAGATATTTGTTTTTCTATGGAAAGTAAAAAGGATTCTTTGTTTACTCGCCCTGTGTGGGTTGCGCTGTTTGCATTGTCGGCTGCGGTGGCATGGGGCTGGGCCTATCCGCTGATTAAGTTGGGCTTTGAGGAATTTGGTATATTGCCGCAGATGACAGCCGAGAAGATGCTGTTTGCCGGTGTGAGGTTTATGATTGCAGGTGCAATAGTGCTTGTTATTGCTGCTGTTACACGCCGCAGTTTTGCTATGTTGCGTGGCGCCGTGTCGGAGTATGGAAGAACTGTTGGTTTCCCCACGCCCATGAACGACCGTGTGGTGGAGATTGTACATAAAATTGAGCGTGGCGAGCTTAAACCTTGCTTCGAGAATTTGCAGTATTTCAAATAGATAGTTAATGCTATGGCATAAATAAAGAAAGGTTCGGATGTGCACATCCGAACCTTTGCTTGTTATATTAAACCTGCTTATAGTTTTGGAATAAAATTTGGCGAGCAACAGCACTTTTTGCTTTGTTGCTCGCCAAATTTATGTATAGAAAGATTTATTTCTTACTCAAAAAGAACCTTTTTGCCACCTATTATATATATACCTTTTTCGGGCTTTGCTACGGGGCGGCCTTTAAGGTCGTAGAATTTATCACTCTCCTTCACTTTGTCGGCTGTTATATCCTCAATGCCGGTTGTGCTTTTTTCTGTGGACAGAGGCAATCTGTCGGCAGAAAGTTCGGCGGCATAATAGGCACTATTGGCCGGAACGCTCACGTTGGTGCCTTTTACAAGGTCGGTTCCCGAGAGTGTATAAACGGTTCCCGCTATTGTCTCGGCGCACAGGGTTCCCTTCCACGCAGATTCTTCTGTTTTTGCTGTTGTGTCGAGAATGAATTGTACCATATAAGTGCCGGCCTCGGCCGAGAGTATCACAGGAGTGTTGGCAGGTATTGTTGTGCTGCCCACCTCCTCAATGTACATACATTCTGTGTCGTTAATTTCGGTAGGCTCAACGGGTGTGTATGCGCTAACGCCGTCGGGCAACTGCACAGCGAAGGGCAGATTGGCTGTCACATAGCCATCGGCAGGAATTACAATGGGCAGTTCGTTGACAATTTCAATGTACCACTGCGAAGCTGCGGCTGTGCTGTACCAAGGTACAAGTCTTTGGCTGTCGCCAGCAAGGTGCAGGCCGTCAAGGCCACCGCTTGCGCGGTTTACGTTAATGGGCTTGCTTATTCCGTCGGCGCTGCTCTCTATTTTCCAGGTACCGGCCTCTTCGGTATTTGTGGTAACCACAGGCTGTGTCTCTTGTGCTGTGAGTTTGCCAAGATAGAGGCCGTAGTTGAGATTGTAGAGATAGTACTCCTCTTCATTTGCGGCGGGGATAAATGTGAATATCTGGTTGGCATTGCCAACGTTGCTTGTCGCGGCTGTGAAGCGTGTGCTCTCGGGAGCCAGATAGAGTGCTCCGCTGTTGCGCTCAATGTTGCGCAAACGGTAAATTTGCCCGCTCTCAACCTCGATGCGTGCAGCCTGTGCCAATGCATTGTTTATGGCAATGTATGTTTCGTCCGAGGGGTTGGCTTTATAGGCCTCTATGGCATTGTCTACATTCTCAACAGCCTCTGCCTTGTATTCGCCCACATATTTGCCCTCTCCTGCCTGAATTTTCAATGCATCTACGCCCTCTTTCACAATGTCGTGTGCTTTTACTTGGGGGTTGTAGGAGTAGGCACTGTCGGTAATCTGCTCTATTGAATAGTTCTTGTACACAATGGTGTATCCGCCTCGCGAAGCATTGCTGTGCGTCTCCTCCTCATAGACAAAGGCCAGAGTGCTGTCGGCTTGCCAGCACATAGTGGAGTAGGCCGAGCCTAAATAGCTTGCTTGGTGCGAGCCGTCCCAATTTTTTGCTATGCTGTCGGCATTGACAAAGTCTGCAAGGCCTTCCAGTTCCTTGTAGTAGATACCTACATTGGTGCGACCGCTGCCAAAGGGTACCGACTGCAACATAAGGTACATATCTTTGCCATCCTCTTTGCGGGTGACAGGCAGGAACATAATCTCGCCGTTTGTGCTGTTCGATACGGCTATTGTACCGTTGTTGTTGGCATTGGACCACGCTGCTGTGCCCCAGCTGCCCTCGCCGCTATTAACATCGGTGAAGGTGTAGATGTTGTATATACGACCGCCGGATGTGCGCGAGCTTATGATTATGTTGCCATTGGGCAATTCGTCGGCTTTTGGCTCATCGCCACTGCTTGGGATTGGGGAATTCTCAACACCGCCCAAAACCTTCCAACTGCCGCCAAAGTCGTCGGAGTAGAGAACAAAGTTTACATTGGACCCATCGGCAAGTTTAACCAACGGGGCGCAGTATATGCGGTAGTAGTTACCCACCTTCACTCTCTTGCTTTGCGAAATTTTGCCCGACCCGATGAACATACAGCGTATGCCGCCGTCGGCACGCTCGTCGAATTGGCAGTAAATGCTTTCCGAAATATCGACGGGCTCGCCCCAAGTTTCACCATTGTTCTCTGAATAGAAGCGTGCGATGCCTTGGTGGTTGTTGCGCTGTCCGTTGGGGAAGCTGACGTTGCCCGAACAGGTGAGCAACATCACTTTGGGGCTCTCGCTGTCGGCCACCAAGCAGGGGTCGCCGAATGCAACGTACATTGAATTGTTATCTGCTGCTGCGGCACCCTGTCCCTCTATGATGGGGAATATTTCGCCCCAACTTTTTCCATTATCCTTGCTTATGCGGCCGTGAATATCTATTCGGCCGTTTGTTGCCATTCCAATGTCGGCACCGCTGTGTCGGTAGTCGGCTACAGCAATGAGGTTGCCATTTTGTGCTTTGGCAATGGCGGGAATACGGTAGGGGATAGAGGTTGCAGTGGTAATAAATACATCAAATTGCTCTTCGGGCTCCATCATAAAGCGACGGACCGTAACCAGATAGTTGCTGTATGTAATACCTTTGTTTGCTCCCGTTTGGGTGAACATTGTGCTGCGGGCTTCACCGCCCTCCACTTTTATCGATTGTTTTTCTGCCGAGGTTGTGTAGTTGCTTCCGTCGATATTCAGTGTGAGTGAATATGAAGCATCGGAGTTCAGATTCACAAAGTCGAAACTATATTCTGCAATAATGCATCCTTCGGGTGCTGTGAGAGTGTGAGTACACGATTGGCTTTGGCCGGAATAGACTGTTAGGTAGCCGTTTGTTGCTTGCATATTGTTGGCATTCAGGGTGAGGCTGAGGCCGGGTAGCTGCTCGCTCTCCCATTTTGAATGCCAAGTCTTGTTGCTGTTGCTTGCGGTGAATTCACCGGTGCTCTCTTTAATCTCTATGGTAGCCTCGGCAAAGGTGAAAGTTACGGTAGAATTAGCATCCTTACCTTCGGCCCAAAAAGCCAAATATCCTCGTCCGCCGAAATTGTTTACAGCATAGTTGGTGCCGTGGAGTATGAGGAAAAACCCCTCAGTGTCGGCCAATAAGTCGGATGGCTGTAAATCCCAAGAACCCACATAGCCTTCGGGTAATTCGTCGGCATTCTGCATAGTGGGGTATGTGGAGCCACCGGTGCCGCCGTATCCGCTCAAAGTGCCCATTGTGGAACTCGAAGCAAGAATCTTGGTGGGGCCTGCCTGTTTGTTGTATATTTTGTATCCATCCTCGCTGTTTCCGGTGAAGCACCATAGGTCGGCATCTTCAAGGCTTGTTTGCGATGTTTGAAAAGCTATGCTGCTTGCCTCTCCATTGTCCGATATTATATATTGCGAGGCTCCCAACTGCATAGTGTACCACACGGTACCTTGTGCAAATTGGCCATTTACGATGGTTGTGGTCTTGAAGGGTGCGGGAGTCTCTGTTGCAACACCGGCACCCTCCTCCTCAGGGTTTACCTCAACCTCCTCCACAATATATTTGCAACCGGTGTCGGAAAGGTTTGTTCCGCTACCCCAGTTGTAGACATTATACCCTTGGTTGGAACTGTTTGTCTGGTTGAATTGTGCCGAACCGCTGACAATAATAACGTAGCCTGCTTCGTCGGCAGGTTTCAGCGTCCATCCGGCTGTGGGCTTTGCTTTTACTGTGTTAAGTGCTGTGTTGTTGGCACTTGCGGGAGAGATGTATGTGAGGTCGTGAAAGTTTACTATGTTGAAAGAACCGTCGGTATTAGCTTCGAACTTCCAGATAGAAGCGTTTGTCGAGGGATTCTGCTCGCCAATCAATGCCGCTCCTTCTCCCTGACCGGTGGGGTAACGATTCCCGCGCAAGGGTGTGTACAGGCGATAGTATTTGTCCTCTTGCGGTTGGTTCATTTTATCGGCTGCGAGCGAGGTTGTGAAGGCTGCCCATGCTGTTGTAAGTTCGGCTATCTGTGCTTCGCGCTCTGCGGCTGTCATTTCGGTGGAATAGGTTGCTTCAATCGCGGCGATTTTTGCATCGATGGCGGTTGCTGCACTTTCGGGCCACAATCCCACGCCTGTGCCTATGTAGGCTCCGCGGTCGCGCTTCATTTCGCTTATTTTGGCTGCAACCTGCTCGGTTGCATCGTCTTTGCATTGGTTGGGCGAGTAGATGAGGCCTTCAACGGCATTCTTGCCTTCTGTGTCGGTGAATACGCAGGTGAACATCCATTTGTTGAGGCGCACGCCGTCGGCACCAACGTATGGCAGTTTGATGAATACCTTGTTCCAACCGGCGTTGAGTGTAACGGCGATGGGCTCACGGGCTGTGAAGTTCTCGTTTTTGAGATCTTTCTCGTTGTCGATGCTGATACCTGTATTGTCCCAAACGGGTGGGTCTATTCTAACGCCGTTTATCCAAATGTCGGAGCCTTTGCGGTCCCATTTGCCGGCGTCGGGTGCTTTGTCCTTCTCACTGCGGCCGTAGTTCTGGAACTCAATCTGTGCGCCCACTGTTTGTGTGGTGGGGCTGTAAACGTAGGTCCAGGCGTATGCAGTGGCGTTGCTGTGGTTGGTGCTGCCGTAGTATGTGGGCAGTATGTTGTTGCCCCAAGTGTGGCGCAGATAAATGCCGGCGCCTGTGGCCATTCCTGTGTAGTAGGTTGCGCCATTGTAGGTGTAGGATTCATCGAGCAGGTCGGTGCTTGTGCTCTTTCCGGCCTCTTCGGGTGGGAATACCGTTGCCGAATTACCGTTGTTGGGGAAGGGGTCGGTGATGCGCCAGCGTACGTTTGTCTGTTTAACGTAGGGGATAGGTTGCTCGGCCAAAGAGTTGTTCTTGTGGAAGAGGAAACGACGTTCCCAGTCGGCAAATTCGTCAAACTCTTCGCCGCTGTTGGGCAACATTGTGCCACCTGCTTCTATATATTGTCTGCCACCGCCAATCCAGGCACGCTCGGCGCTTGCAATAACGTTGGCATACATATTATTCTGCTTCACAATATCCTCCTCTGTGGGGGTCTTACGGTCGTTCCAATAGGCCGAGATTGTGCCGGCAACTTCTTCGTTACCCTTCTCCACATAGTAGATGTTGCTGCGGTAAATGCCCACAACATCGGCAAAAACATCAAAGTGGTTAGTGTAGTTGTAGCGGCAGTCTATATTGGCCTTGCCGGTAATTTTTGTACCACGGCTGCTCCACATTTGTGTCATATCAGCCTCGGTATTGGCAATGTTTACTCCGCTGATGGGGTTCCACACAACAGCTTTTTTACCCAGATTGTGGATAGTGTCGGTCATTATTTTCAGGAAGTTCGGGTAGGTGATAGTCTCCTCGTCGGCACCAATGTGTATATATGGAGCGTTGGGGAATACCTCGGCAATCTGTTTAAGAACAGTCTGCAACACTGCCACACCCTCGTCTGTCTGCATAGAGTATCCCATTGCACGTTTGAACGCTTCGCTGTGTCCGGGCATATCAATTTCGGGGATGATTATTACACCGCGCTCCGTTGCATACTCCTCAACGGCTTTACACTCGGCCTGTGTGTAGTAGCTGCCGGCGAAGCGTGTCATTGATGATGCGTCGGTAAGTTGGGGGTAGCCTTTTACTTCGAAACGCCACGCTTGGTTCTCGGTGAAGTGCCAGTGGAAGCAGTTTACTTTGAAACGCGACAAAAGGTCGATGTGTGTTTTTAATTCATCAACGCTTATGAACGAGCGGCCTACGTCGTGCATAAATCCGCGTAGTTTGAATGCTGCCCAGTCTTTAATTTCAACGGTCTCAATAGTGGCTGTGTCATTGTCGTAACCCTCGGCAAGCTGTACGAGCGTTTGTGCTGCACGAATAACACCTATGGGTTTTACGGCTGTAATATTTATTGCGTCTGCTGTAACGGTGAGAGTGTACGACTCGTTGTCGAACCCTTCAAGGGTGTAGTCGTATGTACCGTCGATGCTCTCGACAATTGCCACTGTTACGGGTGTGCCACCTGTGGCTGCAATTTCGCAACCATTGTCGGTGAAGAACTTACGCAAGGCGACACAATTGGTCGCATCGGTGATGGTTACTGCACGGTTCAAGGCAAACGGGGTGCCGTTTGTCTCTGTAACACTCTGTGGCTTTGGCAATAAGTGGATTACCTTAGCCTGTACCATTGATGGCAAGAGAACCATCAGTGCAACAATGGTTGCTGAAAGTAGTCGTTTCATAAACTTGCTTTTATAATTAAATTTTTAAAATATTGCATTTTGAATACAAATGTATGTTTTTTAATTAAAAAAACAATGTGTTGTATCCTTTTTTATATAATATACACAAACAGCCGAGGCGCACGCGCCTCG